>JBJHDF010000012.1:0-112034 GCA_050486405.1 Marinimicrobium sp. | reverse complement strand
GTTCGCGCCGCCTCGCGCTGGGACTATTCCCTGCGCCTGATGCGCTGGATGGACCACTACCTGATGGGTGAGGGCGGCGAGCCGCCGCCCTATCCGGTGGACTACCAGTTGGATTCGTTCAAGGAGTAAGCAGGACTAGCGCCAGGCCATAAACGGATTCAGAAGCCGGTGCAGCCAGCCGGTGAAGCGAATCGGAGCGTCCAGTACCGTCAGGCAGACACAGTCTTCGTTCTGCAGGGCGGTGGGGCTGTGCTTGTGGCTGGCGTCGCGCTGCACATAGTCGCCAGCGTGGTAGACACCCAGCTCATCGGAAAAACCGCCGCTGAGAATCACCGTCAGCTCGGTGCCGCCGTGGGTATGGGTGGGCACCCGCGCGCCGGCGCGAATCTTCTGCAGCGCCACGCGAAACCCCTTGGCACTGATCAGGGAGGTCAAATCGTAGCGGCTGATGTCCCGGGTCTGCTGCTGCCATTCCAGGTCCTGCAGTCCGGTGGGCAGGTAGGCCTGCAGGGGGTTGCGCCGTCCTTCACCCGCACGGCGGCTGACGGCGGGCGCCGCCATAGTCGCCTCAGTTGACATTGTCGCCTCGGCGGAACTGGTCTCGTCGATATGGGCCATCAATCGGTCAAAGTCGTCCGCTGCCACGCTGGCGGGTTTGACCTGCTCCAGCAGGGCGCCGCCGAGGGTTTCCAGGCGCGCGACCTGGGCGCGGCAGTGGCCGCAAAAAAACAGGTGCACGGACACCGCCAGCGCCTTGGGCAGCGGCAGGGTGCCGGTGGCGTAGTCCAATAGTGTGATGTCATCGGGATGATGAGCACTCATACGTCGTTTGCCTCTAACAACACGCGCAATTTCTTCAGTGACAGTCTGAGCCTCCCTTTCAGGGTGCCCAGGGGTATGTTCAGTTCTTCCGCCACTTCCTGGTGGGTCTTGCCCTCGTAGTAGACCTTGCGCACGGCGATCATCTGGTCTTCCGGCAGGGTGTTGATGGATTCCATCAGGTGTTTGCCCACGGAGCCGGCCTGAATGGACCTGACGGTGGAATCCTCGGCAGGTATCTGCCACAGGTCCTCGGTCTCCATCTGGGTTTCGACGCTGATTCGCCGCATTTTGCGCAGCAGATCAATGCGCTGGTTCCGGGCTATGGTGAATATCCAGGTGGACACCGACGCCAGCGACGGGCTGTACTTGTCGGCGCTGCGCCAGACGCTGGCCATGACTTCCTGGACCAGTTCGTCGGCCTGTTGCAGCATCCCCTGATTGATGGCAAAGGCCTTGATTCTGGGGGCGAAGTGCTCGTAAATCCTGCGGAAGGCCTGCCGGTCGCGGTGCTCCGCCACTTGATGCAGCAACTGGGCCCATTCTCTGGCCTGAGCCGCTGCCGCCTCTGCTTCTGTCATCAAGTTTGCCCTGTAACCCGACATAGTGGCTCCACGGTTTACCCAAGTGATTCGGTTTCCCGGTTATACGAGCAGGCGCGGGGAAAAGTTCACTGTGAGCCGCAGGCGGATCGGTTGCGTAAGTGTGTGGACAGCTTACCGAAACTGGCGATGGTAAGCGACAGCTGTACTGCGCCCTGATTGATAGTAAAAAGCTACTTGGGGTATTTAAATAATCAACTTTAACTATAAATAATAACCATTATCATTATTCATAAGAGAGTATTTGCGGGGTGCCAGACCATGATGATCAAGACCAAGACAGCGACCTTTGCAGTTGTGCATTTTTGTGTGGCCTTTGTGGTGGTGTACCTGCTCACCGGCAGTTGGGTGCTGGGCGGTGCCGTGGCGCTGATCGAGCCGGCGGTAAACACCCTGGCCTACTATTTTCACGAGTTGGGTTGGAAGCGGTTTGAGCGCTGGCGGGCTAGCCCGAATATTTCACCAGATGCCAAATCAGGTTTGCGAGCTTGAGTGCTCCTGAGAAGGGCGACTCAGCAGCCGACCAAACACCAACCCCAGTTCAAACAACAGCCACATGGGGATGGCCAGCAATGCCTGGGAGATCATATCCGGGGGTGTCAGTAGCATGCCCAGCACAAAACAGCCAACAATGACGTAGGGGCGTTTCTGGGCGAGCCGCTGTGGACTGATGATTCCCGCCTGGGTGAGCAGCACCGTGGCAATGGGAATTTCGAAGGCGATGCCGAAAGCAAAGAACAGCTTGAGTACGAAGCCCAGGTACTTGCTGATGTCGGTCATGATGGCCACATCGGCGGGGGCGACACTGGTGAAGAAGCCGAACACCAGAGGGAAAACCACGAAGTAGGCGAACGCCATGCCGGCGTAGAACAGCAGCACACTGGACACCAGCAGGGGAATGGCCAGCTTCTTCTCGTGGCGGTAGAGACCCGGCGCGATAAAGGACCATATCTGGTAGAGCAAATAGGGCACTGCCATAATTACCGAAACGAACAGTGTCAGCTTGAAGGGCGTCAAGAAAGGCGAGGCCACTTCCGTGGCGATCATGCTGCTGCCCTCGGGCAGAAATTTCTGCAGGGGTGCGGCGACAAACAGATAGATTTCGTTGGCGAAATAGAAAAGTCCGGCGAAGATCATTAACACCACAACGATACAGCGCAGCAAGCGGTTGCGCAGCTCGATCAGGTGTTGCACCAAGGGCAGTTCTTTGGAGTCTTCAGCGCTGCTCATGGGTTGCTGCCCGGTGTCTTCGGGTCAGTGCCACCGGGGCCAGTGTCGTCGGGACCCGTATCGTTTGGCGCGTGCCCGGCGTCGCTGTTGTCGGGCAGCGCGGGATTGTCTGCCTCTTTGGCGTCGTCGCCACCACCCTCAAGCATGGCTTTTTCCAGATCCCGGCGGGTGGCTTCCAGGTTGCGCAGTATCTGTTCGTTGTGCAACTGGCGGCGGATATCATCGGTGCCCAGTTGCCGCTCCAGTTCGCTGCGGGTGTCGCGCAGACTGCGCTTGAGCCGTCCTATCCAGAGGCCAACGGTGCGCACGGTCTCGGGCAGCCGCTCCGGCCCAATGACCAGCAGCGCCACCACTGCGATAACCAGCATTTCAACAAAACCGATATCGAACACAACTGTCCCCGGTGAATCCGCAGTAAATCAGGTGTTTACTTCTGTTCCGCTTTGGATTTGTTGCCGGTTTCAGACGCGCTTTCGCTGGCGTCCTTCTCGACCCGTTTGGTGTCGGTGGCGTCTGCGTCTTCCTCGCCTTTTTCGTCATCGTTCAGGGATTTCTTGAAGCCCTTGATGGCGCTGCCCAGGTCGCTGCCCAGTGAAGTCAGCCGCTTGGTGCCGAACAGCAGCACCACTATGGCCAGAATGATCAGCAGTTGCCAGATACTAATGCCGCCAATGCCCATGGTATTTCCTCTGTGTCGTTCTTTGGTGGTGATGATAGTGATCCGGCGGCAATGGCCTGCCGGGGTTGTGTTATCGTCTGGCTTTTTCGTCCAGGCCGGACAGGCCGAAGCGTCGCGCCAGTTCGTTCAGCACCGCGTCGGCATCCTGTCCCAGGTGGGAGAGCATGACCAGGGTGTGGAACCAGAGATCGGCGGTTTCCGCGATCAGGTGTTCCGTATCGCCGCTGCGTTCGGCGTCCTTGGCGGCCAGCAGGGTTTCCGTGCACTCCTCGCCCACTTTTTCCAGTATCCTGTTCAGCCCCTGCTGGTGCAGACTGGCCACGTAGGAGCTGTCCGGCGCCGCCTGCTTGCGCGCCTCCAGCGTGCGCGTCAGCTCGGTAAGAATGTCCCGACCAGTGCTCATGGTGTCTCCAGCCTCGGTTTCTGCCTCAATAAATGTCTTTCGGGTCTTTCAGCACCGGGTCCACGGTGCGCCACTGGCCATCTTCCAGCACCCGGTAGAAACAGGACTGGCGACCGGTGTGACAGGCGATGCCGCCGATCTGTTCCACCTGCAGGATGATCACGTCGCCGTCGCAGTCCAGGCGCAGCTCGTGCAGCGTCTGCACATGGCCGGACGACTCGCCCTTGCGCCACAACTGCTGCCGTGAACGCGACCAGTAGACGGCGCGCTTTTCCCGGGCGGTGAGCAGCAGGGACTCGCGGTTCATCCAGGCCACCATCAGCACGCGGCCGGTGTGTATATCCTGGGCGATGGCTGGAATCAGGCCGTCGCTGTCAAATTTTACCTCATCGAGGAAATCCGTACCGATCACTGCTGACCTCCGGGTGTGGGGTGTCTGGCCAACGCCAGTTGCGCCTTGGCGACATTGTCCCGCAAATGTTCGGGGTTGATGGTGCCGATGATGGCACTGGTCACTCCGGGGTGGGCAAAGACGAAGTCCATACCGGCTTGTACCGGATCCTCGCCTTCCAGGCATAGATGGCCGCTGGCCAGAACCTTTTTTAGCAGCACGCCCTTGCCCAGTTCCCGGCAGCGGTCCAGCACGGGCGCTTCTTCACGGGCTTGCAGGTTGTAGGTAGCCATCACCAAATCGCAGCGCTCGGCGGCCAGAACGCCACCCTCAACCGTCTTGGTGGACATGCCGTAGGCCCGTATCAGTCCGCGTCGTTTGAGTTCCGACAGTTCGTCGAGAATGTCTTCGTGCCGGATAATATCGATGTCCCGCCCGTCAGAGTGTACCAGCACCAGGTCCAGATAGTCACTGCGCAGGCGCCGCAGGCTGCGCTTAATGCTGAAGCGGGCGTGCTCGGGGGTAAAGTCAAAGCGGGACTGGCCCCCTTCGAACTCCTCGCCCACCTTGGTGCATATTACCCACCGCTCTCGCTGGCCGGCCAGCAGTTGGCCCAGGCGCTCCTCGCTGCGACCGTAAGCCGGCGCCGTATCGATCAGGTTGATGCCCAGATCCGCCGCCAGGGCGATCAGATTTGCCGCCCCGCGCTGGTCGGGTAACTGAAACTGCTCAGGGTATTTGACACCCTGGTTGCGGCCCAGTTTGACCGTGCCCAGTCCCAGAGGACTGATGTCAATGCCGGTATGGCCCAGAGGGCGGAGAGTCAGCATGAGAAGCCTCCGAAGGCGGTGGCCCAGGGTGTCGCAGCCAGGGGGGGCGAGAACAGACGCGCGCGCAACAGCGTCAGGCCGTCGTCCGTTAGTTGCGTATCCGGTGCCGGCAGCGGCGCCAGCACCCGATCTGCCAGATCGGGTACCAGGGTGAGTTTGGTGGGCCAGGCGACGGTGAGGTTGTCGCCGCCGGGCACCGGGGCGGCAAAGGCGTGATCGGGTCGGGTGAGTGTCGCCTGTTTTGGCTCGACCCGATCCACCCGCAGGGTGGCCCAGCGGGCATGCGCCCAGTCCAGTTGTGGAAAGAGGTCCGCCACTTCCGCTTTGGCCCGCTGTATCTGGGCATCGGAGTCCAGCCCGACCCCGGTTTCCGCCAGGGCGCCGCCCAGGTACCACACCTGCCGCCCGTCCCCGCCTGGGTGGCTGGAGATGGTGAGGCGTGGCGTGGTGCCGGTGCCCAGGCAGTGGCCGTAAAAGGGGTAAGGGTGCCGGTGTTCCACCATGACCTGGTGCAGGGGGCGGAGCTGCATGGCGGGAGCGCTTTGCCCCAGGTTCAGTTGCGCCAGCAGGTCGGCATTGCCCTTGCCGGCGGTCAGCACCACCTGGTGTGCCTGTACCCGCAAAGGGCCGTCCACCGTTGTCAGTTGAATGATCGTCTGTCCCTGAGAGTCCCGCTGGAGCCGCAGATCCGCCGGCGGCGCGAGAAAGACGTGACCCCGGGCGCGGTCCGCCAATCGCGCCAGCAGGCCGGGGACATCCAGTACCAGATCCTCCAGGCGATAGAGCCGGCCCCGGAAGCCCTGGTGCTGAAAAAGTGTGGGCGCCTCCCCTTTGGCCACCGGCTGTACCCGGCCCCGGGTCACCCGGCTGGCGAGAAAGGTGCCGACGCGGCTGCTGAGCCCGCCGCTGGAAAACAGGTAGAAGTGTTCGCTGAGTATCGGCGTGCCGCGCAGATCCAGCTCGCCTTCTCCGGCCAGGCAGGTCCGCCAGCGTGCCGGCATGCCGGCAATGGCTTCGGAGGCGCCGGTGAGCGCGCCCTTGAGGGTGTACTTGATGCCGCCGTGAATCATGCCTTGGGAGGCGACGGTCTGGTCGCTGCCCAGCGCTTGCGCCTCGAGCAGCGCCGCCCGGTAGCCGGCGTCCAGCAAGCGGTTCAGCAACCACAGCCCAGCGATGCCTCCGCCGATAACGGCGACATCCAGGGTGACAGTGGCGGCGGGAGCGTCGGGCATCGTTCAGCGACTGGTGGCCAGTTGCTCTCCCAGTTTCTCCCCCATCACCGTGGCCGAGCCGGCCGTGAAGCGGGGCTCCCAGGTCACCGCGTCCTTGCCGAACAGCAGCACTACGGTGGAACCCAGTTTGAAGCGACCCATCTCCTCGCCCTTGTGCAGGCGCACATCGTGACTGGTGTAGTCGGTAGTGGTGATATCGCGGCGGGCCACCGGTTGCTCGCCGCCCCAGACGGTTTCGATACCGGCGACGATCATGGCGCCCACCATGACCACGGCCATGGGGCCCAGGTCGGTGTCAAAAATGGCCACCAGTCGCTCGTTGCGGGCGAACAGGCGGGGCACCTGGCCGGCGGTGGCGGTGTTGACGGAGAACAGGTCCCCCGGTATCGCCAGGGTGCGGCGCAGGGTGCCGCTGCGGGGCATGTGCACCCGGTGGTAATCCTTGGGAGACAGATAAATAGTGGCGAACTGGCCGTCGCTGAATTCATCCGCCAGCGCCCGGTCGCCGCCCAGCAGTTCCAGAGCGCTATAATCGCGGCCCTTGGCCTGAAAGATACGGTCCTGTTCTATGGAGCCCAACTGGCTGATGGCGCCGTCCGCCGGACAGGCGATGGCCTCGGGCTGGTCGCAGATGGGGCGGGCACCGGGTTTCAGCGCCCGGGTGAAAAAATCGTTGAAGCAGGCGTAATGCTCCGGATTTTCCTCGGCGGCCTGGGTCATGTCCACCCCGTAGCGGCGGATAAACCAGCGGATAAAGGTGTTCTTGACGGTCTTGTTGCGCGTGCCAGCCAGCCTGCCTGCCGCGCGCGACAGGCCGTGCTGGGGCACCAGGTATTGCAGGGTACAAAAAAGTTTATCGTTCATGATGCAGGGCGTTCCGGGCTTGGGCGCTGTTGCGCTAAGCTTTGGCTAAAGGACTGCGCAGTTTAGGCGCTGGCGGGGCCTGTGACAACCGGATGGAAAATATGGCAGAGAGTGTGACACTGACAGGTGTATTGATAGAAGTGGCCGGCGGTCTCGGCCTGTTTCTACTGGGCATGGCGCTGATGACCGAAGGGCTCAAGGCCATGGCCGGTGACCACATCCGCAGCTATCTGATGCGCTTTACCCGCAGCCCCTTTACCGGGGTGCTCACTGGCGTGGCCGGCACTGCAGTGCTGCAATCGTCCACTGCCACCATAATTGCCACCGTGGGCTTTGTCGGTGCCGGTCTGCTCAGCTTCAGTCAGGCACTGGGCATTATTCTCGGTTCGGCTCTGGGTACCACTTTCACCGGCTGGTTGGTGGCGGTGGTGGGTTTCAAGTTGCAATTCGGCACCCTGGCATTGTTACTGGTATTTACCGGAGCCCTGATGCGCCTGTTTGGCGGGCGCAAGCGGGCCGGACCGGCGTTTGCTCTGGCCGGTTTTGGTCTGATCTTTGTTGGTATCGCCGCCCTGCAGGAGGGAATGAGCGGCTTGCAGGGGTTTGTGGACTTTTCCCGCTATCCGGCCGACTCTCTTTGGGGCAAGCTGTTGCTGGTACTGGCGGGGGTGATCTTTACCATCATGACCCAGTCCTCCAGTGCCGGCGTGGTGGCGGCGCTCACTGCGGTGCACACCGGCGCCATCGATTTTCAGCAGGCGGCGGCGCTAGTGGTGGGCATGAATATCGGCACCAGTTTCACCGCCGCCGTGGCCACCATCGGCGGCAGTGTGCATGTGCGTCGCACTGGCTTTTCCCATGTCATCTACAACACTTTTACCAGTAGCGTGGCGCTGTTTCTGATCGTGCCCTACATACTGCTGTGGGAGCGCCTGTCGCCGGGTTATCTGTACGGCCACGCCGAATTGGCGCTGGTGGGCTTTCACACCAGCTTCAACCTGCTGGGTGTGATTCTGGTGCTGCCCTTCGCCGGACAGTTCGCGCGGTTTATCGAGCGCTTGTTTCCCGAGCGGCCCATGGGCTACGAAAAAGTGCTGGACAAAAGCCTGCTCAAGCACCCGGAACTGGCGCTTACTGCCGTGCAGAAATTGCTGCTGGAGCAAATTCGTCAGGTGGCGGAACAGCTGGCATACCTGCTGGGC
The DNA here is from genome assembly GCA_050486405.1 of Marinimicrobium sp. Classification (GTDB taxonomy): domain Bacteria; phylum Pseudomonadota; class Gammaproteobacteria; order Pseudomonadales; family Cellvibrionaceae; genus JBJHDF01. The sequence continues at coordinate 103,782 of JBJHDF010000012.1, read as the reverse complement.
GAAACGTCCCGGGCAACATCGCTGCTGGAGTTGGAGCGGGAATTGTTGGCAATTCAGGAATATCTGGACTCGGTGCATGTGGAAAACACTGCCGGCAACCAGTGGACCCGGCTGCTGGCCTGCATTGAAATTGTCGATCATCTACAGCGCCTGCACGATCGCTGTGAAAACAAGTCGGTGCAGATGTCGCTGCGCGACTACGACCATTTGCAGGCCATGCGTGAACCGCTGTTGGCGTTGATCAATACCTGGCTTGCCGGCGAGCGTATGGAGCCGGAGCAATTGCAGAGTGTAGTGGACGAATTGACTCGCAGAGAGGGGCGGGTTCGTGGCGGTGTAACCGAGCAAATCGCCAGGGGCAAGGTCGACCTGAGGCAGGGTGTGGCGCTGATGGAAGCCGCGCGCTGGCTGCAGCATGTGGCCAGTCATATCGAGCGGATCGAATTGGCTGCTCGGGAGTTGAACTATGAGGGGCGGTAGGGGATTGTCCTCACCCGGCTCGGACGGAATGTGGGAGCAGCCCAATGATGTTTGAAATCATAGTGCGTGGTTTTTCTGGAACGCTGATAATAAATCATTAGTTTATGCCTATGGAGGGCTATTCAACATGACAACAGAATTCACAAAACGGGTTCGACTACTGAATATTTTCTGGAATAGTATCATGCTGGCCGCTTTCCCTGTGGTCGCTGCTGGCAGCCCTCTATATGGTCGCGCTGGGTGTTCTGACGAAACCGAATTTTCAGCAGCTGATTGAGGAAACGCGGCGAGAGTTGGAAAGACTTTGAGCTGCGCCGTAGTGCAATCTGTATGAACCATCCGTTTGTTTTTACCGGCCGGCCACTCTTGTGGAGTGGCCGGCACTGGGGTAGAGATTATCAACAGCTCAGATTGTTGCCCGGCGTTCCGCCGAGAATTTGAATGAAGTGTTGGTAGGTATTGATACGGCTCTGCACTTGAGCGGGGTTTCCGCCGTTGCATTCGATGGAACCATTGATAGTGCGGATGGTTTCACCAAAGCCATAGCCATTAACCATGTTGGTGTGCGCTGGACGGAAGCCTGCACCGCTCTGAGTCATCCAGAACCAAAGGGCTGTGCGCCAGGCGATAGTGGCGTCCTGGGCAACCAGTTCGGGAGTGGCCCACAAGTTTATGCCCAGCGCCTGACCGGCAGCACAATAGTTATAGTTCCAGCTCAGTTGAATGGGGCCGCGACCATGGTACTGCTTGCCGGGTGCGCAAACGCCGCAGGGCGTAGCTGTACCGGAGCAATATTCGCCCTGGGCAATTTCGTTGATGTGCACCAGTCCGCCTGTTTCATGGGAGAAGTTGGCCAGTGCCGCTGCCGCCTCACGAATTCTTACAGCGTTGCTGCCGGTATTGGCAAAAGCGGGGAAGCTATTGGCTGCGTTAACCAAACCGCTGTAGGTATAGAATGGATTGCGGTTGGGGAACATCTGGTTGAATTGCGCTTCGCTGACGATCGCGCTGAAGCCGCTGCCGCCGGAGCTGCCGCCACCGGAACTGCCACCAGAACTGCCGCCACCACCTGGGCAAGAGTTTACCGGTGACCAGAACCAGGTGCTGATATGTGGGTCGTAACCGGGGTTGTCATGGTCCGCACGGAAATAGGCTCCGTTATAGACCACTACGTCGCCCGCAAAATAATGAGTGCCCGCGGCCCAGTTGGGGCAACTGCCACCGCCCGAGCTGCCGCCGGAACCGCCACCCGAACTGCCGCCGCCACCTGGGCAGGAGGAAACCAGCTCCCAGAACCAAGTACTGATAACGGGGTCGTAACCGGGGTTGTCGTGTCTTGCGCGATAAAATGAGCCGTTGTATTGAACCACATTGCCTACGAAATACTGAGTTCCCGCAGACCACTGAGGGCAGCCGCCACCACCTGAGCTGGATGAGGAGGTTGAGCCGGAAGAGGAGCCAGAGCTGGAAGATGAGCCGGAAGAAGAGCCTGAAGAAGAACCAGAGCTGGAGCCGCCACCGCTGCATGTCCCCAGGCTTTCCCACGCGTGGCTCCACGCCCAGCCGACTCCGGGCTCGTAAGGGCCACCAATTGAGCACCAACCGCCTACTGTGCAGCGGTAGGCTGTATTGCTATTTTGCACAATACTGCCTGTGCTGTAGTTACCGCCATTGGTATGGCTTGGAACGCCTGAACAATTGTATGCGTGGGCGGAACCCACGAACAATATACCGGCAAACACACTTAACAACTTCGTTATCATTTTCATGGTTGTATTCTCGTTGGTTTTGTAACACCGCCAACCAGCCATACAGCAACCGGCACACCTGCATAAGGGGCATTAACGCCGTTTGCAGAGCGTTTTCAGATCCTTGTACTTCTGGCAGATATACACCGTTGTGGCCATGGCGCTTGAACTATCGCGTTTTGAAATGGCTGCCCGCCGAGTACAGCTTAGTGTTATTGGGATGCTTGCGACTCGGGCGATGCCCACTCCAACGGTATCTAGCCGAGACAACGTTGTCAACTTCCAGAAAGAAAAATTGTCGTCAAATTACCCGAAAATACAGCAAAATGAGCAATCTGGCGCCGCGCCTCCACACTGAAGGCGCGGACTCAGAGGTTCCTTAACGGTTTCAGTCCAAAAACTTCAGCAATCGGCGACCGATTTCGGCGTTGTCGACAAAGCCGTGAAAGCGCTCGCTACCGGCGCCGTAAGCCATGATGGGCACATCGGCGGCGGTGTGGCCGCCACTGGTCCAACCGGTGTGGGAGCGCTGGTTGATAATGGCCTTGATGGCGTCGGCCAGAGCCTCCTGGCTGCGGCCTCTGGCCTGGTGCAGGGCGCGTCTTTCACTGATTGTTGGGGTGATACCGGTGTGTTGGTGCCACAGCTCCTGCCACTGGCGGCTGTCGCGCATTTTTTGGCTGAGGGTATTGGCGGTAAGAGTGACGGCGCGTATCACGGCGGCGTGCCATTGGTATTCGTTGTTGGCACCCAGGGAGAGACCGCCGGTCTCATGATCACCGGTGATTACCAGCAGGGTATTGGGGTTATCGTCGACAAAGCGTTTGGCAACGGCAACCGCAGCGGCAAAGTCGTGCATCTCCGCCAGGGTGCAGGCGATGTCATTGGCGTGGCTGCACCAGTCGATCTGGCTGCCCTCCACCATCAGTACAAATCCGTTTTCTCCCTGCGCCAAAAGCTCCAGTGCCTTGCTGGTGAGGCGCGCCAGGGGTTCGACAACCGGGTTGTCCAGGGCGCTGGGCAGGCCGGAATCGGCCAGCAGCGCCAGCGCCGGTGGCTTGCTCAGGGCGTCCACGGCCTCCCAGGTGTTGGCGTAGTCGTAGCCCTCGCCCCGCAGCTCCTCAGCCAGGTTGCGGTCATTGCGGATCATGTTGCGCTTGCCACCGCCAAAAATCACATCCACCGGCAGAGCGCCGTCCACCCGGTTATCCACCAACTGGTCGGCGATGGCGGCGTAGTGGCTGCGACTGCGCTGGTGGGCATAGAAGGGCGCCGGTGTGGCGTGGTAGACCTGGGAGGTGACGGCGATGCCGGTGAGCATGTCCCGCTGCTTGGCCTTCTGGAACAGGGTGGGAATGGGTTCCTGGTTGCAGGTCATGGCGATGAAGCGGTTACAGGTTTTGTGGCCAGTGGCCAGGGCCGTGGCGCTGGAGGCGGAGTCGGTGACTATGGTGTCATCGCCCGGGTGAGTGCTGGACAGGCCCACCAGCAATTCATCCAGGATTGTGGGCGGCACCTCGCCGGTGCCCAGATGCCGGAAATGGCGATAGGCGGTAACGTGGTTGGGTCCCATGCCATCGCCGATCATCAGGATGATATTGGTGGGTTGGCCGAGCGCGGGCCCGGTCCAGCACAGCAGGGCGATGAGCAGGGGGGTCATGCGGTGAATCATGGTGTGCCTCCGGTGTATTGCAATCTTTTCTAATTGTGGGATAGTGCCTGCCGGTACCGGGGGATTCAACCATGGTTTTGTATCAGTCCCTGCCCGAGGGCTGCCTGATGACACCCGCTGCTGCTGCGGATCTGGACGAACTGGTGGCATTGGAGCAGCGCTGTTTTGCCAGCGACCGTCTGAGCCGGCGCAGCTTTCGCCGCTGGCTGGGCAATGATCAGTGCGTCTTTCTCGTGGCCCGCATCCACGAGGTGCTGGCTGGCTATGTGCTGGTACTCTTTCACCCCGGAACCCGGCTGGCGCGCCTCTATTCCCTGGCGGTGGAGCCGGCCTTTCGCGGCCGTGGGCTGGCGGCGTACCTGATTACCGAGGCGGAGCAGAGGGCCAGCGACAGCGGCCGTTTCTACATGCGTTTGGAGGTCAGTGAGCAGAATCGGGCCGCCATCACCCTTTACGAATCCCTCGGTTATCGCCAGTTCGGTCACTACCACGACTACTACGAAGATCACAGCGACGCTCTGCGCTATCAGAAGCGGATCCGGGTCTACAGCGGCGACTCTCGCCACAGCGCCATTCCCTGGTTGGCTCAGACCACGGATTTCACCTGCGGCCCGGCGTCGCTGATGATGGCCATGGCGTCATTGAACTCCAACTATAGGCCCTCTCCCGTAGAGGAGTTACGCATCTGGCGCGAGGCCACCACCATCTACATGACCTCCGGTCACGGCGGCTGCCATCCTCTGGGGTTGGCCCTGTCCGCCCTGGCGCGGGGTTTTACCGCCAACGTCTGGATCAATCAGCCCGGGCCGTTGTTTCTCGACGGTGTCCGCGACGAGCAGAAAAAAACCGTGATGCTGCGCGCCCATCAGGATTTCAGCGAGCAGGCGCTGGCGGCGGGACTGCCGGTGCACCACCGCGACCTGCGTCAGCAGGAATTGCTGGACGCCTACCGCCGGGACGAGATACCGCTGATATTGATCAGCACCTACCGCATGGACGGCCGCAAGGCGCCCCACTGGGTGGTGATGAGCGGTTACGACGACGATTGTATCTACGTGCACGACCCGGACCCGGAAGCCGATCGCCAGTCGGCACTGGACTGCCAGTACCTGCCCATTGCGCGCAGCGATTTCGATAAAATGAGCGCCTTTGGCCGCAACCGCCTGCGCACGGCGGTGATCATCGGGCGAAAGCCGTGACCAGCGCCTTCCCCTATACCGTGAAATGCTCCGCCCGGCGCACCCTGAGCATTGAGGTGCGGCGCGGCCAGGTCATAGTGCGGGCGCCCCACCGGGTGTCGCCGGAGGCCGTGCGCCAACTGGTGGCCAGCAAGACCCCCTGGGTGCAGCGCCACCTGCAGCGCCAGCGGGAACTGCTGGCGGCCATTCCCCGCTACGACTTTGTCAGCGGTTGTCGCCTGCCCTATCTGGGCCGGGAACTCGTGCTCGACTGCGCCCCGGGCGAGGTTGCGGCCGTATCCCTGCACGGAGAGAGGCTGCAGATATTGCTTTCTGCCCGCAGCCGTCGGCCCCATGCGGAACAGGCGACGCAACTGGTGCGCAATTGGTATCGGCAACAGGCGCTGGCGCTGCTGACAGCAAAGAGCGACCAGTTGGCCGCCAGACTCGGCCTGCGGCACAGCGGCGTGGCGGTCAAAGCGACGCGTTCCAAGTGGGGCCACTGTACCGCCACCGGCCGTTTGCAGTACAACTGGCAGATTGTTCTGGCCCCCGAGCCCATAGTGGATTATCTTGTGGCCCATGAGGTGTGCCATTTGCGCCACCACGATCACAGCCCGGCCTTCTGGCAACTGGTGGCCAGCGTCTGCCCGGATTACCAGCGCCGTCGGCGCTGGTTGCGTGAGCAGGGTGCCACTCTGACCTTGTAAGAACCTGAACAGGCACAGTCTATGACCAGTGAAGACATTGACGATTACGCCGACGCCCTGGATCGCTTCGTGGTGGAAGCCCTGGATAGCGGCTGCATCTGGGGGCTGGAAGGCCCGGAGGGTTGGGCGCTGTGCGCTTCGGATAAGTACGACACCAGCGACGTGATGCCGCTCTGGTCCGATGAATCCTCCGCGCGGGCCCACTGCCGCGAGGAGTGGGTGGATTACCAACCTGTGGCCATCGAACTGGAAGAGTTTCTCGACGATTGGCTGCCGGGTATGCACGAAGATGTGCTGCTGGTGGGCGTCAACTGGAACGATGAACTTGAGGGTGAAGAGATGGAACCGCTGGATCTGCTGGAAGAGTTCCAGGAGGAGATGGCGCCCTGATGCGTCGCCGCCTTCGGTGGTTGGCGGTGCTGCTGACACCGCTGCTGATATTGGTCGTCTATCTCGGTATGCAAAGCCCCACTCACCAGGGCCCCTGGATTGCTGCCCAGTCCCGACTGCCGGAGCTTACGGTGGCGGGCGACAGCTACCATATTCGCCACATCCGCGATTTTCGCTATCACGCCGACGGCAGTCCGAGCCAGTTGAATTACCTCGAGCGCAGTTACCACCCCACCGACCTGCAGCGGGTCTGGCTGGGCATATCCCACTTTGCCGGCGGTGGCCTGGCTCACACCTTTCTCAGCTTCGAATTTGCCGGCGACGATTTTCTGGTGGCCTCGGTGGAAGCGCGTCTGCGACCGGGCCAGAGCTACAAGCCGTTGGCCGGATTGCTGCGCCGCTACAATCGCCTGGTGGTGCTGGGTACCGAGGAAGATGTGATTGGCCTGCGCAGTCATATTCGCGCCGAGCGGGTGTTGCTTTACCCGCTGGAGCTGAACGATGTACAGCGCCGCCACCTGTGGAGCGGCATCATGGCCGATGTGGAACTGCTGAGTCGGGAGCCGGCTTTCTACAACACCCTGCTGGACAATTGCACCACCAACCTGCTCAAGCACGACCCCGGGCACCGTTTGCTGCCCCGCTTGCTGGACTATCGCCTGCTGCTGCCCGGTTTCTCCGATGGCTTTGCCCGGGATCGGGGCTGGATTGCCGATGACCTGCCACTGCAGGAGATGCGGACTCGGGCGCGTGTTGACCCACAAGGCGTTGACGTCGATGATCCAGGCTTCTCCCGGGCCATTCGCGCTCCGGGGCTCAGGGCCGGGGAAATCGCGCCATAAAGCGCCGGTCGATCCAGCGCTTCCAGTACCATACCCAGGCACCCGAAAGGCACAGACCGCCCCGACTGGCCACGGCCCGATTGTTGCCGCAGGCGATAATACTCAGGTAGCGGCTCTGGGGGTGATAGTGTCGCAGGGGTTTGTGGCGCAGCCACTGGGACAGGTTGTGGGCCAGGGCGGGCGCCTGGCGCACCGCGTAAACGCCAGCCTTGGGCAGGGGGTAGCCCTCTATGCTGGCGATGTCGCCGGCGGCGAATACACAGGGATGGCTGATGGACTGCAGATGTCGGTCCACGCGTACGAAGCCGTTACTGTCCGTGGCCAGGCCCGCAGCGGACAGCCAGGGGGCGGCGATGCCCGGGGTACACCAGAAAGTGGCGTCCAGGCGCAACACCTGTTGATGCTGACTCTGTACACGATTTGCCTCCACCTGGCTGACCGCAAAACAGGAATGTACCCGGATGCCCCGCTCCTGCAACTCGGCGCCCAGGGCAAGTTGCGCTTTCACTGGATAGCCCGGGGGCAGGTGGCCGTCCCGGTCGACCAGATGAATCTCCACTGGGGATTTGACACGGGGATCCGTGCGCAGATTGTGCTGCATGGCCATGGCCAGTTCCACCCCGGCGGCACCGCCACCGACTATGCCCAGGCTGCCGGGCCGACTCAGTTGGTAGAAAGTCTCCTTGACCTGCTGCCAGCGGGGCAGAAACTGGCTGATGGGTTTTACCGGACAGGCGTGTTCCGCCACGCCCGTCACAGAGGCCGTATCCGCCATCAGGCCGCAGTTGATGGACACCAGATCAAAGCCTATCTGTTGGCCGCTGTCGGTGGTTACTGTATGGCCTTCCGGGTCCAGGCTTACGGCCGTTTCGTCCACGAATTCGGCGTCGGCCCTTTCACACAGTGCTGCCAGATCGATATGGCAGTCCCGGTAGCGGTAGTAGCCGGCCACCAGGCCCGGCAACATGCCGGAGTAGGGGGTGAAGCGCTCGGGAGACAGCAGGATCAGGCGTAGGTTGCGGCCGAACTGTCGCCGGGCATTGCGCAGCAACAGGGAGTGAGTGTGGCCGCCGCCGATCAACAACAGGGTCGGTTTCTTGTTGGAATTCATGTTACCTGCGGGTTGGGGCGAAAAGGGACCCAGCATAACTGATCCCGGCGAAGCGCGCACAGGAAAGAGTCACACGGCGGGTTTTCAAGCCTGCCTGCTGTCCGCCTGATAGTCGGGTGCCATGTCGTGTAGAATCCTCTCCATAAGCAAACCAGCCATAACAACCCAGTTGCGGAACCCGCTATGACAGAAGTGCTCTCCCCTCACGACGCCGACGAACGCATGGCGGTCAAGGATTACTCGGAAAAGGCCTACCTGGACTATTCCATGTACGTAATCCTGGATCGGGCCCTGCCGCACATCGGCGACGGCCTCAAACCGGTACAGCGGCGCATTGTCTACGCCATGAGCGAGTTGGGCCTCAAGGCCAGCGCCAAGTACAAGAAGTCGGCCCGCACCGTGGGGGACGTGATCGGCAAATTCCACCCCCACGGCGATTCGGCCGCTTACGAGGCCATGGTGCTTATGGCCCAGCCCTTCTCCTACCGCTACCCGCTGGTGGACGGTCAGGGCAACTGGGGCTCGGCGGACGATCCCAAATCCTTCGCCGCCATGCGCTACACCGAGTCCCGCCTGGCCAGGTACGCCGAAGTGCTGCTGGAGGAACTGGGTCAGGGCACGGTGGACTGGCAACCCAACTTCGACGGCACCCTGGAGGAGCCGGAAGTGCTGCCGGCGCGGGTGCCCAACGTGCTGCTCAACGGCACCACCGGCATAGCCGTGGGCATGGCCACGGACATTCCCCCTCACAACCTGGTGGAAGTGGTCAACGCCTGCGTGCACCTGCTGGACAACCCCAAGGCCGGTGTCGAGGAACTCTGCGAGCATATCCTCGGCCCGGATATGCCCACCGAGGCGGAGATCATCACGCCCCGTAGCGACATCCTTGATATTTACCGCAGCGGCCGCGGCAGCCTGCGCATGCGCGCTGTCTGGCAGCGGGAAAAGGACAGCGGCGACATCATTGTCACCGCCCTGCCCCACCAGGTCAGCGGCGCCAAGGTACTGGAGCAGATCGCCGCCCAGATGCAGGCGAAAAAGCTGCCCATGGTGGAGGATCTGCGCGACGAATCGGACCACGAAAACCCCACCCGATTGGTGATCACCCCGCGTTCCAATCGGGTGGACTGCGAACAGGTAATGCAGCACCTGTTTGCCACCACGGATCTGGAGCGCAGCTACCGCATCAACCTGAATATGATCGGCATCGACGGCCGTCCCGGCGTCAAGTCCCTGGACCGGATTCTCACCGAGTGGCTGAGTTTTCGCACCGTCACCACCCGGCGCCGGTTGCAGCACCGGCTGGAAAAGGTGGAGCGGCGCCTGCACCTGCTGGCAGGCTGGCTGATTGCCTGCCTGAATATCGACGAAGTGATTCACATCATCCGCACTGAGGATCAACCCAAGCCTGTGCTGATCAAGCGTTTTGATTTGACCGAGGTGCAGGCCGACTACATCCTCGACACCCGACTGCGGCAACTGGCGCGACTGGAAGAAATCAGGATTCGCGCCGAGCAGCAGGAGCTGGAAAAGGAGCGGGATCAATTGCAGGGCATTCTCGGCTCGGCGGTGAAACTGAAAAAACTGGTGCGCAAGGAACTGCTGGAAGTGGCCGAGGCCTACGGCGACGCCCGGCGCTCGCACCTGGTGCAGCGCGAGGAAGCCCAGGCCTTCAGCGAAACCGAACTGATGAGCGTAGACCCGGTCACGGTCGTCATTTCGGAAAAAGGCTGGATCCGTTCCGCCAAGGGCCAGGACATAGACCCGGCGGCGCTGAGCTACAAGGCCGGCGACCGCTTTCGTTTCGCTGTGCGCGGCAAGAGCAACCAGAGCGTGCTGCTGCTGGATTCCACCGGGCGCAGCTACGCCATCACCGCCCACACACTGCCCTCGGCCCGGGGCCAGGGCGAGCCGGTCAGCGGCCGCCTGAACCTGCCCAATGGCGCCAGCGTCGAAGGCGCCCTGATGGGTGGCGACGACGAGCGGGTACTGCTGGCGTCGGACGCGGGCTACGGCTTTGTGGCAAAACTGGGCGATCTGTACACCAAGAACCGCTCGGGCAAGGCCATGCTGAGCCTGCCCAGGGGCGCCCGGGTACTGCCGCCGCAACCGCTGGCCCAGCCGCAGCAGGATCTGCTGGCGGCGGTGAGCAATGAGGGGCGGCTGCTGGTATTCCCGGTGGCCGAGCTGCCGGAGCTGGCCCGGGGCAAGGGCAACAAGATCATCAATATCCCCTCGGCCCGGGTGCAGTCCCGCGAGGAGTATGTGCTGGCGCTGGCGGTACTCGGCCCGGAGCAGGCGCTTACGTTATACTCTGGCAAGCGGCACCTGACGCTCAAGCCCGCCGATCTGGAACACTATCGCGGCGAGCGTGGCCGCCGTGGCAACAAGCTGCCCCGGGGCTTCCAGAAGGTGGACTCGGTAACGGTGACGGAAAAATAACACAGGTCATATCAATATGAGCGAAGACAAACGGCGCCATGTGCGCACCCCCATCGTCTGCCGGATCAGGATTGTGCACCCCAGGTTCGGTGAGATGATGGTAAAAACCCGGGATATTTCCGACGGCGGTGTCTTCGTGGTGCTGGATGATGCACCGGCCCTGCCGGTGGGGGATATTGTTCAGGGCCAGGTGCAGGGGCTGGTGGCGGATGCGCCGGTGCTGGATATGGAGGTGGTCCGGGTTGAGCCAACGGGTGTTGGCTTGAAGTTTGTGCAATACGACTGACCCGGGAGTCATAAAGTAATGCTAAAACGCGTAAACGGGAGCAGCGATATGGGTTCCAGAAACCTTTTTTCCGGAGGCAAAACCCTCGCCGGTCTGTTGTTGCTGTCCTGGTGTCTGTCGGCGCAGGCACTGGTGGTATTGCAGTACCATCACGTCAGCGAAGAGACCCCGGCGTCCACCAGCGTGACACCGGCGCTGTTTCGTGAACACCTGGAGTTTTTGGCAGAGAACGAATTCGAGATTGTCACCCTGGTATCGGTGCTGGAAAAACTCCGGGCCGGTGAGCCACTGCCGGATCGCGCCGCCCTGATCACCTTCGACGACGCCTACGAGTCCGTGTACACCGAGGCCTTTCCGCTGCTCAAGGCGCGCAAGTGGCCCTTTACCGTCTTTGTCAACACGGGGCCGCTGGACCGTCAGGCGCGGGGCTTTGCCACCTGGGAGCAGTTGCGCGAAATGGTTGATGCGGGAGCGGAGATTGCCAATCACACCGTCGAGCACAGTTTTATGCAGCGTCTGCGCGACGGTGAAAGCCGCCGTGAGTGGCGCCAGCGCATCACTGCCGAAGTGATGGACGCGGAAAAACGCATTGCCGAGGAAACCGGGCACAACTTCAAGGCGCTGGCCTATCCCTACGGCGAATACGACAAGGCCGTAAAGGCGCTGCTGAAGGAGCTGGGCTTTGTCGCCTTCGCCCAGAATTCCGGCGCGCTGGATAATCACAGTGATCTGCTGGCGCTGCCGCGCTATCCTTTCGGTGGTGTTTTCGGAGCCATGGACGATTTCACCACCAAGGCCATGAGTCTGCCCATGGGTGTCACCCAGGCGCACTGGTTCTCGGATTGGGAACGTCGCGAGCCGCTGGACGACATGGTGGTGCGGCGCGGCATGAAACCCGTTCTGGAACTGACTCTGGCAAACCCGGACCTGCTGCCGCGGGTCAACTGCTTCGCCTCGCGCCAGGGTGCCATCGAAACCCGCATCGAGGACAACCGCCTGCTGGTGCGCGCCAACGAACCGCTGAATCCCGGCCGCGTGCAATACAACTGCACCGCCGGCAGCAACCAGCGCGGCCGCTTTCACTGGTACTCCCAGCAGTGGCTGGTCACCGGAGAGGACGGGCAGTGGCTGCACGAGAACTGATGTTCTCTTCCCGCTCGGGATCGGAGAGAGCCACACTTTCCCGGTAGGCACTGGGACTCATTTGGGTCAGGCGTTTGAATTCCTTGTTGAAGTGGGATTTGCTTTCGAAGCCCGCCTGCGACATCAGCTCGGTGAGAGTGAGATGTGGCTGGCTGGCCATGAGCCGTTGGGCCTGTTGCACCCGGTAGGCGTTCAGGTACTGGGAAAAACCGGTGCCGTGGACGCGATTGATGGACTCCGACAGTTGTCGGGCGGGAATGCCCAGTTTACGCGCGGCGCTGTTCAGGGTAATGCCGCCTTCCTGTTTGTGCAGCGACTGCTGCCGGACACAGTCCTCCCAGCGTTCAAAAATCGCTCGGGCCTGTTGGTCACTCAGTGGTGGCCGCCGGTTGAGTGATTCCCTACCCAGGTGGTGCATCCATTCCAGCAAGGGTGAGCGCCAGAGTGCCAACAACACGGTAACGCCGTTGAACAGGGCAAACAGAGCAGCCCCTGCGACCAGACTCCATGATTGCTGCACGGGTGTGCCCCGGGTGAACTCCAGGTAAACCCCGGCTTCCACACCCAGTCCCACTAACAGCAAACCCGCCAGAATGCCCAGCCAGAGCCGCGCCTGGGCCTGATGGGAGCCCAGGTGAGCCAGTTGTGGTGAAAACAGCGGGTAGGCGATCAGTGTCAGGTAGACGAAAAAGCTGGCCATGATCATCCAGTCTATGGCGGTCCGCCACGGAGAGCCCGAGGCGATCAGGAGACCGGCCGCGACCACGGGAAGCAGGTGCAGGAGGTGCCAGGGGCTGGGTATCGGCCTGCCGCGGGCGAGCGTCAGGTAGTAGCTGTATAGCGCCGGTCCCAACAGCATGGCCAGGTTGGCTCTCAGCATTTGCGCCGGCACCCAGGCGTAGCCAATCGCCATCACGGCCAGGCCGCTTTGGCAGGCGTGCAGCAGGTAATTGACAGCCAGTACCCGGGCCGCCAGCGGTCGCGGCGCTCGCACCAACAGCCAGTGCCCGGCCAGCAGCAGGCAAAGCACGACGCTGACGCTGTAAATCACCACTATCTGCTCGGTCACCGGGTCCTCGATCGCGTTTCAGGTCGCCGGGTGCATACTGCGCCCGCAATAATCCATGTCATCTCGTGTCTCGACGGAGGATTATCCATGACTGTGTTACAAAAACAAACCGTGCCCATGCTGCTCGGAACCCTTGCTCTTGCGTGGTTGATAGCGGTAGATGCGAAAGCCGGGGCTGAGGCCCCGAAAAGTAATGACTGGGAAACCGGCACACTTGCTGAGGCCGGATTCGACGCTGCGTTTGTCGACCGGCTCGATGCGGCCTTCGAGGAAGGTGCTCTTGACGGCCTGCATGGTGTCGTCATCGTTCGCCACGGCCGGCTACGCCTGGAGCGATATTATGCGGGCGAGGACGAACGCTGGGGGCAGCCTCTCGGCATGGTGGAACACGCCGCCGACAGGCGCCACGACCTGCGCTCGGTGTCCAAGAGCATCGTCGGCCTGTTGTACGGAATAGCTCTTGATGAAGGCCTCGTTCCCCCCGTGGAAGCGCCGCTTCTGGAGCAGTTTTCGCGATATCAGGGCCTTGTTGACGCCGGGCTCAAGCAGACCATGACGATTCACCATGCCCTCACGATGACGCTCGGCCTCAATTGGAACGAGAACCTTCCCTACACCGATCCACGCAATAGCGAGATTGCCATGGAGTTTGCGCCGGACCGCTACGCTTACATCCTGGGCCAGCCGATGCAGGACGAGCCCGGCGAACGCTGGGTGTACAGCGGTGGTGCCACGGCGCTGCTTGGGGGGCTGATCTCTGCAGGTTCCCGCCAGCCGCTTTTGCCTTATGCCCGCGAGAGACTGTTCGCTCCGCTCGGTATTGAAGACGTCGAATGGGTCGAGGGCGCAGACGGGGAGGCGGCAGCGGCCTCGGGTCTTCGCATGCGCCCGCGCGATCTCGCCAGGATTGGCCAGATGTTGCTGAACCGGGGGGAGTGGCATGGAACGCGCGTCGTCTCGGAAGACTGGCTGGAGACGGCCTTTTATCCTCATGCGAAAATCGGCGAGGGAATGGACTACGGTTATCAATGGTGGCTGACGGCTCTGCCCGGCGGCGAACGCATGATTGCTGCCTTCGGCAATGGCGGACAGCGCCTGTTCATCATTCCCGCCCTTGATCTGGTTGTTGTCATTATAGCAGGTCGTTACAACCAACCTGACGAGGGGCGGCTTCCGGATACTGTGCTGAACGACTTCATACTGGAGGCGTTGACGGTGCCGCCGACGGCATGTGAGTCTCCTTCACAGGCAATCGATGAGAAGGGCTTTGTGTCGATTGGCGGTATCGAACAGTGGGTGACAGTAAAAGGCGACAGTTGCGCCAACCCGATCATTCTGTTTCTCCATGGCGGCCCCGGAAACCCTTTAAGCCCCTACTCTGATGAACTGTACGGCGCTTGGGTCAGGGATTTTACATTGGTGCAGTGGGACCAGCGCGGTTCCGGTATGACCTATGGTCGCAACCCGCAGGAGCCCGGTGAACCCATCACCATTGCGCAAATGAGCAGCGATGGCATTGAGCTGGCTGCCTATCTCGTCGATCGTTTTGGGAAGGATAAGGTTATTCTGACCGGCAGTTCGTGGGGTTCTGTCCTGGGTGTTCATATGGCCAGCGCCCGCCCCGATTTGTTTCACGCCTATTTGGGCGTGTCTCAAGTGGTGAGCCACCCGGAGAACGAGATCAGGAGTTACTTCAAATTACTTGATCTGGCACATGCCGCAAACGACGTTGCCGCTCTGACTGTGCTGGAAGAGGTAGGCGAGCCACCGTGGGAGAATCCGCGCAGCTTCGGCAAAGTACGTCGCGTGGTCCGCCAGTACGAGTCGAAAGTTGCCACGCCGCCGCCGGAACATTGGTGGACGCCTGCCGCTGAGTACGCAACACCCACGGCCCTGGCTGATTACGAGGCCGGCGAGGAGTTTTCATTTCTGGCCTTTGTGGGCCTCCGGGGCGACGGTATCTTGTCAACGGTTGACCTGCCCCGGTTGGGTACAGAATTCGCCGTGCCGATGTTTTTCGTTCACGGCGAACATGACTTGCTGATAACTCCCGGGGTGACACAGCGCTACTATGACAGCCTCAAGGCGCCGCAAAAGTCGTTTGTTCTGGTGGAAAACGCAGGCCATGACACCAATCAGGAACTGGTTGACGTTCAGTACAAGTTGCTTATGGAACAGATCATGCCGCTGACGAGGTGATCTGACGCGAATGGTAATCCATGATAGAGTCGGTCTGACGCCGGTATTCGGATTTGGGGATGGAGGCAAGTATGAAACGTTCAGTTATGGCAGTCTGTCTGACGGGTTGCGGCATGTTGATCGCCTGCGGCGGGTCAGATAGTGACTCCAGCGCAGATGGGCTTATCGAAGAATCCTTCACGGTCATTGACTGCCAGATAAGGTTGAGGCACCCGCCTTCATCCGATATCGGTGACGGGGTATGGGAAGAAGTGGTGGACGACGCTCATCATTTTGTGGATGTTTATCTGTCGATGAAGCCCAACTCGCAGGACGAGATTCCAGAAATTGATTTCAACCAACAACATGTGGTGGCCCTCTCGCCCGGAATAATACATAACTACGGACCGGAGTTGATCGTTGAGCGGATCGCGGGTGATGATGCCATGCTCAGAATCGAATACGGGCTTACCTCTCCCTGCATTGTAGGCGATGCGTATAGCTATCCCTACTGCCTGGTTGCGATTGATGCGACGGATCGGGAACCGGAGTTTGTGCGGCGTGATCTGTTGGGGGATTGCGAGTGATCGTGTCCGACTGGTCAAAGACGGACAGGCAATAACCCTCATGGCGGACTCGTACCGCTTGATATGTCGCCGGCTTCTCCTGCGGCACTTAATGTCTAAGAGCTCGCTCTATGAGTTCCTCTACTTGTAGTCGCGATTGTAATTGACAGCCTTGCTGTGAACCACTATCGCAAGCCTTCTCAAGCCATGCTTTAGCTTCGTTGAGGTCCTTTTTTACCCCTTGTCCATTGATATACATCACACCAAGATTATATTGAGCTAAAGCATGACCTTGATTGGCGGCCTGTTCATAGAGCTGCACTGCACGTGAATGGTTTTGCGGAACTCCACGTCCGTTGAAATACATCACACCCAGATCGTATTGGGCTAGGGCAAGATTTTGATATGCGGCTTGTTCAAAGAGTTGCGCTGCCCGGGTGTAGTCTTGCTGAACGTATCTCCCGCTGTAATACATTGTGCCAAGATCATATTGGGCGCGGTCAAGACCCTGATTGGCGGCCTGTTCATAGAGCTGCACCGCGCGGGCATAGCTTTGCTGAACTCCTTTCCCGTTGCCATACATCACCCCCAGATAATATTGGGCTGAAGCACTACCCTGATTGGCGGCTCGCTCAAAGAGTTGCGCCGCACGGGTGTAATCTTTCTGAACCCCTCGTCCGATGAAATACATCGCGCCCAAACTATGCTGGGCTAAAGCATGACTTTGATTAGCGGCCTGTTCAAAGAGTTGTGCCGCACTGGTGTAGTCTTGCTGAGTCCCTCGGCCGTTGAGATACATAACGCCAAGATCGTATTGGGCTTGGGCAAGGCCCTGGTTAGCTGCCCGTTCATAAAGTCGCGCCGCGTGGGTGTGGCTTTGTTGCACTCCTTGTCCGTTGTAATACATTAAGCCAAGCCCATGTTGGGCTCGGGCAAGACCTTGATTGGCAGCCTGTTCATAGAGCTGCGCCGCACGGGTATAATCTTGCTGAACTCCTTTCCCGTAGTGATACATAAGCCCCAAACTATATTGGGCCAAACCAAGGCCTTGATTGGCAGCTTTTTCATAGAGCTGCGCTGCGCGGGTGTAGCTTTGCGGAACTCCTTGCCCGTTGAAATGCATTACTCCCAAACTATATTGGGCTAAAGCATGACTCTGGTTGGCGGCCTGTTCTAGGAGTTGTACTGCACGATTGTCGTCTTTCTGAACCCCTAGCTCGTAGAGATACATCAAGCCCAAATGATACTGGGCTGAAGCATAACTTTGATTGGCGGCCTGTTCAAAGAGTTGTGCCGCACTGGTGAAGTCTTGCTGAACCCCTCGACCGTTGAGATACATAATGCCAAGATAATATTGGGCTTGGTAAAAGCCCTGGTTAGCTGCCTGTTCATAAAGTTGCGCCGCACGGGTGTAGCTTTTCTGAACGGCTAGACCACTATAGTACATCAATCCCAGATTATATTGAGCTTGGTCAAGGCCTTGATTGGCGGCCCGTTCAAAGAGTTGTGCCGCATGGGTGAAGTCCTGTCCAACTCCTTGTCCGTCGGCGTACATCCGCCCCAGACTGTTCTGGGCTGCAGCATGGCCCTGATTGGCGAGATGTTCCAGAAGCTCTATCGCGTGGGTGTATTGCTTACTTTCGTAATGCCTTATTGCCTGGTTCCACATTTCTTCTGGCGTTGGGGCGGCATCTTGCGTTGTCGTTTCATCGGGATTGGCGTATCCAGGCGCCGATACAAAAAACCAAAGAAGCACAGTAGAAAGGCTAAGTATTCTTATCATGTAAAATCCCTCTTCTGTAAGTTCTCACGCTAACAGATAATCCAGTCTCTCTCAATCTTTCACCGTTCATTCCGGTGCCGCTAAACTCATAGACAGGAGCTTTCCTTGTCCCACCCGTTAAAACGAATCACCTCCCGCAACTCGCCGATATAGCCCCGCCCCGGGCTGGAGTAGTGGCACAGTTCACCCGCCAGTTCGTAGCCGAAAATGAGAGCCTGTGTACTGGCTGATTCGTTCACTGGTTTCCGCCAACAACTCAACGAGCTCGCTGGCGCGGTTGAGCGCGGCGGCAAACTCGCTCGGTTCATGCTGGTATTCATGGATCAAGCGGTTGCGGAGGTTACGCGCTTCCATCCAGTCGTCCACGGAAGGAACCAGGCCGAGCTTCTCCATGCGATTGAGGTTATCGAGTGCGCTGGCTGGGGTTTCCAGCAGATGACGCCGCTCCCGTTCCGTGACTTCCAACAGAAATTGTAACCGCTCCGAGGCCTTGGCTTTCACAGGGCCACTCCTGTTTCCCGCGCGACATTATGAATGGTTTGCAAGGCGGTGTTCGGGTCGATAATCAGTACGTCGATGCGGCGCTGGCCGAGGACACGTTCAAGTTTTCCGGCGAAACGGGCGGCGGCAGCGGGGCGGTTTTCGAGGGGCTGGTCCACCTCCAGAAGCAGATCGATATCGCCACCTTTTTGACTGTCATCCACGCGGGAGCCAAACAGGAGTACGCGCGTCCCGGCACCGAACATCTGTTCTGCGGTGTCATGAATTAGTTGCCGTTGCTGCGGCGTCAGGCGCATGGCGGGAAGGCTCCGGCAGTATGAAGACCAGGAAGTGTAGCAGATAATCCGATTTCGCCCAATCCAGCGTCGCTCAACCCATAGACACGGGCTTTCCTACTCCCACCCGTTGAAGCGAATCAACTCCCGCAGCTCGTCGATATAATCCTGCCCCCGGCTGGAGTAGTGGCGCAACTGGCCCGCCAGTTCATGGCCGGACAGCGGTTGGTCGTCGCGGCGCATCCGGGCGCGTTGTTCGCGAAAGTCCCGATAGGCCCGGTGGGTGTTGAGGTTGCGATAGTAGGCGATTACGGCCGCCTCCACATTGTCGAAGCGCTGCACTTCGTGGCGGTTGCCGGTCGGTCGGCGCGCCGGAATCATGCCGCAGCCTTCGCTGTAGCACCACTGACCGAACAGGTTGTTTCCCTCCCGGGCAAAGCGTGATGTGCCCCAGCCGGACTCCGCCGCTGCCTGTGCCAGCACCAGAGACGGTGGAATCACGTCGATACGGCGCAGCAGTTCCTCCAGGGCGTCCCCCATTTCCAGATAGCGCTCTTCGTCCACATGATAGCGTTGCCGCAGTTCCTTCAGCCGCGCCCGTTCGCGTCGGCTCAGGGATCGGTTGCGTTGCAACTTGTCCGCCATGGCCAGCAGTTCCTGGCGCTGGGACAGCAGCGATTGATTGCGCGCTTCGATCATGGGCATCAGCAGGTCAATGAACGCTGCCTTGCGCTCGGGAATGTGCGTGATGGCATTCAGGTCTGGCAGAGGTGTGTTGCCGACAGGAATGGGGTGCTCTTCCAGGGGGTGGTGCGCCAGCCACAGGGCCAGGACCAGACAACCCAGCGCGTAGCCCACCAGCGCCAGGGCCGGTATCCAGTGGGAGGTGCTGCGCGGCATACTACAGATCCAGCTCCCGGCGCAGGGCATCCAGGCGCTTCTTGTTTTCCTTTCTGCTCAGCGGTGTTTCCGCATGTTCGGGCAGAGCCGGAGCGTCCGGTGCTGAAAGTTCGTCTCCGGCCAACACCTGTTCGCACAGGCGCCGGTAGTGGCGCTCGAACACCGGGAAGGCGACTTTCTCCGGGTTGCTGGCCAGAAAGAACCAGTCGCTGGCCAGGCCGGCGTGGTAGACGGCCGGATGACTCCAGTGATGGGCGGCTTTGGGGCTGGGGGCGCGGCAGGCTTCGATATAGGCGGTGTGGGCGTCGGGCAGGCCATACTCTTCCGGTTCACCCTGGCAGGCGCGAATCATGCGGTTCAGCGTGGGCAGGTATTCACTGCTCTCGATCACCCGGCGGGCGCCCTGGCGGATGCTTTCCGGCTCAAAACGGGTCAGGCTGTCCAGCCACAGCTTCTTGATCTGGTTGAGCACCTGGGTGTCGCTGTAGGCCTTGTAGTACTGGTTGTGGTAGTTGATGCGAAACAGGGCAAAGGCCTCATTGACGGCGTCAATGTGGGCGTCGGTGGCGGGCCGCCGGGATTCAGCTGGCCCAGCTGCGGTCGGTGAGGTCGTCGATGAGGCTGCGATCTCTTGTGCCGCCTGCTCGATCAGCTTTTTGCCGTCCTGCATGGGATAGTGCCTGTTGCGAAGGTTCGTCGGTCAGCGCATGGCGCCGGGCCCAATGGTATTTTACATGCTGGAGAAATTTTGTGTTCCAGGAGCTGTGCAGCCGGTTGCTGTCCTTCCAATAAAGCACAAACTCCGGTACCTGGGCCCGGGCAAACTCCAGGTCGATATTGGCCAGTTTCAGCACGTCGTAGACATCGGCACTGGGCTGCCAGTTCTCCGCTATGGGGCGCGGCTCGGTGTCGTGCTCCAGGGCGGCATTGTAACGCAGCCACTGGCGCTTGACGTGCTGGATAAACTTGCTGTTCCAGGTGCGGCCGGTATCGCCGCGCTCGCGCCAGTAGAGCACGAACTCGGGGATGGCGTCCTCGATAAAGGCCAGGCTGATATTGGACTGGCGGGTGAGTATCTCCATAGCGTCGTCGCTGGGGCGCCAGTCGCCGTGGACCCGGGTTTCCTGTTCCCGGCGGGCGATGTCGGTCTCGTGCTTGCGCCACTGTTCCACCAGCCGCTGCAGAAACTTCGCGCCCCAGGAGTGGCCGCTTCCACCGCGCTCGCGCCAGTAGGTGATGAATTCCGGCAACTGCCGCAGAACAAAGTCCTCGGGGATGCTGTACTGGGCAATCTGCCGCCACAGTTCCCGATCCGGCTGCCAGTTGGCGGGGATCAGGTTGGCGGTACCGCTGTAGCCTGGCTTGACGCCGGCCTTGCGCCCGGGCTTCGCCGTCTGGCGGCGGCTGGCCGGAGCCGGGGGGGGTTCCTCGTTGAACGCCAGCTTGAGGCGGCGGCTCTCCCGGTAGGGTGCCGAGCCCAGCAGGATGATGCCCTTGTCGCGCAGGCTTTTGCTGATGCGCTGCACGTCCAGCTCGTTCCAGAAAGGCATCAGGGTCTGCACCTGGGAGCCGTCCAACTCCAGCCACTGGCCAGCGGGCACCTGGCGGTAGTGGGCCAGCTCCGACAGCAGCGACAGCATGGTGGCCTCCTCCAGGCCGATGGTGGCAGCCAGGGAGGGAGACACCAGCAGGGGCTTTTCCGGGATCAGGGACGAGGTCATGGGGTTACTCTAGCATTTATCCGCGTCGGTTGGCGGGGCGGCATTATAGCGGTCTGGTCGGCGGTCGGACAGGCATGGCCAATCCGGGTACAATCCGGCAGGGTACACTGGCCCCGCACACAACAATGGAGGCGATGGCGTGACAGATTCCTACAACAAGCAGACGGCGGGCGTATTGATGACGCTGGCAGGGCTGGCCTATGTGGACGCTGGGCATAATCTTTCCCGGCTCAAGGTGGCCCTGGTCGAGGCCCTGGCCTGTGCAGACTACGCCACCCGTGGCGATTGGCGCCTGGTCTGGGGCCCGGTGTTGCACGGTGATGGTGACAATCTGGCCTATCTGGTGCGCAGCGCCACCACCGGCGCCTACGCCCTGGTATTGCGCGGTACGGTGCAGGCGCTGGGCAGTATCTGGGAGGACGTGCCCACCGGTCAGCACCATTTTCCCTACGTGGATGACCCGGAGGCCAAGGTGTCCGCGCATTTTCTCAGTGCCCAGCAGGCGCTATTGTCCGCAACCGATCCCGATTCGCTGGTGACGCTGGGGGAGTATCTGGCGGCCGAGGCCCAGGGTGGCACCCTCTATGTTACCGGCCACAGTCAGGGCGGCGGCCTGGTGCCCATGTTTGTCGCCTGGGCGCAGCACCAGAGCAAAGTGCTGGGGTTGAATCTGTCGGTGGCCGGCTACGGTTTTGCGCCGCCCACCTCGGGCAACCCGGCTTTCGCCCGCTGGGTCGGCCGCAACAGTGCATGTTTCCAGGTGATCAATCCCCTGGACGTGGTGCCCTTCGGCTACGCCGGTATCGGAGACATCATTCGCGATCATGTGCCGGAACGGGTGCCGGTGGAGTACCACCCACTGATTGACGCCGCCGCCCTGGCCGCCCGCGAGGCGGGTCACTGGCAGCAACCGGACACCCGGGTGCTCCTGGACAAGGTGCAGTTGCCCTCGTCTGTCGGCTATCTGGCCCAGGTGGGCGCGCAACACAACCACAACAGTTACCTGTACCTGCTCGGTGCGCCCCAGACCCACGGTGACCCCTCCATACTGCCCAACTACCGGACTGGGTGACGGTGGAGCGGCTGGATAAACTGTTGCTGGCCAAGGGCCTAGCCGGGAGCCGCAGTCACGCCCAGCGGCTGATCGAGGCCGGTCGGGTCTATCGGCGCTGCGCCGGTGTCGATGAGCCCCTGGCAAAAGTCAGCGCAAAACTGCCCGAGGACAGTGAGTTGGTGGTGCTCGCCGGGGACGAAGATCGCTATGTTTCCCGGGCGGGGCTGAAACTTGCCGGTGCTCTGAGTCATACGGAACTGGAGGTGAGCGGCTGGACAGCGCTGGATATTGGTCAGTCCACGGGCGGCTTTACGGACTGCCTGCTGCAAGCCGGCGCCGCCCGCGTCATCGGAGTGGATGTGGGTCGGGACCAACTGGTCGGGCGACTGCGCGACGACCCCCGGGTGGTTTGCCTCGAAGGCATCAACGCCCGGCAATTGCCGGGCGACGAGCTGCTCGGGTTGGCGCCCGGGGGTTTTGATCTGCTGGTCATGGATGTGTCGTTTATCTCCCAGACGCTGATTCTGCCCGGTCTGCCGGCGCTGATGCGCCCGAGTGGCCAGTTGCTGAGCCTGGTCAAACCGCAGTTTGAAGTGGGGCGCGAGGGTATTGGCAAGGGAGGCATAGTCCGCGACGACTCGCTCTATCCCCGGGTGGCGGAGGCAATTCGCCAGTGCGGCCAGTCCCTGGGGCTGACAGTGCGGGATTATTTCCCCAGCCCGATTGCCGGCGGTGACGGCAATCGGGAGTTCTTCGCGTGGATGAGCAAAAGCCCCTGATCCCGGCGCGGATCAGGGTGCTTCAAGATTCTGCGCCAGCTTTTTTAGCAGCCGTCTGGTGCTGTCCAGTTGTGTCTCATCCAGCGGCTCCGCCAGCTCGGCGGCCCAGTCCCGGCGCAGGGCCAGCGTTTCCAGGTGCAGTTCCTCGCCTTTGTCGGTCAGGCGGTAGAAAGGTGAGCGGCGGTTGTTGGGGTTGGCAATGGCCTCCAGCAGGCCATCCTGCAGCAACAAATTCAGTTGTTTCTGGGCGCCCTGGCGGCTGACGCCCAGCCGCCGGGCCAACTGCGGCGCACTGCGCGGCACCGGCGCCAGGGCCACGGCGGCGAGAATCTGCCAGCGGGCGCTGGTCAGTCCCAGGTGGGCCACCTTCTCGTCGCCCTGTCTGAGCAGGCTGTCGTTGACCCGAAATACCAGCAGCATGATCTCCGCCAGCAGGTCGGATTTTTCACTGTACATAAACGGCTCCCGGGGGTTCGGTCCACGAGAGCAGTGTTGCTTTATGACAAAGAGTTGTCAACCTCTGGCGAGTGATATGAGTTGCCGCTATTCCAGCAGCGACTCGATCAACTGCGTGACCTCCTCGTCTTCGGGAGAGGTGCGACTGCCGAAGTGGGCCAGAACCTCACCATCGGCACCCACCAGATACTTGTTGAAGTTCCAGGCCGGCTCTGCGGTCTGGGCGGCCAGTTCCCGGAACAGCGGGTTGGCGCTGTCGCCGCGCACCGAGGTAGGGGCCAGCATGGTAAAGGTCACGCCGAAGTTTTCGTAGCAGACTTCCGCCGCTTCCTCTTCAGTGTCCGCTTCCTGGTTGAAGTCGTCGCTGGCAAAGCCCACCACCGCCAGCCCGCGCTCGCCGTAGCGCTGGTGCACGGCTTCCAGCGCCTCGAACTGCGGTGTAAAGCCACAGTGACTGGCAGTGTTGACCACCAGCAGGGGCTGGCTGGCAAAGCGTTCGCAGAGGTTGATCATTTCGCTGGAGTGCAGGCGGCGATATTCCCCCTGCAGGTGGTCCGGACAATCGCCAGCTTGGGCGTGGCCGGTGAAGGCGGTCAGCGCAAAGGCGCAGAGAAGGGTTTGAATCAATGGCTTGCTCATGGCGCTGTCTCCGTTGTTTGTAGCGTTGTTGGTAAAGAATTGCATGGAACTGTCAAGAACGGTTATGCCCTCGTGCTCAATGGCCAAAGAGAGTGTGTTTGCCCGTTGCTGTTCGTTGTTGCGGGCCTCGGTGGGGCCATAATCAGCCCTTTGTCGCACTGTCTCCAATGTGGCACATTTGCCGTATACGGACAATATTAACCCGGCAATTACAGGCAATTGCTCCTGCGTTGCCTGCAGAGCCTGCCCCGCGAGCGAAGCGAGTGCATTGGGCATACATGCCACCCATGGCAATAAACATTGCCGGGTTAATGCGGCGCAAGGATGCGCCGCCGCCGGGCGAAGCCCGGTCGCAAGCCCTTGAAATGCCAGGAATTCCGCGCAATTCCGCCAGCATTTCAAGGACGCCAATTAAATAGATCAGGATGATCTATTTAATTGCCAGGTTAATAGGCCCGCCCCGGCTGCGCTTGTCGACGAAAATGGTTACACTGGCGCCATTGCTGCTTTCCGGAACGACCATGAAATCCCTCTTGAGAAAACTGTTTTCCCCCTTGCTGGCTCCCCTTGAAAAGGGCGACAGCCCCTATGTGTACAAACCCCTGAACCGTACCATTCTGATCGCTGCCAGCGTGCTTTTTCTGTTTCTGGCGGTGGTGGTGTTCCTCTTGATTCCCGAGGGCGCTGACCGCGGCTACCTGCTGCCGGTGGGCGTATTTGGCCTAGTGGCTGTGGTGGGCCTGGTGGTCGGTCTGCTGGGCAGTGACCGTGCCGTGTCGAAGATCTGGGGCAACCGTTAGTCCCAGGCGGGGGCAAACTCCGGGTTAGCCACCCGGTGGTTGCAGTCCAGCGCATCGATAAGCGCCATCTCCTCGTTACTCAGCCGGATATTGACCGCTGCCAGATTGGCTTTCTGATTTTCCGGTCGCGTTGAAGAAGGAATGACCGCGACTCCCCGACGCAGCGACCAGGCCAAAGCCACCTGGGCCGCCGTCGTGCCGTGCGTGGTGGCGATGTCCCCCAGCACCGGATCGCCGATCACCTTGCCCACCGCCAGCGACATATAGCCGGTTACCTGCAGCCCCTTTTGCTGGCAGTGAGCCACCAGTTTGCGGTTGGCCAGATAGGGGTGCACCTCAATCTGGTTGGTAACCAGATGCTCGCCGCCGGGGCACTTAAGCGCCCGATCCACCTGGGCAATGGTGAAATTGGAAAGGCCGGTGTGGCGGGTCAGCCCCTGCTGCCGGGCGCGATCCAGAGCGCCGATATAGGAAGCCATGGGCACCTCGTCGCCGGGTGAGGGCCAGTGAATCAGCGCCAGGTCCACCTGCTCCACGCCCAGCCGCCGCAGGCTCTCGCGCAGGCTGTCGATGGGGCCGTCGCCGGCCAGGCGGTCGAACCAGACCTTGGTGGTAAGGAAAATCTTGTCCCGCGCTATCCCGCTGTCGGCGATGGCGCGGCCCACCGCTTCCTCGTTGTCATAGAGCACGGCCGTGTCGATGTGCCGGTAACCCAGTGACAGCGCCGAGCGCACGGCGTCGTAGCACTGTTGGCCCTGCAATCGGTAGGTGCCAAAACCAATGGCGGGAATGACGGCGGTTGTCACGGTATCACCTCTTGATATGATCAGGAGAGGCTGTCAGGGAGTCGATCAGTGTGTGGAACTCAGGGGAGAAATCACTAGATGCCGGCCTGACGCCCAGTTGTTGTTCGGCAAAAGCAATGAGCCGCTGTGCTGTGCTGAACAGCATGGGCAACAGTGAGTACAAGGTGTTGAAGTGCTCGGCGATAAACGGGTAATTGGTTTCGTAGTCGTGTGCGGCCATGTTTCTCGCCATGCGGCCTTGCTGCCATAGTTCTATGGAATCAATCACCCCTGTTTTTTCAAACAAGGCGAGCACCTTCAGGAAGTGTTCTGCGGGCTCGCTCATCAGTAGCGCACTGTGCCGCATTGTTGCGGCCAGGGTGTCCTGAAGTTTGGCAAATCGTTCATTGATGGCCGCCAGGGTTTCGTAAAGCGCGGTGTCTTTTTTGTGGGTTTTCAGCCATTCTCCATCGAGAGGCCAGCGCAGCTTGGTGGATGACTGGTGCAGAAAGTAGCTGCTGCGTTGCAGCGCTTCGAGCAGGTTCGCCAGGTGGGCACGTTGTTGGGTCAGCGCCGGATTGGTCATGCGGCTGTATCCAGAGGTTGAGCGGTTGCCTTGGCGATGGAGACGAAAGAGCTGTCAGTTTTGCCGGTTTCGCTAAACAACAGGTCCACGGGCAAATTCAGAGCCTGCTCCAGTTTCAGCTTGGCGCCGGCTCGTTGCAGCAGTGGAATAGGATGGGAGGACTCCAGCAGCAGGTCCACATCGCCACCCCGGCGGCTATCGTCGTTGCGGGAACCGTACAGACTGATCTTCAGATCAGCGCCCAGTTGCTGATGCAGAATACGGACAATGGTTTGCTGTTGATCTTTGGTCAGGCGCATGGTCCAGCCCCGCTCGGGTATCAGTATGTCCAAGCGTGTTACAGGACGGGGAAAAATGCAAGCCACCGCCACCAGTGCTCCCCCTCCTCTTCAGAGGAGGGGGAGCGGGGGGGGGGGGGGAGCATTACACGTTATACGTAGACGACGCAGTATCGCCGCCGCGGCCGGTCCAGTTGGTGTGGAAGAACTCGCCCCGGGGCCGGTCCACCCGCTCGTAGGTGTGGGCGCCAAAGTAGTCCCGCTGGGCCTGCAGCAGGTTGGCGGGCAGGCGCTCGCAGCGATAGCCGTCAAAGTAATTCAGGGCCGAGGTGATGGCCGGAGCCGGCACGCCATTGATGATGGCCGCCGCCGACAGTCGCCGCCAGCCGCTCTGCAGGGTTTCGATCTTCTGCTTGAAGTAGTCGTCCAGCAGCAGGTTGCTCAGCTCCGGGTTCTTGTCGTAGGCCTGCTTGATGTTATCCAGGAACACCGAGCGGATGATACAGCCGCCGCGCCACATCAGGGCGATGCCGCCGTAGTTCAGGTGCCAGCCAAACTCTTTGGCGGCCTCGCGCATCAGGGTGTAGCCCTGGGCGTAGGAGATGATCTTGGCCGCCAGCAGCGCCTGGCGCAGATCCTCGATCAGCGCTTTCCTGTCGCCCTGGAAGTTGGGGGTGGGGCCGGTGAGGATTTTCGACGCCGCCACACGCTCATCCTTTTGGGCGGACAGACAGCGGGCAAACACGGCTTCGCCGATCAGGGTCAGGGGAATGCCCATGTCCAGGGCGATGATGCCGGTCCACTTGCCGGTGCCCTTCTGGCCCGCCTTGTCCAGAATCTTCTCCACCAGCGGCTCACCGTCCTCCCGGTAGGCGAGGATGTCCCGGGTGATCTCGATCAGGTAGCTGTTCAGTTCGCCCTCGTTCCACTCGGCAAACACCTGGTGCATTTCGTCGTGATCCATGCCCAGCAGATCCTTCATGATCTGGTAGGCCTCGCAGATGAGCTGCATGTCGCCGTACTCAATGCCGTTGTGCACCATTTTCACAAAGTGGCCGGCGCCGTTTTCACCCACCCAGTCGCAGCAGGGGCTGCCGTCGTCCACCTTGGCGGCGATATCCTGGAAGATGGGCTTGACGTGCTCCCAGGCCTTGGGCGAGCCGCCGGGCATGATGGAGGGGCCGGTGAGGGCGCCTTCCTCGCCACCGGAGACGCCGGTGCCGATAAAGTAGAACCCCTTGCTTTCCAGATATTCGGTGCGGCGGTTGGTATCCGGGTAGTGGGTGTTGCCGCCGTCGATGATGATGTCACCGGGCTCCAGATGCGGGATCAGTTGCTCGATAAAGTCGTCTACCGCCTGGCCGGCCTTGACCATCAGCATGATCTTGCGCGGCTTTTCCAGGGAGGCCACCAGTTCCTCCACAGAGCTGGCTCCGCGAATGCTCTGGCCTTGGGCGCGCCCGGCGAGGAACTTCTCCACCTTGTCGACAGAGCGGTTGTAGGCGGTCACCGTGTAGCCCTTGCTGGCCATGTTGAGAATGAGGTTTTCGCCCATCACGGCGAGGCCAACCAGGCCGATATCGGAAAGCGGTTTCATCATGGTGTACTGTCTCTGGCTGTTGAATGTCGGTTGAGTAAGGCGCTTGCGGGCCACTTCCGGGGCGCTGGCGCTTTTTTGGGGTGCATATTATTCCTGTTTGACGGCCAAAATAACAGGGCCGCTGACTAGCGGCGGCCCAGAAAGGTGGCCTGGGGCAGGGTGGCTTCCGCGCCGTTGTGGCTCAGGCCGCCGTCGTCACCGATATCGAAGGCCACCAGATTGTGGCTCTGCTGGTTGGCGACAATCAGAGCGCGCGCGTCCTCCAGCACCAGAAAGTGCCGTGGCCACTGGCCTCGGGTGCTTTCGAGCTGCTGCAGGGTCAAGTAGCCATCGCCGTTGATTCTGAAAACGGCGATGCTGTCGTGGCCCCGGTTGGAAGCGTACAAGTGTCGCCCATCGGCGGTAATGTGGATATGCGCCGCGTAGCTTTGTCCGGCAAAGTCGTCCGGCAGGGTGGCAACCCGTTGGATCGGGGTCAGACTGCCGTTGTCTGCCTGGCGCGCGACGGTGATGGTATTGCTCAACTCATTGAGTATATAGGCCAGTGGTTGCTGTGGGTGAAAGAACAGGTGCCGGGGGCCGTCCCCCGGTTCCAGTTGCAGGGCGGTACGGCCGGTGTCGGCCGCGCCGGTCTCCGGGTCCACGTCATAGACCAGCACCTGATCGATGCCCAGATCCACCGCGTAGAGGTAGGGGTGGCGCCTGTCCCACTCCACCCAGTGGGCGTGGGGCGCCTGCTGGCGGGCCGGGTCGTGACCTCGACCGCTGTGCTGCAGTATATGTGGGCTTTCTTTGGCTACCCCGCGCTGGTCCAGGCGAAACACGCTGAGGTTGCCGCCGCCGTAGTTGGCGGTGGCCGCGAAGCGGCCGTCCGGGCTCAGCGTTACATAGCAGGGTGCGGCGCCCAGGGTCGAAGCCGAGCCCAACTCGCGCAACTGGCCGTCGGCAGACATTTGATAGGTGGTCAGGCGTCCTTCCCCGAGTTCGTTGACCGCGTACAGTCGCTCCGAGGTAATGTGCAGGAAAGATGGGTTGTCGGCCGCAGCCAACAACTGTGGCGGGGAGAATCCAGCGGGGCTGCCGTGGTAGGACAGCGCGTATATGCCTTCGCTGCCCTGGTGGTTGTAAGTGCCCACTATCAGGGGCACTTCCGCCAGAGTTCCCGCTGGGTCGGCGGGTTGGGAGGCGGATTGGCAGGCCGCGATTGCCATCAGGACACAACCCAGTAGCAGTGGCTTGAACGGTTGGCGCAGAACCATGGCATGAACCCTCCGGGTGGGAATGAAATGGCCCGCTAATGTATCAGGGGTGGGTTGGCACTGCCACTGCTGTTGCCGGGGCGGCGTGACGCCACAGAGCGACACCCTGAATTATGTAAATCACTTTCTTGTTTTCTGAAGGGTTCGCCGTTTCAATCAGGCTGTACAAGTTGGCGGTGGCTTTGGTGCCAACCTGCCTATTGGCAGGCGCATCAAGTACTCTAACCTGTTAATTTTACTTGATTTTAACTCTTGATTTAAGGCGTCAACATGCAGAGAATTTGTTAACCTCTAGTTGTTGAGGAATATTAATGAACACATGCCCTGATTTGTTGGTGGATTTGAGTGAATCGATCTTGACCTTGAGATTTAATAGGTTGGGGCGTAAAAACGCGATTACCTTGGCGATGTATGCGGCGGCGGCGGAGGTTATTGCGGAGGCGGGTAGAAATCCTGGAGTTAGGGTTATTTTGTTGGCGGATAACCAGGGGTGTTTTACCAGTGGCAATGATTTAATGGATTTTATGAAGGAGCCGGAGATTCATGCGGATCATCCGGTTGTGCGTTTTATGCAGGGTCTGCAGCGGGTGGAAAAGCCAGTGGTGGCGAGGGTGCGCGGGCCTGTGGTAGGGATTGGAGCGACTTTGTTGCTGCATTGTGATTTGGTTTATGCGAGTGACGATGCGCGTTTGCAATTGCCGTTTGTGAACCTGGGCTTGTGCCCGGAATACGCGGCGAGTTGGTTGTTGCCGCGCCACTTGGGATATCAGCGGGCGGCGGAGTTGTTGTTATTAGGTGAACCTTTTACGGGAGCTCAGGCGGCTGATATGGGGCTTATTAACATGGCGGTGCCCGATGCGGAGCTGGATGCCTTGGTCGACCAGAAATTGGCACGACTGGTAGCACAACCACCGGCGGCTATGCGACGTGCTAAATTGTTGATGAAGCAATCTCAGCAGGCGAGTGTGGATGCTGCTATTCAGCGGGAGTATGTGGCTTTTTCTGAAGGTTTGCAGTCGGAGGAATGCAAGGAGGCCGTAACGGCATTTTTTGAAAAACGAGCGCCAGATTTTTCCCGTTTTTATTGAGTCCAGGGTCGGAGGATGTGGGCGGCAAGTCGGGCGCAGACGTACAAGGACTCGAACTAAACTACAGATCCATCGACGATTAAAGAGGTGGAACTATGCAAAACCTTTTCGATTTCACGTCAAAAAACCTGTTAGTTGTTGGTGGAACTAGTGGCATTAACCGTGGTATTGCCGAAGCTTTCGCAAGTGCAGGTGCCAGAGTCGCTGTTGCCAGCCGTTCGGCTGAAAAAGTGGAGAGTACATTGCAAGCCCTGAAAAAATTGGGCGCCGACGCCATGGGTTTTACTGCGGATGTACGTCAGCCTGATGCCCTGCAAGGGGGTGTTGCGCAAGTCACGGCTGCCTGGGGTGAATTGGATGTGGTGGTATCAGGGGCTGCCGGAAATTTTCCGGCGCTGGCTATGGGCATGTCCGCTAACGCATTTCGCTCAGTTGTCGAAATTGATTTGCTTGGCACCTTTCACGTTATGCAAGCGGTTTATCCGCATCTGCGCAAGCCGGGTGCCTCGGTTATCAATATATCTGCACCACAAGCGCAAGTTGCTATGGCTGCGCAATCACATGTTTGCGCAGCTAAAGCGGGTGTGGATATGCTGACGCGTTGTTTGGCTATTGAGTGGGGCGCTGAGGGTGTCCGCGTGAATTCTGTTATGCCCGGCCCTATAGATTATACCGAAGGTATGGCACGTTTGGCTCCTACGCCGGCGATTCGTGCTGCGGTCGAAAACTCGGTACCACTAAAACGCATGGGCCAGGTTGAAGATATTGCTAGAGCCTGCTTGTTTTTGTCTTCTCCGCATGCCAGCTATATTAACGGCACAGTGTTTCCGGTCGATGGTGGATGGGTGTTGGGTGGTGCAGGTATGCTGGGAGCAGGCTTGGCAGAGCTGTTAGCGAAAAAGGAGGCGTCGAAAAAGGAAGCGTAACTATTTAAAGTTCTTAATCTATTGCCATTTTTCAATGGCCTACCTAATCCTCTCAGGGGCCTGACCCACACTGCGGCACCCTCCGACCGCACAAAAAGCCCCACGCTGGTCTATAGCGGCGATACTATGACCTTCAGTAACGGCATACGGGCTCGGCGGTTTGACCAGCCCCCGCTTGCGTATGATTCCGGCTGAAGGGTGGCGCCGGCTTTGCACTCTTATGGTGGTGGTCTTCTCGTCACTGCCCTGTGGAATCAGCAGATCAACTTCTGCGTTGCGTGTTTCGCGGTAATGGTAGAGGGGCGATAGTCACGCATGGATTGTAAATGCCACTTACAATCCATGCAGGCAGAAGGTTGTCTCTAGTGTGGTGGAGATATCGGAGCCTTGATTTTCCGCCGTTTGCGCCGCCCGGGGTTGGCCTGTTGTTGCAGCGCCCAGTCAATGTGTTCGTGCACCAGCTCACTGGCGTTTTCGCGTTTTTCCAGCAGGGCGCGCTGGATGTCCGGGTGGCTGGGGGCGTTGCCCAGCCCCACCGCCAGGTTGCGCTGCCAGCCCTGGTAGCCGATGCGGCGGATGGGCGAGCCCTCGGTGTAACGCAGAAATTCTTCTTCACTCCAGCGGAACAGGGTCAGCAGGTCGCTGTCGGCCAGGCCGTGGCGGGGCAGGAAGTCACCCTCGTCGCTGAATTGGGCGTATTTGTTCCAGGGGCAGATGGCCTGACAGTCGTCGCAGCCGAACACCCGGTTGCCCATGGGCTCGCGGAATTCCTCGGGGATGGCGCCTTTGTTCTCGATGGTCAGATAGGAGATGCAGCGCCGGGCGTCCAGTTCGTAGGGCCGGGGAAAGGCGTCCGTGGGGCAGACTTTCAGGCAGGCGGTGCAGTCGCCGCAGCGGTCGGGCTGGTCGGGTGTGTCCAGCGGCAGGGGCAGAAAGGTGTAGATCTCGCCCAGAAAGAACCAGCTGCCGGCTTCGCTGTTGAGGATCAGGGTGTGCTTGCCGGTCCAGCCCAGCCCGGCCTTTTCCGCCAGGGGGCGCTCCAGCACCGGGGCGCTGTCCACGAAAGGTCGCTGACTGCCCTGTTGTCGGACGTCGTCGGGCAGGGCGTCTTCGATGCGCCGGGCCAGTTGCGCCAGGCGCTTGCGGATCAGTTTGTGGTAGTCCCGGCCCAGGGCGTAGCGGGAGATATAGGCCTTGGTGGGGTCCTTGAGTATCTTGATCTGCCGGGTGTCGCCGGGCAGGTAGTCCATGCGGGCGGAGATCACCCGGACGGTGCCTGGCAACAATTCCGCCGGACGGGTGCGCTTGTTGCCGTGGTCAGCCAACCAGTCCATGGTGCCGTGGTAGCCTTTGGCCAGCCATTGGTTAAAGCGTACTTCGGCCTCGCTCAGGTCGGTGTCGGTGATGCCCACCTGCTGAAAACCCAACTCCCGCCCCCAGCGTTTGATGTCTTCGGCGAGTTGTTGATAGTCGATTGGATCGGGCATGGGATTCTTGGTCTGAGTGCTTTGGTGTGTTGAGGCTTTGTGGTTTGGGACTTGGTAGTTTGAGGCCTTTTTCCTATCTGCGTGCTTCTAAGAGGGAGCCGGCGCTGGCGGTAACCGCTTCTGCGGACGCATAAATACGACCGCCACGGATGGCGGAAGTGGCGGTTTTGCAGGAGCAAAAACCGGCCTTCCCTGTAGCTCCCGCGCTTCATTTCGGCAACCGCTCCTGCGTTGCTCTACCTCCGGCATCCATTCCGTCGCCATGACGCGAGGGCCGCCGAATCGGTTCCCCCCATCCCCGGCGGTGCCAGCGTCGGCACTACACTTCTTTTCCCTTTCCGGTAGATCCGGAGTGCCGTTGTCAGGGGAGTTTGGGGTATTGCTTCCGGGACCGTACACCGCATGGAAGCGGTGTGCGAGCCCCCAGGGAAGGGTTTACGGCGAGTCCCGGAAGCAATATCCCAAACTCCGCCGTTGGCACCGAAACACCAACGAAGCTCTATCTACCTATACACCGACGAAGCACTATTCCCTCTTTGTTCCTCACTCGCCAACCCGCGTATAATCCGCCCTTGTTTATCTACCCGGCTTTCAGCCACCACACGAGGTTTGTCTGTTGAAAATTACCGCTCAGGATTCCGCTTCCCCGCCCACGGCATTGTACACCGCCGAACAGGTGCGCGCCCTGGACAAGGCGGCCATCGACGGTGGGATTCCCGGGGCGCAACTGATGAAGCGGGCCGGCCGGGCGGCTTTTGCGGCGCTGTTGCAGCGTTTTCCCGACCCCGGGCATATCACCGTTTACTGCGGCTCCGGCAACAATGCCGGCGACGGCTACGTGGTGGCGGGCCTGGCGGCCCAGCGACGGTTGCCGGTCTCGGTGGTGCAGGTGGGCGATCCGGGCAAGCTCAGGGCGGATGCCCGCCGGGCCTGGGAATTTGCCGTGCAGGAAGGGGTGCCCATGGCGCCTCTGGACGATAGTGCGCCGCAACCGGGGGTGTTGGTGGACGGCCTGCTGGGCACCGGTCTCAAGGGCGCGGTGGCGGGCGACTATCAGCGCGCCATCGAGCAGATCAACGCCAGCGGTCAGCCGGTGCTGGCCCTGGATATTCCCTCGGGGTTGCAGGCGGATACCGGCGCCGTGGCCGAGGTGGCGGTGCAGGCCCGGGTGACCGTGACCTTTATCGGCTGCAAGCGCGGCCTGCTGACCGGGCGCGGTCCCGCCCTGACCGGGGAGCTGGTGTTCACCGATCTGCAGGTGCCCGCCGATTGCTATCAGGGGGTGACCGCAGCGGTGGAACGGCTGTCCCTGGCGGACTGTCTGGCGGCCTTGCCGCCCCGGGCGGCGGATGCTCACAAGGGGGACTTTGGTCATGTGATGGTGATCGGCGGCGACACCGGGTATGGCGGGGCGGCGCTGATGGCGGCGGAGGCGGCGGCGCGCACGGGCGCTGGTCTGGTGAGTGTGGCCACCCGGCCCGAGCATATTCCGGCGATTCTCGCCCGCCGACCGGAGGTGATGGCTTGCGGCGTGACCTCCGGCCAGGAACTGGAGCCCTGGCTGGCCCGCCCCGGCGTGCTGGTGGTGGGGCCGGGACTGGGCACTTCGCCCTGGTCCGAACAGATGCTGCAGCAGGCGGTCAAAACCGGCCTACCCCTGATACTGGATGCGGACGCGCTGAATATTCTCGCCGCCGGGCGGGTGGTGGCAGCAGGCACCCGGCGGGACAGCTGGCTGCTGACACCGCACCCCGGTGAGGCGGCGCGCCTGCTGGGTTGCCGTACCGCCGAGGTGCAGGCAGACCGCTTTGCGGCGGTGGCCGCCCTGCAACAGCGTTACGGCGGCGGCGTGATTCTCAAGGGCGCCGGCAGTCTGGTGGCGGCCGGCGACGGTTCCCTGGGCCTGGTGGGCGACGGCAATCCGGGCATGGCCAGCGGTGGCATGGGGGATGTGCTCAGCGGCGTGCTCGGCGCCCTGCTGGCCCAGGGTCTGGCGCTGCCGGCGGCGGCCCGGCTCGGTGCCTGCCTGCACGCGGTGGCGGCGGATCGGGCGGCGGGCCGGCACGGGCAGCGCAGTCTGCTGGCCACGGATCTGTTGCCGGAACTGGGTGGCCTGCTGGATGGCCCACGGAATGCCTGAACTGCGCCGGGAACTGGCCGACGAGGCCGCCACCGTGGCACTGGGCCAGGATCTGGGCCATTGTCTGCGAGCGCACGCCGGCGGGTTTACGCTGTTTCTGGAAGGGGACCTGGGCGCCGGCAAGACCACCCTCACCCGGGGGTTGCTGCGCGCCTTTGGCCATACCGGGGCGGTCAAAAGTCCCACCTATACGCTGGTGGAGGTCTACGCACTGGAAAGTCGCCAGATCTGCCATTTTGACCTCTATCGCCTGGGCGATCCGGAGGAATTGGAATACTTGGGGATCAGGGACTATTTTGTCAGTGGCAACATTTGCGTACTGGAGTGGCCCGAACGCGGAGCGGGTGTTTTGCCTGCAGCCGATTTGCGGGTTAAAGTAAGCGTCGGCGGTGCCGGTTCTGCGGGGATTGGCCGTACCGCCGAACTGACCGCAGCGACGACTGCCGGCCGGCAACTGCTGGCCCGACTGCGCGACAGCAACGAGTGAGTGAGCCTTTGGTGTATTGCAGCGCTGCTGACTGTTTCAAGTGCCTGATTCGACGCGGGGTCCGGCACGGCGCGATCGCCCTGATGCTGGCGACGGCGGCCTTCTCACCCCTGCTGCAGGCCGCCACCGTGGAAGGTGTGCGGGTCTGGCGCGCCCCCGATCACACCCGTATCGTCTTTGATCTCAGTGGCCCGGTGGAACACCGGCTCTTCACCCTGGACAATCCCCGCCGGGTGGTGGTGGATATTCCCGGCGCCCGCTTGCAGGCCAGTATCGATGGTCTGCCCTGGTCCGACACGCCGGTGCAGGGTCTGCGCAGCGCCGTGCAGGGTAACAACGATCTGCGGGTGGTGCTGGACCTGAAAGAGAGCGTGGATCCGCGCAGTTTTTTCCTGCAGCGCCAGGCCGGCGCCGCCGACCGGCTGGTTATCGATCTTCACGATCGCGGCGCTGCCCAGGAACGGACGGTGCGCACTGTGCGTACCGACACCACCAGCAGTGGCCGCCGCGACATTATCGTGGCGGTGGACGCCGGCCATGGCGGCGAAGATCCGGGTGCCATCGGCCCCGGCGGTCTGCGGGAAAAGGACGTAGTGCTGGATATCAGCCGGCAACTGGTGCAGTTGATCAATGCCCGCCCCGGCTTTCAGGCGCATCTGGTGCGCACCGGTGATTACTATATTCCCCTGCGCCGCCGCCGGGACATTGCCCGGGAGATGAACGCCGATCTGTTTGTTTCGGTACACGCCGATGCCTTTCACAACCCCGCTGCCCGGGGCGCCTCGGTGTTTGCCCTGTCCCGCCGCGGCGCCACCAGTGAAACGGCCCGCTTTCTGGCCCAGCGGGAAAACGAGGCGGACCTGATTGGCGGTGTGGGTGGCGTCAGCCTCAACGACAAGGACGAGATGCTTGCCGGCGTGTTGGTGGACCTGTCCATGACTGCCACCCTCAGTTCCAGCCTGGATGTGGGGCAGCAGGTGCTGGATTCCATGGGCACCATGGCGCGCCTGCACAAGAATACCGTGGAACAGGCCGGCTTTGCCGTGCTGCGCTCGCCGGACGTACCTTCGATTCTGGTGGAGACCGGCTTTATCTCCAACCCGGAAGAGGCACGCAAGCTGGCCACTGCCAGCTACCGCCGGCAGATGGCCCAGTCCCTGGATCGCGGCGTCGCCCAGTATTTTCTGCGCCAGCCGCCGCCGGGCACCCTGATTGCCTGGCAAAAGGAAAACGGTCAACTCGCGGCCCGGGAACACGTCATCTCCCGGGGCGACACCCTTTCCGGCATTGCCCGCCGCTACAACGTTTCCGTCGCCCGGTTGCAGCAGGAAAACGGCCTGAATGGCCACACCATCCGGGTGGGGCAGGTGCTGCGGATTCCCGCCTCCTGACATGTCCCATCTCCCCCGCATCCAGTTGCTCAGTCCCCGCCTGGCCAACCAGATCGCCGCCGGCGAGGTGGTGGAGCGCCCGTCATCGGTGGTCAAGGAACTGCTGGAAAACAGCCTGGACGCCGGTGCCACCCGGGTGGACATCGACGTGGAAGACGGCGGTATCAAGCTGATGCGGGTGCGCGACGACGGCGGCGGCATAGCCCGGGACGATCTGCCCCTGGCGCTCAGCCGCCACGCCACCAGCAAGATCAGCGAACTGGACGACCTGGAGGCGGTGGCTACCCTGGGTTTTCGCGGTGAGGCGCTGGCCAGCATCAGTTCCGTGGCGCGCCTGACGCTGACCAGCAGCACCGGGGAAGGCAGCGCCGGCTGGCAGGTGGTGGCCGAGGGCCGCGATATGGATGCTGAAGTCTCGCCGGCGCCGCACCCCCGGGGCACCACCGTGGAAGTGCGCGATCTGTTTTTCAACACGCCGGCCCGGCGCAAGTTTCTGCGCACGGAAAAAACCGAGTACACCCACCTGGAAGACGTGGTCAAGCGCCTGGCGCTGTCGCGCTTCGATGTGAGTTTCAACCTGCGCCACAACGGACGCGCCATTCACAGTTGGCGCGCCGCCGGCAGCGCCGCCGAGCGCGAGCGCCGGGTGGCCCAGGTGTGCGGCCCGGCCTTTATGGAAAACGCCGTGCGCATCGATATGGAACGGGGCGATCTTCGCCTCTGGGGCTGGGTGGCACTTCCGGCATTTTCCCGCAGTCAGGCGGATCTGCAGCATTTCTACGTCAACGGTCGCGCCATTCGCGACAAGCTGGTGGGTCACGCCGTGCGCCAGGCCTATCGCGACGTGCTCTACCACGGGCGTCACCCGGCTTTTGCGCTCTATCTGGAGGTCAACCCGGCCACGGTGGATGTGAATGTGCACCCCACCAAGCACGAGGTGCGGTTTCGCGACGGCCGCAGCGTCCACGATTTTATTTTCAGCAGCCTGCATCGGGCTCTGGCGGACGTGACGCCGGAAGACACCCTGGCCCGGCGTGAGCAGAGTGCGGAACTGGCGCCGATAAAAGGGCTGGCGGCCGGGGAGTTTGCCGGTCAGGCCAGCATGGCCTTGCGCCCGGACCCGATGCCTTTATCGAATGGCTATCCGGGCGCCAGCGGTTATCGGGGCGCGAGCGCCAGCCCTGGAGCCGTTGCCGAACAGTTGCGTCACTACGGCGAATTGCACCGGCCGGCTAGCCCGTTGGGAATCGATGAGGGTCGGTCAGCGATTGGCGCCGACGCCGATGACCAGGTGCCGCCGCTGGGATTCGCCATCGCCCAAC
Organism: Marinimicrobium sp.; assembly: GCA_050486405.1. GTDB lineage: Bacteria > Pseudomonadota > Gammaproteobacteria > Pseudomonadales > Cellvibrionaceae > JBJHDF01. The sequence goes on along the minus strand of JBJHDF010000012.1, from coordinate 65,710 downwards.
TCAAAGGCATCTATATTCTGGCGGAAAACGCCCAGGGGCTGGTGATCGTGGACATGCACGCCGCCCACGAGCGCATCACCTACGAGCGTATGAAGGCCGCCTACGCCGAGGGTGGCATCCAGAGTCAGCCACTGCTGGTGCCCGAGAGTATCGCCGTCAGTGAGAAAGAGGCGGACTGCGCCGAGGAGCACCGGGACACCTTCACCAGTCTGGGTATGGAACTGCAGCGCGCCGGACCCGAGAGCCTGGTGGTGCGCCAGGTGCCGGTCTACCTGTGCCGCTCCCGGGTGGAACAACTGGTGCGCGACGTGCTGTCGGATCTGCTGGAGCACGGCACCAGTGAACGTATCCAGGCCCACATCGACGGCCTGCTGTCCACCATGGCCTGTCACGGCTCGGTGCGGGCCAATCGCCGTCTGACCATTCCCGAAATGAACGCCCTGTTGCGGGATATGGAGGCCACCGAGCGCAGCGGCCAGTGCAACCATGGGCGCCCCACCTGGTTTCTGCAGTCCCTGGACGAGCTGGACAGGCTGTTCCTGCGGGGGCAGTAGCCGGTGAACAAACCCACTGTCATCTGTCTGCTGGGCCCAACCGCCTCGGGCAAAACCGATCTGGCCATGGCCCTTCGCCAACACTTGCCTGTGGAGTTGGTGAGTGTTGACTCCGCCATGGTCTATCGGGGCATGGACATAGGCACCGCCAAACCCAGTGCCGCCGAGCTGGCGGCCGCTCCCCATCGCCTGATCGACATCCGCGACCCCGCCGAGCCCTACTCGGCGGCGGACTTTTGCGCCGACGCTGAGCGCGAAGTGGCCGATATTCTGGCTGCCGGCCGTATCCCCCTGCTGGTGGGCGGCACCATGCTCTACTTCAAGGCGCTGTTGGAGGGGCTGGCGACCATGCCTGCCGCCGACCCCCGGGTGCGCGCGGACATAGAGCGGGAGGCCGCCGAGCACGGCTGGCCCCATATTCACGCCCAGTTGCGGGCGGTGGACCCGGATCTGGCGGCGGAGATCCACCCCAACCACTCCCAGCGGCTCAGCCGCGCCCTGGAGGTCTACCGCATCAGCGGTAAGACCATGAGTCACTGGCGGGCAGAGCAGGGGCGAGCCGAACAGGGCCAGGGGCGGGAACCCTTCGGTCGACGCCATCGGGTAGTGCAGCTGGCGCTGCTACCCCGTGATCGCGCCGTCCTGCACCGACGTATAGAGCAGAGGTTCGCCGCCATGCTGGAGCAGGGCCTGATCGACGAGGTGCGGCGTCTGCGCGCCCGGGGTGATCTGCACCTGGAGTTGCCGTCCATGCGGGCGGTGGGCTACCGCCAGGTGTGGCAGTATCTGGAGGGCGAATTCAGCCGCGAGCAACTGCTGGAAAAGGGATTTGCCGCCACCCGCCAGTTGGCCAAGCGGCAGTGTACCTGGTTGCAGAGCTGGCCGGCCCTGGAGCAGCTCTCTACCGAGGATGCCGCAGGCAATTCCCGACCAAAGGAAGAAATTGTGCGAAATGCCTTGAATTTTCTGGCCTCCGGGGCCATATAATAGACAGGTTATCCTGATTTCGCTCCATGACCTGCCGCCGGGCCCGTTTTTGGCTTCGGCGGCTTGTTTCTGGCCGCCAATCGGCGTCATTTGACCGCTTTTGGTGCGATATGCCGAGGGAACCCGGGAGCTTAGTTGCAGTCAGTCTATATGCTTGCTTAATGCTTGTTTCCGCCGCCCTGTCTTCGGAGAGGATTTGGCGGGTCACTTATTTATCCAAAAAGGAGAATAAACATGTCAAAAGGGCATAGTTTACAAGACCCTTACCTGAATGTGCTGCGTAAGGAGCGTATTCCGGTTTCTATTTATCTGGTAAACGGTATCAAACTGCAGGGCCAGGTTGAGTCGTTTGATCAGTTTGTGGTTCTGCTCAAGAACACCGTCAGCCAGATGGTCTATAAGCACGCCATATCCACCGTGGTGCCCTCCAGGGCTGTGCGGGTGCCGCTGATCAACCCGGCGGAAGGCGATGCGGAAGAGGCTGCCGACCAAGAGTAGCTAGTGTGATTTTGCGTTGTAAACGCCAGAGGTAACTCTTTGTTTTTTGATCGCCCCGATTCGGGTGAACTGGCGGTGCTGGTTCACCTGGATATCGCCCACGGCCAGGAGCCGGAGGATCCCCGGGAGTTCGAAGAGCTGGTGCTCTCCGCCGGTGGTGATCCGGTCGCCTTCGTCGGCGGCCAGCGTCCCGCACCCCATTCCCGCTATTTTGTCGGTACCGGCAAACTGGACGAGTTGTGCGCAACCGTGCAGGAGCACGGCGCCGAACTGGTGATCTTCAACCACTCCCTCAGCCCCAGCCAGGAGCGCAATCTGGAAAAAGCGCTGCAGTGCCGGGTGCTGGACCGCACCGGTCTGATTCTCGATATCTTCGCCCAGCGTGCCCGCACCTTTGAGGGCAAACTGCAGGTGGAACTGGCCCAGTTGCGGCATATGTCCACCCGCCTGGTGCGGGGCTGGACTCACCTGGAGCGGCAAAAGGGCGGTATCGGCCTGCGCGGCCCGGGTGAAACCCAGTTGGAAACCGACCGGCGCCTGCTGCGTGGGCGTATCTCCGCCATTGAGAAACGGTTGGCCAAGGTGCGCTCCCAGCGCCAGCAGGGGCGCCGCTCCCGGCAGCGGGCCGCCATTCCCACTGTGTCTCTGGTGGGCTACACCAACGCCGGCAAATCCACCCTGTTCAACCGGGTCACCGGTGCCGAGGTCTATGCCCGGGATCAGTTGTTTGCCACCCTGGACCCCACACTGCGGCGGCTGGAGCTGCCGGATATAGGGGCGGTGGTGCTGGCCGACACGGTGGGCTTTATTAGTCATCTGCCCCACAAGCTGGTGGAGGCTTTTCGCGCCACCCTGGAAGAAGCCAGCAGCTCCGACCTGTTGCTGCATGTAGTGGATGCCGCCGCCGATGACCGTCTGCACCAGTGCGACGAGGTGGACAAGGTGCTGGTGGAGATCGGCGCGGATGAGCTGCCGCAACTGCGGGTCTACAACAAGGTGGACCTGATCGGCCTGGAGCCCCGCGTCGACCGCGATGATCAGGGGCGTCCCCTGGCCGTTTGGCTGTCCGCCCGCACGGGGCAGGGCTGCGAGCTGCTGGGCCAGGCCATCGCCGATCTGCTGGGTGACGAGCTGGTGCAGGGCAATCTGCTGTTGCCGGCCGCCCAGGGGCGTCTGCGCTCCATGCTCTACCGCCAGCAAGCGGTGGTGGCGGAATGCTACCGCGACTCCGGCGCCAGCGAACTGTCCCTGCGAATCCCCAAGAGCGACCTGATGCGACTGCTGGCTGAGGCCGGCCAGACATTTGATGAGTTGCAGTGGCTGCCGGAGGACGATTCCGCGCAATCCGGGCGAATAGCCTGTTAGTTTGCCCCTGGTCTTTGGTAGAATTCGCGGTCGGATTTCCGATTCCCGGCGCATGGCGACCGTGGGCGGTATTTTGTGGGCCATATTTTGTGTGCCGTTGAAACCGGCGTTTCGACGGCTTTTTGATGTTTCCTGACAAACCGTGGGCAGGCCGTCCGCGGATGACTGTGGAGAGTGGGTTATGACCTGGAACGAGCCGGGCGGTAAAGGCCCTGGAGGCAAAGGCCGGGATCCCTGGGGTGGCGGTGGTGACGGCCCCCCGGATATGGATGAGGTGCTGCGGAACTTTCAGCGCAAGCTCAAGGGCTTGTTTGGCGGCGGGTCTGGCGGCTCCGGTGGCGACTCCGGCTCCGGTGGCGCCGGCGGTTTTCTGGCCATGCTCGGCGGTATCGCCCTGCTGGCGGGCCTGTTCTACGTGGTGGCCGGCTTCTATCAGGTGGATGATCGCGAGCAGGCGGTGGTGTTGCGGCTGGGTGCTTTCAAGGAAATCAAACAGCCCGGCTTGCGCTGGGATCCGCCGCTGGTTACGCGTCGCTTCGTGGTGAACGTGACCGGGGAGCGGGAGTTTACCGTGGACGGCCTGATGCTCACCGAGGACGAAGCCATCGTTGAGCTGGGCATAGTGGTGCAGTACAACGTGGTGGAGGTTCGGGACTTTGTGCTCAACGTGCGCAACCCCGATACCAGCGTACATCAGGCTGCCGAGAGTGCCCTGCGCCATGTGGTGGGTTCTTCCGAGTTGAATCAGGTGATATCCGGCGGGCGTCAGGCCATCGGTGAAGAGATCAAGGAGCGTATCCAGCGCTATCTGGATCATTACCAGGCTGGGGTTCTTGTGCGTAGCGTCAACATGCTCGAAGGTCGGCCGCCGCGCGAAGTGCGCAGCGCCTTTGACGACGTGATCCGGGCGTCCGAGGACCAGGATCGCCTGCGCAATGAAGCGCTGGCTTACGCCAATCGCGTGGTTCCCGAAGCCCGGGGTCGCGCTCAGCGCATGATCGAGGAAGCCACGGCCTACACCGCCGAAGTGGTGGCCCGGGCCGAGGGTGAAAGTGAACGTTTTACCCGCCTATTGGCGGAGTACCAACTGGCCCCGGAAGTGACCCGGGAGCGCCTTTATATCGATGCGGTTGAAGGGGTGATGCGCGCCTCCTCCAAAGTCCTGGTGGATGTGGAAGGCGGCAACAATATGTTGTATCTGCCTCTGGATCGCATGATCGAACGCGGTCAGCGCACCGGCGACAGCGGTCGGGCGTCCGCACCGGAAGATGTGCGCGCCATTACCGAACAGGTTACCCGTGACCTCGCTCGCCCCGCCCGCGGTACCACCACTGTCAGACGGGAGGTGCGCTGATGTCCAGAAATATGATTGGTTTGCTGCTGGTGGGTCTGGTGGTGTTTGTGGTCGCCAACAGCGTCTATATCCTCAATGAATACCAGCGCGGCGTGGTCACCCGCTTCGGCGCCATGATCAACGACGATGTGTCGCCGGGGCTGCACTTCAAATGGCCCATCGCCGATACGGTACACCGGTTTGATGGTCGTGTGTTGACCATCGACGCCGAGGAGGAAAGTTTCTTTATCGCCGGCAACAAACGTCTGATGGTGAATGCCTTCGTCAAGTGGCGGGTGGCTGAAGCGGATACGTTTTACCGTGCCACCTCGGGCCGCGCCGGTGCGCCGGAGGAGGCAGGGGCGCGCCTGCTGTTTTCCCGGGTGGCGGATGGATTACGTAACGAGTTTGGTGAGCGTACCCTCTACCAGGTGGTTTCCGGTGACAGGGATCAACTGATGGAAACCCTGACCGAGCGACTCAACACTATAGCCATGCGGGATCTGGGTGTGCAGGTAGTGGATATCCGCATCAAACGCATTGACCTGCCGGTGGAGGTGAGTCAGTCAGTGTTTGAACGAATGGAAGCGGATCGCGAAAAAGAAGCGGCGGAATACCGCGCCATCGGTCACGAGCAGGCCGAAGTCATTCGTGCCGACGCCGATCGTCAACGGGCCGTATTGGAGGCCAACGCCTTCCGGGAGTCCGAACTGATTCGCGGTGATGGCGACGCCCGTGCCGCTGCCATCTATGCCGAAGCCTTTAACCAGGACCCGGAGTTCTACGCCTTTGTGCGCAGCCTCAACGCCTACCGCAACACCTTTGCCGGCAAGGAGGATCTGCTGGTGGTGGACCCGGGCAGCGATTTTTTCCGTTATCTGAAGAGCTCCACCGGGGAGCGCTGATGCCCGCGGGGCCGGAGCATGTGGGATGACCTGTTGCGGGCCCTGTGCCTGATGCTGGTGCTGGAGGGTATACTGCCCTTTCTTTACCCCGCCCGCTGGCGCAACCTGCTGGCGGCGCTGGCCCAGGTCAGTGACCGCCAGTTGCGGATCATGGGCCTGACCAGCATGGCGCTGGGGGTGGGCCTGCTCTACCTGTTGAACTGATACTGCCATGACTTACGCTGATCGCTGGCTGCTGCCCGATGGTGTGGAAGAGATTCTGCCCGCCCAGGCCCGGCCCATAGAACAACTGCGCCGTCGCCTGCTGGATCTCTACAGCAGTTGGGGCTACGACCTGGTGATCCCGCCGTTGCTGGAGTACACCGACTCCCTGCTGATTGGCCTGGGCCGGGATCTGGATCTGCTCACTTTCAAGGTCACCGACCAGCTCAGTGGCCGCACCCTGGGCATACGCGCCGACATCACGCCCCAGACGGCCCGTATGGACGCCCACAGTTTCATCCGCGAGGGCGCCAATCGTCTCTGCTATGCCGGTCACGTGGTGCACGCCCGCCCGAAAAACCCCCTGGCCACCCGCACGCCGATTCAGGCGGGTGTGGAGTACTACGGCGAGCCGGGCCTGGCGGCGGATATCGAAGTGGTCTCCCTGTTGCTGGAATCCCTGGTGCTGGCGGGTTTGCCCCGGCAGCACATCGACCTGGGCCATGTGGGCATCTACCGCGCCCTGGCGGATTTTGCCCGGTTGAGTCAGGAGCAGGAAACCGCCTTCTTCGACCTGTTGCAACGCAAGGCCATGACCGAAATGCGCGCCTGGCTGGCGGTGCATGTGCCGGCGCCCAGAGCAGCGGAACTACTGCTGGCGCTGCCCGGCCTGGCTGGAGACGCCGCCGTGTTGGATCAGGCCAAGGCTCTGTTTGCCGGCGACTGCCCCGAGGCGGTGGCCGCCGTGGAGCAGTTGGCTGATATAGCCCGCGCTGTGGCCCCGCGCTTTCCCCAGGCGGAACTCTACTTTGACCTGGGAGAGCTGCGCGGTTACCACTACCTCACCGGTCCGGTGTTTGCGGCCTTTGCCCCGGGTTACGGCAACCCCATCGCCAGCGGTGGCCGCTACGACCATATCGGCGAAGTTTTTGGCCGCGCCCGGCCAGCCACCGGCTTTGCCGTGGACATTACGGCGCTGAGTAAGCTGGGGTTGCTGGCACCGCCGGCCAGCGCCGGAATATTCGCCGTGCTGGACGGCAGTGACGCCCAGTGGCGGGCGATTTCCGAGCTGCGTCGCCGGGGCGAACGCGTGGTTTGTGGCAGCGCTGAGGAAGACCCGCGAGCTCAGGGCTGCGACCGCCGGTTGGGTGCGTCAAAGAATGGCTATGGGCTGCTGCCTTTGTAGGTGTAGAAAACATCAAATCAGTTTAGAGAGCGCAAAACGGTTATGGGCAAAAACGTCGTAATTCTGGGGACTCAATGGGGTGATGAGGGCAAGGGCAAGGTGGTGGACCTGCTCACCGAAGAGGTCTCCCTGGTGGCCCGCTTCCAGGGAGGGCACAACGCCGGCCACACCCTGGTGATCGACGGCAAGAAAACCGTCCTGCACCTGATTCCCTCCGGCGTCCTGCGCGAAGGCATCACCTGCCTGATCGGCAACGGCGTGGTGCTGTCGCCGGAAGCGCTGTTCAAGGAAATCGCCGAGCTGGAGCGCAACGGCGTGCCGGTGCGTGAGCGCTTGCGCCTGTCGCCGGCCTGCCCGTTGATCCTGCCCTATCATGTGGTGCTGGACCAGGCCCGGGAAGCGGCCCGGGGCGAAGCGAAAATCGGCACTACCGGCCGTGGCATAGGCCCGGCCTACGAGGACAAGGTGGCCCGCCGCGGGCTGCGCCTGGGCGACATGTTGGCGCCGGAGCGCTTTGCCGCGCAACTCAAGGAAGTGATGGAACACCACAACTTTATGCTTACTGAGTACTACAAGGCAAAGCCGGTGGACTATCAGGCCACCCTGGATCAGGCGCTGGCCTGGGCCGAAGAACTCAAGCCCATGGTGGCCGATGTCACCGACATGCTGCACAGTGCCCGGGAGCGGGGCGAGAATATTCTGTTCGAGGGTGCTCAGGGCTCCCTGCTGGATATTGACCACGGCACCTACCCCTTCGTTACTTCCTCCAACACCACTGCCGGTGGTGCCGCCACGGGCTCCGGTTTTGGCCCCCTGTACCTGGACTATGTGCTGGGCATCACCAAGGCCTACACCACCCGTGTGGGCTCCGGCCCCTTTCCCACCGAACTGGACTGCGCCGTGGGTCAGCACCTGGGTGAGAAGGGTCACGAGTTCGGCGCCACCACTGGCCGCAAGCGCCGCTGTGGCTGGTTCGACAGCGTGGCGGTGCGCCACGCCAACCGCATCAACAGCGTCAGCGGGGTCTGCCTGACCAAGCTGGACGTGCTGGATGGCCTGGATACCGTGAAAATCTGTGTCGGTTACCGCAATCAGCGGGGTGAGGATGCCGGCATACCATACGACGCCGAGGGCTGGGGTGCCTTGAAACCGGTTTACGAGGAATTGCCCGGCTGGTCCGACTCCACGGTTGGCGCCCGCACCCTGGAGGAGTTGCCCGCCAACGCCCGGGCCTATATTGCGCGCCTTGAGGAATTGATGGCCACGCCGGTCGATATTATTTCCACCGGCCCTGATAGGGTGGAAACCATCGTTTTGCGGCATCCCTTTCGGGCTCGCCCATAAGAGATTGATGAAAAAATAGTCAAAAATGCTGTCCGACGGGAGCCCCGAAGGGGCGGCCTAGAAGGTGAAAACAGACGCCAACAGCACCCCTTTAGGATATGGTCAGCCTGACAAGAAAATTGATTGACAGCCCCCGGGCTGAGTTATAGCATGATAGCGTTAACTGCGCCCATTGTAAGAATGGGGAAAATAACGGCAGAACCAATGAATTGACACTGCTTCGCTTGAGCTTTCAATTTTCATAATAAAATTAAGGGGTTGGCTATGGTAGACCGCAAGCAAACTAAACGTGCTGGGGTTGCTCCCAGCGTTCTGTTCAAAAAATCCACCCTAGCGATGTGCGTGATGGCGATCAGCTCGCCGCTGCTGGCACAGACGGGTGGTGACGAGGAAATAGTTCCCGTAGAGGAAATCTATGTAACCGGTATGCGCTCCAGTTTGCAGCATGCCCAGGACATCAAGCGCGACGCTGACACTTTTGTGGACTCCATTACCGCATCGGACATAGGTGCTCTGCCGGATCGCAGTGTGCTGGAGGCCATGCAGCGTCTGCCCGGTGTATCCATTGAGTGGTTCGCCGGTGTCGATGACCCGGACCATTTTGGGGTGGAAGGCAGCGGTGTGGTTATCCGCGGTCTGACCTTTACCCGCAGTGAATTCAACGGTCGCGATTCCTTCACCGCCAACTCCGGTCGCGGCCTGAACTTTCAGGATGTGCCGCCTGAGTTGATGGGTGGTGTCGATCTGTACAAGAGCCAGACCGCCGATATGATCGAGGGCGGTATCGGTGGCACCGTCAGCCTCCGCACCCGTCGTCCTTTCGACCAGGATGGCAGGCTGATCTCCGTCTCCGGCGACGTTTCCTGGGGTGACCTGGCCCGCGAGGCGACACCCACCATTTCCGGTCTCTACAGTGACCGCTGGAGCACCGACGCCGGTGAATTTGGCCTGTTGCTCAACGTGGCCTACTCCTCGCTGAAGGGCGAGTCCCACATGATTCAGAGTGACGCCTATGTCCGCTACGACGCCGCCGTAATCCCCGGCGCCGAGCGTTTTGTCGACGGCGGTGACAACCTGATCTGGATGCCCAACGGCTCCAACATGTCCATGAAGTTCGACGACCGCGAGCGTCGTGGCTTTGCCGGCGCCCTGCAGTGGGAGAGCCCGGACGAGACATTGTTGACCACGCTGCAGTTCATGCGCTCCGATGCCCGCCTGTCCTGGACAGAGAACGCCATGAAGTACCAGGGCGGCTACTACGACGAAGGTGCCGAGCAGGATATCCGTCGCACCCGTCCTCTGACTGGCACCGAGTTTCTGTTTGACGACGACGGCATCTTCCAGGCCGGCGTGATGGTGGACACCGATGGCTGGCGCACCGCCGACGGCCACCTGGACAGAGTGCCGCGGGAGTGGACGTCCAACCCGCTGCCGGTGCCCCAGTGGGGCCATATCTACCAGACGGACACCCGCTGGAAAGACACCCGGACCATCATCGACGACTACGCCTTAAACGTGCGCTGGACCCCCACCGACCAGTGGGAGTTCTCCGCCGATATCCAGTATATCGAGGCGGTCACCCGCGACGATGATGTCACCGTCATGATGGCGGTGCACGCCATTCAGGACTACGACACTCGTGGCTCCACGCCCAGCCTGCGCCTGATCGAGCCCTGGAATGGCCTGCGCGACGAGAATCCGGAGCTCTATGGCGCCGACCCGGATGCGAACCCGCCGTTCTTCCCCGGCTTCTCCGACGACCCCATGGGCGACGCCAACTACTTCCAGACCCCGGCCAATTACTACTGGCAGTCGGCCATGGACCACTACGAGCGCTCTGAGGGCGACTCCATCGCCCTGCGCTTTGACGGCACTCACCACTTCGAAGGGGATCTGATTCGCTCAATCAAAGCCGGTGTGCGCTACGCCGAGCGCGAACAGACTGTGCGTTCCACCGGCTGGGACTGGGGCGGCCTGGGGCCGAGATGGCAACAGGATATTCACTGGGCGGATCGGGATGTGGTTGCCCATCAGCCCTTCGAGTTTGTGGACTGGTCCAATCTTCACCGCGGCGGCGTGCTTGATGTTCCCGGCGGCGGTATGCTGCACCCCACCGACGAAATGGTGCGGGAAGTGGCCAGCGGCGCTCGGGAACTGCTGGTGGCGCCCGGTCAAAGCTGGGAGCCGGTATGGGAGCGCGATGGCGTGATTCCCGGCACCTTCTTCCTGCCGTCGGATGTCTACGACACCACGGAGAAAAACCAGGCCATCTATGTGCGGGTTGACTTCGGTTCCGAGGTCGGTGGCTTCCGCTTTGACGGTAATGCCGGTCTGCGCTACGTGAAGCTGGATCGCCGGGCTATCGGCTCCATCCAGTTCCCGGACCTGCTGCCGGATAACCCGGTGCCGAGTGGTCTGGACCTGCCGGAGGTGTTGAACTTCGACGCCGTCTTTGCGTACGCGGAACCCATGATCGAAGATGGCACCTACGAAACCTGGCGGGACTTCGTCCAGGATAACCTCTGGGCTTCCGACGCCATCAACTATCTCCCGGTGGGCGATCGCCGGTTCGGCAACAATTTTGCGGAGTTCCTGGATCACAGCGACAGCTACGATGCCATACTGCCCAGCCTGAACGTGCGAATCCATCTGACCGATGATCTGCAGGCGCGGGTGGGTGTTGCCAGGGCCATCGCCTATCCGGATATGGAACTGGTCAGAAACCAGGCCAACCTGGGTGCGAGGATCAACCGCAACTTCCCCGAGATTGAAACCGAAGACCCCGATTTCGATCCGGACGACGATACCGTGGCGCGCGGCTTGCAGTCCGCCTCCATCAGTCTTTGGGATGGCAGCTCGGGCAACCCCTTCCTGCAACCCATGGAGTCTGACCAGGCCGAGTTGTCGCTGGAGTGGTATTTCGCGCCCGTGGGCTCCTTGACCGGTACCGTGTTCTACAAGGATTTGAGCAACTTCTTTATCCACGGCGCCTTCCCGCGGGAGATCACCAACCCCTCAACCGGCGAGACCCGGACGGTGGAGGTGACGGGCACTGAGAACGGTGGCGACGGTTCGCTGCGCGGTTTCGAGATTGCCTATCAGCAATTCTACGACTTCCTGCCAGCACCCTGGGACGGTCTGGGCTTCCAGGCCAACTATACCTGGGTGGACTCCAAGGGCGTACCCAACGCCGGTGACGACTCCATTGATTTTGAGGGGGAGTCCGTGGATACCGGTGCCCGGGTAACCTTTGACCAGGTGCCCCTGCAAGGCCAGTCAAGACATACCTTCAACATCGTTGGTATGTATGAGAAGGAAGACTGGTCCTTCCGGTTGGCCTATAACTGGCGTTCCCGCTACCTGCTGACCACCCGGGATGTGATCAGTAAGTACCCCATCTGGAACGATGCCGCCGGTTTCCTGGATGGTTCGCTGTTCTATGATGTCAACGACAACATCAGGGTCGGTTTGCAGGCCAACAACCTGCTCAACACCCAGGTCAAGACGATCATGGAACTGGATGGCCAGGGTACTCGGGCCGGCCGCTCCTGGTTTACTCAGGACCGTCGGGTGGCACTGGTGCTGCGGGCCAGCTTCTAGGCGTTGCAACGCAGCTGTATAAAAAGCGCGTCACCGCGAGGTGGCGCGCTTTTTTTGTCGCCCTGAACCTTGTGTTAAGATGGTTCAATCCCCTGTCAAGAGTCTGTCTTCCTCAATGTCTGATAATCGCATTCAAAAAATCGTCATAGTGGGCGGTGGTACAGCTGGCTGGATGGCCGCCGCCGCCTGTGCAAAAATCCTCAGAAACAACTATTGCGACATTCGCCTGATCGAATCGGAGGATATTCCCACCGTGGGTGTTGGCGAGGCCACCATTCCGCAGATACAACTGTTTAACCGCTTGTTGGATCTCGATGAAGACGAGTTTGTGCGCAAAACTCAAGGCACATTCAAAATGGGCATCGAGTTTCGCAACTGGGGGCAAATCGGTGATTCCTACATCCATGCTTTTGGCGATGTTGGCCGGGATATGGAGGCTGTTCAGTTCTACCACTTTTGGCTGAAAATGCGGCAACTGGGCGAGGCGGAAGATATCACCGCTTACACCCTGACCGCCATGGCAGCCTACCAGAACAAATTCATGCGCTCCATTCCAGCCGGGAATTCGCCGCTGTCCAACATTGCCTACGCCTTTCATTTCGACGCGGCACTCTACGCGAAATTTCTCAGAGAATATGCCACCAAAAAGGGCGTGACGCGCACCGAAGGTAAAGTGGTTGAAACCCAGTTGAACCCCGATAACGGCTTTATTGAGGCGGTAGTGCTGGCAAGCGGTGAACGCGTGGCCGGTGAGTTGTTTATCGACTGCTCAGGATTTCGCGGCCTGCTGATAGAACAGGCCCTGAAAACGGGCTACGAGGACTGGACGCACTGGCTGCCCTGCGACCGGGCTATTGCCGTGCCTTGCGAAAGCGCTGGGCCACCCACGCCCTACACCCGATCAACTGCCCATGCGGCGGGCTGGCAGTGGCGCATTCCCTTGCAGCATCGCATCGGCAATGGCCATGTGTTTTCCAGCAAGTTTATGAGTGAGGACGAAGCGACCGATATACTGCTGAAAAACCTCGATGGTCAGCCCCTGGCAGAGCCAAAAACCCTGCGCTTTGTCACGGGCAAGCGGAAAAAGTTCTGGAACAAGAACTGCGTTGCACTGGGTCTTGCCAGTGGTTTTATGGAGCCGCTGGAGTCCACCAGTATTCATCTGGTGCAATCTGGACTGGCGAGGTTGATGACTTTTTTTCCCAACAGGAATTTCGACGAGCAGGATATTGAAGACTACAATCGCCAGGCTCATTTCGAGTTTGATCGCATCAGGGATTTTCTGATCTGTCACTATCACGTTACGCAACGGGACGATTCACCGTTCTGGAATTACTGTCGGACCATGGATATTCCCATTGCGCTGCAACAGAAAATCGATCAGTTTCGTTGTAATGGACGAATTTTCAGAGAGCATACTGAGCTGTTCAACGATTTGAGTTGGTTTGAAGTCATGTATGGACAGGGTTTGCGTCCAAAAGGCTATCATCCGATTGTCGATGTGCTGTCGCCGGCGGAGATTGCCGATCGACTCGAGCACACCAAGTCTGTCATCGAAAAGTCCGTCGAATATATGCCCAGGCACGAGGAATTTATCGCCGAGCATTGTGCGGCCGAAAAAGTCTATTAGCTAGCTGCGTCATGAACACCGCTGCGATAAAAAAAGTAGTCATAGTCGGCGGTGGCACGGCGGGTTGGATGACGGCTGCGGCGCTCAGCCGGTTTTTCCCACCGGAAATCATGGCGATTGAGCTGGTTGAATCCGAGCAGATTGGCACGGTCGGTGTTGGCGAGGCGACCATTCCCCATATACGCCAGTTCAACGCCATGCTGGGGGTGGATGAAAATGAATTTATCCAAAGGACTCAGGCCACCTACAAGCTGGGCATTCAGTTTTCCGACTGGGGAAGACTGGGCGACCGGTACATTCATCCGTTCGGGTTTTTCGGTCACGATATCAGCGGCGTTGAATTTCATCACTACTGGTTGCGGCTGAAAGCGCAGGGTGACGATGTGCCCCTGGAACAATTCGCCGTTGCGGCAATGGCGGCGCTACAGGGAAAGTTTGCCTACCCGGTGGAAGACCCCGAAAATCCGCTGTCCGAGTACGCCTATGCATTTCACTTGGACGCGTCACTCTACGCGCAATTCCTGCGTGAATACGCGTGTCGGCGGGGCGTCAGGCGCACCGAAGGCAAGATCAGCGATGTGCAACTGTCGCCGGACAGCGGTTTTGTTGAAACGCTGTTGCTGGATGATGGAGCCCGGATATCGGGCGATCTGTTTATCGACTGCTCCGGGTTTCGGGGGTTGCTGATCGAGCGGGCGCTGCAAACGGGTTACGAGGATTGGCGTCACTGGTTGCCCTGCGACCGGGCGGTTGCCCTGCCTGCCGATAACCCGGATCTCCCCTTGCCCTATACCCGGGCCGTGGCCCGCTCAGCGGGCTGGCAGTGGTCCATCCCTTTGCAGCACCGAACCGGCAATGGCCTGGTTTACGCCAGTGACAGCATGAGTGATTCCGAAGCGGCGCAAACTCTTATGCAAAATCTGCCGGGTAAGGCTCTTGCAGAACCGAATTTCCTGCGCTTTGTGGCGGGCAGGCGCAAAAAAAGCTGGAACAAAAACTGCGTGGCTATCGGCTTGTCCAGCGGCTTTCTGGAGCCGTTGGAGTCCACCAGTATCTACCTGATTCAGCAAGGTATTCTCAAATTACTGGAGTTTTTCCCCGACAAGTCCTTTGCGCCGGTCAATACCCGGGAGTTTAACCGGCAACTGCAAACTGAGTATGAGCGCGTGCGGGATTTTATCATTTTGCATTACAAGGCCACCGAGCGTGACGATAGCGGCTTCTGGCGCTACTGCCGCACCATGAGCATTCCGGACAGCCTGCGGGACAGGATTGAACTGTTTCGTGAGTCGGCGCAGATATCCGTGTACGAAAAGGGCCTGTTCAAAACGCCCAGTTGGCTGGCGGTGCTGACTGGGCAGGGCATTGTGCCGAGAGTCTATGACCGGCGTATAGACGCCTTCTCGACGGTAGCTGAACTCAGAAAATACCTGTACGCCCACCGGGACACCGTGGCCCGCGTTGTGGCCGGTATGGAGGAACACCAGCAGGCGCTGGCGGCCATTGGCAGTTCGCCCCGGCGTTACCCCGCCGCCGGGCTGAGTTTGTATGGAGCCCGGAGTCCATGACGCAGCGCACTATCAAGCGCATCGCGATTGTCGGCGGCGGTGGCGTGGGCTGGACTCTGGCGGCAATTCTGGCCCGGGGTCTGAAACAGCAACCGATCGCTATCCAGGTTATTGAAACCCCACAGGTCGATACCATGGAGGCGGCTGAGTCTTCGTCGCCGAATATTGTCCCGCTGCTCAATATCCTCGGTGTGCATGAGTCTCACATGATGTCCGGCAGCAGTGCCGGCTTCAAGCTGGGGACCCGCTATCGGCACGGCGATGGTGGTGATTTCGTCGTGCCCTTCGGGGAGGTTGGCAAGCCGTCGCCCTTTGGTGGCTTTGAGCAGCGTCTGGCCCGAGCCTGGTTGGCGGACGCGGAACAGGCGCCCTATGATGCCTTTTCCCTGGCGGCGACGGCCGCCCGCCACAGCCGTTTTGCCAGGCCGGTGCCGGACCCGGCTTCGATTCTTTCAACCCTGGCCTATGGTTTGAATCTGGACGGCGAGGGTTATGCGGGGGTTGTGCAAGGTCTTGCGTCGGCGCTCGGCGTCAGTGCGCTGGCAGGCGATATTCGGGATGTGGTGCTGGACTCCGCCAGTGGATTTATCAGCGCAGTGGTTCTGACTGATGGCCGGCAACTGGAGGCCGACCTATGGGTGGATGCCACCGGCAGTCGCGCCCGCTTGATTCAGGACGCCCTGCAAGTGAAATTCCACAGTTGGCAGCGCTGGTTGCCCTGTGATCGGCTGTTGACCTGGAAGATTCCGAGTGATCAACCACCCGCGCCCATGGATACCTTGGCCCCAGAGGGTGCCGGCTGGTTACATCAGGTGCCCTTGCGCGGCAGCCTGGCTTGTACCCGGCTGTATCACAGCGAGCATGTGACGGACGGCGAGTCTGCCGATCCGCTGCGGAACGGTGCCGAGCCGCAGGTAATCACTCCCGGTTACCGGAGCGCGCCCTGGACGGGGAACTGTGTGGCTGTCGGAGCCGCCGCCGGCTCACCGCTGCCTATGGCGATATCCCATTTGCAACTGGCCCAGGCCGCCGCCATCCGCCTGCTGGACCTGCTGCCGTTTGGCGGGCCAATGGCGCCCAACGCGTCCCTGTACAACCGCATTACCCTGGGGGAGTTGGAGCGCATCCGGGATTTTCATATCGCGCACTATCACCTGGCGGCAACGCCGGCCAATGCCTTCTGGCGTCGGGCAAAGTCCGAGGAACTGCCGGAATCATTGGCGCACAGTCTGGAACTCTTCCGCTACCGCGGTCGGGTTGCGTTTTACGAGCACGACGTTATCAAGCCTCAGATATGGACGGCTTTCCTACTGGGCATGGGCATAAAGCCGAAACACTACGACCCGGTCCTGAATAGCGAACCCATGGAACAAGGTCTCCAATTGAACAAGCGTATTCTGGCGGCGGTGGCGCATACTGCTGCCAGTCTGCCTACTCACGCGGAAATGCTGAGCAGGGTTACTCGACAAAGGCGTTGATGGTTTCGATACTGCCGTCCGGGTTGTGCACCAACTCCGTCATTTTCATACAGCGCAGATGAGTTTGCCCGCCGGACAGTGAGCTGTCGTGGTAAAACAGATACCACTTGCCATCGAACTCGGTGATGGAATGGTGGTTGGTCCAGCCTAGCACCGGCTCAAGGACAACGCCGCGATAGGTGTAGGGGCCGTACAGATTGTCGCTGGTGGCATAGACAATTTTGTGCGTGTCGCCGGTTGAGTAGGACAGATAATAAAGGCCTTGGTACTTGTGCACCCAGGGGCCTTCAAAATAACGCCTGTGATTGTCGCCAGCCAGCAGCGGCTTGCTGTCCTCATCCAGAATAATGACATCCCGGGGCGTCTCCGCGAATTCCACCATGTTGTCCGCCAGTTTGGCCATCTTGGGTGTCAGAGCCGGTTCGTCATCGGCGGGGTAGTCGTCCTGCGCTGAATAGTGGCCTTTGCTCCAGCGCTGCAACTGGCCACCCCAAATGCCACCGAAGAACATGTAGTGGGCGTCGCCGTTGTCATACACCGCCGGGTCTATGCTGAAGCTGCCGGCAATAGCGGTCGGTTCGGGCGTAAAAGGTCCGGCGGGGGAATCGCTAACCGCCGCACCGATATAGAAGACACCCTGAGCATCCTTGGCGGGAAAATAAAAATAGTACTTGCCGTTCTTGCAGGCGGCGTCCGGCGCCCACATCTGGCGTGCGGCCCAGGGCACATCGTCCACGTGCAGGGCCACGCCATGATCGACTACCTCTGCGCCGGGCGACGCCATGGAAAATACGTGATAGTCCTCCATGCGAAAGTGATCGCCGTCATCCCGCATGGGTACACCGCACTCGATATCGTGGGAAGGGTAGATATAGAGCCTGCCGTTGAATACATGGGCAGAGGGGTCTGCGGTGTAGATATGAGTTACCAGGGGCTCGGACAGATACTTTTGCGTAGGTTTGCGTTCGGTCACAGTAATGCTCGCTTGCTGAAGAGTAAATAGTTAAGTTACCAGTTCCACAGTGTGCCATCTTCCAGTCGGTTGACCGGCAGACAGGCGCGCTTGTAGGGGTATTTCGCCGCGGCGCGCTCATCGATGTCCACGCCGTGACCCGGAGTTTCTCCGGGTGTGAAATAACCATCCTTGAAGCGGTAGGAAATGCTGAAGATGGATTCCATTTGTTCGGTGTGCGGCATGTGCTCCTGTATGCCGAAGTTGGGCACCCAGTAATCGAAATGCAGGGCGGCCCCCATGCACACCGGGGACAGATCGGTGGCGCCGTGAAAGCCGGTGCGCACATTGTACAGGGCGGCAAAGTCGGCGATGCGCCGGATGTGGGTAATGCCGCCGCCGTGGACAATGGTGGTGCGAATAAAGTCGATAAGTTGATTTTGGATCAACTCACGGCTGTCGTGGATGCTGTTGAACACTTCGCCAACTGCCAGGGGGGTGGTGGTGTGCTGGCGGATCAGCCGGAAGGATTCCTGGTTTTCCGCCGGCACGCAGTCTTCCAACCAGAACAGGTGGAACGGCTCCAGTTCCTTGCCGAGCCGTGCGGCCTCGATGGGGGCCAGGCGGTGATGGACATCGTGCAGGATATGCAACTCGTCGCCAAACTCCCGGCGTACGGCCGAAAACAGTTCCGGCATAAAGTTCAGATACTTTTCCGTAGACCAGTTTTCCTCCACCGGCAGATCCGAGCTGGCGGGCTCGTATTTTTTTCCTGGCGCGGATACGCCGTAGGTGTTGGCGACCCCGGGGATTCCACTCTGGACGCGAATGGCCTTGTAGCCCTGGGCCTTGGCCTTGACAACCGCTTCCAGCGCTGAATCCAGATCCCTGCCGTTGGCGTGGGTATAGGCCAGGATGCGCTCCCGGCTGCGGCCACCGAGCAACTGGTACAGAGGCATGTTGGCGGCTTTGGCCTTGATGTCCCACAGGGCAGTGTCGATGGCGGCCAGTGCTGTCATTCCCACCGGACCGCGACGCCAGTAGACTCCGCGATAGAAGTACTGCCATATATCCTCAATGCGCTGGGCATCCCTTCCGATCAGCGCGGGAATCAGGTAGTCCTCCAGATAGGAAACCACGGATTTCTCCCGGCCGTTGAGGGTGGCATCGCCAATGCCGTACAACCCCTGGTCGGTCATGATCTTCAGGGTGACAAAGTTTCGGCCGGGGCAGGACACGATCACCTTGGCGTCGGTAATTTTCATCGTTGGTACAAACTCTCCGGTGGGCCCAGATAGCTGGGTTTCAGGTTGCCGGTGTCGATTACAATTTTCTGCAGTACCGCGCCGGGATCCACTCGGTGGATACGCAACCGGTGCGGGCCGGGTTCCTCTCTCGCAAAGCCGATGCCGAACGCCAGTCCGCGATGGGGCTGGGAATTCAGTGTTGGGACAAAGTGGCTGTGGGTGGCCACCTTGCCGCTGGTTAAAAAAGAATACATCGTATTCCACATCGGTTTCCACTGTGCTTGCAGAGGCACTGAATGGTGGACCAGAGAAAGTTTCCCTTCAGACGCAGTAGCGGTTCGAAGGCGTGTACGCACATTTGGTGGTTGTAGCCACTGAATTTTTGCTTGGCCCAGTTGGTCAGCGCCGGCCCCGGGCAGGGTCAATTACATGAATGTCCGCGCAGACCGTCGGCAAGGCCCATCAGGGCCGGCTTGGGCGTCAGGTCATCGTTGAATAGCAGGGGGTAGGCCTGCTCACCGCCGAAGAAGTGATCGATCAGCCAGCTGTCGCCATCTACCAGGCCCCAGACGCTAACGCCGCCGCGCAGGTGCTCGTCCACCACATCCATGTAGGCACTCACCACCTCGCAGTAGCGGCGTCTTTGGTCGTTGGCGGCGGCCTGGGTAAAGCTGGTGTAGGTGGGGCTGCCGGCCCAGGGGTTGTTAATGGGGATGTCCAGCTCAGTGATTTTAACCTTCAGGCCCCGCTGCACCACCGACTCAAAGCTGCTGCGGATGGCGTCAATACTGGGCCATCCCATATGGATATGCATCTGAAAGCCGATGCCATCGATGGGGATATCCCGAGCCTGGAAGTCGTCCACCATCTCCAGCACGGCTTCCAGCTTCCCGTCATTAGGAGAAAGGTTAAAGTCGTTGTAGTAGAGGTCGGCGCTGGGATCGCCGGCCCGGGCGGCAATAAAGGCGGTTTCGATATACTCGGGGCCGCCGGCGTACTGGTAAAACACGGAGGACTCGCCGTTGTCCCAGCAGTGGGTGGTGCCCTGGCGGTATTGGCTTTTGCCGCCCCCTTGGGGTGGGTCCTGGAAGGCTTCGTTGACCACGTCCCAACTGGGTATGGTACCGGCGTACTTGGCGGCGATGGCCTCCACATGTTCGGCCAGCATATCGAGGAAGATTGCGGAATCGCCGTTGTGCAGCTCGCCGGGGCTGGTTTGGCCCACCCAAGAGGGTACCTGGTAGCATGCGTGCCAGACCAGGGCGTGGCCATGCACGGTCATGTTGTTGTCGCTGGCGTAGTTCACCAGTTGGTCGGCTTGAGTGTAGGTAAAGGTCTGCCAGTTGTTGTGCAGGTAGCTCATCTTCATGATATTGCCGGCAGTGAGCTGGTCGAAATGCTGCTCGATCACCGCCCGCTCGGCGGCGGACCGCTCCGCCTGGGCGCCGCCGCGGAATATGCTCCGGCCCTCGTTGCCGGCGGACACTGCCATGCCGATGGGAAAGTCCGCCAACTCATACAGGTGCTCGAAGTCCAACTCAGCCACTATATGGCCGTTGCCGCTACTGCCGCCGCCGTTGCTACCGCTACTGCTGCTTCCACTGCCACCGCTACTACTGCTACTGCTGCTTCCACTGCCACTACTACTGCTGCTTCCACTGCTGCCACAGGCAGCGCTGGTGGCGAGTATCATGGCCAATAGGATATTGACAAAAATCGAGGTGGGTCTCATCGGTATCTCCCGGGGCTCAAAAACAAAGCCGGGCGCGTGCGCGCAGCGGCACAGCTCGGTACAGAGCAAACTGTTGTAGTCATTTAAACTATAAGAATAGCTCAAAGTGGCTCAAGTCGCAATCCTGAACGGGGAAGTGACAGAAAAATGGGTGGCCGGCCCAGGCGGCAGTGGGGAAATGCCCGGCTCAGCCGGGCATTTCCTCCAGTTCCTTGCCCTTGGTCTCGTGGACGAACTTTGCCACAAAGAAGATGGAGAGAATGGCGCAGAAGGTATAGAACCCATAAGCGCCCGCCAGACCTATGGCGGCGAGCATTATGGGGAAGGTCAGGGTAATCCCAAAATTGGAGCCCCACTGAAAGAGGCCCGCCACCGCCAGGCCGGAACCGCGGATCTGGTTGGGGAACATCTCGCCCAGCATTACCCACATCACCGGACCCCAGGAAAAATTGAAAAAGACCACATAGGCGTTGGCGGCCACCAGCGCCAGTATGCCCATATTGCCCGAGAGGATCACCCGGTCGGCGTCGGCGTCAAAGGCGGCGGTGGAAAAGGCGATGGTGGCGGTGGCCAGGGTAACGGCCATACCCACCGAACCGATCCACAGCAGCGGCTTGCGACCCACCCGGTCGATCAGTACCAGCGCCAGGATCACCGCGCCGATACTCAGTGCGCCGGAGATGACGTTGATCAGCAGGGCGTCGCCCTCGGAGAAGCCCACCGCCTGCCAGAGCACGGCGCCGTAGTAGAAGACCACATTGATGCCCACCAGTTGCTGAAAGGTGGCCAGGCCTATACCCACCCAGACGATGGGGCGTACCCGCCGTGACTGCTTGTCGATCAGATCGGCAAAGCGTGGACGGTGATGGTCCTGGGCCAGGGAGTCGTCGATTTCCTGCAGTTTGATGCGGGCGTTCTCTTCACCGTAGAGCCGGGTCAGCACCGCCATGGCCACGTCCTTTTTACCGCTGACCACCAGATAGCGGGGACTTTCCGGGATAAACAGCAGGGCGACCAGGAAGATGCCGGCGGGAATCAGCTCCACCCAGAACATCCAGCGCCAGGCCTCAAAACCCAGCCACAACTCAAACCCGGCGCTGCCGGCGATATCAGCCAGGATATAGTTACTCACGAAGGCGATGAACAGGCCGGTAATGATGGCGATCTGTTGCACCGTAGTCAGCCGGCCCCGGTAGCGGGCCAGGGCCACTTCGCTGATGTAGGCCGGTGCCATAACGCTGGCGGCACCCACTGCCAGGCCCCCGAGTATACGATAGAAGACGAAGGACGCGGTGCCGCCGGCAATGCCGGACCCCCAGGCGGAGACGATGAAAAACACCGCGGCGACGATCAGCATGGTGCGCCGCCCGAAGATGTCCGAGAGTCGCCCGGCGAAGAAGGCGCCCAGGGCACAGCCGAGCAGCATGGAGGCCACGGCAAAGCCCGTGCCGGCGGCATCCGAGCCGAATGCCTCTTGCAGCCCGTCTACGGTACCGTTGATGACGCCACTGTCGAAACCGAACAGAAAACCACCGATGGTGGCGATACAACTGATCAGAATAATAAAGGGCGTGCTGCCCTGGGAGGTGCCGTTGGTCGGGTGCATGTGTAGTGCCTGTTATGTCTGTTATACGCGTCCGGCTGAGTTCAGGGTCAAAGCGCGCCGGGGTTACATCTCAAAGGAAAAACCGGATTCGGTCAACCGGTGGTAGGCGGCTTCATCGAATCGGTACAGGTTTGCCGCCCTGTGGGCCACGCCCTGCTGTTTTTCGTTGCAGGGGGTGAGCAGGTTCATTTTCAGAATCTTGCGCCGGAAGTTGGGTTTGTCCAGTTTGGTGTCCAATATGGCCTCGTAGAGCTCCTGGAGCTGTAGTAGCGAGAACTTTTCCGGCAAAAGGTTGAAACCGATGGGCCTGTGGCAGACCTGGTGGCGCAGGAACTGCACCCCATAGGCTATGATCTCCGCGTGATCGAAAATCACCGGCGGCAACTCGTGCACGTCAAACCAGTTGGCCTCCTGGGCCGAGTAACCGGCCACCGCCGGATAGTGTTCGGCACTGACCAGGGCGTAGTAGGCGATGGTGACCACCCGTTCGCTGGGCACCCGGTCCACCTTGCCGAAGGCCTTGAGCTGCTCCAGATAGAGGTCGTGTACGCCGGTCAATTCCTCCAGCAGCCGACCGGCGGCGTCGCGCAGGTTCTCGTCCTGGCGAATCCACCCCCCGGGAAGCCCCCACTGCCCGCGACTGGCACCCTGGTCGTGCTTGACCAGCAACAGCTTGAGTTTGCCCTGCTCCAGGCCAAAGATCAGATTGTCGATGGTGATTGCCCGGACTACGTCGTCCGGTAGTTGCATGGGCTCAATATGATGATTTTGAACAGTATCGCTTGTCATGGTGCTGGACATTCTGCTGGATTCCCATAGCGCCAGGTTGGTTGTCGAGGCTGCCAATTGACAGCGCTGTCGGCGTCAGTGGGTCATTGTATAATTTTCACTGGTTATGGTCGAGCCAAACATATCAATGGTAAAGTGCGCCCTTGGCTGAATTCGAGCGCCTATTATAGTCATATGGACAATAACGCGCTTTTGGTTTAATATCGAACGCATCTGCCCGGCATTGTGTCATAAAAGGGCGGTTTGTACAGCCCGGCAATGTCGTCGGATTATGCTGGTTCCCGGTCTGCCGATTAGCTGAATGTCATAAAAAGTGAGTCTCCCATGCTATTTCTCGGAATTGATATCGGCAGTTCGTCGGTGAAACTGGCTGTTCTGGACGGTCAGAGTGGCCGCGCTCTGGCCAGCACCCAGTACCCCGACCAGGAATTGCCCATTCACAGCCCCCTGCCCGGTTGGGCGGAGCAGGACCCTCAGTCCTGGTGGGACTGCGTCAAAAAGGGCTGCGAGCGTCTGGCGGCGCTGCCGGGTGTGGACCTGCAGCAGGTAACGGCCATCGGTATTTCCTACCAGATGCACGGGCTGGTACTGGTGGACAGCGACCAGCGGGTGCTGCGACCGGCCATCATCTGGTGCGACAGCCGCGCTGTGCCCATGGGCGAGCAGGCCCTGGCCGGGTTGGGGGAGGACTATTGCTTTGATCATCTGCTCAACTCGCCGGGCAACTTTACCGGCGCCAAGCTGCGCTGGGTGCAGGAAAACGAGCCCGAGCTCTTCGCCAGAATCCACAAACTGATGCTGCCCGGAGATTACGTGGCCATGCGCCTTACCGGCGAGATCACGACCACTGCCTCGGGGCTGTCCGAGGGCACCCTCTGGGACTTCCGCGAGCGCTCCGTGGCCCGGCACCTGCTGGCCCACTGGGGTGTGGCCGAGGAACTGGTGCCACGCCTGGTACCCAGTATCGGTGAGCAGGGCCGGCTCAGCGCCGTTGCCGCCGCCGAGTTGGGCCTCAAGGCGGGTGCCAGCATCTGCTACCGGGGTGGTGATCAGCCCAACAACGCCTATAGCCTCAATGTGCTCAACCCCGGCGAAGTGGCTGCCACGGCTGGCACTTCGGGGGTTATCTACGGCGTTACGGACAAGCCGGTGGCCGACCGTAACAGCCGGGTCAATACTTTTCTGCACGTCAGCGATACCCCCGAGCAGCCGCGCAACGGCGTGCTGCTGTGTGTCAACGGCACTGGCCGGCTTTACAGCTGGCTGCGGCATATGCTGGCCGAGGCTGGCGAAATCCCGGCCTATCCGGTGCTCAACGGTCTGGCCGAAGCCGTGCCGCCGGGCAGCGACGGCCTGCGGTTCTACCCCTTTGGCAACGGTGCCGAGCGCATCTTCCAGAACCGCAACCCGGGAGCCCAGGTGCGCCATCTGGATTTCAACCGCCACGGCCTGGGCCATATGGTGCGCGCCGCCCAGGAGGGCATAGTGTTTGCGCTGAACCAGGGTTTTGAGGTGCTGAAGGAGCTGGGTGCCGGCTGCGATGTGATTCGCGTCGCCAGGGGCAATATGTTTCTCAGCGACGTCTTCACTCAGGCGTTCGTCAACACCACGGGCACGGTGGTGGAGTTCTATGATACCGATGGCGCCGAGGGTGCGGCCCGGGCGGCGGCACTGGGTGCCGGCCACTACCGGGACGCTGTCGAGAGCTTTGCCGGTCTACAGCGGCTGGCGGTGGTGGAGCCCCGGCCGGAGCTGGCCGAGTGCTACCAGGCCAGCTACCGGCAGTGGGCGGCGGCGCTGCCGTCGCTGATGGAGGGCTGAGCGTGGCTGGCGATATCGCGCAAAAATTCCATACTGCCGGCCAACCTCTGGTGGCAGGTCTGTCCGGCGGCACTGCCCGCATGGAACTGCTGATCGAGGCGGGTGGCCTCCTGAACCGGCTGGTGCTGGGGGACGGCGACGCCTCCCAGGACGTGATTGCCGGGCTGGATTCGGCAGCCGGGGCGAAGGACAACCCCTGGTACCGCAGTGCGCCCCTGTTTCCGTTTCCCAACCGGCTCGCGGGCGGCCACTACCGGTTTCAGGGGCGGGCTCTGCAGTTTCCGATCAACGAACCGGCCACGGGTAACGCCCTGCACGGCTGTATATTTGCCCAGCAGCCGGAAGTGATAGCCAGTGATCAGAGCGCCGACTGTGCCAGTGTCACCCTGCAATACATCAGTGACGGTAGTTGGCCGGGTTACCCCTTCAAGGCCAATGTGAGATTTCGTTACTGGCTGCAGGGTGCCAGGGATCTGAGCCTGGAAATGGTTGTGATCAATACCGATACCGGCCCCATACCGGTTGGCATGGGGTGGCATCCCTACTTTCGTCTGCCCGGAGCGCTGGACACCTGGCAGATGCAGATGCCAGGGGCGGTGGAAGTGATCATCGATGAGCGCATGCTGCCCACTGGTGAGGTGCGCCCCTTCGAGCAGTTTGAGCAATTAACGGCGCTGGGCGATACCCGGCTCGATACCGGTTTTGTATTGCGGCGTCAGAGGGACCGCAGCCGCGCCAGGGTCCGGCTCTGGTCTCCGCAAGCGGGGGTAGGGTTGGATATCTGGCAGCTGATGGGCCCCAGAGGACTGGATTATGTGCAGGTGTTCATCCCGCCAGACCGGCAGTCTATTGCCGTGGAACCCATGAGCTGCAACATTAATGCATTCAACAACGGGCAGGGACTGGCCGTTCTGGAGCCAGGCGAAAAATACAGCGGTCTCTGCGGTGTGTCGCTGATCGATTTGGTGCGCTGATGCCGTCCTCACGGCGCAGAGCGTTTTCAATGATGTTTTAACCAAAAGGTAATCGCATATGAGTGTTGTAATCGGAGATAGAGAATACTTTCCGGGAGTCGGAAAAATTCCTTTTGAAGGGCCAGAGTCGGACAATCCGCTGGCGTTTAAATACTACGACGAAAATCGCGTGGTAGCCGGCAAGACTCTGAAGGAACATTTCCGGTTCGCCGTTTGCTATTGGCACACCTTCTGCAACGCCGGCCACGATCCCTTCGGTCCCGGCCCCTTCCATTTTCCCTGGTCCGAAAGCAGCGATGCCATGACCCGCGCCCGGGCGAAAATGGACGCTGCCTTCGAGTTTTTCACCAAGCTGGGTGTGCCCTACTACTGCTTCCACGACGTGGATCTGGTCGACGAAGGCGACAACCGCGCTGAAACCCAGAAGCGCCTGTTCAGCATTGTCGACTACGCCAAGGAAAAGCAGGCCGCCTCCGGCATGAAAGTGCTCTGGGGTACCGCCAACCTGTTCTCCAATCCGCGTTACATGAACGGCGCTTCCACCAACCCGGATTTTGCCGTGGTGGCTCACGCCGGTGCGCAACTGAAGGACGCGCTGGACGCCACTATCGCTCTGGACGGAGAAAACTACGTGTTCTGGGGCGGTCGCGAAGGCTATATGAGCCTGCTCAATACCGATGTCAAGCGCGAACAGGAGCACCTTGCCCGCTTCCTAACCATGGCCCGGGACTACGCCCGCAGCCAGGGCTTCAAGGGTAACTTCTTTATTGAGCCCAAGCCCATGGAGCCGTCCAAGCACCAGTATGATTTCGATAGCGAAACCGTAATCGGCTTTTTGCGTCACCACGGCCTGGACAAGGATTTCAAAATCAATATCGAAACCAACCACGCCACACTGGCCAATCACACCATGGACCACGAGATGCAGGTGGCAGCCAACGCCGGCATGCTGGGCAGTATCGATGCCAACCGCGGCGACTACCAGAACGCCTGGGACACTGACCAGTTCCCCTACAACCTCAATGAAACCGTGGAAATGATGTTGGTGCTGCTGCGCTCCGGCGGTTTCCAGGGTGGTGGTGTCAACTTCGACGCCAAGCGTCGTCGCAACTCCACCGACCTGAACGATACCTTCTATGGCCACATTGGTGGTATGGATGTGTTTGCCCGGGCGTTGATCATCGCCGACAACATCGTCCAGAAGTCGCCCATGGAAGAGTTGCGCCGCAAGCGCTACGCCTCCTTCGATTCCGGCAAGGGTGCCGAGTTCGACAGCGGCAAGATGAGCCTGGAAGAACTGGCGCAAATTGGTAACCAGGGCGGCGAGCCCGCCCAGATCAGTGGCCAACAGGAACTTTACGAAAACATCATCAACCAGTATATCCGCTGACTGCGCCTTTCCGCAGAACCCTGCCAAAGCCCCGCCTGACGGGGCTTTTTTGTTGCCCCTCACCTCATCTCGACCTTGGCTGATAAGGGCCAAATGTGTTACTTTGCAGGGTTGACGGCCTTTTCGATACGCCAGCGACCAAAGGCCTGGGAATACCTACAGTGATAATGAAAAAAGCCCAAAGCAAGATCAGGCGTGCCGGCCTGGGCGCTGCTGGTCAGTACTGGTTGGCCCAACTGGTTTTCTGGTTCTGCCTGTCGGTAGTGCCCTTTCTGGGTATGGCTCTGTGGTACGACGCCATCCGCTGGTCTTATGTATTCCATATGGTGTTGCAGGCCGCCATCGGGCTGCTTTTGTCCGTTCCCCTGGGCCGTTTCTACCTGCTGATCTGGAAGGCGCCACTGATCCTGCGCATGGTGCTGGCGGTGACTCTGGCGGGGCTGGCGGCCGCTGTCTGGACCTGGGCGCGTATTCACACCTACATCTGGCTGACGGCGGAATACAACACCTGGGCCGAGTTTGGTGGCTGGTACTTCGGGGCTTTCTACATCTTTCTCGCCTGGTCCGCCTGGTATCACGGTTTCACCTACTACCGCCTGCTGGATCTGGAGCACAGCGAACGGTTGCGGGATATGGCGCTGGCCAAGGAAGAACAGATCAAGCGTCTGGAGGCGGAGACCATCGCCCGCGAGGCACAGTTGAAAATGCTGCGCTACCAGATCAACCCTCACTTTCTCTTCAATACGCTGCACGCAATCTACGCGCTGATCAAGACCGACAAGCCCAAGCAAGCCACGGGCATGATCAGTAAGCTCGGCCATTTTCTACGTTCCACGCTGGACTATGATCCGGCGCACTGCATTCGCCTGGCTGATGAAATTGAAACCATACGCCTGTATCTGGATATCGAGACCGTCCGCTTTTCCGATCGCTTGACCATTGAATACGATATACAGGAAGCCGCCCTGCAGGCTCGGGTTCCGGGTTTAATATTGCAGCCGTTGATCGAA
This sequence comes from Marinimicrobium sp., assembly GCA_050486405.1. GTDB lineage: Bacteria > Pseudomonadota > Gammaproteobacteria > Pseudomonadales > Cellvibrionaceae > JBJHDF01. Next base: position 37,540 of record JBJHDF010000012.1, on the reverse strand, counting down.
AACTCCATCAAGTACGCCATAGCCACCAGCGCTGCCGGCGGCACTATTTCCATCAATGCCCGTATCGTCGATGACCAGTTGCTGCTGGAAGTCGTTGACAGCGGTCCAGGAATCGTTTCACCGGATCAGGATGTAGAGGGGCGCAGCGGTATAGGTTTGCGCAACACCCTGGAGCGTCTGCGCACACTGTACGACAATCGCTATTCCTTCGCACTGGAAACACTGCGGCCACACGGATTGCGGGTGACCGTTGTTATACCCTACGAGCCTTCCCGGGAGGATTCCGCGCAGCTCTACAAAAAGGCGGTTTGATTGGGATATCGAGTGCCGGCACAGCTGGAGAGAATAAAATGATAACACTCAAGACAGTTCTGGTAGATGACGAACCGCTCGCCCTGGATCTGATTCGAGCCTGCCTGCGGGATTTTGCCGAGATTGACATAGTGGCCGAGTGCCGCAACGGCGAGGAGGCCATAGAAACCACGGTGCGCCTGAAGCCGGACTTGATGTTTCTCGATATTCAGATGCCCGGCAAGAACGGGTTCGAAGTGGTAAAAGCACTGCAGGAAGAAGTGATGCCGATGGTGGTGTTCATCACCACCTACCCGCAGTATGCGTTGGACGCTTTCGATTTGCACGCGGTGGATTATATTCCCAAACCCCTGGACGAGGAGCGTCTGCACCGGGCGGTGCAGCGGGCCATCGAGCGGCATCTGGGCACCGAGCGTCTCGGTGGCAGAAAACGACCGCTGATTGGTGCCATAGACGATTTGATTGGCAAGCTCTCAGGCGATACCCAAGACCTCGCCGCAGACGCAGTGGCGTTGCGTCAGGTGCCGGAGCAAAAAATCATTATTCGCGACTCGGGTGTGATCACTGCGGTGGCGGAGCGGGAGATCGACTGGATCGATGCTGCGGGAGACTACATGTGCATTCATGTCAACGGCGCCACCCACATCATGCGCAGTACCGTCAAGGAGCTTTTGGGCAAGCTCAGCGACAGTCTGTTTCGACGCGTCCATCGCTCCACCATCGTCAACATCGAGCGAATTCAGGCCATAGAGCCGCTGACTCGGGGTGACTATCTGCTCCGTCTGACCTGTGGTGGTCAGCTGCGAGTCAGTCGCAATTACAACGCCGTCGTCAAGGAGTTTGCCGGGCGCCAGGGGGATGTCACCGCCCAGGGCTAGAGCGTGGCAGGTGGCTTGGCCACCAGCGATGATGGCTCGGTGAAAACCTTGAAAAGTGTGACCTGCTTCACTCTTTTGGCGATCCCCTTAAGGAGCCGACCCGGTTGTCGCGCCCGCAGTCCCTCCCAGCGCATTTGTCTTGAATCCGGCGGCGGCTATTTGCGACCCTGTGTAATGCCTGATTCCAAAACTAATAACACGGTTCAAGACCGATAACAGGGCAAGTACAGGGCACTCCCGCACGTTGATCTCTGGCCGCAGGCCAGGGGTTATAGGCACGGCACATATAACGAAAATCTGCGGAGAATACTTCTCATGAGTTCAACATTCACAACCGTCTGGAGCCGGTTGGCGGTATTGGGCTTTGCCCTCGCTGCCAGCGGCCCGGCACTGTCCCAAACCACCCCCCTGTGGTCGGAAGATTTCACCGGGGACCGGATTGACTCCAGTGTCTGGAGTTTCACCACGGGCGACAGCGGCTTCGGCAACGGCGAGCTGCAGTACTACACCGCGTCCAGCAACAACGCCTACATCGAAAACGGCCATCTGGTCATTGAGGCCCGGCGTGAGGATTACAACGGCCGGCAGTTCACGTCGGCGCGCCTGCACACCAACGGCCGCCTGGCATTTCGCTATGGCACCCTGGAGGCACGGATTCGCCTGCCCGACCTGGGTGACGGCCTCTGGCCCGCCTTCTGGATGATGGGCACCAACTACGGTATCGACGGCTGGCCCAGGTCCGGTGAGTGGGACATCATGGAGGCCGGCTCGGCTGCCGCCCAGGCTGATGGTACCGTGAACCAAACCGTTTCGGCCGCCATGCACTGGTGGCACGAGGACGGCGACTGGAGTGACTTCCTGCACGCCACCCACTCCACGGCGACCCAGGTCACCCCCAACTTCACCGACGACTTTCACGTCTACCGGTTGGAATGGACCCCCACGGAAGTGGTGATATCGGTCAATGATGATGCCTATTTCAGCCTGGATATCACCGATCCCAACATGTCGGAATTCCGGGACAATCCCGCGTTCATCATTCTCAATCTGGCGGTGGGCGGTTTCAATTACGTGGACATCACCGACCCCAACCAGATCACCGCGCCTTTCCCTGCCAAAATGTACGTGGATTATGTGCGCTTGTACGAAAACCAGTACACCGAATTGTTTGTCGCCAGCGACAACCCCTATGCGGGTAACTTCGGTGTCATGACCGAAACCACGCCGGTTAATGACGAACTGAACTGGGGCGACAACACCAATCTCTACGTCTGGAACAACATGACGCCAGTGCCAACAACGCCTTCGGAAGGCAGCGAGGCGTTGGGCTATGAAGTTGCGGCCAACGATTGGTGGGGCCTGGGGCTGTTGCACAAAGACCACAATATGCTCAACTACACCCACGGCTATCTGCATGTGGACATCAAGACCACGTCCAATACCCCCATCAGTATCGGTATCGGCAGCACTATGGGCGATGGTTCCAGCGTGGAGCTGGCGCCCGGTGGTGAACAGTACGGCCTGGTGCGCGATGGCGAGTGGCACAAGGTTTCCATCCCGCTGAGCCAGTTCAGCAATGTCGATTTTGGCACCATCAACGCGTTCTTCTTCGCGTCGGGTCCGGGGCCGTCCGAAACCATGGCGATTGCCTTTGACAATATCTACTGGTCCGAAAGCATTTCTTTGCCCGCCCCCGAGTTCGGCAATTTCGGCATCTACACCGAAACGTCGGCGCACATGGATGCGGGCAACTTTGGCTTCGGCGTGGATGGTGATCTGTTCCTGTGGGACAACACCCTGGAGCTGACCAGTGGCGAGGCCTACGAGGGCACCGACGCCCTGCACCTGCAGTCCACCGGCCAGGGCTGGTACGGCATGGGTCTGACAGCGCGCACCGGTTTCAATCTGACCGCCTTCGACAACCCCAACGCCTACCTGCACTTCTCGCTGCGCACCACGGATCAGGGCGATTTCCGTATCGGCATGAAGAGCGGTGGTCAGGATGATATCGGCCAGCTGTGGATCGATTTTTCCGCCGGCAATGACCCCTACGGTTTTGTCCGCAACGGTCAGTGGCACAACATCGTGATTCCCATGTCGGAAATTGCCAAAGACGTGGACCTGTTCGATGTACGCCAGTTGTTCCAGGTGTTGGGTGTGGGCGAAATAGCCGATCTGTCCATTGACGACATCTATCTCTCCGGTGGCACCGCCGCCCAGGATCCAGGCCACAGCGGCCCCATTGTCAATCGTCCGCCCACGGCCGCCATCAACCCCTCTGCGATTGCCGGCCCGGTTGGCATGGTCATCGATTTTGACGGCAGCCAGTCCGGCGACGTCAACGGCGACGAGTTGACCTACGCCTGGAATTTTGGCGACGGCAATGTCGCCACTGGCGTTCAGGTCAGCCATAGCTATGCCGAGGAAGGCACTTACACGGTGAGCCTGACGGTGAATGACGGCGAATTCGACACCACCGTGTCGCGCATCATTACCGTGAACAACAACTATGTGCATCGCGTCAGCGACAAGCGCGGGCTGGGTTATGGTCACCACTCCGAGGCCGATCTGGCCGCTATATCCCACGGCATGAGCTGGTGGTACAACTGGCACCACCGCCCGGACCTGATGATTCAAGATGTCTATCAGGACTACGGCGTGGAGTTCGTGCCCATGGCCTGGAACGGCGGTTTTGACGAGCAGGGCATGCGCGACTATTTGGCCAACAATCCAGACGTGCAATACATCCTGGCGTTCAACGAGCCCAACTTTATCGATCAGGCCAATATGACGCCGTCGGAAGTGGCGGCCCAGTGGTACCGGCTGGAAGCCATAGCGCAGGATTTCGATCTGAAGATCGGCAGTGTGGCCTTGAACTTCTGTGGTCACTGCGTCAGTGAAGGTGGTACCACCTACTACCACCCCATCGACTACTTCGATGACTTCTTCGCCCTGTGTACCGATTGTCAGGTGGATTTCATTGTGGTGCACGCGTACATGCAGGACGTGGGCGGCATCGAGTGGTATATCGATTTGTTCAAACAGTACAACCGCCCCATCTGGCTGAAAGAGTTTTCCGCCTGGGAGGAAGACACCACTCTGCAGGATCAGAAGGAATTCCTGATTCACGTCGTGGATTATCTGGAGAATGACCCGGACGTCGAGCGCTACGCCTGGTTTACCGGTCGTCGCAACGGCCATCCCTACAACGGTCTGTTCGATTTCCGGCAGTCGGGCATTCTGACCGAACTGGGTGACATCTACATCAACATGCCGGTGCATGGGGACGATGTGGTACACACGGTGCCCGGCCTGGTAGAGGCGCAGGACTACTCCCATATGAGCGGCATCCGCCTGGAGCTGACCGACGACGCCACTGGCTTCCTGAATGTCAGCGAAGTGGCGGCTGGCGACTGGGTGGAATATAACCTGACCGGCGACGGCGGTGTTTATGAACTCAGTGCCCGGGTGGCCAGCCCCACCGCCGGCAGCATCAGTGTGTTGGTTGATGGCGTTGCACAGACCAACCTGGAGGTGGCTGCCACTGGCGGCCTGCAGAGCTGGCAGACCACCAGCGCCGAGCTGACTCTGCCCAGCGGCGCCAAAACCCTGCGTCTGGTGTTCAATCAGCCCACCAGCCTGAACTGGCTGCGCTTCGAAGGTGGCGGCACAACTCCGCCTCCGCCGCCCAGCGACAACCTGGCACTGGACCGCCCGGCCTTCGCCTCGTCCATTGAAGGTACACCCTTTGCCGCCAGCGCCGCCGTGGACGGCAATCTGGACACTCGCTGGGCCAGTGGCTGGAGCGATCCCCAGTGGATCTATGTCGATTTGGGTGACGTCTACGCCCTGACCGAGGTGGTGCTCAACTGGGAGACGGCCTACGGTCGCAGCTACCAAATTCAGGTGTCCGACGACGCCAGCCAGTGGACGACCATCTATTCCACCAGCGACGGTGCTGGCGGCGTGGAGATACTCAGCGTGCAGGGCACCGGCCGCTATGTGCGCATGCTGGGCACGGAGCGTGGCACCCCCTGGGGCTACTCGCTGTGGGAGTTTGAGGTCTACGGTGAAGAGGCGGTGACACCGCCGCCGCCCACGGAGAACTTGGCGCTTAACCGCCCGGCTGCGTCCTCGTCTCAGGAGGGAGCCTTTAGCGCCGCCGGCGCCGTGGATGGCGACAGCGGTACTCGCTGGTCCAGCGACTGGAGTGACCCCCAGTGGATTTCGGTGGACCTGGGCGCGGTGTACACCATTTCCCGGGTTGTGCTCAACTGGGAGACTGCCTACGGCAGGGCTTATGAAATCCAGGTGTCCAACAACGGCAGTAGCTGGACCACCATCTACGCCACCAGCAGTGGTGAGGGCGGCGTGGAGGACATCAATGTGTCCGGCAGTGGCCGCTATGTGCGCATGTACGGCACTGAGCGCGGTACCGGCTGGGGTTATTCCCTGTGGGAGTTTGAAGTCTACTGATTGCCGCTCCTGACTCCGATGGCCGGTCGATCGGCCGGCCATCGGGGTACTTTTTCGTCCCCAGAGATAGTCGCCGGGGCTTCAGCGTACCTCAAACGCCGACCAACCCTGGGGCTTTTCCTCCCGGCTGGCAACCGCGCTCACCTGCGCCTGGGGTGGTCCCTGCCACAGCCACGCTTCCAGCGCCGCCAGTGCCGCCGTCGAGCCACAGGCCACCGCTTCCACCCGCCCGTCCGGCAGGTTGCGCACCCAGCCCGTCAGCCCGAGAGCAACGGCTTTGTCGCAGGTGCTCGCTCGATAAAACACCCCCTGCACTCGGCCAGTGATCCAAAAGTGTTTACAGTTCGTCAAAATAGCCACCTGCCAGTTGTTCGTTGTTGCGGCTCCGGTGGGGCAACCATAGCAAATCTTTATCCGCGAGGCAGTTGCCATGACCTACGATAGGATATTCGAAAAGATCCGTGCGGGCGCGCCCTCGCTGCTTGTGGCGGTGTTTGTTATGGTGCTGAGTGCCTGCGCCTCCATCCCGCCGTCGCAAGTGCCTATGCCGGTGGTGGCCGAGCAGCCGGGCAAGCGCGCCGATACGTTGCTGATCATGCTGCCCGGCCGCCTGGGGCGCGCCGAGGGGTTTCGCGACGAGGGATTCTTCGATCTGGCCCGGAACCTGGGGGCTGATCTGGTGGCGGCAGATGCCCACTTTGGCTATTACCGCGATCGCACCTTGCTGGAGCGGTTACACGAGGACCTGATCCTCCCCGCCCGGGAACAGGGCTATGAGTCCATCTGGTTGCTGGGCATTTCCATGGGTGGGTTTGGCGCCAAACTCTACGCCAGCGAACACCCCGGTATGGTGGACGGCTTGATCCTGCTGGCGCCCTATCCTGGCGGCCGCGGCATAGTGCGGGAAATCGAGCGCGCTGGCGGCCTGGATCACTGGCCAAGCGGAAGCAATGCCGGCAGGGACTACGAGCGGGAGCTCTGGCTTTGGCTCAAGAGCGCGACTCGGGATCCCGGCGCGCCGGTCATCTATATCGGCTACGGCGACGGTGATCGTTTTGCCTCCGCTGCCCGTCTGCTGCGGGAGCAGTTGCCCGGCGAGCGCGGCTTTGTCACACGCGGCGGCCACGACTGGGACACTTGGCGGCGGCTCTGGGAGGAGATGGTGACTGCTGGAATTCTCTGATTCTGATCTCTCGGTGCAAACCTCGTTTGGGTTTCTTTGCGGATTGACACGGCAAGCCCGTCCACCCAATAATTGGCGGGCAGCACATCTCTCGGGATGCCCAGATAGATAATAATAGCGCTGAGTTACTCGGCCAGAGAGGTTCCAGCATGAAAGGGGATAGACCCACCTCGTTCGATATTGCCTATCGAGCGGGCGTGTCGCAATCGACCGTATCCCGAGCGCTGCGCGATAGCCCGCTGGTGAGCGAGGAAACTCGCCGCAAGGTGCAGGCGATCGCTCAGGACCTCAACTACAAAGTCGATAAGAACGCGCGTAATTTGCGCTCGCGCAGCACCTACACCATCGCACTCCTGCTGTGCGAGGATCACGGCACCGCCGATTCGGTCATCAATCCCTTCTTTCTGTCAATGCTGGGCAGCATCACCCGCGCCTGTGCCAGTCGCGGTTACGACCTGCTGGTGTCTTTTCAGCAGAGCAGTGAGGACTGGCACGCCGACTATGAAGATGCCAACCGCGCCGACGGCATCATCTGTCTGGGTTACGGCGACTATATCACCTACGTCGAAAAACTGAGCCAACTGACCGAGGTAGGCGCCCACTACATCACCTGGGGGCCGGTATTGCCCGGTCAACCCGGTTTCTCCATCGGCTGTGACAACTTCACCAGCGCCTGTAAAGCGACCCGGCACTTGCTTGAGTTGGGGCGTCACAAGATCGCGTTTGTCGGCGACATTTCTGAACACAGCCCTGAGTTCGGTGCCCGTTACGACGGTTATTGCAAGGCGTTGAAAACCGCTGGTATCGACATCGATCCGCAACTGCAAGTGGCTGCGGAAACCTTTGAGGACTCCGGCTATCAGGCCATCAAGACCCTGCAGCAGCGCGGCGTCGAGTTTGATGCTGTCTTCGGTGCCAGCGATCTGATTGCCATCGGTTGCATGATGGCTCTGGAAGAGACAGGGAAAACCATCCCGGGCGACGTGGCGGTGATGGGTTTCGACGATATCCCCATGTCCGCCTACACCCACCCACCACTGACCACCGTGCGTCAGGACACCAACAAGGCCGGTGAATTATTGGTGGAGAACCTGCTCAAGCTGGTGGCGGGTGAATCGGTGGAGTCACAGTTGCTGCCTGCCGAATTGATCGTGCGCGGCTCTTGCGGCGCCCCGAAAGGCGGCCGCAAGCGGTCATAGCGGATTCTCAGCGGGGATCGGCGGGAACCCGCAGTTGCTCCAGCCGCGCCGCCAGTTCCGGATTGTTCACCGGTGCGTCAAAGGTCAGCACGCGTACGCCGTGCGCCGGCACCTCCAGGGCAATGCCCGGTTCGGTGCCGCCCTGTGCCACGTTGACTACCGCGTCGCCTCCCAACTCTTGCCAGCGGCCAGTGTTGAGCATGCCCCGGGCGCTGATTGTTGCCGGCTGATCGCCTTTGTTCAGCAGCACCAGGGCTGTCTGGGCCACATCGCCGACCTGATAGACACGCAGGAAGGCAGCAGTATCGCCGGCAAAATCCAGGTTTACCTGCAGGCCCTTCTGCAGCGCAATGGATTCCTGGCGAATATGGGCGATATGGCGCAGCGCCTCGGCAATGGGGTGGCCCAGGGCGCGGGCAATGTTCTCTTCGCCGTAATAGTTGCGGTTGCCGTAATGCTCGGCCATGCCAGACTGAAAAGCGATTTCGGAGCCGTAGTAGATCACCGGAATGCCGCGCGACGTAAACAGCCAGTTATTGGCGCTCTTGTAGCCGCCGGTATCGGCGTTCAGACGACTCATGTCGTGGTTGTCGTAGAAAGTCACCAGTTCATAGGGGTTCTGGTAGGGGCCGTCTTCCAGGTGCAGGTAACCAAGAATTTCGGCGAAGTCGCTGTCGGGGTTTTCGAAAACCTGGATCATATGCTGCCGGCCCGGAAAATCGATTACGCTCACACCGCCGTTTTCGGGGTAGGTGTGCTGAGCTATTTCGGCTGCATCAAAGCTCCAGCTCTCACCAAACATAAAGAAATCCGGGTGCTCGGCGCGAATGCGGCCCACGAATTCCTGCCAGAAATGGTGCGGCTGGTGCTTGATGGTGTCGATGCGAAACGCCGCCGCGCCCTGATCGATCCACTGCAAATAGGCGTTGACGAAGTAGTCCATCACTTCGGGATTGTCCGGGTCCAGGTTGGCCAGTTCGGCAATGTCCGTTTCCGGCAGAAACCATCGCTGCAGCGGGTTGTTCTGCGGGTCAAGGTCGTAGGGATGCACATTGCCGTGATCCGCGAGCAGCTCGCCGTTTGGGCCGTATATCTGGCCGAAGTTGCCGTGCGGTTGGGCCATGCCCCAGGCCGGCGAGCCGTGGTTGGCGACGATATCGAGCACCAGCTGCAAATCGTGCTGCTCCTTTAGCTCCCGGGTAAGGTCGGCAAAGGTCAAATCGTCGGACTCCAGGTGCTCGTCCACCTTATAGAAGTTGACGCCCCAGTAACCGTGATAGCCGGACTTGCCACCGTCGCCGCTGCCGCCATAGGTCACTTCGGTGCCGCCATCAAAAGCGGCGTCCGGGTTGTCGACAATGGGTGTAATCCAGATGGCAGTGAAACCGAGATCGCGAATGTACCTGGCGTTGTTGAGCAGGCCTTTGAAATCCCCGCCCATATAGCCCACAAATGCCTCCTCACCGTCAGGGCCTTCCAGCTTTCCTTGCCAATTGGGGTGTTCGCCTCCCTGATCCTCGAAATTGTTGTTCGGGTCGCCGTCCACAAAGCGATCGGTCATGACAAAATAGATGGCTTCCCGCGCCCAGGGTTCGCGGGTGCCGTAGTACTGCGCGCTGGGGTCGACCAGCGCTACCGGATCGGCGCTGCGCCCGTTGGCACAGCCAGTGAGCAGGATTGCCGCCAGCGGCAGCAGGGTTAAGCTTTTCCAATAGTTCATGATTACCTACCTTACAGAGACGCTTCGGCGCCCTCATCTTCTACCAACAGGGTGGCCGCAGCCGCGATAAAGAAACAGACACCGGCCAATACCAGGGCATAAATGGCCTGGCCAGCGAACAGGTCGCGCACCAGCAGCCCCAGAATGCTCACGGCCAGAATCTGCGGAATCACGATAAAGAAGTTGAAAATCCCCATGTAAATGCCCATCTTGTGCGCGGGCAGGGAGCAGGACAAAATCGCGTAGGGCATGGACAGGATCGATGCCCACGCGATTCCGATACCAACCATGGCGGCCAGCAGCCAGACCGGGTCGCGGATCAGCAGTAGGGAAATCATGCCCAAGCCACCGACCACAAGGTTGACCATGTGCGTACTCTTGCGCGAAATGAGCTTGGCCAGCACCGGGATCAGGAAGGCCGCCATGGCGGCAAAGACGTTGTAGGAGGCGAACAGTACGCCGACCCAGTCGGCACCTTGGTTGTAGGCGACCGAAGCGGTGTCGCTGGTACCGTAGTGATGGGCGGTGATCGCGGGGGTGGCGTAAATCCACAGGCAAAAGAGAGCAAACCAGGAAAAGAACTGCACCACCGCCAGCTGCTTCATGGTTTTCGGCATGTGGAAAAAGTCGTGCGTGAAGTGGTAAAAGCCATTGTTGACCTTGCCCTTGCCGAGCATGTACGCGCTGATCAACTGCAGTATGCCGAACACACAGACGCCGGCGGCGATGATATGTAAGCGCCAGTCCAGGCCCAGCCCGGCAATCACCGTCGCCAGCGCCACACCGGCGGCCAGCCAGAGCTGGCCGCCACGCGCATACTGGCCCTGGGTGCGCGTCTCGGCCAGAATGTCGTCGCGGCGCTTGTCCTTGAGACTCTCATCATACTCGGCGAAGGCCCGTAGCTGCTCCGGGCTGTACTCCCGGGTGGTCACCACCGTCCACAGCACGGCGCAGAAAAATACCGCCGCCCCCACATAGAAAGCGTACATCACTGAGGGTGGGATTACCCCGGGCGCCGCGGTATTGGCCACACCGAACCAGTTGGTCAGTATCCAGGGCAGCGCCGAGGCCACCACCGAACCGACGCCGATAAAGAAGCTCTGCATGGCAAAGCCGGCAGTGCGCTGCTTCTCGGGCAGCATGTCGCCAACAAAAGCCCGGAATGGCTCCATTGAGACGTTGATGGAGGCGTCCAGAATCCAGAGCATGCCTGCCGCCACCCACAGGTAGGGCGAGTGTGGCATGGCGATCAGCGCCAGACTGGCGGCGATAGCGCCGTAGAGGAAGTAGGGACGTCGCCGCCCTAGGCCGGTCCAGGTCTTGTCGCTGAAGTAACCGATGATGGGCTGTACGATCAGGCCAGTCATGGGTGCGGCGAGCCACAGAATGGGCAACGTATCCACGCCCGCCCCGAGTGTCTGGAAAATCCGGCTCACATTCGAGTTCTGCAGGGCAAAGCCAAATTGGATGCCCAAAAAGCCGAAGCTCATATTCCAGATTTGCCAGAAGCTGAGCTGGGGTTTCTGTGTCATGGTCGGGTGCTACCTGTGCCGCATATATAATGGTTATTGACCGATAACAGTAATCTCCCTCCGCCACAACGCACAAGACCCTGCATACGTATTCAGGCTTTTTGACGCCAGTGCGAATGCCCTGCATACGTATGCATTGGCTGAACCGCGTTGCATACGTATGCAGTCTATTGCGGTGATACAGGCGCCACGCGTATGTTTAGGTCTACGGTCAGGAAACTGGGTTGTAGACATCACAATGATCTGACGGCCTGTATAACGAACAACCACAATAGATATTCAGCACTATGCAAAACGACACTTGGTGGCGCGGCGCCGTCATCTATCAGATCTACCCTCGCAGCCTGATGGACAGCAATGGCGATGGTATCGGCGATCTGCCCGGTATCATCAACAGGCTGGATTATATCGCCAGCCTGGGCGTGGATGCCATCTGGATCTCCCCCTTTTTTAAATCGCCAATGAAAGATTTCGGGTACGATATAAGCGACTACCGGGATGTTGACCCAATTTTCGGTACGCTCAACGATTTTGATCGCCTCATTGGCGAAGCTCATGAGCGCGGAATCAAGGTAATAATCGACCAGGTCCTGAGTCACACGTCCGACCAGCATCCCTGGTTTGAAGAGAGCCGCCAGAGTCGTGACAACGACAAGGCGGACTGGTACGTTTGGGTAGATCCGTCTGAAGACGGATCGCCGCCCAACAACTGGCTGTCCATTTTTGGGGGCGTCGCCTGGGAGTGGGATCCGCGTCGCTGTCAATACTACTTGCACAATTTTCTGAAAAGTCAGCCAGACCTGAATTTCCATAACCCGGAAGTGCAGAACGAAATTCTCGCTGAGGTGGAGTTCTGGTTGAACAAGGGTGTCGATGGGTTCCGTCTTGACGCCATCAATTTTTGCTTTCACGACAAGGAGCTGCGGAAGAATCCGTCCAAGCCTGAAGCTGAACGAAAGGGCCGTGGTTTTACCACTGATAATCCTTACGCGTATCAGCGTCATTTGTATGACAATACCCGACCAGAAAATCTGGAATTTCTGCAACGTCTGCGCCGGTTGATTGACCGGTATCCTGGAGTGGTAACACTGGGCGAAATCTCCTCGGAAGACTCGCTTGCCACTATGGCGGAGTACACCGCAGGCAACGAGCGTTTGCATATGGCCTACAGTTTTGAGCTTCTGGTGGAATCAATTTCCCCCCGGTATGTGCGCGATACGATTGCTACCCTGGAGTCTAGCCTGGGAGAGGGGTGGCCTTGCTGGGCCATCGGCAATCATGATGTCGTTCGGGTGATGAGTCGTTGGGGTGATGCTCCATACAGTTCCGATCAGGCCAAGCTGTTGAATGCCATGCAATTGTCCCTGCGTGGCAGTGTTTGCACCTATCAGGGCGAAGAGCTGGGGCTTACCGAAGCCGAAATTCGTCAGGACCAATTGCAGGATCCCTACGGAATTGCCTTCTGGCCGCGCTTTAAAGGCCGCGATGGTTGCCGCACACCCATGCCCTGGAAGAAAGATTCGCCCCACGCAGGGTTCAGCGAAGCGGTGCAAGCATGGCTTCCGGTTCCCGATAAACACCACAATCTAGCGGTTGATCAACAAACGGACAGGGAAGATTCGACACTCAATCACTATCGCCGTTTTACGCGCTGGCGCAAACAGCAATCTGCGTTGGTAATGGGTGATATTGAGTTTGTTCATGCAGATGAAAGCATTCTGGTTTTCAGTCGTACGGACGACTTGCAGAAGCTTATCGTGCTTTTCAATTTCAGCAATGAAGTCATGGCATATGACGCCAGCGATCAGCATATTTCGCAGTTGCTGGAGGGTCATGGCCTGGCGCCGGGAAAGCTGCATGACGGCATTATTACGCTCCCTGGGTATGGTGCGGCATTCGCCCTTATCCAAACAACTCTATCCTAAACTATAGTCATAATATCCGACGAGGAATTCATCATGATTAAAAGTAAAATGAAACTACTGCCATCGGCCATTGGCTGCATTCTTGCTGGTGCTTACAGCGTGCCGCTCGTAGCTCAGGAAGCGGGGATTGTTATGGAAGAAGTGGTCATTACCGGTATCCGCCGCAGCTTGATGGACTCCATTAGTATCAAACAGGAGTCCAGCTCGATCGTTGAGGCTCTGTCGGCGGAAGATATTGGTAAGCTGCCCGATACCAGCATCGCCGAGTCGTTGGCGCGTCTTCCCGGTTTGGCTGGCGAGCGTGTCAATGGCCGTACCAGTGGCGTGTCTGTGCGCGGCTTCAATGAAGACTACGTTGCTACCACCCTGAACGGCCGAGAGCTGCTGGGCATCGGCGATAACCGCGGTGTGGAGTATGATCTCTACCCATCGGAGATCATCTCCAACGCCGTGGTGTACAAATCTCCTGATGCCACCCTGGTTAACCAGGGGCTCGGTGGCATCGTTGACCTGCGTACCATTCGGCCACTGCAGCACGATCGAATTATTGCCATCAATGCCAATCTTGAAAAAAATGGCATGAGTTCCGCCAACCCGGATTTCAGCGACTGGGGGCACCGTTTGGCGTTTACCTTCTCTGATACCTTTAACGACGGCACCATGGGCTTTGCCATTACCCTGGCCACCATGGACTCGCCTAGCCAGGAAGAGCAGGTGCGCATGTGGGGTTTCCCCGACGGCGATCCCGCCGGCGATTGGGCGGAGCTGGCAGGTCCGGAATTCGACAACTTCCCGGATGCCGAGTACATTATGGGGGGGCATGATACCTATGTGCGCTCGGGCTCCATGCGCCGCGATACGGTGTCTTCCATCTTCCAGTGGGCGCCAAATGATCGCCTGACCATGACCGCCGACCTGTTGTATATCGATTTTTCGGAAGAGAAAGTGTTTCGTGGGCTGGAAGAGGGCGGCCCGGTATGGGGCGGCGGCAACGAGTTCGAAGTCTTTGCCGTGGAAGATGGCCTCGTGACTGCCGGTCAGTTTGCGGGCTTTCATTCCGTGATTCGCAACGACGCCGAGTTCAAGGAAGGTGATCTGACGGCGTTCGGGTTGAATATTGCGTATTTACTGAACGACGCCTGGACCTTGACTTTTGATGCGGCCCGCAGCGAATCGTCAAAAAGCTTTATCAATATGGAAAGTTACTCCGGTACTGGCCGTGCCCGCACTGAAACACAAGGTGGTCCGGCCGCGCGTTCCTGGACTCACACCGGCTCGGCGGGAATCATGTTTGGCGAGCACAGCAGTATCGGCATGCCCGATTACACCGACCCGGAAATCATACGTTTGGCCGGGCCGCAAAACTGGGGCGGCGGCATTGCCGACCTGGTGGGGACCGACAACGCCCAGGATGGCTTTATCAACCAGCCGATGTTTGATGAAGAGCTGACCACCTTGCGTCTGAGTGTTGATGGTGATATCAACTTGGCGGTATTCAATAAAGCAACGTTCGGCGTCAACTTCTCTGATCGAAGCAAATCCAAGATCAACTACGGCGCCTACCTTGTGGGGCCGGGTTTTACCGATAACGAGCCGCCCGAGACCCAGACCGACGTGCCGGTGCCAGAAGAATTTCGTGTAGGTAATACCGACCTGAGTTTTGTCGGTTTGGGTCATATGCTGGCCTATGACAGTGTCGGTCTGTACCGCAGCGGTTTTTATCGGGAGATTGATGCTACCCTGTATGAGGCGGGGCGGCTGGGTGATACCTGGACCGTGGATGAGCAAGTCACTACCCTGTACAGCATGTTTGATTTCGAACAGGGGTTTGTCAGAGGTAATATCGGTCTGCAGGCTGTATACACTGATCAATCGGCCAGCGGCTACGACACGCAAACAGAGCGCGTCGATGGTGTCGCAACTGTTATCGCCACCCCCACCGAGGGCGGGGACGATTTCTGGAATTTCCTGCCCAGCCTGAATATGACCTTCGATGTTGGCGGCAACCAGTATGTTCGTTTTGCTGCTTCCCAGACCATGTCTCGTGCCCGCCTGGACGATATGCGTCCGAACAATACCATCGGCTTTGATTTCGACGATTCAGTACGGCAATCCACCGACCCCGAGCGCAGCGCCTGGAGCGGCAGCTCCGGAAGCCCGAATTTGCGTCCCCTGCGCGCCTACCAGGCCGACCTGGGTTACGAGTGGTACTTCGCTGATGACGGCATGCTCGGTGCGGCCATCTTCTACAAGGATCTTCGCAACTGGCACTTTAACCGCCGGGTTCTGACTGACTTCAGCGACTTTATTATCGATGGCTATCACGACAATGGAATTGATGAGCTCCTTTCAACCAGTGGGTTCACAAACTTTATGGCGGAAGCGGGTTCGGGCAGTGTGGAAGGTCTGGAACTTCAAGCCAGCTTGCCATTCGGTATGCTAGTCAGTGCGCTGGATGGCGTTGGCCTTATCGCGAGTGCGACCTTTCTCGATGGTGAGATTACCGACGTGGGCGAGGATGGCGAAAGCGTTACCGCCGATATTCCCGGCCTTTCCAAGAAGATCTATCAGGCCACGCTCTACTACGAGCGCAACGGCTTTGAAGCGCGACTCAGCGGACGTTATCGGGACAGCTACGCCACCGAATTCTACGGATTGAGCATGGCCCTGACGCCTACCACCGATCAGGGAGCAACAATCTGGGACGCACAGATCGGCTATGACTTCGGTGCTGCCGGTCACGCGCGTCTGGATGGCTTAAGGATTACGCTACAGGCGCAGAATCTTACCAACGAGACAACAGTCTCTGCGGCAGATGACGATTCACGCCGGGTAAATAGATATCAAAACTTTGGCGCTAACTACCTGCTGGGCGTAAATTATCGGTTCTGATCCCCAGCCGAGCCCTCGCTACGTTATGAGCTCGTAGCGGGGGCGTTTGCCAGGAGTGGAGCCATGAATGCAACGCAGCCCATTGCCAAGGTGGTAATTGTCGGGGGCGGGACGTCCGGCTGGATGGCAGCGGCCATGATCAGCCGATTTTTTGGTCGGCAACTTGATATCACTCTGATCGAGTCCAGCGCCATTGGCACCATCGGTGTGGGCGAGGCTACCATACCGCCTATTCGCACATTCAACAATGTGCTCGGTATTGACGAGAACGACATGCTGCGCCGCACTGGTGGCACCATCAAGCTGGGCATTGAATTTGAGAGCTGGGGCCGGCAAGGCGACCGCTATATGCATGCCTTCGGCGATATTGGTCGCAATCTGGGTTTGGCCGGGTTTCACCACTACTGGTTGCGTGGTCGGCGGCGGGGATTGGGGTACGACTACTGGGATTTCTCGCTCAACTTTCGTGCCGCCAAAAACTACCGGTTCCAACCTTTGGATGCCATTCCGAATACTTCGCTGTGTGGTTTGGTTCACGCCTACCACTTCGACGCCGGTCTCTACGCGCAGCTGCTGCGTGCGTATAGTGAAGCGCGCGGCGTCACGCGCATAGACGGCACTATTCGCCAGATACGTCAGCACCCGGATACAGGAGAGGTCAGCAGTCTCGCCCTTGAAGATGGGCAACTTATAGTGGCTGACTTGTATATCGATTGCTCCGGCTTTCGTGGACTATTGATCAACGAAACTCTCAATGTGGGCTTTGAGAGTTGGTCGCATTGGCTGCCGTGTGACCGCGCCCTCGCTGTGCCCAGCGAAAGGGCGGTCAGAACCACGCCCTACACCCGGGCAACTGCGCACGAGGGTGGCTGGCAGTGGCGTATTCCTCTGCAGCACCGCAATGGCAACGGTTTGGTGTACTGCTCCGATTACCTGTCGGATGATCACGCCTGCCAGCGACTTTTGGACAATCTGGATACTCCAGCGCTTGACGAGCCTCGCCCCATTCGGTTTGCAACCGGGCGGCGTCGGCAGCAGTGGCACAAAAATGTCATTGCCTTGGGTCTGTCGAGTGGCTTTCTCGAACCGCTGGAATCGACCAGCCTGTACCTGGTGCAATCGGGGATAGTTCGCCTGATCAAGCACTTTCCCCATCAAGGCTTGCAAAGTGCAGTGATTGACGAGTACAACCGGCAGTCACGGGAAGAATTTGAAAAGATTCGCGATTTTATTATTCTGCATTACCACTTGAACCAGAAAGACGACAGTCCTTTCTGGCGAGCCTGTCGTGAAACTGAAAAGCCCGAATCACTACTGCGCCGGATTGAACTGTTTCGTGCCAGTGGCCTGGTCTTTCGCGAGCAGGATGAGCTGTTTAGCGAAACTGCCTGGCAGCAGGTTTTTATTGGCCAGGGCCTGGTCCCTGAGGACTACCACCCCCTCACCAACGAATTATCGGACGCACAACTTTCCGAGTTTCTTCGCAATTTGAAAGACACCATGGACCGCTCTGCGGCGCAACTCACCGACCACGATGCTTATCTCCGGCAACAGGCATTGTTTACGCTGTAGTGATCTTGCTTCGGGCCCTATTGCCGTTTTTCACCAGATTCTGCATACGTATGCATGCCTGCATACGTATGCAGGCTATTGAGAGTATTCATACATGAGCCTAGCATGGATTAGCCAACCCTATGTTGGGGCTTCTCCGCCAGGAGTGTATTTAGGCGCAGTTTACTGCGCCTTTTTTTATTACTTCGCCCCAACTAGATAACCACTTGAAAGGAGCGATAATAATGAAACCACTGATACGCAGCTTCTGTATTTTCTGCATCGCCTGCATGGTTAGTACGCAGGCTTTTGCCAGTCATAGCGGTACCCCTGACACGGTTACCTTGGTGGGCAGCCTCCAGGCTGAATTGGGCTGTCCCGGCGACTGGCAACCGGATTGCAGCGTTACCTTCCTGGAAAACATGGGCGACACTCTCTGGTTCGGCAGTTTTGCGATTCCCGCTGGAAGCTACGAAATCAAGATTGCCATCAACGGTAGCTGGGATGAGAACTATGGCGCCGGTGGTGCCCAGGACGGACCCAACATACCGCTGCAAGTCGTTGAAGACCAGAGCGTTGACTTTTACTACGATCACAGCAGTCACCAGCTGCATATCGGCGAAATGGTGGCCGGCGATCTGACCGCAGCCAATGCTCATTGGCTCAGTGCCGACACCTTCGCCTGGAATGTCCCTGCCGATGCGCACGTCAGTCTGCACTATGCCGACGATGCCGGCATAGTCATCACGCAGGAAAATACCGTCGCGGGCAGTGAGTCCATCGCGCTGACCCGTACCAGCGACACCGTTGCCGATGACCTGGCGCAAAGATTCCCGCACCTCTCTGGCCTGCCTGTTTTTACTCTGCCGGAGGATGCTCACGACCAGGTCTCGTCGCTCTTGCGCCAGCAAATTGTGCTGATCGCCACTGATGACGAGCACGAAGTGGTCGACGCAACCGGCCTACAGATTCCGGGCGTGCTCGATGATCTGTATGGGTACCAAGGCGAACTGGGTCCGGTGTACAACGATGAAGGCATTCATGCCAGGGTGTGGGCGCCGACGGCGCGCGCGGTGAAACTGCTAGTCTTTGCCGACAGCCACCCGGAAACCGAGCCGGTAGTACACGCGATGAGCCGGGATGACGAAACTGGTGTCTGGTTGGTATCCGGCGACGCAGGCTGGGATCGCATGTACTACCTCTACGAAGTCGAAGTGTATGTACCCCTGACCCAGAGCATCGAAACCACGATCAGCACGGATCCCTACACCGTGAGCGCCGCTGCCGACGGCAGGCGCAGTCAGTTTGTCAATTTGCTGGATGATGATCTAAAGCCCGAAGATTGGGACGATCTGATCAAGCCGGCCTTCGAACGCATCGCTGACGCCATGATCTACGAAATTCATGTGCGCGACTTCAGTGTTCACGATCCGCTGGTGCCGGAGGAGCAGCGCGGCAAATTCACCGCTTTTACCCTTGAGGGAACCCACGGCATTGAGCATCTTAAAAAACTGGTGGATGCGGGTATGACCCATATTCACCTGTTGCCGGTCAACGATTGCGCCACTATCCCGGAAAGGCTTGAGGATCGTGTCGACGAGCGCGATCTGGGGCTGGACACTCACGGCCCGGCCAGCGAACAACAGCAGGCTCTCATCTGGGAGATCCGCGATCAGAACGCCTTCAACTGGTGCTACGACCCTCATCATTTCAACCTGCCCGAAGGCAGCTACGCCTCACACCCGGATGGCACCGCACGCATTGTCGAATTTCGCCAGATGGTCAAGGCGCTCAATGCCTTGGGATTACGCGTTGTGGTCGACGTGGTCTACAACCACACCAATAGCGCCGGGCTCGGTGAAAAATCCGTGTTCGACAAAATTGTGCCCGGTTACTATCACCGTCTGGAGGACTCCGGTGGCGTGGCCATGAGTACCTGTTGCCCGGGCACCGCAACCGAGCACAGCATGATGGAAAAATTCATGATCGACTCCATTGTGCTCTGGGCCACAGCCTACAAGATTGATGGCTTCCGTTTTGATCTCATGGGTCACCACTCGCGCGACAATATGCGCAGAGTGCGCGAAGCGCTTGATGCCCTCACCGAAGAAGAGCACGGTGTCAACGGCGCGAGTATCCTGCTCTATGGTGAAGGCTGGAACTTTGGCGAGGTGGCCAACGATGCCCGCTTTATTCAGGCCACCCAGGATAATCTGGCAGGCGAGGACATAGCCGCAACCTTCAATGACCGTTTCCGCGACGCTATTCGCGGCGGCAGCCCCTTCGATCAGGGCGTCAATCATGTGCGCAGCCAGGTGTTCGTCAGCGGTCTTTACCTGAATCCCAACGATGAAACCGGCGACGCCAGCCTGCAGCAACTGCTGCGTAACAAGGACGCCCTGCGCATTGGCCTGGCGGGTTCGCTGCGCGACTACATTATTACCGACCACCAGGGCAACAGCACTCCGGGTCGCGATATCTTCCATCACGGTCAGGCTGGTTACGCGCGTACGCCGTTGGATGTCATCAACTATGTCGAGAAGCACGATAACGAAACCCTGTTCGATATCAATCAGTACAAGCTGCCGCTGGATACCAGCCCACATGACCGCGCACGGGTGCAGGTGCTGGCCACCAGTCTGGTGTTGCTGGCGCAGGGCACACCCTTTATGCAGGCGGGACAGGAGTTGCTGCGCTCAAAATCCATGGATCGCAACACCTACAATTCCGGCGACTGGTTCAATGTGCTCGACTTTACCCATGAGGACAACGGCTGGGGTCGCGGGATGCCGGTGGCCAATGAGAACCAGGCCAGTTGGGATGAAATACGCCCGCGCCTGGAAAACCCGGATCTGGCCATCAGCAGCGACGAGATTGCCCACACCCTGAATGCCACCAGCGCGTTGCTGCGCCTCCGCGCCTCCTCGCCGCTGTTCAGGTTGGAAAGCGCCGAACAGGTCATGGACGTGGTCAGGTTCCACAACACCGGTGCGGATCAGATACCCGGCCTTATCGTTATGAGTCTGACCGATGTGTTGGGTCTGGACGCCGACCACGAAGAAATCGTTGTGATCTTCAATGCCGATACCGAAGCGCAAAGCTTCGCCTGGAGTGCCAACAACAACGACTTTGTATTGCACCCGATGCTGGCGGCCTCCGGTGACAGTGTGCTCGAAGGCGCTCACTTCGATGGCAGCTTCCATGTCCCGGCGCGCACCACCGCCGCCTTTGTCAGCTCCGGTCCAGCCGATGGCGCTGAGAATGGCAACGGCAACGGTGGTGGCAGCGATGCCCCGCGCAGTCGCGGCGGCGGCAGCATGAACGGCCTCGGAGTTTTGATTTTGTTGCTGGCACTCGGTGCTCTGTCGGGTTGCGGCAGCAGTTCGTCGGGCGGCTCTCCCGCGAACGGCAATGGCGGCGGCAATGGTGGCGACAACAATACCATCCTCAGCTGTGACACGCCGGCCTATGAAACCGCCAAAGGCCTGCGTATTTATCAGGTGATGACCGAGGCGTTTATCAACGGCAACCCCGCCATCGGCCACGGCGTCAGCTATGGCACCAGTCACCATATGGGGGATATTCAGGGCATTACTGACAGCCTTGAGTACATCGCCGATCTCGGGTTCAACGCCATCTGGCTGACGCCCATCTTTGACAGTGTGCCGATACCCGGGCAGGACTGGTGGGCCGACCGCCTGGACGCCACTGGTTACTACGCTAGCAACTATTTCGCCATAGACCCTCGTTTTGGCACCCTGGATGAAGCGCGGGAGATGGTGGAAAAAGCGCACGAGTTGGGGCTGTACGTGTTCTTCGACGGGGTTTTTGGCCACTTTAAGCAAAACGCCCACGAATACCCCTCCATCAATGGCCTGACGGTAACCACCGAGGGCGCCTTGCGCTCCGGTGTCGGTCGCCAGGCGATCTATCCGGATGACCTGGAATTCTTCAAGGAGGTGGCCAGCTACTGGATCGAGGAGTTGAAAATCGATGGCTGGCGTCTCGACCAGGCCTACGAAGTGCCTCTCGAGGGTTGGCGCGAAATCCGCGCGGCGGTCGAGACGGCATCCGCCTCCGTCACCTATACCAACGCCGACGGTGAAACGGTCAACCCGCTCGGTTACATGGTCGCCGAAATCTGGCGCGGCGCCGGTGAGATTACAGCCGATGCCTATGGCCCGGAAGATGACCCGGCGCTGTGTTCGGCGTTCGATTTTCCCGTGCGCTACTCGCTGGTGCAGACCCTCGCGGTTGAGGAAAGCGGCCAGCGCTACGCCACCGCTACCAACCTCAACGCCGGACTGGCCAATGCGCACGGGCAGTATCCGAGCCACGCCATTCCCAACGGCTTTATCGGCAACCACGATCTGGTGCGCTTTGGTGACCTACTCCAGCGCGGCGCCATCGCGGCGCCCGAGGACGCGGAATACTGGCAACGACACAAGGCCGCCTTCAGTTTTCTCGCCGCCTACAGCGGTCCCATAACCTTCTACTACGGTGAGGAAATCGGTGACGAGGTGCCGGGCTTTGCTGAGCAGGTGATCGACAACTGTATCGCCGAGGGCCATTGTGATGACCACGTCGCCCGCAGCGACGGCAAGGTGGAAGGTTTGCCCAGTGGCCAGGCCCACGCGGTATTTACCGCCAACGAACAACAGGCCGGTTTGCGGGACTACCTGCGCAACCTGATGCACATGCGCGCGACCAACCCGGCACTCTATCGGGGGGAGCGCACACAAGTGGCAGTGCCCGCTGCGGTCGCCAGTCAACTGTACGCAGCGCACAAGGCTCACGACGACGCGGCGGTGCTCTACCTGCTCAACGTCAGCGGGGAGGCGCTGGAGGTCACCTTTGAGGCCTGCGCCATCGGCAGCAACGGTGGCCTTGCCGATCTGCTCGGCGACGACAGTATCAGTGCCGAAGCCGGTAGCTATACGGTGCAGGTCCCGGCTCTGACTGGGCGCTTCCTGAGCATCGACGAGCCCGCCGATGGTGGTCCAGGCTGCGGCGCCGGTGGCATCAGCGGCGAAGGCCCCCTGGCCGCCTGTGATCTGCCCGACGCCGAGGGCGACGGTCCGCTCGACCAGACACTGTACATTCGCGGCACCTACCCGGGCGGCGACGCCTTTGCCGCGACACCGGGTCACCGCGCGTTCAGCTACAAGGGAGACAACCTCTACCAGGTGGTGGTGGAGGAGGTTCCAGGCAGCTTCACGTTCAAGTTTGCCAGTAGCTCCTGGAACCGCGAGTACGCCGTTGCCGGCAGCGCGCCAGTCATCCTGGGCACCGAACAGCCGATGGCTGTCGCTGCTGGGCCGGGCACCGAATCCTCCATCAGCCTCCCCGAGGCCGGTGACTACGTCTACAGCTTCGTTATCGACGACGACCTTCAGGAGGGCATAATGATGGTCAGCCGCTGCGCCGACTGATGTTTGAACAGAACAAAAAAGGCCGAGCATTCGCTCGGCCTTCTTCAATATGGTGCCCAGGATCAGGCGCATGGATGCGCCAGAGTCCGCGAGAGCGCAGGGATGCGCGGAGCGGTAGAGGACCTTGGTCCTCGACGGGCACAGTAACAAAAAAGGCCGAGCATTCGCTCGGCCTTCTTCAATATGGTGCCCAGGAGAGCACCCGGCATAGCGTCTTACGCGATATTATGAGTCAATAAAAAAACCAACTATAACAATAAGTTATATAGACATTCCCTGAATTGTTGTCCTGCCCCGTCTTATCGTATATCATCCAATTTTGCCCTTTTATGTTGGTAACAATGTTGGAGATTCGCAGATGCCCAAAAAAGCCCCGGAATTATCAGACGTGGCCGTCCGTAATCTGCGACACGGCCACATCAAAGGCGACCCCAAGGTCGCGCCGGAAAAGCGCAAGCACAAGGTGGGTGACCCCTGCCCAGCGTTTCATCCAGTGGGCGGCGTCGCTGGCCTGCTGTTGGTCTGTCGCCCGCCGGCAGACGGTCAGGAGGTTGGCCCCCGGTCTTGGGTGCTGCGCGTCAAGATTGGTGACAAGCGCCGTGATATTGGCCTTGGTGGCTACCCGGATGTGACGCTGTCGCAAGCCCGCCAGAAGGCCCGCACGGTCAAGGAGAAAATCAGCCAAGGCATTGACCCGGTAGCAGAGAAAAAAGCGCTAAGGTCGGCGCTGGCTGCCGAGCAGGCAAAGCTGGTGACCTTTTCCGGCGTCGCTAATGAGTACATCCACAAAAAGAGCCGCGAATTCAAAACCGCCAAACAGGTGCAGAAGCTGGTCGGCCAACTGGAGGCGTACGCTTTCCCGCATATTGGCCACATGGTGGTTGCCGATATTGAGCGGGCGCACATTGTCAGAATGCTTGACCCGATATGGTCCACAAAAACCGAAACCGCCAGCCGGGTGCGCCTGCACGTTGAACGCATTTTAGACCTGGCCGGCGTGAAGGGGCTTCGCACTGGTGACAACCCGGCCCGCTGGAAGGGGAACCTTGACCTGTCATTCGCCAAGCGGGATAAGGTCTCAAAGGTTGAGCACTACCGATCCTTGCCGGTGGCCGATATGCCCGAGTTCTGGCAGAAGATTCAGGTACTCGACACCATGAGCGCCAAAGCGCTGCAATTTATCATTCTGACGGCTGCCCGGTCTGGTGAAGTGCGCGGCGCCACATGGGATGAAGTCGACCTGAGCACAAAGCTGTGGACGATACCAGCCGAGAGGATAAAGGGCGGAAAAAAGCATGTTGTCCCGCTGCCAGATGCTGCTGTGGCGCTGCTGGAGTCTCTGCCCCGCCTTAGCCAATACCTGTTCACGGGCGCCCGTGGTGGCCAAATCACTGACGCGACCATAAGCAAGGCACCCAAGCGCATCGGCTACGACGTGACAGCGCATGGCTTCCGGGCGACGTTCAGGACGTGGACGCAGGAGTACACAGCCTACCCCGAGGAGGTGTGCGAGTTGGCCCTGGCGCACGTCAATTCAGACGCCACCCGTGCCGCCTATGCGCGCGGCGAACTGGTAGGCAAGCGCCGGCTGCTGATGGCCGACTGGGCCAAGTTCTGCCGGGAGGGGCTGCCCAAGGGTGCGACGGTTGCGAACATAGGGGGGCGTGGCAGTGCACGACCTTGATGAATGGATAGCGGAGCGATTACCTGTCACAAACGGCAAGGCTTTTTTCAAAGAGTGTCTGACACTGGAGCCGAACGATTATGGGTGGTATGACTGTTGGTTCGCGTTCGCGCTCCATGATGCGGCCTACGGCGACTGCGCTGGGTTATCGGAATTTCTGGTCAAGGACGATTATTTTAACTCGCTGACGCCGCCAAAGCGGCGATTGCTGGCGTGGGTGCTCAACCACCCGCCGCCCAAGAGGCCGAAGCAGCAGCCCGCGCACCGAAGCATGATGGAGCTAGTCTTTTTGGTCGCTGAGCGCGAAACGGTTTTTAAATATAGGAGGACCGAGGCGGTCAGGGATGCGGTGGAAGAGCAGCTTTATAGGCGCCGTTTGGCGGAGGCCGACGGAAGGCCCGAGGGTGTATGGCATCCGCAGGACGATGGCCATTCCCCTGGCGAACTGCACGCCTACAAGGTCGATTCGAAAGTGAAGGGGCTGTTGGCGGCGATCCGCGAAGGCGGCCCATTCCATGAAATATATATCAAGCGAGTGAAGCAGTTAAAGCAGTAGCCATCCTGGTAATATTCTTTTGAAAAAATATTACTTTTACGTCGGCAGATTCATGCTATTAAATGGGTATCGTCCTATGCAACTGAGACGATACCCATGCAATTTTTATCTGACAAAGACCTTGCCAACCGATACGCTGTTGCGAGATCCACCATATGGCGCTGGGCCAAAGAAGGCCGACTCCCTAAGCCTGAAAAAATATTAGGTTCCGTCACGACAAGATGGAGGCTTTCTGAGATTGAAAAAACCGAGAGTCAAAGGGCAGGGAGGGGCGGGGCATGAGAAACGCGAGCCGCCCGAAGGCGACCCAAAGCAAAAAGCACACGCGCCATAATACCACAAAAGCCCCGAGATTTCGTTATCCGAGCAGCGACACATTGCCCGCGATTCCGTTGGCGTTGATGTTGCAGGGCCGGGCGGTGAGCACTCCCAGCATGACGTTCAGCCAACTGGCGGCGACACGGTTACCGGCATATATCGAGCAACTGAGGGATATGGGGCTGGGCGAGGCGATTATCAAAGGTGACCTGCCACTGACCCCACGCCAGCGAATGCGGAAGCATTCAAAACCGTTTGCTGTGTATCACCTGCCGCCAGCTATCATTGACGCGCTTGGGGGCAAGGCCCAAGCCTGGGCGCTGGCGGTGCTGGAGCTGCATGGCGTCCACGAGAAGGCCTTCCCGCATTCTGCTGACTGGATTGCGTGGCAGCGTGGCGGGAGGTGACCGATGGCCCGCACTCTGGAAAAAGCCAAGGGCCGGAAAGAGCGGGGCCGTTACCTGGCCCTGCCCGTAGCCGTGCTTGATACTGATGATTACCGGAATTTATCGCTGTCCGCCAAGTGCGTATTGACGATTCTGCATTATCAGTACCGAGGTCACAACAATGGCGACTTGAGTTGTCCGTTAAGCGAGGCCAAGCGATGGGGAATAAATCATCCCAGAACCCTGGCAAAGTCGCTGCGCGAGTTGATGGACGCTGACCTGATACAGCGAACGCGAGACCCACGACGCGACCGAAACAATCCACACGGACAGTGCAGCCTTTTCGCAATCACCTGGGAGACGCGGGACGACTGCGACGGCAAGCACGACCTTGGCGCCACTCTGAAGCCGCTACGCAGTTTCAGCCTGGAGAAAAAGCAAGGCAACAAGCAGAAGTAATTGCAGATGCAAGTATTTTTTCTGTATCAAAAAGTGAAGCGATTCACTTCACTAAGTGAAGCGATAGGGCCTTAGTCGGCTCATAAAATGAAGCGTTACCCGGTTTGTCGCTTCATAAAGTGAAGCTGTAGTGGCAATTGTTAGGGGGGTATCGCTTCATAAAGTGAACACCTTAATAGTTACCATGGGTTACGAGATACGGAATCATTAGCGGGCACAAGCGCACGGGTGCGAAAAGGTTTTGTTGTTGGAAAAGCATAAAGAACAGGTGCTATACTGGCTATGCGTACAGCTCCTGATATGCACGAAAAAAACAGGGTGACTTATGACTGACATTCGAGACACAAGCGGGCGGTTCAAGCCTGGCAAAAGCGGCAACCCAAACGGACGGCCCCGCAGTGCGAGCGCTGAGCTTCGCAAACAGCTATCCCGCCACGGAGCCGAGCTTGTGGAAAAAGCCGTCGAGTTGGCCTTGGCTGGCGACGTGGCAGCGTTGCGCATTTGTCTTGACCGCATTGCGCCACCGTTGAAAGCCCAGGCTGCGCCATTGTCTGTTGAGCTGCCGGCAGACGCTGGACTGGCTGGTACTGCCCGCGCGTTTGTCGATGCGGCTGCAAGTGGCGAGATCCCCGCCGATACTGCCGGACAGATGGTGACGGCATTGGCTTCGTTGGCCCGGGTGCAGGAGGTTGACGAACTGGCCGCAAGGATTGCCGCGCTCGAACAATCATCGGGCACGAGGGCCGCCGCATGATTGACTCACTACGTCGTCGCCTGTCGTCTCTTGAGGCTGAGCAGAAAAAGCAAAATACTGACCCCGAATCACCGGCCCGCATTCGGGCGGCACTGATTGAACTGGGCCAGCCCGCGCCCGACCTGGTGCCCGGAGAGCTTGGCCCGTCCTACATTGCGCGCATCGAAACATCGGCATTGAAGGCGCTTACCGACTACCGCGCCCAGCAGTACGCCCAATTCCTGGCGAGGGAGGTTGAAGTTGACATTCCGCCGGGCCTGACCGTTGAGAAGGCGGCAGCCGACTACGAGCGAATACTCAAAGGATAACCACCGATGAACACTGAAGCCCTACGCCGTCGCGTTGCAGACCTTGAGGCCCGCACGCTTCCCGAAGCGCCCCTAATACTCTTCCGGCAAGTGGTCGAGGCTGACGGCAGCGAAGGCCCGCTACTGGAGCGCACACCCGATGGTTACAGGGAGGCCCGCCGATGAATGAAAGATTGCACCGCCGCGACGCATATTTTCGAACGCTCCACGAAAGCGCTTGTCGAAGCGCGCCCGACCAACATTAACGCGAGGCAACCCGCATGAGCATGACCGCAAAACTATCTGAATCCCTGGCGCCGCTGGGCGCTACCGCGACTGACGACGTAATTACTTTCGCAACTGGCCGTGGCGCAGCTTGGCGACCGCCCGAAGGTTTGGAGACAAGTCACCCTGCTGCTGCGCTGACTGCGGCCACTGTGCGTATCGCCGCCGAGCACGGGCACAAACGCCAAGCGATCCTGAACGACGACCGGCTAAGCGACACAGGCAAGGAAGAGAAATTGGCTACGCTGGACGCCGAACACCTAGCCCGTGCCGAAAAGGCACTGGTTGACGTTGAGGCCCACGCAGCCACGGCTGAGGCGGCGCTGGCCGTTTTGTCGGAACCTCCGGCCTTGGAGCGCACAGACGCTGTAACAGCGCTGTCAGACCGGGAGTCGCGGGACTACCTGCACGGCCTGCCGCTGCACGAGCAACTGGCCGCGATTCAACAAGGCCCGGCCATGATGGCTCAGGCTGTGTTACGTTCGCCTGTGCCGATCCCTGAGCCTGTACGCGAGGCAGCGCGGGTTCGGTTTGGTGAGACGCTTGCAGGAGACGACCGCTACCAGCATGTGCGACGCGCCGCAGACTACGCCCGCTGGTCTCGCACGGTGGCCGCTCAGGCTGTGGCAGCGGTGAAAAGCGTATCGAGTGTAGTGGTCACACGGCAGCGGGCGGCCTAGCCCGGATTTTACCGCTCGACAATGCCCGGCCACGTGCCGGGTTTTTTGTGTCTAACGGAAGCAGTCTGCGGGCAAATTAGGACGCCCAGCACCAACAGGGATGTTAGTATTTATGTTGGTATTTGCAGGCGCCCATCCTGTAGGCGTTGAAAATACTGGGGGATTGGTGCCCAGGAGAGGACTTGAACCTCCACGGCCGTAAGGCCACTAGCACCTGAAGCTAGCGTGTCTACCAATTTCACCACCTGGGCGGGGCAAAACCTGAGGCCGCGCACTATAAATTCCGGTCCACGACTTGTCAACAGGATTTTGGCCGCAGTGGCGCGCCGTTAGGCTTATGGCCCCAAGTGCCCTATAATTGCCGCCTGATCTCCATCAATGTGTGGCTGTCAGGTCAATTTTCCGGACAGGATAGCAATTTTGAGCAAGCGCAAAACCCCCAGAAAGGATCCCTTCGCCGGCCGCGAGGCTGAAAAATACGACAATCCCATCCCCAGCCGCGAATTCATCCTGGATTTGCTGGACGCCGCCACCGGCCCGCTGGAGCACAGCGAGCTGTGCGAGCTGCTGGAGCTGTCAGACGAGGAGCAGATAGAAGCGCTGCGCCGTCGCCTGATCGCCATGGCGCGGGACGGCCAGATCATCAGCAACCGCCGCGGCGCCTTCGCCCGTCTGGACAAAACCGATCTGGTGCGCGGCCGGGTCCAGGGCCACCGGGACGGCTACGGCTTTGTCACCCCGGCCCAGGGCGGGGACGATATCTACCTGCACAACCGCCAGATGCGCCGGGTGTTCGACGGCGATGAGGTGCTGGTGCGGGTGTCCGGCGACCGCTACCGGGGCCGGCTGGAAGGCGCCATCGTCGAGGTGCTGGCCCGCAATACCCGGCAACTGGCCGGGCGCTTCTTCCAGGAGGGCGGCGTCCAGTTCGTGCGCGCGGAAAACAACCGGGTTACCCAAGACGTGCTGGTGCCCCCGGGCGCCGAGGCCGGGGCCCGGGCCGGGCAGATTGTGGTGGTCAACATTACCCAGCAGCCGGACAAGAACCGCCTGCCCATGGGCGAGATTCAGCAGGTGCTGGGCGACCATATGGCGCCGGGCATGGAAATCGAACTGGCCATCAAGGCCCACGCCCTGCCCAGCGAGTGGCCGGCGGCGGTCACCGCCGAGGCCGGCAGGCTGCCCGGCGAGGTGGACGAGGCCGACAAGCAGCACCGGGTGGACCTGCGCAAGCTGCCGTTGGTGACCATCGACGGCGAGGACGCCCGGGACTTCGACGACGCCCTGCTGTGCGAGAAGCGCAAGGGCGGCTGGCGCCTCTACGTGGCCATTGCCGACGTGTCCCACTATGTGCA
The DNA here is from genome assembly GCA_050486405.1 of Marinimicrobium sp. Lineage (GTDB taxonomy): Bacteria > Pseudomonadota > Gammaproteobacteria > Pseudomonadales > Cellvibrionaceae > JBJHDF01. The sequence goes on along the minus strand of JBJHDF010000012.1, from coordinate 7,676 downwards.
ACCGGACAGCGCCCTGGATCGCGAGGCCGCCCTGCGCGGCAATTCGGTCTACTTCCCCGACCATGTGTTGCCCATGCTGCCCGAGGCCCTGTCCAACGGTCTCTGCTCCCTGAATCCGGCGGTGGATCGCCTATGCATGGTCTGCGAGATGACCATCAGCAACGCCGGCAAGATCACCGGCTACAAATTCTACGAGGCGGTAATGCACTCCCACGCCCGTCTCACCTACACCAAGGTGGCGGAGATACTCGCCGCCGACGGCGACGCCAGCCATCCCCTGCGCAAGGAGTACAAGCGGGTGGTGCCGCAGTTGCATCTGTTGCACAACCTCTACCGCTGTCTGCGTCAGGCCCGGGACGAGCGCGGCGCCATCGACTTCGAAACCGTGGAGACCCGCATCGAGTTCAATGCCGAGCGCAAGATCGAACGCATAGTGCCGGTGCATCGCAACGACGCCCACAAAATCGTCGAGGAGTGCATGCTCTGCGCCAACGTCTGTGCGGCGCGTTTTCTGGAAAAGCACAATCTGGTGGGGCTCTACCGGGTGCATCAGGGCCCCAAGGAAGAAAAGCTGGCCAACCTGCGGGAGTTTCTCGGCGAATTGGGACTGGGCCTCTCCGGCGGCGACTCGCCGGCGCCGGCCGACTTCCAGCAACTGATGGAGCGCATTCAGGACCGCCCCGACGCCCACACCATTCAGACCGTAATGTTGCGCAGTCTGCGCCAGGCGGTCTATCAGGTGGAGAACGAGGGGCATTTCGGCCTGAGCTACGACGCCTACACCCACTTCACTTCGCCCATTCGCCGCTACCCGGACCTGCTGGTGCACCGGGCCATCCGTTCGGTGATTCGCAGCGACCAGTCCTCGCCCCAGGTATTGCGGGTGGAAGGCGCCAAACCCATTCCCCTGAGTCGCATCTACCCTTACGATACCGCCGCCATGATCGGTCTGGGCGACCACTGCTCCATGACCGAACGCCGGGCCGATGAGGCCACCCGGGACGTGATCAGCTGGCTCAAGTGCGAGTACCTGCAGGACCATGTGGGGTCGGTGTTCGACGGTGTGGTCAGCGCCGTCACCGGCTTTGGTCTGTTTGTGGAACTGAAGGACCTCTATGTGGAAGGGCTGGTGCACATCACCGCCCTGCCCAGGGATTACTACCGCTTCGATCAGGCCCAGCATCGCCTGGTGGGCGAGCGCACCCGGCAGGTATTCGGCTTGAGCGACGAGTTGCGCGTGCGCGTGGTGCGAGTGGATCTGGATGACCGCAAGGTGGATTTCGAGCTGGAAGCAGTATTGGCCCCGGCGCGCGGCAAGAAGGCGTCCTCCGGTCGCAAAACCGCTGGCAGTCAAGCGGCGGGCAAATCGGGCAAAAAATCCGGGGGCAAATCTTCGGACAAATCTTCGGGCAAAGCACGGGGCGGCAGCGACCGGGCGGCGTCCGGCAAACGGCAGCAAGGCAAACAGAAGTCCGCACACCATGAGAAGCAAGGCAAGAAAACTGCAAACCCGGCGCAAACTGCAGCAGTTCGACCGGCGCAAAAGCCGGATGCGCCAGCGGCTCAATCAGTATTTGCGACAGCAAAGGCTGGCCTTAAAAAGGCGTTCTCTCGATTTAAAAAGAACAAGTAGATGCTGGATCAACCGCCTGCGGCGCAACGGCAGCAGCGTTTTGGTGAACAGCCATGAGCGGGGTGAACAGCCATGAGCGGGGTGAACAGCCATGAGCGGGATGAACAGCCATGAGCAGTGAAGCCATCTACGGCCTGCACGCGGTGCAGGCCCTGCTGAAAAGCACCCCGCAGCGGGTGCAGACTCTCTATCTGGACAAGGGCAGGCGGGACCAGCGGCTGCAAAAAATCATCGACACCGCCACCCGGGAGCAGATCGACTGCCAGAGCGCCGCGCGCCGGCAACTGGATGAGATGGCCGAAGGCGGCAACCACCAGGGTGTGGTGGCGCTCTGCTCGCCGGGAGAACTGCACGACGAAACCTTTCTGTTCCGGCTGCTGGAATCGCTCAGTGAGCCGGCGCTGGTGCTGGTGTTGGACGGTGTCACCGACCCGCACAACCTGGGCGCCTGCCTGCGCAGTGCCGAGGCGGCCGGCGCCCACGCGGTGGTGGCACCCCGGGACAAGTCCGCCGGGCTCAGTCCGGTGGCGCGCAAGGTGGCCAGCGGCGCCGCCGAAGTGCTGCCCTTTGTGCCGGTGACCAATCTCGCCCGCACCCTCAAGAAACTTCAGGACGCCGGCCTTTGGCTGGTGGGCGCCGCCGGCGAAGCCGGGCAGACCCTCTACCAGACCGACCTCACCGGCCCCGTTGCGCTGGTCATGGGCGCCGAGGGCGAGGGGCTGCGCCGCCTAACCCGGGAAACCTGCGATTATCTGGTGAAAATCCCCATGGCCGGCAGTGTCAGCAGTCTCAATGTCTCGGTGGCGACCGGTGTCTGTCTGTTCGAGGCGGTGCGCCAGCGTCTCAACCCTTGAGATCCAGGGTTCCCTGCTCCTGCTCCGGGTCCACCCGGGGGTCCATCTCCAGCGCCACATCCGAGGTGCGGGTCAGCAGCACGAATTCCGAACGCTCCTCCGGCGGCACCGCCGGGTCCACATGGATGCGGTGCCGGGCGTAGAGTGCCAGCAACAGCAGTATGGCGCCCAGAATCAACGGGAACAGCAGGGCGCTGGTCAGGTGCATCAGTATGCCCACCAGCAGCGGCCCCAGGGTGGCGCCAATGCCGTTGAGCAGCAGCAGGCCCCGGGTGGCGCCCAGGGTGTCCGCCGAATCCATGCGGTCGTGGGTCTGGGCCACGCTCAGGGCATAGAGGGAGAAGGCGAAGCCCCCGAACAGCAGGGCAATGACGGCCAGGATCGCCAGGGACAGGCTGCCAAAGACGAAAATCAGCGCCGTGGCACCGGCGCCGCACAGGGACACCCAGGTCAGCACCTGGCGCCGGTCAAAGCGGTCCGAGAGGTGGCCGATGGGCCACTGCAGCAGGGCGCCGCCGAAAATCGCCGCCGCCACAAAGGTGGCCACGCCGCCGTCACTCAGGCCCGCCCGCACCGCGTAAACCGCCGAGAGGCCCCAGAAGGCGCCGGTGATCACGCCTGCCACCAGCGAGCCCACCGCCCCCACATGGGATATCGCGAACAGCTTGCCCAGGGCCAGATGGCGGGTTTCCTCCAGTACGGGCTGCGGCACCCGGGTCAGAGCCATGGGAATCAGCCCCAGGCAGAAGAGCATGGCCACCAGGGCGAAACTCTCCAGGGACTGGGCGCCGTAGAGCACGATCAGAAACTGTCCGGCGCCCAGGGCGGTCAGGCTCACCATCATATAGACAGCGAACAGGCGGCCCCGGCCCTGACTGGACTGGGAACTGAGCCAGCTTTCGATCACCAGATAGATACCCAGCACACAGGCGCCCACCACCAGCCGCAGCAGGCCCCAGGCCCAGGGGTTCACCAGCAGGGCGTGCAGCAGCGACGCCACTGATGCCGTGGCGGCCAGGGTGACAAAAGTGCGGATATGACCCACCCGGCGGATCAGTTTGGGGCAGAAGTGGCTGCCGAGGATATAGCCGGCAAAAAAGGCCGACATGATCAGGCCGATGGTGAGCTCGGAAAATCCCTCCAGGGTGCCGCGCAGCCCCAGCAGCGTACTCAGCATGCCGGAACCGGCCAGCAAAATGGCAATGCTCAACAGCAGGCTGAGGATGGAATAGATGGCCTTGATCACGATTACTCTCTACAGCTCAACGACAAACAGCGGATATTTTCAGAAGAATCCGCAAATCCGAATCCCGGAGGCCTTTTATAGGCCAGTGGCCGGAAATGCAAGGTATTTTCGCATTTTCCCCCACTGCCCCGAAACAGGGAAAAACTGAAGGATTATCCTGAACCCGTGACTTCGGCGTGGATGTATGGCGAAAGATATTGTTGTCACAGTGGATTTTGTGAGGGCGCGTCGTATCAGGGAATACGATCAACCGAGCAAAATTCGCTGTGGCGGCAATAGCTTGCGTCAGGCGCCGCGATGGGGTCACGGATTCAGGATTATGCTAATATGCGCGCAATTTCCCGTATTTGAGGCTCGTCACCATGCACTGTCCCTTTTGCGGTGCCGATGACACCAAGGTAATCGATTCCCGGCTGGTGGCCGATGGCGACCAGGTGCGGCGTCGCCGGGAGTGTCTGTCCTGTCGCGAGCGCTTCACCACCTACGAGGCGGCCGAGCTGGTGATGCCGCGTATCGTCAAGCAGGATGGCAGCCGCGAGCCCTTCGACGAAAACAAGCTGCGCGCCGGCCTGTTGCGCGCCCTGGAAAAGCGCCCGGTCAGCGCCGAGGCGATCGAGTCCACCATCAGCCACATCAAGCACTACCTGCAGGCCGCCGGCGAGCGCGAAGTGCCGGCTCTGGTGGTGGGTGAAAAAGTCATGGAGCAGCTGCGCCAGTTGGACGAGGTGGCCTATGTGCGCTTCGCCTCGGTCTACCGCCGCTTCAAGGACCTGAGCGAGTTCCGCGAGGAAATCGACCGCCTGGAACAGCGTCCGGAAACCCCCGCGACCGGCTGAACCCGTCGCCATCGGACCCATACACCATGCCCCTGACACCTGAAGACAGCCGGTTTATGGCCCGAGCCCTGGGCCTGGCCCGGCGCGGCACCTATACCACCATGCCCAACCCCCGGGTCGGTTGTGTGCTGGTGCGCGACGGGCAACTGCTGGCCGAGGGTTGGCACCGGCGCACCGGCGAGGCCCACGCCGAAATAAACGCCTTGGCCGCCGCCGGTGAGCGAGCCGCTGGCAGCACCGCCTATGTCACCCTGGAGCCCTGCAGCCATACCGGCAAAACCGGCCCCTGCTGCGAGGCGCTGTTGGCGGCGGGTATCGGCCGGCTGGTATATGGTATGGAAGACCCCAATCCCCGGGTGGCCGGACAGGGGCTGGAGCGGTTGCGCGCCGCTGGCGTCCAGGTGGACGGCCCCCTGCTGGAAGACGACGCCCGGGCCCTGAATCCCGGTTTTATCAAGCGCATGGAGCGCGGTCTGCCCCTGGTGCGCTGCAAACTGGCCATGAGCCTGGACGGGCGCACCGCCATGGCCAGCGGCGAGAGCCAGTGGATCACTGGCCGCCGCGCCCGGGAGGACGTGCAGCGGCTGCGCGCGCGCAGTTGCGCTGTGATCAGCGGCATCGACACCCTGCTGGCGGACAATGCCGCCCTGAGCGTACGCGCCGAGGAACTGGGCCTGGACGACGCAGCCGATATCGCCGCCCGCCAGCCCCTGCGGGTGATACTCGACTCCCGGCGCCGCCTGCCCCGGGACGCCCGCCTGCTGGAACAGCCGACGCCGGTGCTGCTGGTGCACGCCGGCACCACTGGCGATGACGGCGAGCCCTGGCCGGATTTTGTCGACACCCTGGCCCTGCCCGGCCGGGACGGGCGCGTCGATCTGCCCGGCCTGTTGCGGGAACTGGCCCGCCGGGAATGCAACGAAGTCCTGGTGGAGTGCGGCGCCACTCTGGCCGGCAGCTTCCTGCGCCAGGGGCTGCTGGACGAACTGGTGATCTATATGGCCGGCAAGCTGCTGGGCAGCCGCGCCCGGCCCCTGTTCGAGCTGCCGCTGGACACCATGGCCGCGCAACTGCCCCTGAGCATTCGCGACATCCGCGCCGTCGGCAGCGACTGGCGCATCACCGCACAACCGGACCCGGAGGGTTAACGCGTGTTCACCGGCATCATTGAAGCCCTGGGCGAAGTGGTTCAGGTACAACCGGGCGGCGGCGACCTGCGCCTGCGCATCCGCAGCCGCCAACTGGATCTGACTGGCGTACAATTGGGGGATTCCATCGCCACCAACGGCGTCTGCCTCACGGTGGTGGAGCTGCCCGGTGACGGCTACTGGGCCGACGTCTCCCGGGAAACCCTGGACAAGACCACCGCCGGCCAGTGGCGCCCGGGGCAACGGGTCAACCTGGAACAGGCCCTGACCCCCAGTACCCGGCTGGGCGGGCACATCGTCAGCGGCCACGTGGACGGCGTCGGCGAAGTGCTGGAGCGCCGCAGCGACGGCCGCTCCGAGCGCTTCCGCTTGCGGGCGCCGGCGCCTCTGGCGCGTTACATCGCCGCCAAGGGCTCCATTGCCATCGACGGCACCAGCCTGACGGTCAACGGGGTGGACGGCGCCTGTTTTGACGTCAACATCGTGCCCCACACCCTGAGCCACACGGTGATGGGCGACTACACCCCGGGTACCCGGGTCAATCTGGAGGTGGACCTGCTGGCCCGTTATCTGGAAAGATTGCTGCAGGGCGACGCGGCTGCCGACGGCGGCAGCGCCGGTATCACCGCCGCCTTTTTACACGAGCATGGTTTTTCTAAAGACGGTTTCAAAGGGTGAGTATGCAACTGAACACAGTGGAAGAACTGATCGACGACCTGCGCCAGGGCAAGATGATTGTGCTGCTGGACGACGAGGAGCGCGAGAACGAAGGCGACCTGCTGATGGTGGCCGAACAGGTGCGCGCCGAAGATATCAACTTTATGGCCACCCACGCCCGGGGCCTGATCTGCCTGACCCTGACCCCCGAGCGCTGCAAGCAGCTCGACCTGCCGCTCATGGTGTCGGACAACAAGACCAACCTGTCCACCAACTTCACCGTCTCCATTGAAGCGGCCGAAGGCGTCACCACCGGCATCTCCGCCGCCGACCGCGCCCGCACCGTGCGCGCCGCTGTGGCCGAAAATGCCAGGCCCGAAGACCTGGTGCAGCCAGGTCATATTTTTCCGTTGATGGCCCAGCCCGGTGGCGTCATGAGCCGCGCCGGGCACACCGAAGCCGGCTGCGATCTGGCGCGTCTGGCCGGCTTTGAGCCGGCAGCGGTGATTGTCGAGGTCATGAACCCCGACGGCTCCATGGCCCGCCGTGCCGACCTGGAAGCCTTCGCCCAAAAGTACGATCTGAAGATCGGCACCATTGCCGACCTGATTCACTACCGGGCGCTGAAAGAAAAAACCGTGGAGTGCATCAACACCCGCAAGGTCGACACCCTGCACGGCGAATTCGAGCTGCGCACCTACCGCGACCTGGCCCGGGGCGACCTGCACTTCGCCATGGTGCGCGGCGACATCTCTCCGGAGCAGCCGGTGCTGGTGCGGGTGCACGTGCTGGACATTGCCCGGGACGTGCTCTGCATGAAGCGTTACACTGGCGAGGGGCAGGCGCTGTGGACCTATCAGGGCGCCCTGAAAACCGTGGCGGAAGAAGGTTGCGGCGTGGTGTTGCTGATCTGTCACGACGAGAGCACCGAAGAGGTGGAGGAGAGCATCGACTGGATGCTCTCTGGCCGCCAGTCGCGCCGCAGTCCGGAGATGATTTACAAACAGGTGGGCACGGGTTCCCAGATCCTGCGCGACCTGGGAGTGCGCAAGATGCGGGTAATGTCGGCGCCGCTGCGTTTTTCGGCGTTGTCGGGGTTTGATTTGGAGATTGTAGAGTACGTGGAGCCGGGTAATTCTTAGTATTGTAGGTCTTGGGTCTTGGTGCCACTAAGCTGGTCGGCCAGTGAAGTCGGTAGCGCCTTTGGCAAACGCGGTGAATACATCCCTGTAGCTCCCGCGCGTCATCCCTCGGCAACTGCTCCTGCGTTGCTCTACCTCCTGCATCCGTGCAGTCGTGACG
>JBJHDF010000011.1:0-130771 GCA_050486405.1 Marinimicrobium sp. | reverse complement strand
TGGCTTTACCCACATCAATGCCGACGTGCCGTTCGGTGTTTCTGGCTTTAGCATTAGTAGTTGTATTCATGACTCACCCTTGCTAAATTCGGGCTCGAGGCCCCTTCGACTGTTCGAGTTAAAATTGAAGTCAGCATGGCGCCCACGCTGGTTAACGGGCTAGACATAGCTGCGCCCAGGCTGTTCCGGGCTGCCATGCTGAAAACCTGTTGCTGCAGGTTTGGGCCTCACTATATCGCTTTGTCAACATCAGCTTAGTTTGTCCACATTTCACCAGTTTAGATTGTCCGGTTTTTGACGATTTTGGCGTCAGTTGATGGCGGCGATTTCCTCCTCGGGGTTAGGGTTGTCGGTGTCTACCTTTGCCGTATTGGCTGCGATCAGCCCGGCCTTGCGTTTGTCCTTCAACCGGTAGCTTTCGCCCTTGATGTTCAGCGTCGTCGAGTGGTGCAACAGCCGGTCGAGGATCGCCGTGGCAATGACCTGATCCCCGAACACCTCACCCCAGTCAGTGAAGCTTTTGTTGGACGTCAGGATGGTGCTGGCCCGCTCATAGCGGCGATTGATCAGCCGGAAGAACAGGCTGGCCTCCTCTCGGGTCATGGGCAGATACCCGATTTCATCGAGCACCAACACCTTGGGGTAGGTCAGTTGCTGGAGTTGGCGGTCCAGGCGGTTCTCCTGGCGGGCCTTGATCAAGGTGCTGACCAGCCGGTCCAGGGTCATGAACAGTACGCGATGACCCGCCTCGGCGGCTTTCACCGTCAGCGCGACCGCCAGGTGGGTTTTACCCACGCCGGGCGGCCCTAACAGTACGACGTTCTCACTGCGCTCCACGAAGCCCAGACCGGACAGCTCACGCACCGTCTTCTTGTCGATGCTGGGCTGGAAGCTGAAGTCGAACTGCTCCAGGGTTTTGACCCAGGGCAGGCGCGCTTGCTTGAGCCTCGATTCGAGGCCGCGCTGGTGGCGTCCACCCCACTCCTGAGAGAGGGCTTGTTCGAGGAACTCCCGGTAGTTCAGGTCGGCTTTGCTGGCATGCTCGCACAGGGTGTCCAGTGACGCCTGCAGATGGTCCATTTTCAAGCGATCGAGCAGCTGATCGAGGTTCATGACAACACCTCCTGGTATTCGCTCAGATCCCGCTGTTGAACGCCCACGGACTGCCACAGCGGCGTGTGGTGTGCAGGCGTGGTTTGCCAGCCCTGGGCCCTGGATTGAAGTGGGTGCTCAGCGATCGGTTGATCCCGGCGATCGTACACCCGCAGCGTGCCATCCAGCCCGATCCGGATGCTGACGCCTTGTCCGCAATAGCCTTCAGGCACACTGTAACGGTTGCCTCGTACCTCGATATAGCCATCCCAGCCGACCTGGCGTAAGTCCCGGTAGCTGGTGTCGAAGTCAGTGGCCGGCAGCGGCTGCAGCGCATCACGCTCATCCGTGAAGCGCTGTGCTGGCGATTGCTCGAACTGGCGCAGTGGCCGGTTGTCGGCCACGCTCGCCAGCCAGTGCTCAAGCAGCTGATTCAGGTGCGCCCAGCTCTCGAAGCGCTGGTGACACTGGAAGAAGTGGTCTTTGACGTAGCCCACCATACGCTCGACTTTGCCCTTGGTGCGCGGGCGATGAGGGCGACAGGCTTTGGGTGTAAAACCATAATGCTGGGCTAACTGCAGAAAGCCCTCGTTGAAGCGCACGTCGCCGCCGACGGTATGGCTGATCACAGCCGCCTTCTGGTTGTCCACCAGGACATGATTCGACACACCACCGAAGTGCCGGAAGGCCCGGATCAGGGATTCATAGGTGTGTTCGGCATCCTCACACGGTGCCGCCCAGACATGGAAGCGACGGGAGTACCCCAGCTCGTTGACCGCGATATGCACCTTGCACCGCTCGCCGGCCACGAAGGTCTCCAGGTTGCCCCAGTCGTGCTGAAGCTGGTAGCCGGGTGAGGTCTCGAAGCGAACCGTTTTGCGGCTGGGGCGCAGGGCGCGCTTGGGCTGGATGTAACCGCGCACCAAGGTGGCGCCGCCGCTGTAGCCTAAGTCCCTGATTTTATGAAGGATAACCTCAGCGTTCCAGACGCCCTCGGCCAATTGTTGATCGATAAACCCTTTAAAGGGGTCGAGTTTACCGGGCCGCGGCTGTGTTCGCCGACCGGTATTGGGCGCTGGCAGCGCCAGTTGTCGACGCACGGTGCGCTCGGAGCAGCCCAGGCGGTGGGCGATATCCACGATGTGTGCCCCCTGCTTGCGAAGTTGCTTTATCATGTAAAAGTCCTCTCGGCTCAACATGGTGGCTTCCTCTTTGGTTTGGTCACCGACAAGGAAACCCCATTTGGGTTGGGAGGACAATCTAAACTGATGATTTACGGACTTTTAGCACTGTTGCTGACAGCTTGGGGCCGGTAGTGAAAACCATGGAAGTTCCATCATACAAAGCCATTAAGTTCGCTCCCTTCGGTCGCCCGACGCTCGCAAGCTCGCGCGGCTTATGGCGGGCGTTATACGGTGGGCGTAGTAAGTCCGATTTCGACCCGAAGCGGAAGTTGGTTGACCCCTTGAGTGGAGTACAACTTGGTCATAAATGCTGGCGTTATAAGCAACAACCATGCTTCTAACTGTGAATCCAATAAAATAAAAGACGGTGTAATTAATAATAGGAATATCGGTAATGTATGTTTCTGAGCTACATATTCAAAACTTTAGGATATTCGAAAGTTTACAGTTATCTTTGAACCCGGGGCTTAATGTATTTATCGGCGAAAACAACTCCGGCAAAACTGCGCTAATTGATGCTATACGGCTCACTCTAGATACGAATTCAGCTGAATGGACTCGCATAGTTGAATCCGATTTCCAAAACTCTTCTGACACGCTTTCAATTAAACTCAAGTTTGACGGAATTACGCCGGATCAGGCCCGTACCTTTGTAGAGCATCTTACGCATGAGGAGCGGAATGAAGGTGTAAGACATTCTGTATTATATGTGACCTTGACCGCTCGCCGAACCGAAGTGATTCGGCGGGGTAGCCGCTTAATACGGAGCGAGTTGAGGTCAGGGATAAATGGTGACGGTCTCCCTATCGAAAGAGAAATTCGGGATTATCTTTCGTCAACGTATTTGAAGCCGCTTAGAGATGCCGAGGCGGAGCTGTCCTCTGGTCGAGGCTCCAGGCTTGCACAAATACTTTCCTCTTCGAAGCATTTCAAACGTGATGGAGTCCATTTTGAGACATTGCTCAAGGGATTGATCGCAGCGAGTAGTGAAACGAAGAATAATCAGGGGTTAAAAGATAGCCGGTCGGATATTGACCGCTACGTTAAAGAACTTACTTTCAATACGGACAAGTTTGATTTGTCCATTCAAATGCTTGGCAGTCAGGAGTTTGACACGCTTAACTCCCTAGAGCGAGAGCGTGCGTTTCAGGATATTTTGCGACGCTTGAGCCTAGTGCTAGATGAGTCCAAGCCCATGCAAGGGCTTGGATATAGCAATATTCTCTTCATGGCCACAGAGTTGATATTGCTTGAGCAAGAGAAGTGTGACTTCCCGCTCTTGTTAATCGAAGAGCCCGAAGCCCATTTGCACCCGCAGTTACAAATGAAGCTTTTAAAATTTATCAGGGACACCTACTCGGACACCAACACAGGCACATTTCAGACGGTCCTTACCACCCATAGCCCCAATCTGGCTTCTAAAGCGCCCCTTGAAAGCATGATCCTGGTTTCAAATGGGGCCGCGTTTCCGCTAACCAAAAGCGAGACATTACTCGATCCGGAAGACTATGTCTTTCTTGAGAAGTTTCTCGACGTAACGAAGTCGAATTTATTCTTCGCGAAGTCAGTTCTGATTGTCGAGGGTGACGGTGAGAACATCTTGCTCCCCACTATTTCAAATCTGCTCGGAAGGCCTTTAGAGAATTTCGGAGTAAGTGTAGTCAATGTTGGCAACACTGCTTACACGCGATATGCAAAAATATTCCTTCGAAGGGCGGTTCTGAGTGGCAGTGGCTCCAGGATACCAATTCGCGTTGCTTGTCTCAGGGACATTGACCTTTGGCCGGAGGCCGCTGATAGCGAGGTCAATAACGATGTGGGATTCAAGACGCTCAAGTCCAGGAACAAGCATTTCTGGTTGCCCCGGACAGGCTCTGATGGCGTGACTTTTGGAACTGCCGCAGTTGACAAAAGAAAGTCACTCCAGTCATTCGAAGTCTTGCATGACGGAGAAAGACTTATCCTAGATGACTTACAAAATACGCAAGTTTTTGTGTCTGATGAATGGACGTTTGAGTACTGCCTTATCCGAAGTGGTCTTGCAGAAGATATATATGACCTCGTGAAGGGCGAAGGTGATCCGGCCTTCGCGGGCCTCCCTGCTGATCCAGAACTGCGGGCTATAAAGATATACGGGCTTATTGAATCAAGCAGTCTCAAGACCGATGTGGCGTACCGTCTCAGCCAGAAATTGATTGAACACTATTCCGACGCGGAAGGTAAAGATAGGCTTCTGGATAAGATGCCTACGTACATTAAGGCTGCAATCGCTTATGTTACCGAGCCGTTCAGCACTCCTCCCGTTGACGAGGAAGCTACTACAGCAACAGCCGATACGGGAGGCGACTAAGTGCCTGAAGTAGAGATTACTGATAACGATATCGACGAGTTCCTCCAGGACTACAACCAAAGGCTTTCGGACGCGTCGATGGCCCTCGAATTTGACGACGACAGGAGGGCTATTATCAAGTCCTGGCATGATGTTCAGGCCTGTCCGGGAAGCGGAAAGACAACGATTGTTGCGGCCAAGCTCCTCATTCTTGAAAAGAAGCTGAGGTCAGCGGACATGGCAGTATGCGTTCTGACGCATACCAACGTAGCCCGCAATGAAATTATCGCTCGAATTGAGAGCCACCCTTCGGGCTTTAGGCTTACGCAGTACCCAAACTTTATTGGGACTATTCAGGAGTTTGTTAACAGATACCTTGCAACACCCTATTTGCGGTCAATCGAGATGAACCCTGTTCGCATAGATGATGAGGCCTGCGCCGCGTTGATGGGCAGCCGGATTGGTTATGGAACGAGGAGCTTTCTGGATACCAAGCACGCATCTATATCCGAGCTAAAGATTGACCATGAGACGGGAGATGTAGTGGTTCCAGGATTCAATAAAGAATCGACATCAACCTCTTATAAAAATCTTATTGACGTATTTTTCGAGCGTATCGACAGGGGATACTTCTTTTACTCAGAGATGTACTACTTTGCAAAGCAATGCATCCAAGAGAATAGCGAGGTTGTAAGCGCCCTCAGAAAACGTTTTTCCTATGTCCTCGTGGACGAAATGCAAGATACACAAAAATTTCAGGACGATCTCATTAACGAATTGTTCCTTTGCGATGATGTTATGCTGCAAAGGCTAGGTGATCCTGACCAGGCCATTTTCGACAGTATGGGTGGAGAGAGTCCAAATGAGACTTTCAATGGCAATAGCGCGCTTGTTCCCCTCAAAAGCACACATAGATTTCCGGCAGATATAGCTGCCAAAATATCCGGTCTGAGTATCACCGGGATAGGCGAACTTCAGTCGTTTAAACAAGCTCCACACGATACACCTCACACTATATTTCTCTATACAGATGCTACAAAAATATATGTGTTAGAGAGATTTTGCGAGTTGCTCGATACGTTGGGGATAAACAATCAATCTCGTTGTGCAAAGGCTGTGGGGGGCACAGAAGGCCAGGGAGGTTTTATCAGCGAGTATTGGCCCGGCTACGATAGAACAAAATCCGTTAAGACGCCGAGGCCCCAGTTGCTCATTGAAGCGGTATCACGTGAGTGGTGGGCGACGGAAGCTGATGCGGCCTTCCAGTACGCACTGCTCATGCAGTGCGTACTGGATTTGCTACGTCGAGGCGGCGTTACTGAAAGCGTCGGAGCCTATACAAGGCACTACTCCGCGACCAGTCTTGGTAGCCATCTAAGGACCACGGGAGCACACGAAGAGTTTAAAGGTCTGCTCACCTCCTGGATTATGGATGGAACCCCCACTGAGGAACTATGGGAGGCGCAATGTAATAAGCTGTTGTCTCTACTGGGAATTGACGGTGAAGAGGGTCCGGTGAAGGAATATTTGGTCTATTCAGAGAGCAATGACGTCGATAACGTTATTTCCCAGACCGGAACGGCGAATATATATCGCTCAGTCTCCGGGCGTGAAATAGAAATCGGAACGATTCATTCTGTGAAAGGTGAAACACATGATGCGACGTTGATACTAGAGACAAAAAATCACCAGTATGACCTAGCGACCCTATCCGGAAGGTTGGCGTTCGCGGAAAACGGGGTAATTTCCGGAACGCGGAAGCAAAAATTTGCCAGACAACTGTACGTAGCCGCTAGCAGACCTCGTAGGCTCCTTTGTATGGCGGCCCACCAAGACCGGATTCAGCCTGATGTCAGGACGCAGCTAGAGCAGCATGGGTGGATAATTCAGCTAGTCTGAGGAGAGGGAAAATCCTCAAATTTGGGGCCGGAATGAGGCCTGTGTGACAGAATCTCGGACGTATGCTGTGACAGAAGATCAAAATTTCGTGAAATCGAAGAACTCTAAGATATTGATAAATAAGAATAAAAATTGATATTTCGACGAAGTCGAAAATTATGCAGGGTGAATTAAGAATATGTTATAAATAGAGCAGTGTGACATGGTAGGCTCTCAGTATGAGCGCGTATGTTGTCGATCTGCTGAAATCTCGCGGCCCTTGTCTGACTTCTGATCTTATCCAGGACATGGTTGATGAGGGCGTTGCGCCTGCTGCTGCCCGCCAGAGGCTCAGTAGGGCGAAGTCCTCTTATGCCAAGCTTGCGGGAATCCAGTTCGAAAAACGGGCTCGATTCATTTATCTGGATTCTCAATTCGCCACTCAAGACTATTGGGAGGGCCTTGAGCGTGCCTTCCGGGAGCACGGCATGTCGTACTGGTGTGCAATTGCCGGATTGAGGGCCAGAGGGGGAGCCTGTGTCAAGTCCCAGTTTCCCATCGTCTGCGGCGCCCCCTTAATGCGCAAGGGCCAGATTGCGCCTGATACCATTTTAGAGCGACTAAAGGCCGTAGGTGTCCTGAAAGAGATTACTGAAGAGAATTTCCCAGAGCCACTGGTCACATTGAACCCGATGAATTTCGGTATCATCGAAACGAGCGATTTGCGAGCTTTGAACGTAGCCGAAAATGTAGCCATTCATGCTATCCACGAATGGGCGCGCCGTGTCGGTTTGGGTAGCTACGCTGCTTTCAGGCTTCGAAACGGAAGTAAACTTCCCGTGGTTTCCTCCGTGGCATGGGACATAACTGCACCAAGCTATACAAGACCATTGGCGCGCTTCTCAAATGGGCAAATAAAGCCTGGCTTCTTTGTGAGCGATGTTGTTCTGGGAGGCAGGCTTTCGGTAGAGGCCGTGGAAGTCTTTATCCGGAAGCATGATATGGCGTCCGCTCCCTTGGGCGTTGCGCCCATTATGCCGTTTCTAGTAGCCAACTGGTTTGACCAAGAGGCTTATGATGCTGCGCGATCCGCAGGAATCATCGCGGTGACGGTCGAGCAGCTATTGGGGAAGACATTAGCCGCAGCTCTACAGGCGTTAGTACAGATATTGTCGGACCTGGGGGCCACTGCTGCTGTTAACGCTGAGAAGATTGAAATGGTCTTGAATGAGCTAACCAGGATTGAGGGTGCAGCCCAAAATTTACGTGGAGACCTTTTTGAGCTTGTAATTGGCAATGTTGTAAAGGCGGTTGAAAAGGGATCATTATCCGTAGGCAGGGAGATCCAACACAGAACTCAAGCACTGAAAGCGGAGCTTGATGTGCGGATCAATTCGGAAGATTGCGACAACACATTGATTATTGAGTGTAAAGCCAAAGTTCCAGGCTCGAAGGTCAGTGAAGCCGAGATCCGGAAATGGTATGAAAAGAAAATACCGCGCATTGTAGAAATACTGCGCTCAGAGCCCTATTACTCTGAGCGTATATTGAAATTTGAAATGTGGACGAACGGACTTTTTCACCCCAAGGCCCTAGCCTGGCTGAAAGATAAAAAAACTGAGTTTGAAGATGAAGGTTACTCAGTTGGGTGGAGAGATGGGGTGGCTGTAAAAAGGTACTGCAACAAAGTGAGGGATAAGGCTATACAGAACATTTTGAGGGAGCACTACTTCAATCATCCTTTGACTAAACTTAGGTCCGAAAAATAGTTTCCCGCTATTTAAATTCTAACGATATGAAATTTCAAATCGATTTTCCCTGGTTGAAATTAAGAGCTAAAGCAACCTTGAAAACACTCCGTATATTTCCTATTTCGACGGCGGCTACGGCCGTTTTGTGGTGCTAGCTGAAGTTGGTCACTTTGATTGTAAGGTCCGCTTCTGGCTGAATTTGTACATAGCGCAGATGGTGCAGGTCATGTATAACAATAGCAAGCACTCGGAACAATTTTTCGCTGCGCTCCAAATAGTCCGGTGTTGCGCGCGTTATGGCTTGTCGTCCTTATTGCGCGACAGAGCCAGGTCATAGACTTCATTTCGGTTTCTTTTGCCGACTGCGAGAACCGTGACTGTAACAGTGGTATCTGATACTGAGTAGACAAGACGATATCCGAGTTGGCGCAATTTGATTTTGTACAGGTTGGTGCCGCCACTCACAGCAGCGGAGGGGATATGTGGCTTGGAAAGCCGTTCCCTGAGCTTTTTGGAGAATAGCTCTCGGACATTGGGTCCGAGCTTTTTCCATTCCTTCAGGGCACTCTTTTTGAAAGCTAACTCATAGGTCATCCAGGTTAACCTTTATGCTTTCTTCATCCATGCGGCTTTTGGCTATTTCCAGCAACTCTTTATCTTCTATAAGATCCATCATTGCTTCATAGGCCTTGGCGGGGATACAGTAGAAAGCGGGTTCATTCCTGTTAAGTACAGCAATGGGCATGCCTTCTCCACTGGCTACAACCTTCATGGGGTTGGCTTTCAGTTCGGAGATGCTGGCGGCCAATTCAGTAAGGATTTGATGTGTCATAAAAATACCCTGGGCAAAGAAGAATGAGGCCTGATAATAGACCTGTTAACAGGTCTTGTAAAGCCATAACCGGGTAAGGACGGGTGTTTAGCCCGCGCTCCCCACAACACCCTGCATGCGGGTCCGCACAGGGCGTTTCACTCAGAGTAGTGAAGCTTGCACATGCACTCCCAACCTCATTAAATTTCTTGCTTTGGTTCGTGTATTAGACGCCAAAAGCGGCACGCGCGCTGTTGGCGTTAGCCATACAAGCGACCGTTGTCGCCCCTTCGGGGCTGAGACGGCCTTTCCGCCGCTTCGCGGCTACAAGTCCGCCCCAAAGCCTGGCGTTAGAGCTCCAGAGTACTCAGCCCTGTCAATCACGAGTAGTTCTCTCTTGACTTATTAGGTCAATTGTCCTAAATTTGAAAATGGGACGATTGTCCTACGGCGTTCGCAATTGTCAGGAGGCGCTCGGGTGGCCAATAAGCCAACAAGAGATCGCATTGTCGATAAGGCAGATCAACTGTTCTATGAGCTGGGATTTGAGCACACATCTTTCGCTCAAATTGCGGAAGCTCTAGGCATTTCCCGAGGAAATTTCTACCACCACTTCAAGACCAAGGACGAAATTCTGGATGCCGTAATCAGTCATCGTCTTGTTCGCACGAACTCAATGCTCGATAACTGGGAGCTGGAAGGCGATACGCCAGCTGATCGTATCCACAGTTTCATCAATATTCTGGTAATGAATCGGGCCAAAATTAAGCGTTATGGCTGTCCGGTAGGGACGCTCTGTACGGAACTTGCCAAGCTGGATCATCCCGCCAGAAGCCACGCAAACGAGTTGTTTACGCTATTTAGAACTTGGTTGCGACGACAATTCGAGCAACTTGGCCGTTCTGATGACGCCGATGAGTTGGCAATGCACCTGCTCGCATTCAGTCAAGGAGTAGCAACACTTTCTAGTGCATTTCAAGATGAGAAGTTCATTCACAATGAGGTAAACCGCCTGAACGACTGGTTGGCGTCTTTTACAAATACAACCAACAATCAATCGGAGGTGCTTTAATGTTTGTCATTCTTTTGCGGTTTTCAGAAAATAAGGATCAGGCCAGTGATTTTATGGAAGGTCACAATCAATGGATCAGGCGGGGGTTTGAGGATAAGGTTTTTCTGGTAGTTGGTAGTCTTCAACCTGGTCTTGGAGGCTCTGTCCTGGCTCATGGTGAGTCAAGGGAAGCTCTGGAGAGCCGAGTTAATCAAGACCCATTTGTGGCCGAGAATGTCGTTACGGCAGAGATACTTGAAATTGAGCCAAAAAAAGCAGATGAGCGTCTGGGTTTTCTTCTGGCCAATTGAGGGGGTGAGCGATGAACTCTACTGTTCAAGGCCCTGACGGGGAATTATGAAGAAAATAGCTGTCGGCGACTTCGTCGAACGCCGTGTAATCGAGACAATCCAGTCGTCGCACACAGAGATTCCCCATCCCGTGCTACTGACTCATCTTCAGTTCAGACGATTCGCTGGCTGTCCGATGTGCAACCTTCATATTCAATCTTTCATCCAAAGAAGCGACGAACTCATAGCACACGGAATTCAAGAAGTCGCCGTGTTCCACTCCTCAAAAAAATCGATGCTCGAACACCATGCTGCGGCACCTTTCGCACTGATCGCTGACCCTGCCAAATCGCTGTATGCCAAGTTTGGGGTCGAAGCATCAATACTTTCTGTCCTCCACCCACGTTCATGGCTCCCTGCCATGCAAGGATTACTCAGGCACGGCGTGTCCCTTCCCGATCGAGGAGAGAATCCGCTTGGTTTGCCAGGGGATTTTCTTATTGGGAAAAATGGTAAGGTTCTGGCTTGCAAGTACGGTAGTCACGCATATGACCAATGGTCAGTTGACGAACTTTTGGAGTTGGCAAAGAATGTTGATAAAGCATATGCGTTGCAGTAGCCAAAATGTTTGCCGGGTTCTCAAACCCATAGAACAAGGCCATTAAATTCGCTCCATGCGGTCGCCCGACGCTCGGATGCTCGCGCGGTTTATGGCGGCGTTAAATTTTTGGGCAACCTCCGTGAAAGAATTTCGACTTCTGTGGTGGACAATACAAGTAAATGCGGTTGACTGCTCTGACACATCGATTCGGCCGCTCAACCTAGCACTGCTTTCAGGCACTCGGTTACATGCTACCATTCCTTGATCCGTCACCCACCTTTACCCGAGGAGGACGCTGTAATGAACGCTTTAAATGCACTTCCCATCAGGCCCTGGATGGCGCCACTGCTGTTACGACTGGCGCTGGCAGCGGTATTTCTCAGTCACGGCGTGGTGCGCACCTACATGGATCGGGTTACACCCTTCGGCGAATGGCTGGATTCCCAGGGCTTTCCCCTGGGTATTGCCTGGGCCTGGGGGGTCACCCTGTTTGAAATCGTCGGCAGTCTGTTGTTGCTGGCCAACCGGCTGGTACGGCCCGTATGCCTGCTGTTCGTACTTCAGATGCTCACCGGTATTGCACTGATTCACTGGCACCACGGCTGGTTTGTGGTGGGGCACGGTCAGAATGGCATGGAATTCAGCGTACTGCTGATCGCCTCGCTGCTGGCACTGTTCGCCCTGAATCAGCCAGCCAACAAACGCTCCTGAATGGGTCAGGCCCAAACGAAGCTATGAGTCAAAGCCCGGAGTTATTGCGCAGGTTGCTGCGCTCGAAAGACCAAATGGACAGAGCACCCCACGAAGCTTGGCCGATTCAGCGATTGGCCGCAGTGAGTGCTGTTTCGGCCGCGCATTTCGCACGAGAATTCAAGAGGGCCTTCGGTGTTCCTCCTCACCGGTATTTGCTTACCCGGCGCATAGAAAGGGCTGCTGCCTTACTCCGTGATACCCGTATTCCCATTATGGAAATTGCATACCAGACAGGCTGGAAAAGTGTTGGTACATTCGGGCGTATATTCAAGGAAGTTACCGGTGAAAGCCCCGGCGAGCTTCGCAAGCGCGAGAGCGGGCTCCCCCGGAAGAGCAAGGCACCGCCGGAGTGCATCAGTCGGGCGGTCAACCGTCCACAGCTCAAAACAGCAGTTTTGGAGAAGCGCCGGCTCAAGTCTGGTGGCAGAATGGGGGTTTCATCTAACTGAGGAGGTTATATGGCTACAGCTGTAAGCGCAGTAGGCTTGTACGTACGAGATCAAGATGAAGCGCTCTCGTTCTACGCCGACAAACTCGGGTTTGTTACTCATACCGATGTTCGTAATGGTGACTATCGTTGGCTGACAGTTCAGCATCCGGATCAACCCTCGTTTCAGCTCTGCTTGCTAAGACCCGGCCCGCCAGTGCATGATGCGGAAACGGCGCAGGCATTGCACGAAGTTGTCGCCAAGGGTGCCATGCCTTTGTTGGTGCTGATGGTGGATGATTGTCATGCTGCCTACGAACGACTGAGCAAAGACGGTGTAGAGTTTACGCAGGAACCTGTTGAACGTTATGGCACGGTGGATGCCGGCTTTCGAGATCCGTCGGGGAACGAATGGAAGCTTATTCAGGCACCGTCGGCCTAACGGGAAGCGAGAATGCGATGACACCAAAGGTAGACGCAATCCTGCCCGGAGTCCAGGATGTCGAAAGAGCGAAAAACGAGGATCAGCCATGAAAACCCAGAAGCCTTTGTCTTCGAAGAAGCCACCAGCGCCGAATGAGGATCATCAACTCATTGAAGACTGGATTGCGAATGCCAAACCCGCTCTCAATCCTGTTGTGTCGGAACTGGACAGACTTATTCTGCAAGAACTCGGTAGTCCGCGGTTTGCCATTAAGTGGGGAAAAGCGTATTACGGATCTGAAGGCTTTGGTTGGTGTATCGAGCTTGTAGCGTATGATGTCTCTGTCAATATTGTTTTTCTTAACGGCAGCCGCCTCAAAAACCCCCCGGAGCTCGGGGATGAAACGCGTTATGTAAAGATCAGGGATATTGCGGAGGCCAGGTCTCCCCAGGTTGCTGATTGGATCAGGCAGTCATGTAAGACGCCGGGATGGGCCTGGTAAGTACAATGCCGCATTGCGCATGCTCTGGGAATTCGGGCTGACAAGATGAATACTGTGGGACGTTTCGTTGGCCATGCCGGTACCTTCACGATAACCCTTGTGGCTTCAGTCTGGGCCATCGCTGTCTACTTCAAAAACGTTGCCTGACCAAGGCATCAATGAGCGTCGGTGTGCTCACGCAGGCGTAGCCCTGGCAAGCGTGTCGAGGATGGCGCGGCGACCGCGAACAACCATGGTCGGGTCACGGTATAAAGTGGCCAGGTAATTGGCCAGTTCCAGCGGCGCGTAAAGCTCAAAAGCCAGTTGTTCGGGTTCGATGTCCGGGTTCAGAGAGCCATCGGCCTGGGCAATGGTGATCTGCGTTTGCAGGAGATCCAGCCATCCGCGCTGCAGGCTCAGGACTTCGTCATGAATGGGGCCGCTCTGGGCATCAAACTCGGCAAGCAGATGCGCAAAGAAGCAACCGCCGGGGAATACCCCCCGTTCGACTCCAGCCTGGGGCGACCTTCCTGCGCCCGCTGTGCCGGCACTCTACGCCGAAGCGGTGATTCGGGATTTGCTGGGCAGATAACTGTTCAGAACGATACATGGAACTTTCTGTACAGTGGGGTGATCCAATTTTGAACCAGCCCCCAGCCCGGCCATCAACCGTCTAAACTGGGCTGACCAGCCGCAGATGTAAGGCGGGGCAAAGGTCCATTACACGCGCGGCATTGCGGTGCCCCCGACACTAAAGAGGAGCGATAGAAATGCAGAGGATCAGGGAGTTCTTTCGGGAGTATCGGGCATTTCTATTGTTTCTTTTTCTGTTGATGTTTTTCCGCACGGCCTATGCGGACTGGTCCCCCGTGCCAACGAGCTCAATGGAGCCGACCATTTATCCCGGAGACGTGCTCTGGGTTGACAAGACAAGCTTCGGACCATCCCTGCCCTTTGTCAATAAACGGCTGTTCACCTGGAGTCAGCCGGAGCCTGGCGATATTGTCACCTTCCTTCCACCCCATTAGAATACTCTTTACGTCAAACGGGTAATGGCTGTTCCCGGCGACAGGATTCGTATTGAAGGCAATGCCATATTTGTCAACGGCAATCGCCTGGAGCAGTCTGTGGTTGCATCAACCGACGATGCCATTATCGGTGTCGAGAGCCGCTCCGGAAGCGAGTACAACTTCAAGATCGGCAAAAACCGAGATATGCCCTATCCTGAACAAACGATTGCTGTGCCTGAAGGAAAATTTTTCGTGATGGGAGATTTCCGGAATAACAGTGTGGACTCCCGAGCCTGGGGGCTTGTTGAAGAGAGTCGTATCATGGGTAGAGTATCTGCGGTTGCGCTCTCTTTTTCCAGCGAAAGGCGCGGCCTGTCGAGGCTGGCGACACCTGTTCTCTGATCGCCCGGATCAACGGGTCAGGGTTCCCAGGCTGTGACCCGTTATGCTTTAGCGGTTAAACCGGAAGACCGTCCCACCCATCAGCGGGAAACACCTTGTAGCCCTTAATGCGCTGCGCTTCGAATGCTTGTTTCAGATCGTCATGAATAAACAATTGCCCACTGTAGTTGCTTGCCCTGATTAACTTAATATCATCCGGAATCGCATCATAATTGATACGCAGGTTATCGATGAACGATATCCTGTCTTTAATCAGGGCGCTCATGGTGACTTCGGACTTTTCCATGTCAATAAAATCAACACTTCCCAGAACATGCACAATACAATAGTCGTCGGAAACTGACTCTCTTGCATGATTCAGCAATCTTACCGGCAGATATTCAACGTTATCCACACCCAGGTCACCCAGAACACGACGTACTCTTGAGTTGGCTACAAGGAGATTCCCAAGCATCGGCAGAGTATCGTATAGCCTGGTGCAGTCAGGAAAGTCGCTATCAAAAAACATCAGCGCCTTGTCCTGGTCGGGAAACCTGCTCAGCAAAGGCAAGCCTTTATCGTATACATAGCCCTTTGGTCCCTCCTCCGGCTCGCTTGACAGAATAGCGCCATCGCCTCCTCTATCTTCAATCAGCACCCAGTACACATTGGCTCCTCTGAATTTGTGACGGTTTGTGCGACCCACAGACTACACCGTTCAATCAGCGTGAACAGTGTCGAAATTCTCACTAATTTGGGTCGGATACACACCAAAGCCCCTTTGCGTTATGATGGGTCGGCTGGCGGGCGTTACCCCGTAAAGCTGACTGGGAAGCCTGGCTAAGGGAGGAAATAATGAAGCTGAAAACAGTATTTATAATAAACTTGATCCTCGGTTCGTTCGCACTTTTGGCCCATGTGCCTGTGGTAGCTTTGAAGCTTGCGGGTGTTGGTGGGCTCCAATCTTCAGACCTCTGGCTTGTTATGCCGCTGATACCGTTGGACTTGATACTTGTTGCCGGCTCCATAGCGGCGCTTGCCGGCTCCGAGGAGCGGCGGGCCAGTATATTATCGGTTCAAGCTATAGTCCTCGCCCTGTTTGGCGTGATGGTCGTCGGCATGTTGCTGTGGTTTGTAATGATCGGCTTCCCGACAGGCGGCTTTAGTTGGACACCCGGCTTTGGAGCCGCACTTGTAGGCTATTCCGTTTATGTCGGAAAGCGGGCTTTCTACACCGGAAGGGACCCGCGCATGGAGTATGCCGGCTGGTATGCAGCTGGCATGGTATTCCTGTTTGAACTCATACTGATGTATAAATTCCATGTAGTATTTTTCAGCTAGCGTGCGCAAGCAGGAGTTGCCGTGAGCATTATCGCCATCGACCCAGGTCACCCGGAAGTCCTCCTCCTTCTCCGGCAGTCGGACGAGTATATGGCATCACTCTATCCGCCGGAAAGTAACCACATGGAGAGTGTCGAAGGCCTGCGCCAGCCCAATGTGGGATTTTTTGGCGCCATGGTTGACGGTAAAGTAGCCGGGTGCGGGGGAGTAAAAATTATGATGAGTGATAAGCCCTACGGCGAACTCAAGCGGCTGTTTGTCTCCGAGGACCACCGGGGCATGGGTATCGCCACCCGAATCATCGAGCGCCTGGAATCCCACCTACTGACCTCCTCGGTTTCCCTGGCCCGGCTGGAGGTGGGTATTGAGCAGCCCAATGCCATTGCCCTGTATGAGCGGCTGGGCTACCGCAAGCGCGGGCCGTTTGGCGATTATCGCGCCGATCCGCTCAGTGTTTTTATGGAAAAGCGGCTGGGTGACGCTGCAGAGGATAGCTAGGGGTCTTGCCCATGTCTCCACTTGCCCACATACCTCCACTTACAGCAGTACTCGCACTGCTGGGTGCCGCTGTTGTGATGTTCGCCATCAACCGCCCGCGCATGGATGTGGTAGCGATAATCATGATGGTCGCGCTGCCGATGACCGGGGTGATTACCATGTCGGAAGCGCTGGTGGGGCTGTCGGACCCGAACATCGTGCTGATTGCAGCGCTGTTTGTGATCGGCGAGGCGCTGGTGCGCACGGGCGTGGCGCAGCGGCTCGGCGACTGGCTCACCGCCCGCGCCGGTGCCAGCGAGGCCAAGCTGATCTTTCTGCTGATGGTGATCGTTGCCAGTGTGGGGTCGTTTATGTCCTCTACCGGCGTGGTGGCCATATTTATTCCCATCGTGCTGCGCATTGCGCGCAAGGCCCGGATTCCGGCCGGGCGGCTGATGATGCCGCTGTCTGCGGCAGCGCTGATCAGCGGTATGATGACGCTGGTGGCCACCGCTCCCAACCTGATTGTGCATTCCGAGCTGACGCGCCAGGGGCACGAGGGGTTTGGTTTTTTTGCCTTCACGCCCTTTGGCGTACCGATTCTGGTGTTGGCCATTCTCTATATGCTGGTGGCGCGCCGTTTTCTGGCGCCCGGCCCGGCGCCCGAGCTGCCCCAGCGCGACGCCCTGACCAACTGGGTGGAGGACTATGCACTGGCCGGGCGCGAATACCGGTTGCAGTTGCGGCCCGGGTCGACGCTGGCGGGCAGGCCGTTGAATACGCTGAATCTGCGTTCGAGTGAGGGTATCAACGTTATCGCCATCGAGCGCGGCAGCCGCTTTCGGCGCAAGCTGATTCATCCGCGCGCCGACACCGTGCTGGAGGCCGGCGACATTCTGCTGATCGACCGGCGTGTTCCGCAGGATACAGACGGTGTCGATCTCGACGCCTTCGCCCAGGCGAACGATCTGGTGTCGCTGCCCGTCTCAGGCCGCTGGTTCGCGGACAAGGCCCAGGAAATCGGCATGGCGCAGATCATTGTGCCACCCACGTCGCGGTTGTTGGGCCAGACCGTGATCAAGGCGCGGTTTCGCAGCACCTACAATCTGTCGGTGATCGGCATGAAGCACGGCACCAAACCGGTGGCCGACAGCGTGATAGACGAGCCCCTGCGCGCCGGTGACACGCTGCTGACGGTGGGGCCCTGGCGGGACATTCAGAAGCTGACCGACGATCGCCGCGACCTGGTGCTGCTGGATCTGCCGGCGGAGTCCGAAGAGGCCGTGCCCGCCCGCCACCGCGCGCCCCTGGCCGTGGGTGTGCTGGCGCTGGTGGTGGTACTGATGGTGTGGGGTGTGGTGCCCCACGTGCAGGCGGCGCTGTTCGGTTGCCTGCTGCTGGGTCTGTTTCGCTGCATCGACATGCCCGGCGCCTACCGCTCGATCCACTGGCAGAGCCTGATTCTGATCGTGGGCATGATGCCCTTCTCACTGGCGCTACAACGCACCGGCGGCGTGGACCTGGCCGCGCAAACGCTGCTGGAGGTGATGGGTGGCGCCCAACCCCGTCTGGTGCTGGCCGTGATCTTCGCCGCCACGGCGGTGCTGGGGTTGTTTATCTCCAACACGGCCACCGCGATATTGATGGCCCCCGTGGCGCTGGCCGTAGCGGCCGCACTGGGCGCCTCGCCCTACCCCTTCGCCATGACCGTGGCCCTGGCTGCTTCCGCCGCCTTTATGACGCCGGTGTCCTCCCCTGTAAACACTCTGGTGGTGGGCCCCGGCAATTACCGGTTCGGTGATTTCGTCCGCATCGGCGTGCCCTTCACACTGGTCTGCCTGGCAACGAGCGTACTGCTGGTGCCCTGGGTGTTGCCGTTTTGAGGGTTGATTGAAGGGTAGCCAGCGCCCTGGCAACTGCTTGACCAAAGTACGGCGTTGCCGTATAGTTCCGCAATGGTATTCATTGAAACCAGCCTGTTCACGAAACTGCTGCCAGAATATCTCACGGACGAGGAGTACCGGGGGTTACAGGCGTATTTGCTCAAATCCCCAGATGCCGGAGACCTTATTCGTGGCTTTGGCGGAGTTCGGAAAATTCGTTGGGCAATATCAGGCTCGGGAAAGAGCGGTGGCGTAAGGGTCATCTACTTTTGGAAAAAGTCCAATCATCAGATCTGGCTATTAACGATCTATCAAAAGTCTGAGCAAGATTCGATACCTGGCCACACGCTCAAGCAAATTGCGGAGGCACTGAAAAATGAGTAAGCGCGACATAGGCAATGAAATTCTGGAGGGCATCCAGGAGATTCAGCAACACTACCGTGGGCAACTAAAACTACGCACCACCGAACTAACCCCACCCTCTGCACCGCAAGCCATCCGGTTGAAACTGAAGCTGTCGCAATCTGCCTTTGCAGGGCTTATGGGAGTCAGTGTTCGAACTTTACAGGATTGGGAGCAAGGGCGACGAGAACCACAAGGCCCAGCGCTGGCCTTGTTGCGAATAGCAGAGCAGCACCCGGATGTTTTCAGCGAGTTACGCTGAAAGCGAGTGTGCCAGTGGTAAGTTGCAGTTTGGAGGCGACGAAATGGACAAACCAGAGAAAAAGTCTGTGTTAAAGCTTGGAAAAGGATCCAGGATCACCCTCGCGATATTCTCCTTCCTTTTTGCACTCATGTGTTTACCGATGGCTTTTGACCCACCGAAACCGGAGCTGGGCATCATAAATGTATTGCCGTCTGTATTCTGTCTTTTGGTCGTGGGCGCCTGCATCCTCCCCAGGAAGTGGAGGGGCTACTGTGGAGACTTAATTTCTCTATCGGTAATAACACTGGCAATCTGGTTCATCATTGTTGCCTATCCAAATCCTGAGCCTGGCGAAGATCCCTTGAGGTTTGCTGCGACGTTTGGCGCCTTTGCGGTTCTGCATTTGTGGTATCGGTACGGCAAGCCATTGTTCCCTAAAAAATCGGCTGCAGATGATGAAGGATAAATTCTACATGAACAAAGCTGCGGCTATCGCGCTGTGCGTTGCTTTTGGTATTTCAGTGGTGTTGAACGTTTTTCTGTATGCAAAAGCATACAGGTTTGAGAGCGCGTGGCTTGAGTAGTTTCTTACAACTAGCATCATTGAAGGAATTCTCCTCCAATCGGACATGGATACTTCCTTTGATGGCGTTCAGCGCTTGGCTATAGCCAGGTTCGGCGAAAATAGCGTTCGAGTGGTAGAGGTTACGGACGATTTGAGCCGGGCCATCATGGAGGCGTCCATACCACCGTATTTGGCCCGCCACTTGTAGAATGTGGCCGAACTCATACCGTGCTCCCGGCACAACTCCGGAATTGGCGTGTACGGAGGTGAACACGCCAATACCGGGACTTTCAGCTACAAACTAACTCCTGCTAACTATTTGCATATCTCAACAGCTTCTAATTACCGAGATAATACCACCTCTTGACCACTATCTAGATCGACCACAATCAAGGCATTCAATGACCAATCTGCTACGACAGCTGTATTGTTGTTTTCGTTATAGCTCATACGCACATAGTCTCTAATTAGCTGGGTTGCAGTAGTGTTTGATACGATTTCTCTACCACCCGTTGCCAGGTCAACCGCAGAGATAAAGGGAAAGGCATTCCCCGGCACATTAAGCACAAGTGCGCGGTCGCTCTTGTTATCGTATACAATATCTGTGGGCCATTTGAACGAATCTCCCGTACCCACCTCATCGCTCGACAAGATCTCTCGGTTTCCATTAGCAAGGTCAACCGAAAACAGCGCCCTTGCTTCCGCGTCAATTACAAGTGCGGTATTTTCCACCGAATACAAGTCAATACCCATGGGGCGGGCAAACACCGGGCCCGCCCCAACCATGACTTCACCATTCACTCCCGACACGAGTGATCGAGCTCCTGTCATTAAGTCCACAGCGATGATCGTCTTCGCCACCCCTGATGGGACCAAAGCCCGGTTCGAATTATCTATAACAATACCGTCCGGCCACACTAATCCTATATCTCCACTGCCGACGTCGCTGCTGGATACAATTGTGCTTTGCCCATCTAAGGGATCGATGGAGATCAGTGATGAACTTGGATTGCGATTACTAAGCACAAGATGATTGTTATCCGGGTTGATGGAGATGCCGTTGATATTCAACCAAGGTCCCACATGCGCAATCGTGCTTCTATCACCGCTTGCAAGATCAACGGCTACTACATTCTCATTGTCTGTATTCGCCACAATTGCTCGATTGTTTGCGCCATCAACGGTCAACCCACTAATTCCATTAAACTTATCACCGCTGCCTAGAGCCATTTTTCCCCCCAGCTCGACAGTGTATTGTCCATTTCCTGAAACGAGATCAAAGCTGGCTATAGCGGGCACAGTAGAGTTCATCACAAAAATTCGCTGATGCTCAGAATCAATTTTCGCGACTGAGTTGCCATAGCTATTGAGTTCAGCCCCCCTAATAGAGAAAACACTTCGGTTCCCATTAGCTAAATCAATTGTTTTAACAGTACCAAAGACATTGGTAGAGAAAATTCGGTTATTCTCAGCGTCTAGCGTGATATGAAGCTCGCCATATAAATTAGCGCCAGTGCCAACGTTGTTGCTAGATATGACCTTACGATTCCCAGTTGCCAAATCAACTTCCATTAACGACTGCGAGTGGTAATTAAGCACAATCAGCCGCTCATTTGCGGCATCTAAAACAACATCTACGGGTTGAGCAAAATCTTCGCCGCTACCGATTAGCGCATTACTACTTAAGTCAGAGCGATCCCCTGAAATAAGGTTTACCTCAACTATCGCCCCTCTAACTTGCTCTGTAACAAACGCTCGATTGCTAACATCGTCAATTTCAATTGAGGTTGGGGATCCAAATATACGACCAGAATGGGACGAATCAGAAATTATTGTCCGATCACCCGTGCTCAGATCCACCGCAAATATTGCGCCCGGTGACAATACAAGCACTCGTGAATTAGCACTATCTAAAGCAACGTCAGTCATACCAACAAACGCTGGACCACTGCCTCGACCCCAGCCAGAAATTAGTGTACGACGCCCGTCTTCTATGTTCACGCTTACGATCGTTCGGGCAGTGTTATCCATAACAATGACTCGATTATTATCAGAGTCTAGTGCGAACGAGAGAGGACGATAGAACAGCATATTAGTATCGAGTACGCTGCTAAGCGTAGTTGGTGAGCCTGGATCTGCAGTTGCGGTCACCCTAATAGTAGCAATGCCATCACTATTGGGGACAAGAGGAACATCAGCTGCTTTCCAGGTCGCATCACCCAAAAGACTCGCTGTAATCGGCTCTCCACCGGCAGCAACGGTGATGCTCAAACCATTTTCCGGCGTGTAGGTACCGCGCACATTGATACTAGAACCGAGGTAAGCGCCTCGGGCAGGCGGGAATTCCAGCGTAACTTCTGGTGCAGGCGGCAGTATTGCAATGGAAAAGATGGCTGATGAGGAACTGCCGCTAGAAGAGCTGGCGAGCACGGTGATGCTTGGCGAAACCGACGTTAAAGGGGCTGCAACAGTCACCACGCCTGAAGTGGCATCAATCGCAAACTGACCGTCTGCGTTATTTGTCAGACTGTATGTGACACTGTGACTAGAGTCGCCAGGAGTGGCGAAAGCGGTTATCCCCACCGTAGCGCCGATAGGAGCATTTACTGCAACCGCGTTCTCTTGCGGGTTGCTGTCGGAAACAGCTGATATCGGCGCGCCTCCCCCACTACCGCCACCACTACCGTTGCTATCACTTCCGCAAGCCGTCGAAAAAAGGACGGCTGTCAAGAACACATAAATCAATATTTTTTTCATATTATTAGCTCATTGAATGTTATAGCCACCACAACATAATGGAACGTCGAATGCAGATCGTTTTGCAGTAGTCCGCCTAGCGCGCATCATTCCCTATATGAATAAAAGGGGATCGAAGTATAAACGCTCTACGCTGAGGATCCATAGTATTTTTTCGGCTTACAAGACTGTCAGAATGACCATATCTAAAAACATGGAATATTGACGGTCTCCTATGTCGCCTGTGAATATTTGTTGCTCTTTGGAGAAGTCTACCGACCTCGGGTTGGCCTGACTTTCTTCCACGAGAGGGAAATGCGCTTTAATGCCCACTGGTGGCGCATCGTAGAATAGGACACGGTAGAGGTGTTGATAGCGGTCTCACGTTTAAAGTAGTGTGGGTACCGGGCAAATCGATATTTAGGAGACTCCATGGGAGCACATCAGGATCAGGTTCGCGGGTTTGCCAAATACAACCGCGAATTCAATTTGTCGTTGTTCAATCTGCTGTCGGGGCTCAGCGATGAGGAGCGCAAGCGGGATATGGACGCTTTTTTTGGTTCAATCCACAATACCCTGAACCACATTCTGCTGGCTGATCGAATCTGGCTTGGCCGGTTTGCCAGGGCATTTCCGGAAGTGTCAGCGCTGCACGATGCGGAGCTGGTTCACGAGTTTACGTCGCTACGGCAGGAAGTGTGTGGCAGTTTCAGTGATCTGTTTCGTGAACGGCAGGCTACCGATCAGGTTATTACCGAATGGGCAGAGGAACTGACGGATGAGTTGCTCGGGCAGACCATGCGCTATGGCAATTCGGGTGGCCAAGTGCGTGAGCATGTCGCCTGGATGGCTGTCGCGCATATGTTCAACCATCAAACCCATCACCGGGGTCAGATAACAACGCTGCTGTCCCAACTGGGTCACGATCCCGGGGTGACTGATTATATTGCCTATACAGTGCGCGCATTGTGAATGATGCCGGACACCAAAGCCTGGTTGCAGGTAATGTAAATATACATTACCATTTGCCAATAGGGCAGAAATCTGTGTATTGGAGGCAGGTATGACGTCGCTCGCGGTTACAGTGAAAGGCCAGGTCACGTTTAAACGGGACTTGCTGCAACACCTGGGTATCAAGCCGGGGGAACGGCTCGAGTTTGAAAAGTTGCCTGGTGGGGAGCTTCGGGTGCGGGCTGCGCGCCCCACCGGCACCATCAATGGTTTTCTCGGGTTGCTGGAAGGCAAGACCGGAAAGCTGGCCACAATCGAGGAAATGAACCAGGCCGCCGCCTCTGGCTGGGCCGGTGATGAATGAAGATTACCGCCGACACCAATGTCCTTGTCCGGGCTGTGGTGCGAGACGATCCCAAGCAGGCACGCGCCGCCGACAGAATCCTTAAAAAGGCTGCGTTGATCGCGGTGCCCCTGCCGTGCCTGTGTGAGTTCGTGTGGGTACTTCGCCGGGTTTACCACTTTGACAACGAAGCCATTACCACAGCGATACGGGTGCTGATCAATGTGGAGAATGTGGTTATGAACCGCCCCGCCGTTGAAGCGGGTCTCGGGTTGCTGAAGGCTGGCGGTGACTTTGCGGACGGCGTTCTGGCTTATGAAGGTGCCTGGTTGGGGGGTGAAACCTTTGTCTCCTTTGACAGAAAGGCGGTCGATCTTCTGTCAAAGCTGGGGGAGTCTACCCGGCTGCTGTCCTGATCCCATTTCAGGCGCGTCCCTGCGCTCACTGTTTCTTATAAATCCTCGGCGATCTTGGCCTTGCGCACCAGTTGCACGAACTCGGTGCGGTAGCCGTAGTCGTCGCTGCCGCGGGTTTTCTGGGCGAGCTCGATGATCTGGTCGTAATCGAACCGGCCCAGGTGCGGGCTGTTGCGCAGGCGCTGGCCGAAGGCGGCGACGGCGGTGGCGAAGCCGGCTTCCTGCAACTGGGAGTTCGGCGGAATTTCCCCGGCCAGGGACAGCGCCGGTGCTGTGCCGATGGCTTGCTCGATCAGTTGCGATTCGTCTTCTCCCGGCAGTTTGTAGCGGATGCGCAGGAAGGCGTATTCGTTGTCCAGACCATCCGCTGTCTGCGGTGCGGGGGCCGGCCGGTAGCGACTGGGTTCGACCAGCGGCCTGCCTTCCCCCACGGGGGTGATTTCGTAGATGGCGGTCACCGTGTGCCCGGAGCCGATGTCGCCGGCGTCCACCTTGTCGTTGTTGAAATCCTCGCGGTTGAGCAGGCGGGTTTCGTAGCCGATCAGCCGGTATTCCGCCACGGTGGCCGGGTTGAATTCCACCTGGATTTTCACATCGGAGGCGATGGGAAACAGCATGGACGACGCTTCGTGCACCATCACTTTTTGCGCTTCGGCCAGGGTGTCGATATAGGCGGCGCTGCCGTTGCCGGCGCGGGACAGGGTTTGCATCATGGCGTCCTGATAGTTGCCCATGCCGAAACCCAGCACCGACAGATAGATGCCGGTGTCGCGCTTGCGCTCGACCAGGGTGCGCAGGTCGCTGTCGCCGGTGTGGCCCACGTTGAAATCGCCGTCGGTGGCCAGCACTATGCGGTTGATGGCGTTGGCATCGAAGTGGGTTTCGGCCATTTGATAGGCCAGCTGAATGCCCTGGGCGCCGGCGGTGGAGCCCTGCGCCTGCAGGCGATTGATCGCTTCCAGAATTTTTTGCTTTTCCGCCACGGGCGTGGGCGGCAGCGCATGGTCGGCAGCGGCGGCGTAGGTGACTATGCCCACGGTGTCGTCCGGGCGCAGGCTGTCCAGCAGGTAGCCCAGGGATTGCTTGACCAGGGGCATGCGGTCCGGACGGTTCATGGAGCCGGAGGCGTCGATCAGGAATACCAGGTTGCTGCGGGGCCGCTCGCTGGCGGGAACTTCATAGCCCTTGATATTGATGTGCACCAGCTTGTTGCCCGCTTTCCAGGGCGAGTCCACCACCACCACACTGGGCGTGAATGGCACGCTGCGATCGGCCGGTGCCGGGTAGTCGTAATCAAAGTAGTTGATCATTTCCTCTACCCGCACCGCATCGCGGGTGGGCAGATGGCCACCGTTCAGCACACGCCGCACGAAACTGTAGGAGGCGGTGTCCACGTCTACCGAGAAGGTGGAGACGGGGTTTTCCGCGACCATATGAACGGTGTTGTCCTCGAACTGGTTGAAACGGTCGCGGTGTTCCTGGTGGGCCGGAAGGTGGGCGATTTCACGGGCTGAGTAGCCCGACATCTGTAACGACATGACGGGCTCCGCACTGCGGTCGGCGCGCGTTCTCGTCACGAGAATCTCTTCCATGTGCGGAGCAGGGCTAGCGGCAGGTGGCCGCTCGAGCTGTGTGGCGGGTTCCATTCGCGTTTCAATCGCATAGTCGTACAGATCCTCCGTTCTCTGCCGCTCCACAAACGCCGGGTGCTGGTCTCTCGCCGGCACGGCGTCCATAAGAGCGGGATCCGGTTGCAGGGTATGGTTGAGCAGCAGTATGCCCAGGGCGACGACACAAACGCTGGCGAGGCCGCTGATGGCGAGTCTTTGTCGGGAAATAGCCATAAGAATTGTCCTTATCGGGTTGTTGTCACCCGTAGGACGAAGCCGCCGCCGCAATCCTTGGAAAAATGTAGGCTTGTGTACCGCCCGGAACTCGGCCATGGCCCGTTCCATGGCCCGGCGCCGGGCTTCCGGGTCCGGTGCGGGGGTGTTGTCAAACGCCTGATTCAGTTCGTCGTCATTCATGATCCCGCCTCCCGCACACTCACTGCGGCGGTTTGGGCTGTGTTGAGTTGCTTGCGAATTTCGTGCAGCCGCCAGGAGACGGTGCTCTCCTTGAGCGACAGCACCCGGGCGGCCTCGGCGTGGGTCAGCCCTTCGGCATAGACCAGCAGCGCCGTTTCCTTGAAGCCTTCCGCCATGCGATCCAGCAGCGCCAGCACCTGATTGAGGTAGACGCCGGCTTCGGCGGCGCCCGACGGGGCCACGGGTTCGTCCCCGGGGGCCTCGGCCCCGCCCTGGTGACGCTGCTGGCTTTTGTGCCAGTCCTTGGCGCAGTTGATCACCAGCCGGTACAGCCAACTGCTGAAGGCAGCCTCGAAGCGGAACTGGCCCAGGCTGCGCGCCAGCTTGATACAGGATTGCTGCGTGATGTCTTCCGCGTCCGCACGGTTGCCGCACCACTTGTAGGCAAAGCGGTAGAGCGTGTCGTAGTGTCGCTCCAGCAGGGCTGCAAACGCCTGGGCGTCTCCCTGCTGGGCTCTACGAATCAGGTCGGATTCGTTCATCGCAGCGCTGGTGGTGTGGCTTTGGAAGGTAGGACGGCGCAACCGGGAAAATCCTTGGTAGAAGCCGCCAGACGCACGCGCAGTAGTTTATGAGATGGCTTATAGTCATTTTGTGACAAAGGGGCTTTGCTTCGGGTACTATCATCACCGGAATATAACTGAAACAAACCCGGGATGTACCATGAAAATAATCAAAGTTGGCACCATGACCTTCCTGCTCGCCTTCGCCGCCACCGTTATGGGGCAGGACGGCACCATCTACCCGCTCGACAACCCCGCCGAGCCCAACGCCATTCCGCTGGGCACCGGCGGTGTGGAGGGGCAACCCGCACCCGAGACCTGGTTTCGCCAGTGGGGCGATCCCATGGCGCGGAACATTTCCAAGGCCACCCTGACCCCCTTCCTGCCGGAGCCGGGCAAGGCCAATGGCGCTGCCGTTATCGTGGCCCCCGGCGGCGGCTTCCGCTGGCTGTCCATGAGCAACGAGGGCTGGCAGGTGGCCGAGGCGCTCGCCGAGCAGGGCATCGCCGCTTTTGTGCTCAAGTACCGCCTGTTCCCGACCCCTGAGTCGCTGGACGGCTTTCGGGAATCAATGGAGAGAACCTTTTCCGCCGCCGCCAGTTCTGCGGACTCATCACAGAGCGAGACGCCACCCCGGCCCCCGCGCTGGGACCTGTCCAACCAGCTTGAGGATGCCGAAGCGGCCTACGCCATGATCGTAAAGCGGGCCGAGGAATGGGGTGTGGATACCACGCGGCTGGGCATGATCGGTTTTTCCGCCGGCTCCGGCCTGACGATGCACAGTACGCTCAATTCCGAGTCCATGAATCTGGCTTTCATTGGCATGATCTACGGCGGCATGGGTCCGGTGGAGGTGCCGGAAGGCGCACCGCCCATGTTCAACGTGATTGCCACCGATGACTTTCTCTTCAACGGCCAGTTCGGCGTGATCGAGTCCTGGTACAAGGCGGGTATTCCCGTCGAGTTTCATCTTTACCAGAACGGCGGCCACGGTTTCGGCCTGGGCAATCCGGATCGCACCAGCAATCGCTGGTTTGAAGCCTTTATGCACTGGCTGGACGTGAACGGGTTTCTGGTCGCCGGGCAATAATGCTGATCAGCCGAGTCAGCATGCGAACGCCGCAGCGGGGTCAAAGCCTTGCCCTGCTGCGCAGTATCGCCACGGTGTTGTCGACCGCCTTCGCCAGTTGCTCCGTCAGGGGCAGATTCCGATCGCTGTGGTTCAGTACGAAATAGGCGGTATCCAGCACAGTTTGCCAGCGGGGCGCCTTTGGCAGCTTTTTTACGGACAGGTAGCGCTCCATGGTTCGTACACGCAATTGGCTGTTGTCGTTGCTGACCTTCCATAATCGGCTTTTCTCCGCCAGATCGATTTTGTCCTTGCCGCTGGTCTGCTCCCAGCATTGTACGGTCAATACCATCAGATCCACGAGGGCGCGACGAAATTCCGTATCGACGCCGCGCCTATCAGCTTCGTCCGTGACGCACTGAATCGTATCGACATGCTGCCGGTCTATTGAGTGATTCAGGTCCGCGAGCAGAGAGAGTATTTCGTGAATAATCACTACCGGATCGCCCGCCGTGTCCGTAGCGCGGGCTTCCGCATGTTCGAACAATGCGAGAATGGCGCGAACGCACTGGCTGGCAATGGACAGGTTGTGGTCGATGAAATAGTTCAGCAGACTTTCTTTCGTGCTACTGGAATCTTCGACTGTTCTGTCTGATGCCATTGGTACCCTCGTGGCCCGACTTCCCGATCGCGCTGTTATGTGAAATTCTGCAACGGTTTTTATCAGCTAAAGATTCCGGTAAGTCTTGCAGAAAGTGCAATAGTGCGCCACTTTATGGCGCCTGATTCACTTCAAATGATCGATTGGCGTCAAATTCCCGCTGTATAAAATTCACCTGGGCGACGCCTGGGCGCGCAAATCGTTTTTGGGATTAATGCGACATTCATCCGACCCCAGACTTCCTTGCCGCAAGAGCCTTGTCCGCAAATCCGAATTCATCCGCCAAACCTACCGGTTTTGACCTGAAAGCCACCTTATATCGTCCTGAAATGCGGTTGTTCCACTGAGAATTTTCGCGGTTTAATTTTTGCGAACGACCAAGAACGGTTACTCAAGGAGAACGTCATGATCGACCAGCATTCGGAACGGCACTGCGATCTGTTAATCATTGGATCCTCCATGGCCGGAGCCTGCCTGGCAAGGCAGATGAAAATCAAACACCCCGATATGGATATCGTGGTGCTGGATAAGAAAAAGGAATTTGATTACTGGGTAGGAGAGTCAACACTCGAGTCTTTCTGGGATTATGCGGTCAAGGATCTCGACCTTGGATACTACCTTGACACGCGCCACATCTACAAACACGGCCTGAGATTTTTCTACGACTCCCCCGAAAAAGACCTGCCCATCGACCAGATGAGCGAAGTGGGCCGCTCCTGGTTTCACACCACACCGGCGCATCAGATCGATCGCAAGCGTTTCGACACCGACCTCTATCACATGAACCTCGATGCCGGGGTGGACGTGCGCCTGGGCGTGAGCGTCAAGGACATTGAGCTGGATGGCGAAAAGGGTCATCGCGTGGTCGCCGGTGACGGCACCTACCGCTGCCGCTGGCTGGTGGACGCCGCCGGTTTTGCCAGCCCCATCGGCAAGAAACTGAAACTGATCAGGTCCAACAACGACAACCACCCCATCGACAGCTACTGGGGGCGCTTCAAACACATCGAGAACCTCGACCTGCTGGGCGACCGCGAGTGGCGCGACAGAGTCAACCACACCACGCGCACCCTGGCCACCACTCACTTCATGTACGGCGGCTACTGGATCTGGCTGATCCCCGTGGACCCGGAAACGTTCAGCATCGGCGTTACCTTCCGCACTGACATGGACGATACCCGAATCAATGATCAGGGTCAGTTCGTCGGGTTTCTGAAAACCCATCGCTGCATGCGGCAGTTGCTGGGCGACAGGGCCGAGCTGGTGGACTTTCACCGGCTGCGGGGAATTTCCCGTCAGGCGACACAGAGTTTTTCCCAGGATCGCTGGTTTCTTACCGGCATGGCCTCCGCCGTGCTGGATCCCATGCTGTCTCCCGGTTCCGCCCTGCTGTCCGACAACAACCGCATGATCGGCGACCTGATCGCCACCGACATGACCGATGATCAGCGGGCATTTCGCAACAAAGTGAAAGCTTACAACGTGTTCAACAAAGTGTGGCTGGAGAATTTTTTCCTGCACATCAAGGGGCACTATCACGACTGCTTCGACCGGCAGCGGGCCAATTTCGAAACGCTGCTGATGCAGTGGTTCGGCATCATACTGCCGATCTCCATGACTGAAAGCTGGGGTTACGATCCCAACATGTCCGACGAAGAGTTCGACATGATGGCGAAAAAGGCGGACATGATGCTCGCTGACTCCTGCATTCATCGGGTGGAGCACGTCGTGCAGGAACTGGAGGAAATGCTCAGGGAGCGCGGCCGCGCCTACGATAACAACCGTGGCCAGTTCTACGACATCGAGATCGATGACCGCTTTATGCACAATACCCGCACCATGGGCCAGACCCTGTGCCCCGATAGCATCGCCAATATAGAAATGGAGATGGTGAAAGTGGGCATTGCCCGCTCACTGCGCAGATTGGCCGAAGTCGATGGCCTGGAATGCGACAACGATACGCTCATTGATGTGGCGCAGCAGGCCGCCAACGATTCGCTTAATCTCAGGCAGAGCCTGACGCTGCTGCGCAATCAGGTGAAGTCGGCTACTTCTGTCCCCATGCAGTCCATAGCCTGAGCCCCGGAGTTATTCGGGGCAGTAGGAACTCACCGAGAGACACAACGCAAAGGAACGGAACCATGCACGCCAGTAGCGCAGACACCATTCCCGCTCCCGTCAGCCAATCCGCGTCGCCCCTGACTGCAGGGACTTGCGCCCGCGTGCGCCAGCGTGCGGAGCAGGTACTCAGGGTTATTTTCAACCGGCGCCTGCTGTTGCCGGGCGAGCAGGATAGATCCGTCAGTTTCACCCGGGAAGCCGAACTGCACCAAAATATCATCGCCGCCGCCATTGAGCGGCACCAGCCGCTGAATCTGATACTGCCCGGCTTTCCCGCCAAGTCGCCCAACCGCAACAAGACGCTCAGCCCGCTGCCGGACCTGGCGGAAAAGCACGCGCTGCACAACCTCGATCTGTTGTGTCAGGAAATAGAGACACTTCACGCACCCGGTGCCTACGTCACCATCTGCTCCGACGGCCGGGTGTTTGCCGATCTGGTGCGCATTCCGGACCAGGACGTCACGGCTTACGGTGCGCATTTAAAGGAGTACAGTCATCGGACACACCCCAACCGTTTCCGGTTTTTCGATCTCGAACATGTCTACCCGGAAGTGAAGGACCACAGTGTGCTGCGCGAGGAACTGCTGGTTCAGTACGGCGAGTCCATCTACCAGCTGCGCAAGCGCTGCCAGGCTGACGAGGAAGCGCGGGCCATGTATCTGGGCATCACCCGCTTTATACTGGAGGATTATTCCGGGATCGAGATTTTTCAGGGAGAATCCCGCACGGCATTGCAGAAGCTGGCCCGCTCCATTGCCTACCGTGTTATTCAGCGCAGCAACGCCTGGACCCGGTTGCTGGAGAATCACTTCGGCGACGCCATTCGATTGTCCATTCACCCCCAGTTTCGCATCTCGCGTAAGATCGGCATCAAACTCGGCGACGCCGAAGACTGCTGGCTGACTCCCTGGCACGGCGTCGCCATGAAAAAGGAAGGCCGCATTCTGTTGTTGAAACGGCGCGATGCGGAGAAGGTCGGACTGCTGGCTTTCGAAGACGGTCGCCCCAGTCACTTCGAACATAGGGGCGGCGCCACACAATGAAAATCACCCAGATGGAACCGTTTGGCGCGCTGCTGGAGGCGGACCAGGATTCCCTGGTCGCGCTGGATGCCAGTGCCATCGCCGAGATTCTCGACACCCACGCGCTGGCGTTGTTTCGCGGCTTTGCGCCACTGTCCAACGCCGATTACCTGAATTTTTCGCGGCAGTTCGGACAGCCCTACGCCTGGGAGTTTGGCGAAATACTGGAGCTGAAAATTCAGGAGCACCCCAGCAACCACATTTTCGGGCAAGGCCGCGTGGAGTTGCACTGGGACGGGGCCTATGTGCAGGATCGGCCGCACTACAATCTGTTTCAATGCCTGCGCGGCGCACATTCCGCCGGTGGCGGAGAGACGCTGTTTGTGGACACCCGTCGCCTGCTGGCGCAGGCAGAAACCAGGGAAGTCGAACGCTGGCGGGGGTTTCACCTGCAATACAGCACCGAAAAGAAAGCGCATTACGGCGGCAATTTCCAGTCCGCACTGATCACCGCCAGCCCCTACGACGGGCAGGAAGTGGTGCGCTACATCGAACCCTTCAACGAAGACAACGCCGCCATCAACCCGGTGGATGTGCGCGTACTGGAATTGCCGGTGGACGAGTCCAACACCTTTTTGCACGATTTCAACCGGCGCCTCTACGCGGATCACATTATGTATCGGCACCGCTGGCAAGCCGGCGATTTTCTTATGGCGGACAACAGCCGGCTGCTGCACGGGCGCTCCCGTTTTCTGCAGCCGGGTGATAGCCGTTATATCAAACGCATCAATATTTTGTGACTCGCCATGAACGCCATTAGCACGGTTATTTTCGATCTCGACGGCACTCTGGTGGACACGCTGCCGGACATAGCGGCGGCGGCCAACACCCTGCTGGCACAGCATCGCCTGGTCAGCCACCCCGAGGACGCCTACCGCAGTCTGGTCGGCCGGGGCATGAATTCATTGGTCGACAAGCTGGTGCCACATTTTTCCGACACCCAGCGCAAAAACTTTTATGGCGATTTGCTGCAGCAGTATGGCCGCGAACTCTATGCACGCAGCCGCCTGTATCCCGGCGTGGCGGCGCTGATTGCCCGGCTGCGCCGCGACGGCATACAGCTGGCCATCTTTACCAACAAACAGCACGACCTGGCGCTGAGGCTGGTCAGCCGCTTTTTTGATATTGCGGATTTTCGTCTGGTTCTGGGGCACCGCGACGGCGCCGCGCCCAAGCCCGACACCCGCACCACCGAACAATTGCTGAAGGAGCTGTCCGCTCGCCCCGAGCACTGCCTGCTGGTGGGCGATACACCGGTGGATATGGCCACGGCGGTCGCCGTCGGCATGGCCAGCCTGGGTGTGGCTTGGGGCTATCAACCCGAAGCCGCGCTGCGCGCATCCGGCGCCTGGGGCATCGCCCACACACCGGACGACATCGACGCCTGGTTGCGCACGAGTGCGTCCGCCACCGACCACCCGCTGCACGCCGCCGGCAGCAGTTCCTGACCCCTGGAGAAAAGGAGAAAGCCATGAAACCTTACACGTCTGTTCACCTGTCGTTACTGGCGTTTTGCCTGGCTGTGCCGCTAACCGCATTGCCTGCCGAAGAAAGGACCAACGACCAGAAGAGCTTCGACAAAATCCGCTCAATGGTGGGCCAGTGGCACGGCGAATTACCCGACGGCAACGACATTGTCATTACCTACGAGGAAATCAACGGCGGCGCCATTATTGAACGCTACCGCGCCACCGACCCCATGTGGTGGAATATGTCCACCGCCTATCACCTTAACAGCGACCGAATCATGATGTCGCACTTCTGCTCCTGGGGTAATCACCCGCGCATGAGCGCGGCCTCGCGCACGCCGGACACCGGCAGGATCGATTTTGATTTTATCGACATCGCCTACAACGAGCCCGACAACGGCTTTATGCGGGATCTGGTCATCGAGTTTGTGAATGACGACCGGGTAAAACATCACTGGACCTGGAGCGAAGACGGCGTGGACACCGAACTCACCCTGATTCTCACCCGGACGTCCCGATAACCCAGCACAACGAGGTGCACCATGACTGCAGCAACCCAGTTGAAAGAAACATCGGCCGAGGCCACCTTGATCGAAGCGGCGCTCGCCATGCACGACACCATAGCCACCTGGAGTGACGCCATTGAGCAGCAACGGCGGCTGCCCCAGGAGCTGGTTTCCCAACTCAAAGCCGCCGGCTTTTTCCGCATGACCATGCCCCGCGCCTGGGGCGGACTCGAAGTGGACCCCATTACCCAACTGCAGGTGCTGGAGATACTCGCCGAAGCGGATGCCTCGGTGGCCTGGTGCGTAAAGATTGGCAGCGATACCGGTTATTTCAGCGCTTTTATCGATCAGCAAGTGGCGCGGGAGATGTTTGCCGACCCCGACACCATTACCGGCAGCACCCTGACCACCACCGCGCAAGCGGACCGGGTGCCCGGCGGCTATCAGGTAAGCGGGCGCATGCCGTTTTCCAGCGGCTGCCAGCACAGCGACTGGTTTGTGCTGGGATGCCTGGTGTACGACAAGGGTGTGCAGTGTTTTCACGACAACGGTGTGCCGGTCACGCGGCAGTGTTTCGTGCCGGCCCGGGCGGTGAAGATTCTCGACACCTGGGACACCATCGGCCTGCGCGGCAGCGGCAGTCACGATCTGGAGATCAACGACTGGTTTGTGCCGGAGGCGCAGAGCTTTTCCTTTCAGGACATTCAGTGTCACCGGCCCTCGCCGCTCTACGCTTTTCCCATGAGCATACTGCTGAATTTTTCCTCGGTGCCGCTGGGTATTGCCCGCGCCGCCCTGAACGATTTTGCCGGCCATGCGCACAGACCCACCCGCATGACACTGGTCGGCGAGGAACTGGCGCCGCTGAAAAACCTGTGCGATGAATACTTTGTGCAGGATACCCTGGGGCGATGCGCCGCCGCCCTGGGTGCGTCCCGGGCCTATCTCTACACCACCATCGACAACCTCTGGTCCGCCCTGTGTTCAGGCCAGCCGCCAACACCGGAACAGATTGCCGATTTCCAGT
This sequence comes from Marinimicrobium sp., assembly GCA_050486405.1. GTDB lineage: Bacteria > Pseudomonadota > Gammaproteobacteria > Pseudomonadales > Cellvibrionaceae > JBJHDF01. Next base: position 96,425 of record JBJHDF010000011.1, on the reverse strand, counting down.
TGATGCACACCCAGGTGTTCGAATCCTGCAAGGACGTGGTGGAACGGGTTTACAAAATCAGCGGCGGTGGCGCCGTGTACAGGCGGCACCGCATAGAGCGACAACTGCGGGACATGCTCACGGTCAATCAGCACGTGATCAACTCGCTGCGCTCCTACGCCGCCGGCGGTCGCATGCTGCTCGGCCTGCCACCGGAGCAAATACTGCTGTGAAGCTCAGAGGCTGTGCCGCTCCAGCCAGGCGGGGTAGCGCTCGTCCAGGAAGGACCGGGGCCAGAGGCCCGGGGTGGAATCTTTCGGTACCTTGGCGGCGAGGGCATAGCCGGCCTGCCAGTAATCCCCCTGGTAGACCCCATCCCGGGCCTCAAGCGCGTCGGGAAGACTCTCCGCCGCCAGCTCCGCCACGTTGACGCAGCTACCGCGGATGGCCGCTCGCTCCAGCCACTGGTGCAACCCCTGGAGCGAAGTGATCATGCCCGGCGTCGGCCGGCGCACCCCCATCAGATAATCCGCCACCGCCAGGCTGACCGGTGTGTCTATCCAGGCGCTGTCCGTCGCGGGCTGCAGGGTTTCCGGGTGGTAGCGCGCCGCCCAACCGGTGCGTTCGTCGTCCTGCCGGATCTGCAGGCGCAGCAGCAACTGGTGGCCCCGGCGCACGGCCTCGGCCATACGCTCACGCTCTTCCCGGGCAATAAACCCGAAGGGAATCTGCCCCTCCGCCACCCGGGTGAGAAAGGCCAGGACTCCGGGCATGACATCGTCTTCCAGGGTGATGGCACCGTGGTAGGCCGATTCGGTCTGTCCCGGTGTGCGCGGCCAGCCGCCGTTGTCGTACTGACTCTTGAGCACAAATTCCAGGCCGCGCAGGGCGCCGTCCCGGTAGCGGACGTCGCCCGTCTGCAGGTAGACATGAGCCAAATACTCGATCTGGGTAGCGGTGTTGCCGTGGGCCAGGCTGGCGTCGGGGCGGGTCTTTTCCGGGATAAGGATGTAGCTCTCGGTGAGACTCAGCTCCCGCAGCGGGTTGCGGTCGCCGGCCCAGCCGCCGTCGTGGCGCTGGAAGAGCAGCAGGTTGGTGGCAATCTCCAGGATCTGGCCCGGCTCGTAGTAGCTGCCATCGTCGGGGCCGGGTTCGGCCAGCTCCACCAGCGGCTCCGGGTCGATAACGCGGTATACCGGCTGGCCGTTGCAGCCGGCCAGCAGGGCCAGCGCGACACTCAGCCAACACTGGCGCCTGACGAGGTGGTAAAGCCGGGGCATGGCGTTAGCGACTGGCCCCCCGCAACCATTTGCGCACCAGCGCCAACATAAAGCCACCCGTGAGCATGCCCAGGAAATAAATCAATATGATCATCAGGGGAAAGGGCATCTGCAGTTGGAAGGTAAAGAAGCTGACACTGGCGGTGCGCCAGTTTTCCACGGCAAAAATGAAAACCAGCACCGCCAATACGGCGATCAGCAACATGTAAATGTATTTCACGGCGTACCTCCTGTGTCCGGGTTAGTCAGATGGCCCAGGCACGAGTTCCCTCCGGGATTTCCACCACTCCCTGATAGCGACCCGGGATGGCGATATGGCGTCGCGCCTGGGTGGCGCCCACCTCCGAGGCGAAATAGCCCCAGACGGTGAGCTGCTTCATCATATCGTACCAGCGTGGACTGGGTCCGGCTTCCAGCGCCAACAGTACCGATTCACACTGCTCGCGCTCGAGCGCCAGAAACGAGCGTTTGTAGGCTTGCTCCGCCAGGGCGTCCAGCGCTGGCAGCCCCTGAAGAAACGTCTGACGCTGCTCTTCAGTGTAGTAGTCCCGCACCGCCTCTTCCATAAAAACGCCCACACCGGCGCCGGCGGCGCCGGGAACGTCTTTGGTGGCGGGAATGATGGTGTCCGCCACCCGCTCCAGCAGCCGGCGCTGGCCGTGGTCCAGCGCCAGAGTGCCACCGGAGACGCCGGCCAGAAAGGCCTCGGCACCAAATACCCGGCCGGTGGCACCCAGCCCGAGGGCGGCGATCATGGCGCCCAGCGCCTGCCTGCGATTCATAGTGCTGCTCATGGTCAGAGATTCCGCTTGTTGAGTTGGTCCACGGCATAGTCCACCGCCCGGGCGGTGAGGGCCATGTAGGTCAGGGACGGGTTCTGGTAGGACGAGGAGGTCATGCAGGAGCCGTCGGTGACAAAGACGTTCCTTACCGCGTGCATCTGGTTGTGGGCGTTGAGCACCGAGGTTTTCGGGTCCCGGCCCATGCGCGCCGTGCCCATTTCGTGAATGCCCAGACCCGGGGCCTGCTGGTTGTCCTGAGTCCGGATATTGGTAAACCCGGCCCGGTCCAGCATCTCCTCGGCGCTGCGGCGCATGTCCGCCACCATATTGGCCTCGTTGGTCTTGTATTCGCAGTCGATCTCCAGCAGGGGCATGCCCCAGCGGTCGGTATCGGTGCGGCTGAGACTGACTCGGTTGTCCTCGTAGGGCAGGCACTCGCCCATGCCCGTCATATTGACCCGCCAGGGGCCCACTTCGGACAACCGCTGCTTGAACACCGGGCCCAGGGGCGGGTCACCCTCGCCCAGGTTGCCGGCCTGGCGGTGGGCGCCGAAGGAGAAGGCGTAGGCGCCAATGTAGTCCTCCTGCCGGTCGTCGAAAATGTTGCGAAAGCGCGGGATATAGGTGCCGCCGGGGCGGCGGCCGTAGTAGTACTTGTCCTCCATGCCCTCCACGTCCGCCGAGATGCGCGCCCGGTAGTTGTGGTCCATCAGGTAGCGGCCCAGGGCGCCGCTGTCGTTGCCCAGGCCGTTGGGGAAACGCTCGCTGGTGGAGTTGAGCAGGATCAGGGTGGTGTTCAGGGTGCTGGCGTTGACGAAGATGACCCGGGCGAAATACTCGGTCATCTCCCGGGTTTCCGCGTCCACCACCCGCACGCCGGATGCCTTGCCGGATTGAGGGTCATAGATGATGGAGTGCACCACCGAGTGGGGCCGCATGGTCAGGTTGCCGGTGGCCGCGGCCGCCGGCAGGGTGGAGGAGTTACTGCTGAAATAGGCGCCGAAGGGGCAGCCGCGCTCGCAGCGGGCGCGGTAGAGGCAGGCGGCGCGGCCGTTGTGGGCGCGGGTCAGGTTGGCCTGGCGGCCGTGGATCAGGGGTCTGGCCGGGAAGTGTTCCGCCATGGCGGCGCGAAATTGCTGCTCCACGGCGTTCATCTCCATGGGCGGCTGAAACTCACCATCCGGCAGTTGCCGCAGGCCGTCTTTGTTGCCGCTGACGCCGATGAATTTTTCCACGTGGCTGTACCAGGGGGCCAGATCCGCGTAGCGGATGGGCCAGTCGACGGCGACGCCGTTTTTGGCGTTGTTGTCAAAATCGTAGTCGCTCCAGCGCTGCACCATGCGCGCCCACATCAGCGACTTCCCTCCCACCTGGTAGCCCTTGATCCAGTCGAAGGGTTTGACCTGGCGGTAGGGGTGGACGTCGTCTTCCACAAAAAACTGGCGGGTGGCCTGGGAGATGGCGTAGCAGCGCATCAGTACCGGGTTGCGCTCCTGATAGTCGCGCTCCATGGCGCCGCCCAGGGGCAGTTCCCAGCTCTCCTGGTGGGCCGTGGGATAGTCGGCGACATGCTCGACATTGCGGCCGCGCTCCAGCACCAGGGTCTTCAGGCCCTTTTCGCACAGCTCCTTGGCGGCCCAGCCGCCGGAGATACCTGAGCCGATGACAATGGCGTCGTAGCTGCGCCCGGCCTTGCCCCGGGTCAGTGTTGCAGTGGTGTCAGTGGCGGTTTGACTCATGGGGGTTGCCTGTTGTTATAACCAAGTCACGCCGACTATAACCTAAAACCGGGGCGACGGGACCGAACGGTTTTGCCGGCTGGCGCTTGACACATCGGCCTTTGCCTGTTGCTATTGCCACGCGCACAGACTATAAACGCAAGGCTAAGCCTCCGGGCAAGCCAACCATAATACAGAGCGTCCATGTACCATAGCTTCTTCGGGCTGGAGGAACAGGCCTTCTCCATTGCCGTGGATCCCCGCTACCTCTACATGAGTGAGCAGCACAGGGAGGCGCTGGCGCACTTGCTTTATGGCATTCAGACCGGCGGTTTTGTGCAGCTCACCGGTGAGGTGGGCACCGGCAAGACCACACTGGTGCGCTGTCTACTGGAGCAGTTGCCGGAACAGACCGACATCGCCATGATTCTCAACCCCATGGCCTCGGTAAACGAGCTGCTGTCGAGTATCTGCGACGAGCTGGACGTTCCCTACATCACCGATGAGGTGAGCACCAAGATACTCACCGACGCCCTCTACGACTTTCTGCTGCGCAACCACGCTCGCGGACGCAGTACGGTGCTGCTGATCGACGAGGCGCAACTGCTGTCGCCACAGGCGCTGGAGCAGGTTCGCCTGCTCACCAATCTGGAAACCTCCACCACCAAGCTGCTCAATATCATCCTGGTAGGCCAGCCGGAGTTGATCGACGTTCTCGCCCAACCGTCGCTGCGCCAGCTCTCCCAGCGTATTACCGCCCGCTTTCACCTGCAGCCGCTGTCCCTTGAGGAAACCAGCGCCTACATCAACCATCGTCTGAGCGTTGCCGGCGGCGGCAGGAACCCGGTGGTGGTGCCCGCCCAGATCGCCCACCGGGTGTACCGTTTCAGCGGAGGTGTCCCGCGGCTGATCAACGTGATCTGCGAGCGTATGCTGCTGGGCGCCTACGCCAAAAACCTGCACACCCTGGACGCCCAGATCTTTGCTCAGGCGGAACGGGAGGTGCGCAACACCCCCCGCACCACCAACGCCGATGGCGTGATGGGTTGGCTGCGCCATTCTCCCGACCGCTGGAGTCACTCGCTGGCGGCGGCGCTGGGCGGCCTGTCGGTAGCGCTGCTGGTGGTGATTCTGCTGGCCCTAACGGATCACCGGTCCGACTCTTCGACACCGGGGGCCATGGCCGCCAGCGCTACGCCAGCGCCAGCCCCCGAGGAGCCGATGCCCGATGCCGGGGTTCCGACCGAGGTGGCGGAGCTAGAGCTAGAGCCCGAGCCGGAACCGGAACCGGAGCCAGCTGCCAGGGAGTTCTGGAGTCTGGATATGGCGCTGGCACAGACCGCGCTGTTCGACTACCTGGAATTAGAACCCGGCGCCCGGAATTACCGCTGCCCCTCCAGCAGTCGCGGCGGGTTCCAGTGCGAGAGCCAACAACTCGAGACCTGGGATGACCTGATCGCCCTGGACCGCCCGGTGGTGCTGACCCTGATCAGCCCGGAGAGACGCCGGGCCTACACCACCCTGATCGGCCTGGACGAACACAGGGCGCTGCTGTTCTGGGACGGGGAGCAGCGCGCGGTACCCTGGTCCTATTTGGGCCGTCTCTGGAATGGCCAGGTGCACTACCTCTGGTATCGCCCCGCCGGCTTCCAGCAAACCCTTGCCCTGGGCGACCGGGGCGAGGCGGTGGACTGGCTGGCGGCGCAGTTCGCCCGGCTGGATGACCAGCCCTACCCTCTGACGCGAAGCGTCTACAGCCCCAGCCTGAGGCAGCGGGTGCAGATATTTCAGCGCCAGCACCAGTTGGCGGACGATGGCATCCTGGGCCACAAAACGCTGCAACACCTCAATCAGGCGCTGGGCCTGGAAAAATCCCTGCTGACTCCACCGGCGGGCAGCGCCGAGGACCAGCGCCAGGCGTGGCGGCCGGACTGATGTCCTTCATACTCGACGCCCTCAAACGCGCGGAGCAGGAGCGAAACCGGGAATCCCGCCCGGTGGATATTCCGCTCCCACCCACGCCCCCGGAGGCAGACCCCCCCAGCGGGAGAACGGGCAAGCTGTTGCCCCGCTCTCTGGTGGCGGGCGGTCTGGCCCTGCTGCTGGGGTCACTGCTGCTGGGTGTACTGCTACTGGGCGAGCGGAGCGTCCCCGATGAGTCCCCAGTGTCGCAGCAGCCAGCCGCTGTGACAGAGATGACAGAACCAGAGATACAAAAGCAGGAACCAGTGACGCCTGAGCCAGAGGCGACGCTCCAACCGATCTCGGTCCGCGATGACCGGCGCCCGGCCGAAGCGGTCATTGATCCCCAGATTGCGCTTCTCTACACTGGCGCGGATCATCCACTGGCGGCCGACGTACGGCAGCTCTACACCCAGCCGGCACCGGCAGTCGAGGAACCCCCGCAGCCGGATTCGCCGCAACAACCGAATCCGCAGCCGAATCCGCAATCGCAACCCGATCCACCGCCACAATTGGATCCGCCGCCAGCCGGTCCGAGCGCCGAAGATACCCCCACCGTCGCCCCCCAGCCAGCCCCAGCGGAGGTACTCCCGGCGCCGTTTATCCGCGAACTGCCCTGGTCCGTGCAACAGAGGGTTCCCAGCATCAACTACATCGCCCACGGGCACCGGGACGGCGGCGACAGTCATGTGGTGCTCAACAACCGGGAGCTGCGCGTTGGTGCCAGCCTGACCCCCGACCTCACCCTGGAAGCCATTTTACCCGACGGCATCGTTCTGAATTTTCAGGGACACCGCTTCAAGCTGCCGGCCCAAAGCAGTTGGGTAAATATGTAGGTCCAGTTGCCAACCCCTTCCCCAGACGCCCCCCCGTTGATCCAGATCAATGCACCATTTTGGAACCCTTCTAAGCTGTGACATAGAGGACTCCGCGCCCCGGCGCTCATTCAGGATAACGGAGCAGTACTGTGAGTTCAGGCCGAAAAACCCCGGAACAACAGCAAAAAAGCCGCGAATGGCGGCTATTTTTGTTTATCGTCGTCTTTCTCTTCCCGCTGCTAAGTGTCGCCATCGTCGGCGCCTACGGCTTTTCCATCTGGATGTACCAGTTGATCGCCGGGCCTCCGGGGATGGGTTGAGGAGCGGCACGTGAACCCCAACGCCGATACCACTATTCCCCTGGAAGACCTGGAGGCGGACCTGCATATCGCCAGCCTGGTGGTGCACGTCCGGCCCGACGCCATGACGGGGCTACGCTCATGGCTGCTGGCAATACCCGGCGTGGAGATTCACGCCGAGGATGCCCGGGGCAAACTGGTGGTGGTCACCGAGAGCCACCGGGCAGCTACGGCACCCGAACTGCTGGATACCCTGCGAGAGCAGCCCGGAGTGATCGACGCCGCTTTGGTTTACCACGAAATTCTGCCCCCCGAGGAGTGCGCGCCATGAAGCTGACCCGCCGCGAGTTTGCCAAAGCCAACGCCGCCGCCGCCGCCGCTGCCGCGGCAGGCGTTGCCCTGCCGGCAGCCGCCAGCAACCTGGTTACCAATCGCGAGCTGACCACGCTCAAGTGGGACAAGGCACCCTGCCGCTTTTGCGGTGTGGGCTGCGGCGTCATGGTAGCCACCCACAGCGACCGGGTGGTGGCCACCCACGGCGACGTCAAGGCCGATGTCAATCGCGGGCTGAACTGCGTCAAGGGCTATTTTCTGTCCAAGATTCTCTACGGCCCGGATCGCCTGCAGCAGCCACTGCTGCGCATGCGCGACGGCCGCTACCACAAGAACGGCGACTTCCAGCCGGTGAGCTGGGACACGGCCCTGGACCTGATGGCGGACAAGTTCAAGGAGGCGATTCGCGAAGATGGCCCCGAAAGCGTGGCCATGTTCGGCTCCGGCCAGTGGACCGTATGGGAGGCCTACGCCGCCAGCAAACTGTTCAAGGGCGGGCTGCGCAGCAACAACATCGACCCCAACGCCCGCCACTGCATGGCCTCGGCGGTAGCGGGCTTTATGCGCACCTTCGGCATGGATGAGCCCATGGGCGTCTACGACGACATCGAACACGCCGACGCCTTTGTGCTCTGGGGCGCCAATATGGCGGAGATGCACCCCATACTCTGGAGCCGGCTCACCGACCGCCGTCTGTCCTTCCCCCACGTGGAAGTGGTCGTCATGTCGCCCTATGAGAACCGCAGCTTCGAACTGGCGGATCTGCCCATCATTTTCAAACCCCACACGGACCTGATCATTCTCAACTACATCGCCAACCACATCATTCAGGAAGGCAAGGTCAACCGGGAGTTTGTGGACAAGTACACCCGCTTCGCCAAAGGACAGGACGATATCGGCTACGGCCTGCGCCCGGAAGACCCACGACAGCAGCGCGCCACTGGTGCCGACCGTGCCAACACCTGGAGCGACATCTCCTTTGACGACTTTGCCGAGTTCGTCAAACCCTACACCCTGGCCCGGGCCGCCCGGGAAACGGGCGTACCCGCCGAACGCCTCAGGCGCCTGGCGGAGATCTACGCCGACCCGAACAAGAAAGTCATGTCCACCTGGACCATGGGTTTCAACCAACACACCCGCGGCGTCTGGGCCAACAATATGGTCTACAACCTGCACCTGCTCACCGGCAAGATCAGCGAACCGGGCAACAGCCCCTTCTCCCTCACCGGTCAGCCCTCGGCCTGCGGCTCCGCTCGGGAAGTGGGCACCTTCGCCCATCGGCTGCCGGCGGACATGGTGGTGACCAATCCCGCCCACCGGGAAATGACCGAGAAGATCTGGAAGCTGCCCGCCGGCACCATTCCCGACAAGGTAGGGTTTTCCGCCGTGGAGCAGAGCCGCAAGCTCAAGGACGGGGTGATCCGCGTCTACTGGACCCAGGTGACCAACAACGTCCAGGCCGGCCCTAACGTAATGCAGGAGATTCTGCCAGGCTGGCGCAATCCCAAGGCGTTTGTAGTCGTATCGGACGTTTACCCCACAGTATCCGCCCAGGCCGCCGACCTGATTCTGCCCAGCGCCATGTGGGTGGAGAAGGAAGGCGCCTACGGCAACGCCGAGCGCCGTACCCAGTTCTGGCATCAGTTGGTACCACCGCCAGGGCAAGCCCGCTCGGATCTGTGGCAACTGGTGGAATTCTCCAAACGCATTACCACCAACGACGTCTGGCCCGAGGAACTGCTGAGCAAGGCGCCGGAATTTCGCGGCAAGAGCCTGTATGAGGTGCTGTTCGCCAACGGCGAGATCGACTCCTACCCGCTGTCGGATATCGCCGCAGGCTACCGCAACGACGAATCCCACCACTTTGGCTACTACCTGCAGAAGGGCATGTTCGAGGAGTACGCCCGCTTTGGCCGGGGCAAGGCTCACGACCTGGCGCCCTTCGATGTCTACCACCGCGAGCGCGGCCTGCGCTGGCCCGTGGTGGACGGCAAGGAAACCCTGTGGCGCTACCGCGAGGGCTACGACCCCTATGTGGCCGAAGGCAGCGGCGTGCAGTTCTACGGCAAGCCGGACAACCGTGCCATCATCTTCGCCCTGCCCTATGAGCCGCCGGCGGAGAGCCCCGATGACGAATACCCCTTCTGGCTCAGCACCGGCCGCGTACTCGAGCACTGGCACACCGGCACCATGACCCAACGGGTGGAGGAGATCAATCGCGCCGTGCCCCACGCCCTGGTGTACATGAATTACGACGATGCCCAGGCCCAGGGCTTTCGCCGCGGCAGCGAGATTCGGGTGATCAGCCGGCGCGGCAGCATCCGCGCCCGGGTGGAAACACGCGGCCGTATCAAACCGCCCCGGGGGCTGATCTACGTGCCCTTTTTCGACGCCAACCGGCTGATCAACAAGGTAGTACTGGATGCCACCGACCCCATCTCCCTGCAGACGGACTTCAAGAAGTGCGCCGTCCGCGTGGAACTGATCAGCCTGGCCTAGGAGAACATCATGAGACTGCTACTGCCCGCTTTTCTCGCCCTGGCCCTGACCGCCCATGCCCAGGAACTGCGCGATGACCCGGCCCCAGACGGCATTCGGCCCGGTGGCACCCTGACCGACAACGCCGTGGCGCCGCCGATTCCCCGGGAAATCACCGCCATGCCCCGCCCCACCCGAGCCTGGCCGGAACAGCCGCCCATGATCCCGCACAGCATTCGCGGCTACCAGATAGACAAGAACTACAATCAGTGCCTGGCCTGCCACAGCCGCAGCACCGCCGAGGCCAGCGGCGCGCCCATGGTGAGTATCACCCATTTTTGGGATCGCGACGGTCAGGCGCTGGCGGCAGTGTCGCCACGGCGTTACTTCTGTGTGCAGTGCCACCTGCCGCAGAACGACATAGCGCCGGTCAAGACCAGCGGCTTTCAGACCATTGACGAAGTGTTGCAACGAGCCATCCTGGAGCGCCAGTAAGCGAGCGGATCATGCGGAAAACCATCAAGAATTACTGGAAGATCTTCAACCGGCCGGCGGCTCACCTCAGCTTGGGTTTTCTGACCCTGGGCGGTTTTGTCGCCGGCATCATCTTCTGGGGCGGGTTCAACACGGCGCTGGAGATTACCAACACCGAGCAGTTCTGCATCAGCTGCCATGAAATGCAGGCCAACCCCTATCGGGAACTGATTCCCACGGTGCACTACACCAACCGCTCCGGCGTGCGCGCCACCTGCGCCGACTGCCACGTGCCCCACGACTGGACCTTCAAGATCGCGCGCAAGATGGAGGCGTCCAAGGAAGTCTGGGGCTGGATTTTCGGCACCATCAACACCGAGGAAAAATTTGAAGCCAAGCGGCGGGAACTGGCCGAGCGCGAGTGGCGCCGCCTGCGCGCCAACGATTCGCTGGAGTGCCGCAACTGCCACAACTTCGAGTATATGGATTTTACCCTGCAATCACCGCGCGCCCGCGCCATGCACTCCACAGTGCTGGCCACCGGTGAGAAAACCTGCATCGACTGCCACAAGGGCGTGGCGCACCGGCTGCCGGATATGACCGGCGTGCCCGTCGGCGCGCATCACAGCTTTCCCGAGGACACCTATCAATTGCGGGCATTGGACGCGTATTTGCTCAGGTAGCTTGTGCTCCCAGTTTTCCTGCTGTGATACCATAAGGCCCAGCTATGGCTGGAGGCCTTATAATGAAAATATCAGTATATGCGCTGCTTTCTAGTGCGTTTCTGCTCTTTGTCGTTCCACAGGTGCTTGCCCAGGATATCGAGGTGCACTACCCTGTCAGCGATCACTTTTACGACGACATCTCGCCCTTCTCTGATGTAAGAAACGGGATTCCCTCCATCAACGGCGGCTTTTTTCTATCGGGAACTTCCTCCGGGAAAGAGCTGATTGTAAAGTTCACCTCTCAAGGCACGGTTGACACCACGTTCGGTCGGGACGGGTATGTGTTCCTTAGTGAACTTGGGCAAGGGCATTTTAACAGTGTCGCCTATCCCGTGGTCGAAGACAGTCATGGCAGACTATATGTCATGCTCGCACAGGGGTTTGCTGGTCAGATGCAGTCCTTTTCACCTCCGGCTCCCATTTATCACCATCTTCTGGTCAGATTGTTGCCCAACGGAGCATTAGATCCAGCGTTTCAACCGTTTCACCATGATAAAGTTCATGTCGATCCCACACTGACTAGTCACTACGCGGTTGACTCAAAAGACCGGGTTGTTCTCGCCTGGGAGGCCACTAAGCCTGGCACTAGTCAACCGGGCGTTTTTGCCAGGCGCATATTGCCTGATGGCAGCCCCGATATTGGTTTCGGTAACAATGGGTTAGCTTCCATCGAATCGAACAACGCAATACGGATTGGTTATCTACAACTCGATGATCAAGATAGACCCCACCTTTTGACGTTATATTTTTCCAGCGATTTCGAGACTAGATACTATCGACTGACCGAGTCGGGTCACCCTGATCCTTCGTTTGGCTCTGCTTCATACCATAAAGTAATCTCAGATCGCACAGGATTCGCTGATGCTAAGATTACGCATCATGACAACCGTATATACGTATTCTCTCAGGAGACTCCCCCTGCGTCCAGTTCCGACCGACTTCGCGTTGCAATCCTTGACGGTCAAGGACAGCTCATCGAAACACGATTCATCAACAACTTACCGCTATCGTTGTTTACTTACTATAGCTGCTTTCGTGCTCAGGGTGAGTGGCATTGCCTAGCCGATTTTGCAACACGGCAGCCTCACTTGGGTTCCGATTTCCCGGTCCCCAGTATGCATGTTAAACGCTACGACGATAACTTTGAATCGATTCTCCCAGATTACTCGATCATCAGACCCCCTATTCGATCTATAGAGTCTGGTCGCTCAGAACGCGTAGAAATATCTCCCATCGTAATTGAAGGTGTTGGGTTTTTTCTACCCACCAATACCACAACGAACGAAGGAAGCAATGTGGGGCTCTGGCGGTTTGACTTTTCTAGTGGCTGGGATACATCGTTTGGCACAAACGGACGGAAAGCCGTTACTTTTGTAGGCGCACGGGCAAGAACCGACGCGGTCGCCGTTGATTCGGAGAAGCGCTGGATAGCAGGGATTGTCAAGGAGACTGCGGCGGGAAAACTATCCGTTCAACTAAAGCGTTATTTTGCGACGGGACGCCAAGACAATAGCTTTGGCATTAACGGAACCGCCACACTGCTCGAAACAACAACAGAAAGGCCAACTTTCGTTGCGGACATGAAGTTTAACGATAGCGGAGAGCTTTTTGTACTGCTTGTTGCGGAAGACGGCCTTCGGGTATATCGCGTAAACGATACGTACCAAAGCTCCTCTTCTCTTGTAATTGCACGGATTTTCCATACTGATACTTTTCGGGGCCTACGTAGTCTTGGCATGCCAAACCTAGCCGTAACTCCCAATGACGAGGTTATTATTACTTATACAAAGGCAGCTGTAGACGGAAACGTAGCCAGCTCTCCCACAGCGACTATCCTGCACATTGATCGCAACGGAAACCCGGTTGAATCCCGCTGGACAGATGGCATCTATCAAGTTTTCTTTGAGGGGTTGAGGACAACAAGGCCACCGTTTCACTATAGTTTGTCTGTTTCTCAAGACAATGCACTCAAACTTATTCAATCCTTACCTCAGGATGGAGCTGGATCTAGCTTTGTTTACCAAAGAATAGATCTTTCTCAACGCCAAAGCGCCGGTGAACCGCAGATACTGTTCTCTTTTCCACAGGGCATGCATCCCAGCCAAGTAGTCAAATTGACGGGTACTGATGGTTACCTAGTCCTTGGTGAAAGCTGTTTGGAAGACCCTTCATGCGAAGGTGACTTCGCACCGTTTTACTGGGTGCTAAGCGAGAATGGAGAGCCACTACCCACGTTTAACAACGGTGAGCCTCTGATAATGTACGATAGCCTAAATATGCCTTTCTACAACCACAAAGCGTATCAGTTTCAAGATACCATTGTGGCCGTCGCTACGCAAAACAGAGGAGACTACCCTCAGCGAGACTCGGCCAGTTTTGGTGTCCCGTTGATCAATGCCGGCAATGCTTTCGCTTTAGTTACTCTTGATTTACAAGGGAATTTTCGCAACAACGAATCCGTTTTTTTTCACGTTCCTGGCAGGGAGGAATATTTTTCCTGCGCGGTGACTCGAGATCAGCAAGGTATATGCGCTGTAAGCAACGATAGCAAAGCTGGTGTACGTATATTACAGTGGTCAGGAAAGCCAGGTCCAGACAGTAAATATTTTGACAGCGATGGAGATGGAATACCTGACGAGGTGGAGATCGCTTGGGGATTGGACCCTTACGACCCCAACGACGCTCACCTTGATCCCGATGGCGATGGACGAACCTATCTAGTCCGGTATCTCGAAGGCGATAGTAGCTTTACCTCACCTACTCTGGTAGTCCCAAGCAACGTAAGGCTACCAGCGTTGAGTGCTTACACTTACGTAGACTCCGGATCCGCTACCGCAATGGATCACACCGGGCTTGGCATTCCAGTCAGCTCGAACAGCAAGCAGTTTTATCCGCCTGGTTCACACGATATCGTTTGGTCGGCTACTGATGCAAACGGCAATGCAGTACACAAAAAGCAACGTGTTTTCATTGATCCCGTGGTTTCTTTTTTACCATCCGCGTACGCTAGAGAGGGCCGGAACTATCCTTTGCAGGCATTTCTAAACGGATACCCCGTCGAGTATCCTGTATTGGTTCCTTTTTCTTATCAGGTGTTGGAAGGCGAAGCTGAGTTGTTCGGAAACGTGGCTTTCGTACCGATCAGTTTTGAGCTTTCAGGGTACACAAATACAACGCCCAGAGCGTCTTTGTGGCAATCTCCGGTTGTTGTTTCGTTTTCCATGGACGAGCCAATTGGAGCGAAGGCGGGCGGCAACAGTACCACTATCGTTGATCTCACCGAGCAAGACGTCGTGTTTTCTGTCTACTTCACTATCACTCAGCAAGGCAAACCCGTTTCTTACATTGATCCTAGACTTGGTGAGTTTGAAGTGCAGGCGAATATTAGCAGCACCGCCCCCCCGTCAAGTATTATTGTTGACTGGAGCAAATCTGATGAATCTCTAGTTTTCAATAGCATTGTGGATGGCTCTTCACTTTATGTATCAACGGATTCTCTCGCGGATGGGTTTTACACTGTTAGTGCCGTCCTGTCGCGAAGAACACCCCGCGCTGAACTAGTAACGTTTACTGACCTCGTCAAAGTGTCAACGCGAGACCTACCTACGGAAGATTGCACTGAAAATCTTCCTATTGATTCCAGCCAGAATCGTATTCCTGATTGTTTGTATTCGGACGACAGGCCATTTTTGGTCCTGGCGAATAGTAATTGGTACGATCCTATACAAGCAGAATCACATTTGGGTTTGCGCCTCGGAAACTTCGCGCAGCAGACCCAACTGTATAAGGCTGGTTTGGACCTGCGCGATTGGCAGGATGTTCCATTAACCCTAGCTGAAAGCCAATACCTGCAGATTGTTGAGGACGATAATTTGCCGGACTTGGTGTTCGACTTCGAGATCTATAGGCTCCCCTATGCGGGAAGTGTCGCCACGGTTGTTATACCTCTGGACAAGCCGCTAATAAGCACATCAAAGCTGAAGGTGTTTGTTGAAAACTCTGGCTGGCGTGAATTTACAGCAGAGCCGGGAAATGCGCTTTCCTACGCGCAGCGCATTAACGGCATTTGCCCCTATCCCAATCATGTAGCATATAGTTTACATTCAATGTCGAATAGCGAGTGCCTGCAGGTTAGAGTTACTGATGGCGGGAAAAACGATAGCGATGGCGCACTCAATGGGGTTATCCGATTTGTGGGGGGCGTTTCCCACGATGTCTCTGAGCCACATCCACCAAGTGCCGCGCCCACTGATACCACCCGGTCCGGCGGCTTGGTATCGGCCCATTATTGGTTGCTGCTGTTGTTGATATGCTGCGGCACGAGGCGTTTAGCTTATCGCTTTCGCTCCACCAGCAGGCTTAGCCCGATTCAAGGCGCCAGGTTTTGGTAAAAACGCAGACGCGGATTGACTTGATCCCCAGGCACGGGCTCATCCATGGCGATGGCGCGCATGATGTCCATGCGGAAAGCGCCGGTGAGCATATCTAAACGTCCGTTGCCGGTGATGTCCACCAATTCGATGGGCACCATGCTGCCGATATTACCGCTGATCGGGCGGGGCGTAAAATTGCCTTCGCCGTCGTTTTCAAACCACACCAATGACTGACGCTTGGCATCTTCCCAAACATTTACCCAGCTGCTGACCACCACGTCTTTGGCGCCGTTGCCGCTGACATCACCTATGGCCATATTGGCCGCGCCATAAAAGCGGCCTATGTCGCGGTAGCGAAATTGCAGATCGCCCATGTTCTCCAACCACTGCACACCGTGGTAGGGTTTGGGATCGTTTTGGGTATCGAAGGCATCGCCGTTGCTGAACAGAATATCTGGGCGACCACTGCCGTTCATGTCGTGTATCAGCAGGCTGGTGGCACCGAACATGGGGTGCTCGGCGCGCGCCAGTTCCATTGGGGAAAAGCGGCCATTTCCCTCGTTGATGAAGGCGAATACCACCTGGTGCTCCTGAGCCACCAAAGTCACCAAATCCAGGCGGCCATTGCCATTGAGATCCACGGGCGTGAGGTTCAGCGCACCGCTCAGGGACAGCAATTCACGGCGCTCGAATTTGCCATCACCCATGTTCTCCAACCAGAAGGCTTCGCCAACTCCCCTGCCACCGAAGACTGCAACGGCCAGGTCGAGGCGACCGTTGCCCGTCAGGTCCGCCGCGCGCGCATCGGTCACACGTCCCAAACCGTCCAGCAGCAGACGCGGGTGAAACTCGCCGTTTTCGTCCTGCTCCAACACGTACACTTTGCCGGCGCGCTGCTCCACCGGCGGCAGAATACCCAGGTCCGACACCAGTATGTCCAGGCGACCGTTGCCGTTGAAATCCACCACCTGGGTAGTAATGGGAATATCGACTTCGGCCAGCTTGGTTTCGCTCCACTGCAGCCGCCCGTCCTCCCATTTCGCCCGCGCCAGATTGACCTGTCCGGCTTCGCCGTCGCAGACCAGGAAAGTCAGCCCCGGGTAATGCTCACCCAGGTCGACACGCTTGATGGACACCACCTGAGGGATAGGCGTCGATGGCCCCAGTAGCTGCTCACGAAATTCGGCGCTGGCGCTGGCGGTGTCGATGTATGGCAGTGCCGGCAACTCCTCCGGGGCCATGCCGAAATAGAGCGCAATGATGTGTGGCACTACCTGCTCGGGAATAACGTCGGTACCGGTATAGTCCCGGGTCAGCTCAACCATTGTATTGATAACCTGGGGCCAACTGCGCTTGGGCAGAATGTTCGGCGGCGGCAGGGCGTGGCAGCTTCCGCAGTAACGCTGCGCCAGGGGAAAGATCTCCTGCGGGCTCAGCCGCGCGTCTTTGTCCGGCAATTCCGCCCAGGCGAAGCTCGCGGCCAGTAACAACAGGGCGACGACGAACAACCGCTTAATGTTCATGGCCGTCAGCATGTCATGCCTCGGATACGGGACAGTACTGCGCGATAAACTCCTTGTGCGAGGGCATAGTGGCCAGCGCCTTGGCGATGGCATCCCGAAGCTTGTCCAACGCATCCTGCAGCTGTTGGTCCGACATCTGTCGCGCCAGACGATGGTGTCCGCGCGGCTCAATTCCCTGTCCAATCATGACCTGCAGCCACGAATCCAGTTTGAACAGATCCAAATCCGCCGGCCGGATGTGTCCGGTTTCCTCAAATAGACGCAGGCGATGCACCAGTGAATCGGGAATGGCCTGCTGCTGGCGTTCACGCCAGAAGGGGGTATCGGAGCGCTCGGTGACTTTGTAGTGAAGAACAATGAAATCCCTGATGTGTTCCAGCTCCTCCCGACTGATTGCGTTGAACTGGTCGACGGCGGAATTCGCAACACCATCAAATGGAAACAGCTTCATAAAGCGCGTAATGCCCACCATTACCAGGTGTATAGACGTCGACTCCAGCGGTTCGACAAAACCGCTGGCAAGACCCAGCGCCAGACAGTTCTTGTGCCATTGTTTGCGGCGGGCCCCAGTGGTGTAACGAATCAATAGCGGTTCGGTGATGAGCTCACCCTCCACATTGGCCAGCAACTCATCGCGCGCCTGCTCGTCGCTGATGTGTTCGCTGCAGTAAACCAGACCGTTGCCTACCCTGTGCTGAAGGGGAATTTTCCATTGCCAGCCGGCTGTTCGCGTAGTGGCAATGGTATAGGGATCCGGGTCGCCAATGGCCCGGGTCTGGACGGCCAGGGCACGGTTGGTCGGCAGCCAGTGAGTCCAATCGTCGTAGCCCGTTTTCAGAGCGCCTTCGATCAACAAACCGCGAAAACCCGTACAGTCAATATAGAAGTCGCCTTCGATACTGCCCCCGTCTTTCATATGCAGGCGATGAATATAACCATCGTCGGGATCCAGCTCCACCCGATCGACTGTTCCTTCGCGACGCCGTACGCCACGAGCCTCGCATTTGCGACGCAGAAACTGAGCGTACCGACCAGCGTCCAGGTGATAGGCGAAGTTCGGCCCACCCTGTTTGTGAACGGCAAATTTCTTCTGCCAACAAGCCGTTGCCTCCAGGCAATAGTGGTCCAGGGGAGCGACGTCCAGGCCCCGATCCTTTGCCTCCAACCAGAAATGATGAAAGGGCGTCAGCCAGGTGCCCTGGCCGACTTCACCAAAGGAGTGAAGATACTCGGTATTCAGACCCCGCCAATCGCGAAACAATATGCCCATCTTGAAGGTCGAGCTGGTTTCGCGCATAAATTCCTGCTCGTCGATTCCCGCCAGACGATGAAAGGCGCGCATGGGTGGGATGCTGGCTTCTCCGACGCCAACCGTGCCTATATCGGCAGACTCCACCAACTCAATTTCGAGCAATTGGCTCAAATGCTGAGACAGAGCAGCGGCGGCGGCCCAACCGGCTGTACCTCCGCCAACAATAATGACCTTTTTTACCGGTTTGGGTTGGTGCACGGCAGCTCTCCTATGATTCACGGCTGAGAATAGATGCCGAGTGCTGTAATTGTTACACAAGAAAAAGGCCGCTGCATAGCAGCGGCCTTTTTCGCGTACTTCGGCCTGATAGCGCCTTAGAACGCGTAGCGAACACCCACCATATAGCGGGCACCGTGTTGCTCCAGGTACTGAGTCATCCGGCTATCGCGGGTACGCCAGCGGACATTTTCCTCAGTGAGGTTGAGGCCTTCGAAGAAAACGCTCAGGTTGTCGTTGATGTTGTAGGCCACGCTCAGATCCAACTGGGCATAGGCGTCCACATAGACAGGGTTGTTGGACCCGCCCTGGTTGGTCTGACGCAGGAACTCATCGCGCCAGTTATAGGCCAACCGAGCCTCGACACCATAGTTTTCATACATCAGAACCACGTTGGCGGTATCGCTCAAGCCCACCAGCGCAAACTGCTCCTCACCCGGATCGGCGAAGTCATCAAACTTACGGTTGCTATCCACATGGGTGTAGTTGAACTGTACACCGAAGCCGGTATCACCGAAGAAGTGCTGCAGAGCGAACTCGGCGCCGCGAATTGTGGCATCGCGATTGTTGATAGGCAACGTGGTGCGCCACTCAACCAGCGGGCTATCCGCTCTGGGGGGAATGTTATACGCCGAAGCAAAGGCCTCTGCCTCAGTAAAGCCAACACCACTGCCATCAGCGCCGTACGTATCTATGATCTCCTGAGCGCCGCCCGGGTGATCATCTGCGAAATGCAGGATGCCCGTCATAACAAACAAGGTGCGGTTGTCGACAGGAATGCCCCGGGCCTGCAGTTCAGCAGCAGCCTGCTCCACCAGAGGCCCGGCGCTCGGGTCGCGCAGGTCGAAGTGCGGCCGGGTATCTACGCCAACACCGAGGAAGTTATCCACCTTCTTGTGGAAGACCCCTAGCGACACGTAGCTGGCATCGTCAAAGTACCACTCCAGCGATACGTCGACGTTGGTGGACTCCAGTGGATCCAGCTCCGGGGTGTTGGCACTGGCCGAGCGGTTGCCACCCAGGTAGGTCGGGTTATCCTGCTGGAAGTTGCCGACACTGGCGAACAGGTTGCCATAGCCAGGACGACCAATAGTTCGGCTGGCGGAGAAGCGCGCAATCAGGTCGTCCCGCAGAGCAATATCGAAGTCCAGGCTGGGCAGGATATTGCTGTAGTCATGGGTCAAGGTGAAGTTATCCAGAACCGGATTGCCTTCATCATCCTGGACCCAAATGGTCAGCTGGAAGTCGTTACTGTTCTGCCAGGGGCGATACGCGGGGATTTGTGACAATGCCGTGGAGGCCACATCGGTTTCCTCGTAACGCAACCCGGCCAGGATGTTGGCGTCCATACCGCCTATCTGGAAGCTGTGAGCATACTCGACGAACAAGCCGAGCATTTCCTCTTCCACCGTATTGTTGTTCGGGTGGCTTTCCATGGCGGCGCACGCCCAGGGGTCGGGATTAGCTCTGGGGTAGTTCGCGCCCTCGCCGGTCAGTCCTACCATGTGCTGACACAGCTCCAGCACGTTGTTGGAACGGATACCGAAGTCGGCCATCAGGTCGGTGTTGTAGTCCGAGAAAACGGAGGCGAAGTTGAACGGCTGCAGGTTATCCAGCGGCGCAAACTCGCCGGGATTGGCCACACCCCAGTTCCCCATTTCATGCTCACGGGTAGAGTTGGCCTGACGGACTTCAGTGTCGCGGTACTCCATGCCGAAGCGCAGCTCGCCGTCGCCCATGGCCCAGGCACCGCTCAACTGTACCTGAGTGACATCCATCTCTTGCAGGGCGTAAAAGACACGACCCTGCTGGGTACCGAAGTCGTTTTGTGACGGGTGCTGAGTGCCGCTGAGGTGGCTGTTGTCAAAAGTGTAGTAGCCCTGAGGCAGGTCGCCGGCAAAGTTCCAGCGCTGGATATCACCGATGGGCGCGCCCACGCTTACGCCGATCTCGCCGGCATTACCCGGACCCGTGGGCCTGTTGTCCATGCTGGAGTCGTGCAGGTCGAAGTTCAGTGTCAGGTCGTCGTTGACCCGCCAGTCAACGTTGATGCCGAATGAGTTGAGCGTATTGGTCTGCTCGCGCCATTGCTGCTCATAACCCATATCCTTGCCGCCACCAATGCGCTCTTCAATATTGATGGGCACGGCAATTTGGCCGCTGTTGTCAAATTCCACATTGGTGATGGTACTACTGTTGCCGATCCACATGGTCCACTCGCCACGGTGTTCCCAGGTCTCCGTTTCCGCGTAGGTATAGTCGGCAGTTACAGTAACATCTTCGATAGGCGCCCATTGGAGGGTAAGCTGCGCATTGGTACGCTCGCGCTCACGCTCGGAGAAGGTCCAGCGGAAGTCGTTTGGGCGGGCATAAAGCTGTCCATCGTGTGGTTCGTTGACCAAGGTGGCATTGATGTTGCCGTCACCATCGCGCCGCCAGGAGTACATTTGGTTCTCACCGGCAGCGTGGGCTGCGGCGTCCCAGCGAGCCACGTTCCAGTTATTGGCGGCACCACCGGCGTAGCTGAAATGACGCTGAGAGTAACTGGCAGATACCGCCACACCGAAGGTATTTTCATTATTCGCCCAACTGAACAGGCCAGAAACTTCGGGGGTGACGTCGTCGCCGCTACCATCGCTGGCAGTGGTGTCGTGCAACAACTTGGCGCTGATCGCACCAGTGAACGGGTCGGTATCAAGCGGTCTGACCGTATTGATGTTTACCGCCGCACCCAGCCCACCTGTGGGCATACTGGCACGACCGGTTTTGTAAACCTGAACGCCAGAAACACTTTCCGAGGCCAGGTTGGCAAAATCAAACGAGCGCGGCGCGCCGCCGAAGGTGCCGCCGGCACCACTGCCACCGCCATAGACGAAACCAACCGGCATGGTACGGCCGTTCAGTGTCACCATGTTGTTGTCTGGTCCAAAGCCGCGCACGGTAACCTGGGACCCTTCACCGCCAATGCGGTCGACGGATACGCCTGTGATGCGCTGCAGGGATTCAGCCAGATTGGCGTCGGGGAATTTGCCGATGTCCTCGGCGGTAATGGCGTCCACCACACCTGCGGCGTTACGTTTGACGTCCATGGATCTTTCCAGCGAGGCCCGGATACCAGTGACCACCACCTCTTCGATAACACCTTCCTGAGCTGCGGTTTGCGCTCCCATGCCCGCCAGGGCGCAGGAAGCCACCGCGGAAGCCAGTAGCTTTCTTTTAAAAGTCGCTTTCGTTCTCATGAGACCATCCTTTTATTATGATTTGGAATAAGCTTGCCGCAGAGCTACGCAGAGCCGCCGCAAGCACCGATCGCTTCTTATTGTCATGTAGACCAATATCTTATTGTCCGGTCGACTATACGTCAGCCCAGACTTATATTCAATAGGACTTTTTGGCAGAATTTGAAATTGGCGCGGCATCCTGCCAAAGGTTGACACCCGTGCCGGGTTCCTCTACTTTTGCCCCCGCGATTCAGGTGCCCACTGTTTCCTTTCGAACTGAGTGGGTTAAACGGGAAGACTGGTAATCCAGCGCTGCCCCCGCAACGGTGATCAGACCTCTGTCTGTCAGCCCGATACCGGCCTGTTTCGAACTCGTTGATGGAGCGGAGGGCTACCATCGAGCAACTCTTCACGAGCCCATGGCCACCGCACAGCGGCGGCCGCAAGCCGCGGCGCTTTGCTTCTGCCTCCCTCGATCCCCGCTGATATTTGCAACTACTCAAGGGGTTGAGCCCGTGCACAAAACCATTCTTTACACCGCCGTGGCGGCCAGCGCCGGACTGTCCGGCGCCGCGCCACTGGCCTCTGAACACCATAGCGACTCACTGGAAACTTTCGTGGTGGTCGCCTCGCGCACCGAAACACCCTTGCGCACCCTGGGCACCTCGGTAGCCGTAATGGACGCGGACGACCTGGCCCTGCGCGGCTTCGTCTCTCTATCCGACGCGTTGCGCAGCCTGCCGTCGGTATCGGTGAGCAATTCCGGCGGCCCGGGCAAGGTCACCACCCTGCGGGTGCGCGGCGAAGCCGGTTTTCGCACCCTGACACTGGTGGACGGCCTGGACATCACCGACCCCACCGGCACCCAGGCCTGCGCCCAGGTACAGCACCTGCTGGGCGCCGACGTGTCCCGGGTGGAGCTGCTGCGCGGCCCTCAGGGGATGATGTACGGCGCCGATGCCGGCGGCGTGGTGCGCATCAGCACCGGCCGCGACGGTGAAGGTTTGTACGGCGGCGCCTCGGGCGAGGCCGGCCGCTACAACACCCGTGTTTTCAGCGGCCATCTGGGCGGCGCCAACCGCCAGGGCGACTTTTATCTGTCGGCGGCCCGGGCTGCCACCGACGGTTTCAACGCCTACCAGGGCGACGCCTCCGGCGACCCGGATGGCTACGACAACACCACCCTGCACGGCCGCGCCGCCTGGAACATCGGCGACCAGTGGCGCCTGGGCGGCGTAGTGCGCGATACCGATGCCGAGGTGGAATACGATCGCTGCGGCTGGCCCACCATCCACGACTGCCGGGAACTGTTTCAGCAGCGCAGTCATCGGATTTTTGTCAGTCACAGCATCCAAGAAGGCGAGCACACCCTGGCATACGCCGCCACCGAGGTGGAACGCCGGCTCTACGATGCCGATGTGTTGTCGGTGGAATACGAAGGGGAAATCGAGCGCTGGGAACTGACGGGTCACCGGGCACTGTCCGACGATCTGCGCCTGACCTATGGCCTGGAGGATCGCACCGATCGGGTCTCAGACGATCAACGCGGGCAGCGCGCCGGCTGGCTGGAGTACCAGGGTCGGCACCTGGAACAACTGTACGTAACGGCCGGCCTGCGCCACGACCGCAACGATGACTTTGGTCGCAACACCAGCTACCGCCTGAGTGGCGCCTGGCTGCAACCGCTGGGCGCCGGTGTCATCAAATTCAAATCCGCCCTGGGCACCGGCTTCCGTGCCCCCAGCCTGTTCGAGATTCAGTACAACCGGCGTGACAACGCTCCGGAAATGGCGCCTCTGGCGCAGGAGGACAGCCGCGGTCTGGATGTTGGTGTGGAGTACTTCACCGACAGTGGTCTGCATCTGGAAGCCGTGCTGTTCGACCAGCGCATCGACAACGAGATCTTTTTTGATATGGTCGCCTTCAGCGGTTATCTGCAGGACGACCAAAGCAGCCGCTCCCGGGGTGTGGAGCTGATCGGCTCGGTGCCCCTGCACCCGACCCTGACCCTGCACGCCAATTTCACCTACACCCGGGCGGAACTCGAGAGCGGCGATCCGCGTCCCCGGGTGCCAAAGCAGTTGGCCAACCTGGGGCTGGTGTATGTGCCGCTGGAGGCGCTGACCCTGGGCCTGAATCTGCGCGCCGCCCGGGATATGCTGGAGGCGGGCAGCGGTGATCCCCTGGACAATTATCAGGTGCTGGATGCCACAGTGCGCTATGGTGTGCGGGATAATCTGGTGGTTTATGTGCGCGGCGAGAATGTGCTGGATGCGGATTACCAGGAAGTGTCCGGCTACAACACCAGCGGCGCAGCGGCCTATGGAGGCGTGGAATTCCGGTTTTGATATGAAAGAAGATGAAGGTAGAAACTTGCGCCACAAGGCCGCCATGGAGAAGCAGAAGGCCCAGGTGGATGCGGGTATCGCCCGGGCCCATCTGGAGCGCGGCGTGGCGGTGCTGCTGACGGGCAACGGCAAGGGCAAGTCCAGCTCGGCGTTCGGGATGGTGTTGCGGGCGCTGGGGCACGGGCAGCGGGTGGCGGTGGTGCAGTTCATCAAGGGCCAGCAGTTGTCCGGGGAGGAAATCTACCTGCGCGATCGCTGCCCCGAGGTCCCACTGTACCAGATGGGCACCGGCTTTACCTGGGACACCCAGGATCGCAGCGCGGACCGGGCGGCGGCGCAGCGGACCTGGCTGCAGGCCGAAGCGCTGTTGCGCGATCCCGGCTACGATCTGGTGGTGCTGGATGAGCTGACCTATATGCTGGCCTTCGATTATCTGGATGAACAGCGGGTGCTGACAGCCATTGCCGGGCGACCGGCGGAACAGAGTGTGGTGGTGACCGGACGCGGCGGCGGCCGGGCGCTGCGCGATCTGATGGACACGGTGGCGGAAGTGCGGGATGTCAAGCACGCCTACAAGGCCGGTATCCGCGCCCGCCAGGGGGTGGACTTCTGATGCCCGGTGTCCATCCAGCAGCGTGGCTGGCGTGAGCTCCCTGCCCGGCTTCAGCCCGGCCGACCAGCGTCGCACAAGGGCGCGGCGCGCCTTTGTGCTTCTGACCCTGACGCTGGTGGCGGCGCTGGTGGCGGCGCTGTTGCTGGGGTCGGTGACGGTATCGCCGACGGACGTGGGCCGGGCCCTGTTGGGAATGGAACTGCCCGGTTATACGGCGCAGATCATCCAGTCCATCCGCCTGCCCCGGGCTCTGCTGGCGGCGCTGGTGGGCGCCATCCTGGCCCTGTGCGGCGCCATTCTGCAGGGGCTGTTCCGCAATCCCCTGGCGGACCCATCGCTGATCGGCGTCACCGCCGGCGCCTCCGCCGGGGCCAGCCTGATGATCGTTTTCGGCGCCGGTCTCGGCGGGGCGCTGGGCGTCGCCGCCGGTCTGCCGCTGGTATCCCTGGGCGCCTTTCTCGGCGGGCTGCTCACCGTGTGGCTGGTGTACCGCGTGGCCACGGGAATCAACGGCACTTCGGTGACCACCATGCTTCTGATGGGCATTGCCGTGTCGGCTCTGTCCGCCAGCGGTACCGGACTGCTGGAATACTTTGCCGATAGTGAGCGCTTACGTCGCATAAGCCTCTGGCGCATGGGTGGCCTTGAAGGTGCCAACGGCCGGCAGGTGGCCCTGGCCGGCGGCGTGCTCACTCTGCTGCTGCTGGCCATTCCCGCCTTTGGCCGCGCCCTCAATACGCTGCTGCTGGGCGAGTCCCAGGCGCGGCATCTGGGTATCGATGTGGAGCGCCTGAAACGGCGGCTGATTCTGCTGGTGGCGGCGGGCGTGGGCACGGCGGTAGCCCTGAGCGGCGCCATCGCCTTTGTCGGGCTGGTGATTCCGCATATGGTACGCCTCTGGGTGGGCCCCGATCACCGCAGCCTGCTGCCCCTGTCCGCCCTGGGCGGCGCGGTGCTGCTGGTGCTGGCCGACACACTGGCGCGCACGGCCCTGGCGCCGACGGAAATACCCGTAGGTCTGGTCACTGCCCTGCTGGGCGCGCCCTTCTTTATTTCCCTGCTGCGCCGACAACGGCGCCGGGGGCTATGACCATGAGCTCTCCCACAGCCATGAGCGCACAGACAGCCATGAGCGCACAGACAGCCATGAGCGCGCATATTGCAACTCCGGTGTTGCAGGTCGATCAGGTTACGGCGCGCTTGCCGGGCCGGACCCTGATCAAGGAGCTGTCCCTGACCCTGAACGCCGGGGAAATCGTCTCGCTGATCGGCCCCAACGGCGCCGGCAAGACCAGCCTGCTGCGGCTCATCAGCGGCGATCTCACCACCACCGCCGGCACGGTTGTCCTGAACGGTCGGGCGCTGGCGGATTGGCCACTGCGCGAACGGGCGCGGACGCTGGCGGTGCTGACCCAGGCCAACCCGTTGGTCTTCGACTTTACCGCCGCCGAGGTGGTGGCGCTGGGACGCAGTCCCCACAGCACCGGCGCCGCCCTGGACTGGCAACTGTGTCGGGACGCCATGACGGCGCTGGATGTGCTGCACCTGGCCCAGCGCACCTACCCATCTCTGTCCGGTGGCGAACAGCAGCGGGTGCAACTGGCCCGGGTGATGGCGCAGATCTGGCGGGCGGAGAGTGACCAGCCGCGACTGCTGTTGCTGGACGAACCGGTGGCGGCTCTGGATCTGGGCCATCAACAGCAACTGATGCAGGCCGTGCGCTGCTTTGCCGGCAGCGGCGTGGCGGTGATCATGGCCCTGCACGACATCGGCCTGGCCGCTGCCTGGAGCGACCGGCTGCTGGCGCTGAAAAACGGACAACTGGCCGCCGCAGGCCCACCGCAAGACGTGGTCACCGAGGCGCGCATCGGCGAGCTGTTCGACACCCGGGTGCGGATCGTGCCGCACCCGGACACCGGCAAACCTGTGGTGATGGGGGGATAAAGGTGCGCTGGCTCTGTAAAGGCTTTCTGTTTGCCGGTGCCCTGGTACTGGCACAGGTACTGGAGCCGGGTCTGTCGGCGGCTAGCCGCGCGGACGAGCAACGGCAGGTGAACGATTACTGGGGCCGACCGGTCAGCCTGGCCGCGCCGGCACGGCGCATCATTGCCCTGTCGCCGCACGCGACGGAAAACGTGTTCAGCGCCGGCGCCGGTGAGTATCTGCTGGCGGCGGTGGACTACAGCGACTACCCGGAGGCCGCCCGGACCCTGCCCCGGGTGGGCAGTTTTCACGCCGTCAGTCTGGAACGCATCGCCGCCCTGGAGCCGGACCTGATTATTGTCTGGGGCTCAAACCAGGGCGAACAGACGGTGGCGCAACTGGACAAGCTGGGGCTCACTTATTACGTGGACGAACCGCGCCGGGTGGAAGACGTGGCCCGCTCGGTGCGGGATATAGGCACATTGGCCGGTACCGAAGCCGTTGCCGACGCGACCGCCCGCCATTACCTTGAGGCGTTTGCCGAACTGCGCGAGCGGTATGGCGATGCCGGGGAAGTCAGTGTGCTCTACCAGATCTGGCACGACCCGCTGCAGACGCTCAACGGTGAACATCTGGTCAGCGACGTGATCCGCCTGTGCGGCGGCCGCAATGTCTACGCCGACGCCGCCACCCTGGCGCCGGTGATCAGTATGGAGTCGGTGCTGTCGCGCAACCCGGACGCGATTGTCGCCAGCAGCAACGACGGCGCCGCGCCGCCCTGGCTGAGCGCCTGGCAGCGCTGGCCGGCACTGACCGCCGTGCGGCACGACAATCTGTTTGTGGTGCACTCGGATCATATCCAGCGCCACACCCTGCGCATTCTGGACGGCGCCCGGGCCTTCTGCGAACACCTGGAGACAGCCCGGCGGCGGCTCCACATACTTCAATAACGGCGACCGCAACCAAGCAGGTTTTGTTCACCAAGGCTTACTCTGACCGACTTGGAAAATGTCCAGCCAACCATGGAGTCCGGACAGTCATCCGACTGCAGCTCAACAACCAGTTGACCCCGTTCAGTATCACCACTGTACCCTTCACCTTCCGGCAGCGGCTCGATGGCATCCAATGCAATCTTCGTTGCGCCGTAATCCAGAGTCAGGCGAACCGATGGCGTGTCGCCCCGGCCCAGCTCCAGCACCCAGGGCGGTTCGTTGCCAACGGCGCGCAGGGCGACGTCTTTCGACACCGTCCATGGCGACGGGTTAGCGCGGGGCAGGCACTCCATGGGCTCACTGCCGGGCAGGGTCAGGAGCGCGGTGTCACCCCGATTGTGGAAGGCGTGGTCGTCGCCCGTATACAGGCCTTCTGAAGCGGCGTCGGTTACGTCGAGAAAGAGTCGGGTCCACGGCAGGTTCAGCGAGAAACTGCTGTAGGCACCGAAGTGCCCGTAAAAAGCATCCACCGGAATGTCGCCGCACTGGTAGTGCCTCACCACCCCGCCTGTGACCAAGTGATCGCGATTGTTGGGTGGCGGGGTTCGGATCAGGCGCAGTTCGAGATCGCCATCGGCAAGGGACGTTAGGGGTTCGGTCAAGGCATGAAAAACCCGCTCACCATTCGGCCAGTACAGATCGATTTGCAGCCGGTGCACTTTTTCCGAATCGGCAAATTCCGGGGGAACCGGCAACTCAAAATAGTAGGGTGGATTGCCCACCTGCTGCCAGCGCTTCTCGGCGACAACTTTCATGACGGAGGGGCCTGGCGACCGATCGTTCATGCGCAACAACCGCACCACCAGAAAGCTGTCCTCCGGCATGGCCAGCCGCTCCAGATAATAGGCGCTGCCGCGCACGGTGTCCGCCGGATGCGGCGCTTCCCCCGCCAGCTGACAGCCAGCGAGATAAGGCAGACAGAGTACAGCCAACCGGGGAAGGAATCGTTGCCGGTTCACGGTTCGGGCACCACGCGCAGCAGGCGGCCCCGTTCGCTGTCGGTCAGCAGATACACAGCACCATCGGGGCCGGTACGGACGTCGCGAATGCGTTCACGCAGTTCCGCAAAAAGAATTTCCTTTTCTTCGGCACCGTCTTCGGTGAGGCTCACCCGGTGCACCGCCCGGCCGGCCAGAGCGGCGATCAGCAGGTCCCCCTGCCATTGGGGAAACCGGGTACCGCGATACAGCGTCATGCCCGCCGGCGCGATGGCCGGTGTCCAATGCAGCAGCGGGTCTTCGTAACCCGGCAGTTGAGTGAACGGCGTAATTTTTGCGCGGGTGTAGTCGATACCGTGACTGACTATCGGCCAACCGTAGTTTTTGCCGGGCCGCACCAGATTGAGTTCGTCGCCACCTCTGGGGCCGTGTTCGTGAATCAACAGGCGGCCGCGCTGATCGTCAAAGACAATGCCCTGCACATTGCGATGACCCAGGGTGTAGACTTCCGGCGCCGCGTCCAGTTGCCCCACCAGCGGATTGTCCGCTGGCGGCACACCATCCAGGTGCAGTCGCACCAGGGTGCCCAGATGGTTGCTCGGGTTTTGCGCCTGCTCGCGGTAATCAAAACCGTCGCCGAGAGTCAGCACCAGAGTATTGTCGGGCAAAAAGGCAATGCGCCCACCGTAATGGGCATTGCCGCTTTTTGCCGGGCGCGCGGTGAATATGGTTTCCACCTCGTGCAACTGGTTTTCGGCAAAACGACCACGGGCGAGACAGGTGTTGTTGGCCCGCTCGGTGCCGCAGGCGTAACTGAGGTAAATCATTTCGCTGTCAGGGAAATCCGGCGCCAGTGCCACTTCCTTGAGGCCGGCCTGGCCGCTGACGAAAATCTCCGGCAGTCCGGCCACGGCGATGGGCACCAGTTCGCCATTGGCCTGAATCACGCGCAGCTGACCACCGCGCTCCGTGACCAGCTTGCGGCCATCGGGCAAGAATGCCAGTGACCAGGGAAACACCAGACCTTCGGTCACGGTTTCCACGCGATAGCCCGGTGAATCGGAAACGGCGGCGGGCACCATTGGGGGCAGCAACAACGCCCAACCGAGCACCCCGAGCCACAAATACAGCTTCATTGTTTACTTCCCGCAACGGTGCGCCGCATGAGAATGTGAAACGTCCAGGCCCCCACACCGGCACAGGCCGCCATGGCCAGTGTGCCCGGCAAGGTGCGGGTGGCGGCAATCAGCGTGGGCATGGGCGCAAAAGCGTCCACCGTGCGCAAGGCGGCCCACAGGGCAAGGACACCGGCCAGCGGAAACAGCACCGCTCGTGCGCGCGGCAGCGCCCGGGCCAACAATGCCGCCAACGGCAGGGCCAGGATAAATCCCGGCGCCACCAGCAGGGCCAGCACCGGGCCGAAGCCAAGAATGTCAAACCAGGTGGTCTGCAGGCGCACGGCCAGGGATATTTCCGGGCCCAGTGCGGTGATGGCGGCGAGATTGATTTGCGTCTGCACCACGCTGCCCAAAAGTGCGGCGATGGCCACGGCGGCAAAATAGCACAGCAAGGTATAACCGGCGCGGCTTGCGCTCATCAGGACACCTTGTCCTCGCCGGGGCCATCACCCGGATCGCTATCGCGAACGATGCGGATAGGCATGGGTTCGGTCTCGCTGCCGGTGTACAAGGTGCGGTGGGGAAAGGGAATTTCGATACCTTCGGCGTCGAACGCCACTTTGATGTCTTCCTGCAAGGTGTTGCGCAAGTCGCGAAAGTTTTCCCGCTTGGTCCAGACGGAAAATTGCAGATCCAGGGAGGAATCGCCAAAGCCGTTGAAGAAAAACAGCGGCGTCGGTTCATCCAGGCAGAGGGGATTGTTGTCCGCCACCTGCATCAGCACCTCGCGCACCCGACTGATGTTTTCGCGATAGGCCACACCGATTTGCAGATCGAAGCGCCGAATGGGAAAGCGGGTCAGGTTGGTCATCTCGGTCTTGATCAAACTTTCGTTGGGAATGCGCACGAACAAATTGTCGAAGGTGCGCAGCTTGACCGAGAGCAGATCGATGGACAACACCTCGCCCGTGGTGTCGCCGACGCGAATGATATCCCCCAGTTGAAAAGGCTTTTCCCCCACCAGAAACAAGCCGCTGATGAGATTGGATGCCGACGTTTGCGAGGCAAAACCGATGGCCACGGTGAGTACGCCGGCCGCCCCCAACAGCACCCCCAGACTGAAGCCCATTTCGTTCAGCGCCGAGGCGAAAAACAACGCGAGCAACGCCCAGTAAACCAGTCGGCGCACCAGGGTGGCGTGATGGGGATTCATCCGCCCGGCGAGCAATTTGTATACACCCCGGGCCACCACACCGGCAATGATGAAGCCCACCAGAAACAACAGCCCGGCCCGGATCACCTGTCCAAATTGTTCAGAGACCAGCAGGTTGCTCAATGTGTCCAGCATGATTCGATCCCGTCACTCAGATCAGTCGGTAAATATATGGGTAAAAGCCCGTACCAGTCCGCCCTTGGCAAGCTTTTCCCGGGCTTCGGCCAGGCGGTTGCCGGTGTTGGCCCCCGGCGGCGGTTTGTCGCCAATTTTCAGCTTGGCCATGCTATGGCCGCTGTGGTGCTCCAGGGTCAAGGGGTCGGTCCAGAGGTTACCATCGGGCAGGCCGTACACCGCCAAAAAGGGCACGGGAATGCTGAGTTTGTCCATGGTCAGCAGCTCGGCGGCGTGGTTGTGAATGATCACCGGCGTCACCGCCCGGTGGGGCCGGCGGGGAATGTCCTGCTTGTTGTTCCTGGCCTGGGTTTTGGTGGCGTAGCACAGCTCTCCCACCCGGGTGGAGGGACCAAACCAGGTGTCGGACAGGCGCTGGGAGGCCATTTCCAGCAGTATGGCGCCGCCTTCGCCCAGCTCCAGCCCCACGGACACCGGTGAGCTGATATAGAAGGTGATGTCCTCCCCAGGGGGGATGTGCACCGCCTGGTTGGTCTTGACCACCACCGGCCGGTCCAGCAACCGGGGTTTCAGGCAAAAGCTGCCGGGGGACTTCTTGAACACAAACCGGCTGTATTTCAGCCCCTGCGGTATGGCGTCCAGTTCGCTGCTTTCCACCCGGTACAGCTCTTCGGATTCCGCTGCCACCTCCGAAGCCAGCCACCACTCGTCGCTGCGCCGCTGCAGATAGACCGTCAGCGGCCCAATGGCGTAGCGCCAGCACCTGCCCACGCCAAGCTTCACCGGCTTCCACCAGGGCGTCAGCTCGACAACCGTTTCCTCAATTTCGCTCATGACACTTGGTGTTCCATTGGAGTCAGGGCACATCTTATCAGGTGTGTCACCGGCGGCGATACGGCGACCCCTGGACCCGGGTCTCAAAAACACTGCAACCAGGAAGGGGCCGGCGCCGTAGGTCCGGGTATTCCTTCTGACTTTGCGATAACGGAGTGTAACCATGCGCGTTCTTAACTGGCTCTTTCCATTGTTGATTCTGTCCCTGGGTGTTGCCACCGGTTGCGGCGGCGGCTCCAGCAACGGCGGGACACCCACGCCCCCACCGATGCCGGGCCCGGAACCCGCACCGCCACCTGCCAACGGTCCTGAACCCGGTACCCTCGCCCATCTGCAGCAGAACATTTTCGGGCCCATCTGCGCCCAGTGCCACACCGGCGGCGGCGCACCGGAAGGCCTGGTGCTCAGCAGTGAACAGGCCAGCTTCGACAATCTGGTCAATCACCCGTCGCAGCAGCAGCCCAGCCTGATGCGGGTGGCGCCGGGGGATCCCGACAACAGCTATCTGGTCATGAAAGTTGAGGGCGCGCCAGGCATCACCGGCACCCAGATGCCGCAGTTTCAAACCCCTCTGAGCCAAACTCAGATCGGTCATATCCGGGACTGGATCGCCAATGGCGCACCCCGGGAAGGACTGGGTGACAACGCCACCACCCTGAGTCTGGCCGAGGCGCAAAAATCCACCGGTGGCGCTCTGTTTACCCTGCGCTTCAGCCGACCCCTGGATCCGGACACCTTTAGCGCCGATTCGGTGCAGATCTACCTGTTCGACGACAACCAGCGTTGGCTGGTCTGGCCCGACGACTACCACGTGACACTAGAGGACCAGACCCTCACTGTCTCCCTGGACAGTTCCCGGGTACCGGCCAGTGGCGCTGAACTGGTGATCGACGACGCTCATCTCTCAAGTGTGCGGGATCTGCACGGCCGGCAGTTGGAAGGTGAAAGGGATGGTACCGGCGGCAGCAACTACCGGTTTACCGTTTTGTTCTGATCGACAATATCAACAACACGGGCTGGCGTTTGGCCCGACCTGCCGACGTTGATCCGGCGGGTCGGGTATCAGGCCCCACAGAGGAGGTAATACCGTGATTCACAGACTCTTGACCCAAGCGATGCGCGTGGGCCTCGCTCTAACCCTGGGCATGCTGGCGGTCGGCTGCGGCTCCAGTGGCAGTTCCAGTTACGACAGCAGTTCCGGCGGAGCTTCCAGCGGCGGCTACACCCCGCCCCCGCCGCCTCCACCACCCCCGGCACCGGCGCCAGAACCCGAACCCGAGCCACCACTGGCCGGATCCCTGCAGAAGGTGGTTACCACTCTGGGCGGCACCTACGCCGGCGAAGGAATGGCCACGGTGCTGATATATGACGCCGACACCGACGATTTCATCACCGACGATCAGGACCGGGACGGCATGACGCTGTACACTTTCGACAACGACCCCTTGCATGCTTCGGTTTGCGACGCGCCCCAGTGTGTCACCACCTGGCCGCCGCTGCTCACCCAGAACGCCGGGGAGCTTGAACTGCCCCTCTCCGCCGTGGAGCGCGGCGACGGTCACTTCCAGGTGGCGCTGCGGGGCATGCCCCTGTATTTCTTTGCCAACGACAGCGACCCCGGAGATGTTCAGGGGCATCGCTTCAACGACGTCTGGCGCACCGCACTGCTGGAACCCGGCGGTCCCGGTGAAGCCGACCCGGTTGAGGGCGTTTTTCTGGTAGCCCGCGGTGAGGTGCTCACGGCCCTGCCCGACAACGGCGACGACAGCTTCAGCCCGGAGCGGGAGGATCGACACGGATTCACCCTTTACACCTTTACCCAGGACGAACCCGGCGTCTCCAACTGCGCCGGCCAGTGCCTGGCATTCTGGCCACCACTGCTGGCCGATACCGGCGAAACCGCCCAGCCGCCCTGGGGTATCATCCAGCGGGCGCTCGATGGCCACGAATCGCCGGTGCGGCAGTGGACCTACC
This sequence comes from Marinimicrobium sp., assembly GCA_050486405.1. GTDB lineage: Bacteria > Pseudomonadota > Gammaproteobacteria > Pseudomonadales > Cellvibrionaceae > JBJHDF01. Next base: position 62,844 of record JBJHDF010000011.1, on the reverse strand, counting down.
AGGGCATGCCGCTGTACTTCTTCGCCAATGACCAGGCCCCCGGCGATACCAACGGTACCGCCGTGCCCAACTGGCAGCTGGCGCGGCCCCAGCCCTGGCAGGTGGTGGACAGCCCCCGGGGTTCAGCCCTGGCCGCCGCTGGCGAGGTCCGGGTGGCCGGGCCGGACAACGGCGGCGAGACAACCCAGTGGCAGGCCCGGCACGGGTTCACCCTCTACACCTTCGACAACGACTCGCCGGGGTCGAGCAACTGTACCGCCGAATGCCTGAGCAACTGGCCGGCGCTGATGGCCCAGGCGGGCGCCGAGGCACACCCCCCCTATTCCCTGGTGGAACGCGGCTCCGGTGACTACCAGTGGGCACTGCACGGCATGCCGCTGTATTTCTTTGTCGGCGACGGCGCGCCGGGCGCGGTCAACGGCGACGAAGTGGTGGATCTCTGGCGCATTGCCCGGGACGCACCGGTAACCGTCCACACCCATGACCAGCACGGCGGCATCTTTGTCGGCTGGGGCAACTTGGTGGATGTCGACGGCAATCCGGATACCCAGCGGGCCGGCTTCAGCCTCTACACTTTCACCCAGGACACCCAGGGCGTTTCCGCCTGTACGGGCGCCTGCCTGGACGCCTGGCCGCCGCTCTATGCGCCCGGCGACGCCGCGGATTTCGGCGACTTTACCGTCACCGAAAGGCCGGACGCCGGCCTGCAGTGGGCCTATCGGGGACAGCCGCTCTATTTCTACCAGGGCGATACCCAACCCGGCGACACCAACGGCACAGCAATTCCCAATTGGCCCCTGGCCACTCCCTGACACGTTATTGACGGAGGCAAGGCCCCCTATGTTCAAGGTGTATTTTGGTCGGTTCTGGCAACTCCTGGGTAGCTTACTGACGCTCTGTATTATCGTACTTTCCGGCCCGGCCCAGGCCGAGCCCTATCTGGCGGTAAAGACCGGCCACTCCTGTGCAGCCTGTCATGTCAATCCAAGCGGGGGCGGTGCCCGCAGCAGTTTCGGCGCCCACTACGGCTCCCAGATACTGCCGCGCAACCCCGGCCCTCAGGCGCAGTTCGACGGTGGCCAGATTACCCAGGGTTTTCGGTTGGGCGGCAACCTGCGCCTCAATGCCAGCGAAACCCGCTTTGACGACGCCGACACCGGCCGCGGCTTCAACACCCACACCGGACAGATCTATGTGGCGCTGGAGCCGGCCAACTCCCGCTTTCTGCTGTATTTCGATCAGCAACTGGTGCCCGGCTCCGCACGCAACCGGGAGGCTTTTGTCCTCACCCGCCTGGGCGATAACCGCTACCTGAAGGTGGGCAATATCATGCTGCCCTACGGCTTCCGGCTGGAGGACGACAGTGCCTTTGTGCGCCAGGCATCCCAGTTCAACTTCACCACCAGCGACAACGGAGTCGAGTGGGGTTCGCAGCACGGCAAGCTGCACATTAACGCCGCGCTCACCAACGGCACCGGCAGCCAGCAGAATAACGACGCGCGCTTTCAGTATCTGGGCCGTGCGGAATATATCGCCAACAATTGGCGATTGGGTTCGGGACTGGTGTTCAACGACAACGAGGGAGGTGAACGGGTACTGGCCAATCTTTTCGGTGGTTTCAATTTTCTCGGCAACACTCTGTTGTTCGAGGTGAATCACATCGAGGATCACTCGCAGCAGAATGCTGCCGGAGACAACCATGTGCAACTGGTGGGTCTGCTCGAGATCAACCGGCAGATAGCCCGGGGCTATAATCTAAAACTCACCACCGAGTACTGGGACCCGGACACGGACCTGGACGACAACGAGCGCACCAGGCACTCTCTGCTGCTGGAGTATACGCCCTACGCCAGTGTGCAATTGCGCGGGGGTGTGCGCATCGGCGACGATTCGCCCGAACGGGTGAGCGGGAATTTTACTCAGACATTTTTACAGCTGCATATGTACTATTAGCTTTTTTTTGCTGGCGGCGGATCGAGCAGATCCGCCGTCATCCATTTCAGACTTTCTGGCAGAGCGGGATTTTCCAGCGTTATCAGGCGGCGCTCGCGCAGCTTCAGTTTTGTGACGATGTCGCCGTAATAACGGGCAAAGATTTTTTCCAGGGTGTTGTTTTCCTGAATATTCTGCAAGCCGGCGCACAACCGCTGGGCCAACTCCGGTAGTGCCGGGTTGACGTAGAACACCAGGGCAAACGGGTAGTACATCAGCAGCGATGGCTCGATGATCAGCCCACCCAAAGGCTCTGCCCGGCTTTCGAAGACGCTGTTGATTTCATTGGCACCAAAGGTTACGTAGTCAAACTCACCCGATTTGAGCCGATCAAACAGTTCGTCAAAGTTGCCGCGCTCCACTACGGTATAGCCATTTTTCCGAAACAGCCCGGCGTCGGCCCAGGTCGCCGGTATGCCATTGCGCAGCCTTCGCAGTGCCTGTGCCGAACCGATAGCGGAAAAACGCCGCTGGTCCCCGGCGTTGATGATCAACAGGCGGTAGCCGAGGAGCCCTTTCATCAGGGGTAGGGGCACCACGATTTTTTCTTCATCCGCCAGTTTCTCATTGCCCGCTACCGTGACAAACAGGTCGTGCCCCTTGCGGCGAAACACAGCGGCCTCTTCGGCGGCGTCCGGATAGTCGGCGTTGACTTCGTGCAGTTGCCAGGCGCCGTACTGCTCGGCGGTGGCCGCCAGCGCGGCGAGCAATACCTCGCGCTCGTATTCCCGGCGGATCTCGGTTTTATTGCCGCTCCAAAAATTAATCACCGGGCAAAAATGCTTCCTTAAAAGTTGTAACTGTAGTCGAGGTACACAATGTGCCGGTCACCCAGGGTATCGACAAAATCGTCAGCGGCGCGGAAATTGGCGTAACGCAGCATGACGCTGTGTTCGCGCACCGGGCGGAAGGTAATGTCCAGATTGAACTCATCGCCGTAGCGGCTACTGCCGGAGGCCTCGGTAAAGTGGTGGTAGCGCCCCTGGATTCGCCAGGGCCGTGCGCGCCAATTCACACCGAGCGACGTGTCGTGAACGCCGTTGGCCGGTGTGACGATAAAGCGATCGGCAAAGCCCTGGAAGCGATAGCCCGATCCCAGGGGCGTGACAAAACCGCGACCGCGGGATGAGCCCAGTATTTCCTGACGCAACAGCACTTCGGTATTGTTGTGTCCCAGGGTCAACTCCAGTAAACCGTAACCGGGCCTGGCCGACTCTGCCGATTCCGTCAGCTGCTGCAGCGCAACTTCCGCATCCAGGCGGTAGCGCCAACCACCACTGTGGTAGTTGAACTGGTATTTGACGCCCAGAGTGCGGTTGGACACAGCCGGCATATCGCGATTGTCGATCAGGTAACCGTAGCCTATCCATCTGGAATAGTCCCACTCGTTGAACTCGGCGCGAAGCAGGTGGGTGTTGTGGCGGTGGTTACCCAGCGTGGCGGCGGGACGGTCTTCGCCACCGGAGTAGGAGGCGTCGCTGCCAGACAGCCGGCGGCGCGCGCCATCGCCGAAAATCCGGTTGGCGTTGGCGATGTAGGAGTAATTGAAACGGGAGCTGGTCAACAGCGCCCAGTTCACCGTGGCGGCATCAAAGGTCTGCTCGTTCTGCCAGAAATTGACGCTGCCGACAAAGCGCTGATCGTCGTGTTCTATCCGCTGGCGCCCGACGATCACTTCGCCGTCCAGGGTGCGAAAACCCAGCTGAGCGCGGTTGATTTCCGTTCCCGGCACATCGGGAATCATGGGCCTGTCGTTGATCCGGGCGCCGTTGCTGTGTGCCTGATTCCAGGCCGTACCCACATGATCCACTTCCAGCAGTGTCAACCACTGACGGTGCCATTGACTGGTGAGATTCACGCGCAGCAGGGCGGAGGCCGCTTTGCCGTGGCCTTCGGTTTCGTCCACATGCACCGCCCGCACCCGACTGGAGAAGTCCAGCTGATGGTCCGCGCCTTCGGCGGGCAGCGCCAGCACCAGCGCGCACAGCCAAAGGCACCCGGCGCCGCGAATACCCTTACCAGTCATCGTCCATGCCATCGTGCAGTATGGTGACGCCCTGCTGTCGGTCCATATCATCGTACAGCTCGTCGGGCATGGGGTTCTGGCGTGCATCCATGTATTCCAACGCCGGCAGATTGTGGATGTCCACATGTTCCAGTTGGTTGTCGAACAGATAGATGTGGGTCAGGGCGGGAAGCTTTTCGTAATGAAACCTTTCCAGTCGATTGGAGTTGATGCGCACCAGGGTCAGTGCCGGGAGATGCTTGAGGTCCAACTGTACCAGCTCGTTGCGAAACAGCATCAATTCCGTCAGCTTCGGCAGGTCGGACAACGTCAGCTGCGTCAAACCGTTGCGCGCCAGGTTGAGGTGTTCCAGCTGCGGCAGACCACTCAATTGCGCACTGGCGATGCGGTTGCGAAACAGGGACAGGCGCTGCAGCTGTGTGAACTGGTCAACACCCTCCAGGGAGCGAATGCCCATATTGTGACACTGGATATCGGTTACCTGCTCGGCCTGGCTCCACTGGTTGCGCCTGGCCAGATCGGCAATGCACTGTTGCAGACGCGGATCGGCCAGGGTGAATTCCAGCGCCTGGGCGGAGCTAGTCAGCATTAGCAAAAGCAGCGAGCTTCCTATTGTCTTTCGCAGCATACGACGCAACCGGTGGCGGAACGGGGACAGTCAGGAAACCCGCCTTAGGGGCGGGCGCTGTCCGCATGCTACCAACAAAGGGAGAGGTTGAGAAGAATTTCGGTTTCAGCCTGAGCCGGCGTCGACAAAACGCACACACACGCCCCGGGCCAGCAACTGACTGCTCGGCTCATCCAGTGGGGATCCGCCGGCTTCCTCTTCCGTGAGCAACAGGTAGTCCGCGTCCTGAATCAGGCGCCACAGGGCGTCGGACAGAGGCAGGGAAACCACGTCCGGTTCATCGAACACCGCCAGGGGGCGCACCTGACCGTCGCGGCGGGACACGGCCCACAACTGGACGCTGTTGTCCGGGTCTATAACGATATCCTCCCACTTGAGCCACAGCGTCTGTCCGCGACCCAGGGTCAGCGCCGTCAGCAGCGCCCGCCCCTCGCCATCGGTGAGTACCGCCACATAGTCCGCGTTGGGAGTCAGGGGTTGCGTATCCGGCAATGGCCCCCCGATCATCAATACCATAACCAAGGCCGTGGCCAACACACCGGAGAACGCCCAACTCCAGAAGGGTCGACGCGGCGCAGCGGCGACAGAAGGGTTTTCCCGCTGGGTGTTGATGCGGTGTTCGATGGCCGCCCAACTGTCGGCGGCGGGATTGCGACTCTCTTTCAGGTTCAGGAGTGACATAAGTTGCTCCTCCCAGAAACGCACGTCGGCCTGCAGGGTTTCGCTGTGGGCCAGTTCCCGGGCGAACTCCGCCCGGGCCTCCCCCCGCAGGGTGCCAAGGGCGTATTCGAAGCAACGGACGTCGCGCTCTAGTGGTTGATTTTCGCTTCCAGGCATCGTCTTAACCTTTCCGCACCCCGAAACAGCCAGGATTTTACGGTATTGATGTTGGTGTTGAGCCGGCCGGCAATCTCTTCACGGGAGTAGCCCTCCAGATACGCCAGCTGGATACTGTAGCGGATCTGGCGGCTCAGCCCCTGCATGCAGCCGAGAATCAGCTGCTGCAGCTGCTCCCCCTGCGCATGGCGGTCCGGCGTGTCGTCGCTTTCGTAGTTCTGCAGAGACTCGTCCCGGGCAACGATGCGCTCACTGTGCTTGCGCTCCCGGTCCAGCCGGTCCAGCGCCCGGTAGCGGACTATGCTGGTCATCCAGGTCAGCGGTTTCGAGAGGGAGGGCCGGTAGGAGGCGGCGTTGGTCCAGATTTGGACGAAGGCGTCCTGGAGTACGTCGTTGCTCAGGTCGTCGGCCTTGACGATACGGAAAGCCACAGCGTGCAGATAGCCGCCCAGGCGATCAAACAGCTCTTTCAGCGCCGTCTGGTCGCGGATGGCACACCGAGCGATCAGTGCTACCAGTTCTTCGTCTCGGGGTTCCATGGGTAAGTCATTTCCCGCCTTGCTGGGTTCACTCGGTTGTACGTCGGGCGACTCTTCCAGGGTGCAGGGATTCGGGGTGCGGCCCGGGGCGAAGAGCCGGTCAACCGCTGCGTCTGTCCCTTTTCCGCCGCTCTTCCTTGATATTTTTGGGCAGTCCTTTCTGCCGCTTGCGGCGGTCGGGCGTTTCGCGTTCTTCCAAGGCGGCGTCAATCTGGTCGATGGTGATGACGGGTGGCACGATTTTCTTGCTCATGGGTCTGTCTCGGTCGATGATTTACGAGCCGGTCTCCTGTCGGCGGGATCTCGGTTGTCGCAACCGTCAGTCAAGTATAGATGACTTACCGGATAATGCTGCCAGCGTCCCCCATCACACGTCCAGGTTAGCGACCGCTAACGCGTTGGACTCGATGAACTCTCGTCTCGGCTCCACCTGATCTCCCATCAGCGTGGTGAAAATCTCGTCCGCCGCTATAGCGTCCTCAACACTGACCCGCAGCATGCGGCGGGTTTCCGGGTTCATGGTGGTCTCCCACAGCTGCTCCGGATTCATTTCCCCCAGCCCCTTGTAGCGCTGGATGCTATAGCCCTTGCGCGACTCCTTCATCAGCCAATCGATGGCCTCGGCAAAGCTGGCAACAGGCTGCTGCTTGTCGCCGCGCCGAATAAATGCGCCGGGCTCGATCAAGCTTTCCAGTTGCTCGCCGAGATTGACTATGGCGCCGTATTCACCGGACTGGAAAAATTCGTGGGTGAAGGGGTGTCGATGGGTGAGGCCGTGGGCGGTGATTTCCACCTGGGGCATAAACAGGTGGCGCTCGGTGTCTTCCCGCACCGTGATGCGGTAACGCTGGCTGCCGTCGCGACTGTTCAGACTGATGCGGGCCAGCAACTGATCACACCATTGCTGCATATGCCCCGGATCGGTGAGGTGCTCCGGGCGCAGGGACGGCAGGTAGATCATCTGCTCCAACACCTCCTTCGGGTAGAGGCGGGACAGCCGGTCGATGGTGTTCATCACGGCGCGGTACTGGCGTACCAGTTTTTCCAGGTTTTCGCCCTGAATGCCCGGCGCCTCTACATTGATGTGCAGGCTGGCGCCGTCCAGGGCCGCCTGGGTGAGAAACTCCGTCAGGGCCGCCTCATCTTTCAGGTACTGCTCCTGCTTGCCCTTGGCAATCTTGTACAGCGGAGGTTGGGCGATAAAGACGTGGCCCCGCTCGATCAGCTCCCGCATCTGGCGGAAGAAGAAGGTCAGCAGCAGGGTGCGGATGTGGGAGCCGTCGACATCGGCGTCGGTCATGATGATGATGCTGTGGTAGCGCAGCTTGTCCGGGTTGAATTCGCTCTTGCCAATGCCACAACCCAGGGCCGTGATCAAAGTGCCCACCTCGGCGCTGGACAGCATCTTGTCGAAACGGGCTTTTTCCACGTTGAGAATCTTGCCTTTCAGGGGCAGTATGGCTTGCGTCTTGCGGTCGCGACCCTGCTTGGCGGAGCCGCCAGCGGAGTCGCCCTCCACCAGGTAGACTTCGGACAGTGCTGGGTCCTTTTCCTGACAGTCCGCCAGCTTGCCCGGCAGGCCGGCGATATCCAAGGCACCCTTGCGGCGGGTCATTTCCCGGGCCTTGCGAGCGGCCTCCCGGGCGCGGGCGGCGTCAATCATCTTGCCGACGATGGCCTTGGCCTCCGCCGGATGCTCCAACAGAAAGTCGCCGAAGGACTGGGCCATTTCCTGCTCCACCGCCGCCTTGACCTCGGAGGAAACCAGTTTGTCCTTGGTCTGTGACGAGAATTTCGGGTCGGGTACCTTGACCGAAATAATAGCGGTCAAGCCTTCTCTGGCGTCATCGCCCGTGGTGTTGACCTTGGCGTTCTTGGCCAGGCCTTCCTTCTCCATATAGTTGTTCAGGGTGCGGGTCAGTGCCGAACGGAAACCGGCCAGGTGGGTGCCGCCATCACGCTGGGGAATGTTATTGGTGTAGCAGAAGATGTTTTCCTGGAAGGAGTCGTTCCACTGAAGGGCAATTTCCACCCCAATGCCATCCGTCCGCTGGGTGTTGAAATGCACCACCTGGGCCACCGGAGTCTTATTGCGGTTCAGGTGCTCGACAAACGCCCGCAGACCGCCTTCGTATTCGTAAACCTCCTCCTTGCCGCTGCGCTCATCCTTCAGCAGTATCCGCACGCCTGAGTTCAGGAACGACAGCTCGCGCAGACGCTTGGCGAGCTGGTCGAAGTGGAATTCGATATTGGTAAAGGTTTCCCCAGATGGCTTGAAGTGTACATCGGTGCCGGTGATATCCGTGTTCCCCACCACCGCTAGTGGGCCTTGGGGAACCCCGTGTTTATACACCTGCTCATGAACTTGTCCGCCCCGGCGAATGGTCAGTTTCAACTGTTCAGACAGGGCATTGACCACCGATACGCCCACGCCGTGGAGGCCACCGGACACCTTGTAAGTATTGTCATCGAACTTGCCGCCCGCATGAAGCACCGTCATGATGACCTCCGCGGCGGAGACACCCTCCTCGTGCATTTCCGTCGGGATGCCCCGGCCGTTGTCGGAGACAGACACGGTTTCGTCCGGGTGAATGACGACGCGAATTTCAGAGCAGTAACCCGCCAGCGCCTCGTCGATGGAGTTGTCCACCAGCTCGAACACCATATGGTGCAGACCCGTGCCGTCATCGGTGTCACCGATATACATGCCCGGCCGCTTACGGACCGCATCCAGCCCCTTGAGCACCTTGATGCTGGAAGAGTCGTAATTGTTTTCGTCTGACATAGAGTCTGCTCCGATGGTCTCAATTCAGTTTAGTCTTGTGCCGGGTCGTCTCCGTTTCGCTGACCCGCCCGTGTTCCACGTGGAACAACTTAAGAGCATTGTCCAGGCCGCCCTCGGGCCAGCAGGTCAGCAGCACCTCCCTCTCAACGCCGGTAACAAACACCTGGGTTTCCAGGCGGTTCAGCCAGTCCACCAACAGGCGGCGACGATCGGCGTCCAACTCCGACGGCAGATCGTCCACCAGGCAGAGGCAGTGGCGACCGGTCATTTCCCGAAACACCTTGCCCTGGGCAATCTTCAGTGCGCACACCAGCAGTTTCTGCTGGCCCCGCGACAGTACCTCAGCCGCATTTTGGCCGCCCAGAGTTATGCGCAGATCCGCCCGGTGGCAACCCAGCCGGGTAAACCCCTGCTCTCGATCTTTCTGGAAGCCCTCTTCCAGCACCTGTTCGTAGGCTTTGTCCCGGTCCCAGCCCCGGTAGTAATTCAAGCGCAACCCTTCCAGCGCCACGAACTCCTGGGCAAGCGGCTGAAAGGATTCGAGAAAGGTGCCCATCAGGGCGGCGCGGAATCCGTCGATCTGTCCGGTCAGCTGGATCAGCTCCCTGTCCCAGCCGGCCAATTCAACGCGGTCTATTCTATCACGGCGAAGCAGGCTGTTGCGGTGTTTCAGGCAGCGCTGAAGCGCCTTCCAGGCCGGGAAAAAACCGGGTTCCACGTGGAACACCAGCCAGTCCATAAACTGCCGGCGAATCTTGGGGCTGCCCTCCAGCAAGCCGAAGGTGTCGGCATTAATAACCTGCACCGGGAGATAGCTGGCGAGAACCGCCGCCGAAGAGACCGGGGCGCCGTTGGCCTTGAAGCGGGCCAACCCTTCGCGGTCGCGGCTGACCCCCAGGGGCATATCGGCGCCTTGGGAATGTACCCGCCCGTGCACCGTTAGGGCGGCGCAATCGTGCTGGATCAGCGTCTTGGGTTTGTGACTGCGAAAGGAACGGCCTTGAGCCAACAGGCTGATGGCCTCGAGAATACTGGTTTTGCCCGAACCGTTTTCGCCGTAGAACAGATTGACCCGGGTCGCCGGCGCTATGTCTACCGATGCCAGGTTGCGCAACCGGCGGATCATCAATCGATGCAAGGTCATGGTGACCCCGAATTAGGGCGGCCAGCGCGCCTAGAGACGCATGGGCATGACCACGTAAAGGGTATCGCTGTTGTCGGGTTCTTCCAGCAGCGCGCTGCTATTGCCATCGGACAGGGTGATCTTGATTTGATCGTTGGCGATCACGGAAGCCACGTCCTGCAGGTAGGTAACGTTGAACCCGATTTCCAGTGGTTCACCGGTGTAATCCACCGGAACCTGCTCTTCGGCTTCTTCCTGTTCAGGGTTATTGGCCACAACCGTCAGCAACCCACTCTCCAGCAAAAGGCGCACGCCCCGGTACTTTTCATTGGAAAGAATGGCGGTACGGGCGAAGGCCTGTTTCAGCTCCTCGCGGGAGCCGAACACCACCTTGTTTCCGCCCCGCGGCAATACCCGCTGGTAATCGGGAAACTTGCCGTCCACCAGTTTGGAGGTAAAAGTGTAGTCCGCCGACGTGATGCGAATATGGTTGCTGGAAAGCACCACCTCCACTGTATCCTCGCGATCCTCCAGCAACCGGGAAAGCTCCAGCACCCCCTTGCGCGGCAGAATGGCCTGAATTCCTTCGCTCACCGAGACGGTGGCGGGGCGCGTACACATGGCCATGCGATGACCATCGGTGGCCACTGCCCGCACCTGATCCTGGCTCACTTCCCAGAGCATGCCGTTAAGATAGTAGCGCACATCCTGCTGGGCCATGGCAAAACCGGTGCGCTCAATCAGGCGCAGCAACTCCGCCTGGGGCATGGCGAACTGCAGATCGCCGGCGCTGTCCTCCACATTGGGGAAGTCACTGGCGGGCAGTGTGGACAGGGTAAAGCGACTGCGGCCGCTCTTTACCAGCACCCGGCCTTCCTCTTGAACGAGTTGAATGTCGGCCTTGTCCGGCAGCGAGCGGCAAATGTCCAGCAGCTTGCGCGCCGGCACCGTGATCTCGCCCGCCTCGCCCGGCTCCTCCAGCTCAAGGCGGCCAATAATCTCCACTTCCAGATCCGTCCCAGTTAATGACAACCGGTTTCCATTAACAACCATCAGAACATTGGCAAGTACCGGCAGGGTCTGCCGGCGCTCAACCACTCCGGCCACCAGTTGCAGGGGCTTGAGCAGTGCCTCACGGGACGCGACAAATTTCATGGGGAATCTCTTTCAAATACCGTGTAATGAGAGGAAAGGAATTGCCGGCTAGATTACCACATCGGCGCTGGATCAGGTGGTCAACAACCGCATCAGATTTTTAATGTCCTCGCGCATGTCGGCACTTTCATCCTGCAGTTCCCGGATCTTGCGACAGGCGTGCAACACGGTGGTGTGATCGCGGCCACCAAAGGCTTCACCGATCTCCGGCAGGCTGTGACTGGTGAGTTCTTTGGCCAGCGCCATGGCCACCTGCCGCGGCCGGGCCACCGAGCGGTTGCGCCGCTTGGAAAGCATATCGTTCAGTTTGATCTTGTAATAGTCACCCACCACACGCTGAATGTTGTCGATCCCCACTTGCTTGTCCTGCAGCGCCAGCAGATCCTTGAGCGCCTCGCGCACCAGGCTCACGTCGATGGCGCGGCCGGTGAAGTCGGCGTTGGCAATAACCCGCGTCAGGGCGCCCTCAAGTTCGCGCACATTGGAGCGAATGCGCTGAGCGATAAAGAACGCCGCCTCGTCAGGCAGCTCCCGCCCCACCGCCGTGGCCTTTTTCTTGAGAATGGCGACCCGGGTTTCCAGCTCCGGCGGTTCCACGGCCACCGTCAGCCCCCAGCCAAACCGGGACTTCAGTCGCTCCTCCAGGCCATTGATCTCCTTGGGGTAACGATCGCAGGTAAGAATGATCTGCTGGCCTCCCTCGAGCAGGGCGTTGAAGGTGTGAAAAAACTCCTCCTGGGAGCGTTCCTTGCCGGCGAAAAACTGGATATCGTCGATAAGCAGCGCATCCACCGAACGGTAGTAGCGCTTGAAATCGTTGATGGCATTCAGTTGCAGGGCTTTAACCATATCGGCCACAAACCGCTCGGAGGGCAGGTAGATCACCTTGGCGTTGGGGTTGGTGTCCAACAGGACATTGCCCACCGCCTGCATCAGGTGCGTTTTGCCCAGGCCGGTTCCGCCATAGATAAAAAGCGGGTTGTAGGCGCCGCCGGGGTTCTCCGCCACCTGCCGGGCCGCCGCCAACCCCAGTTGATTGGACTTGCCCTCGACAAAGGTCTTAAAGGTGAAGGTGCGGTTGAGGAAGTTGCGATGCTTGAGGCCGCCTTCGACCTGCACCGCTGGCGCTTCGCCACCGGACGCCTGGCCAACAGGCCTATCGCCGTTCGCTTGCGGGGAGCCATCGTTATTGGTGGTGCCGCGTTTTCCAACGCTTTCGTCGTCGTCGGTGTCTTCGTCAACCGCCAGGCTGCGCTGGGGCCGGCGAGACACGGTAACCAACACTTCCAGCGACCGACCGCCCCCGTAACTGGCCGTCAGCTCCCGAATGCGCCCGAGGAATTTTTCCGCCACCCAATCACAGACGAACCTGTTTGGCGCCACCAGCCGCAGCTCGTTGGGCCTGGCCGTGGTGTCCACTTGCAATGGCACAATCCAGGTGTTGAACTGCGCCGCGGGCAATTCATCCCGCAGACTGGACGCACAGGAATTCCACACCGACTGGGGCAAAACCACTCCCTCCCAAAGGCTTATTATTGATACCGACTGGAGCTTCCGGAGCCCCCTTTGAACAGCAGCCCAGTCTACACCGCTTTTTTCCAGTTATCCACAGATAATTTCGCCAAATATATCTATCGATGCATTTTTAGCCATTTAAATTCAATATGTTATAAGGTCGCTTGAGGAAAAATGAAAAACTGCAACATGGTTAATTATTAACCTCAACCTGTTGATAAGCTGTTAGTAACTTATGAAAAAACTGGGTGCAAGCTGCTCACAAAACGGTATATCCGCCACCGGGCTCAATATCGAGCATCCGCGCCCCTCTTTCCTTTATATAAAGCGATTGCGTTGCGGTGGCAGTTTCTATAGAATCCCGCCTCCCACACGAATTGACGCGAGCGCCCGCGCTCGAACGAAACAGGTTTGGTGCCATGAAAAGAACATTTCAACCCAGCGTCCTCAAGCGCAGCCGCACCCACGGCTTCCGCGCCCGTATGGCTACCAAGAACGGCCGTGCCGTCTTGGCCCGCCGCCGCGCCAAGGGTCGCAAGCAGCTGTCCGCCTGAGGCCAGCCGCTCCGGCTGCCCTCTCCCCCTGTGAGGCTATGTGCGGAAGTATGCGTTCGGTAAGTCCAAACGCCTGCTGACCCCGCAGGCCTTTCAGGCGGTCTTTGACGACCCGCCCTACCGCGCTTCGCACCAATCTATCCTGATTCTCGCCCGCCCTCGCGCAGACCGCGAACCGCGGCTGGGCTTGGTGATCGCCAAGAAAAACATTCGTCTGGCTACCCAGCGCAACCGGATCAAACGACTGATCCGTGAAAGTTTTCGCCTGCAACAGCACCAATTGCAGGGTCTGGATGTTATCGTACTGGCCAGAAGGGGCCTGGACGAACTGGACAACCCGTCCATTCAGCAAATTCTGGACCAGCAGTGGCGCCGGATCACCCGCAAGGCCAGCGCCACACAACGCCAAACACAGGACGCAAGCCAATGACCTGGCTAGCCATTAAGTTCATACATTTATACCGCTTCCTGCTCAGCCCCTGGATTGGCAACCAGTGTCGCTTCTATCCCACCTGTTCCCACTACGCGGAAGAAGCGCTGCAGACCCACGGATTTTTCAAAGGGGGTTATTTAACCCTGCGCCGGATATTAAAATGCCACCCCTGGCACCCCGGAGGTGAAGACCCGGTTCCCGGCAAGGGCGAGCCCTCCCACACACACTCAGACGGCAGTAACTGAAGATGGATTGGCAAAAAAACCTATTGATCGCCGCCATGGTCGCGGTATTCGTCACCCTTATGTTCCGCTGGTTCGATTTTGTGGAAGAGCGCCAGCCCGACCCGGGCGCCGCGCCGGTGGTCACCCCGTCCTCGCCCCAGATTCCGCAACTGCAGGAGGAAGGATCCTTTATTCCCACCGTTGCTGAAGAAGAAGAGGATGAGCGCCCGGCACGCACCGAAGACACCAGTATCAGCCGGGAGTACATTCGGGTGCTCACCGACACCCTGGACCTGCTCATCGATCCTTACGGCGGCGACATCATCCACCTGGCCTTGCCCAAGCATGCCGCCCGGCTTGATACCCCTGATGTACCCTTTATTCTGCTGAATAATACCGAGTTCCACACCTATGTGGCCCAAAGCGGCCTAGTGGGCCCCAACGGTACCGATACCGCAGAGGGCCGGCCGCTGTTTCGCGCGGAGCGCACAGAGTACCGCCTGGACAACAACGATCAACTGGAAGTGGATCTGGTCTATGAACAATCCGCAGACGTCACCATTACCAAGCGCTTTCGCTTTACCCGGGGCGAATACCTGATCGACATCGAATACCTGATCGACAACCGCAGCGATCAACCCTGGCGCGCCAACCTCTACGGTCAGACCAAGCGCGACTCGCTGAACCACAACCCCAGTACCGGCGGCTTTTTTACGCTGAACCCCTATCTGGGTGCGGCACTGACTACCGAAGACACGCGCTATAAAAAAATCTCCTTCTCGGATATCCGCGAAGCGCGGGAAGAACTGAGCTTCAGTACCCAGGGCGGCTGGATGGCCATGGTGCAACACTACTTTGTCAGTTCCTGGGTACCCAATCAGGAAGCGACCAATCAGTACCGCCTGCGACACCTGCCACGCGAAGGTAGCCCCGATCTGTTTCTGCTGAGCTTCACCAGCCCTCGCACCCAAGTCGCCCCCGGCGAACAGGGGCTGATCAGCACCCAATTCTATGCCGGTCCCAAATACACCAAGCGCCTGGCGGAGATTGCCCGCTATCTGAACCTGACCGTCGATTACGGCTTCCTCTGGTGGCTGGCCACGCCGCTCTTTTCCCTGTTGTACTGGCTGCACAGCTTCCTGAACAATTGGGGACTTGCAATTATTGCCCTTACAATAATTGTCAAGGCAATATTCTTCCCGTTATCCGCCGCCAGCTTTAGGTCTATGGCGAAGATGCGCAAGCTCAGCCCCAAGATCATGGAGATGAAGGAGCGCTACGGCGACGACCGCCAGCGCATGTCTCAGGAGATGATGAAGCTCTACAAGAAGGAAAAAGTGAACCCCCTGGGCGGCTGTCTCCCCGTCCTGATCCAGATGCCGGTGTTTCTCGCGCTCTACTGGACCCTGATGGAAAGCGTGGAATTGCGCCACGCGCCCTTCTTCGGCTGGATTGTGGATATGTCCGTGCGGGACCCTCTATTCATATTGCCACTGCTGATGGGCGCCACCATGTTCATCCAATTCAGGCTTAACCCCACGCCGCCGGACCCGACTCAGGCCAAGGTGATGAAAATGATGCCTTTCATATTCACCCTGCTATTCCTGATGTTCCCGGCCGGGCTGGTACTCTACTGGGTCACCAACAACGTACTCTCCATCGCCCAGCAATGGATGATCACCCGCCAGATCGAACAGGCGGACACCAAAAAGGCCTGACCCCTTGGCCGCCGCCGACACCATCGCTGCCGTCGCCACCGCCACTGGCCGCGGTGGCGTCGGTATTATCCGGGTCTCCGGGCCGGAAGTGGCAGCTATCGCTCAAGCGCTGATCAAACAACCCCTGCAACCCCGCCATGCCCACTACACCGACTTCTGCGACGACCAGGGCGAAGTCCTGGATCGGGGTATCGCCCTTTACTTCCCCGCGCCCCACTCCTTTACCGGGGAAGACGTGCTGGAACTCCAGGGCCACGGCGGCCCGGTGGTGCTGGACCTGCTGCTAGCCCGCATCACGCGCCTGGGCGCACGCCTGGCCCGGCCCGGGGAATTCTCCGAACGCGCCTTCCTCAACGACAAGCTTGACCTGGCTCAGGCCGAAGCCATCGCCGACCTGATCGACGCCTGCACCGAACAGGCCGCCCGCAACGCCCTGCACTCCCTGCAGGGCGCTTTCTCGCGAAAGGTCAATGAACTGCTGGAAGCGCTGATCCAGTTGCGCATCTATGTGGAATCCGCCATCGACTTCCCCGAGGAAGAAATCGACTTTCTCGGCGATGGCAAAATTGCCGCTGAGCTGGACACAGTCCTGGAAAAACTCAACGCCGTATTGAAGCAGGCGCGCCAAGGCGCCCTGGTACGCGACGGCATGACCCTGGTCATTGCCGGCCGCCCCAACGCCGGCAAGTCCAGCCTGCTTAATGCCCTGAGCGGTCGCGACAGCGCCATCGTCACCCCAGTGGAAGGCACCACCCGGGACCTTTTGCGCGAACAGATCCATATCGACGGCATGCCCCTGCACATTATCGATACCGCCGGACTGCGCGAGAGCCCGGATCCGGTGGAACAGATCGGCATCGACCGCGCCTGGCAGGAAATCGCCAAAGCCGACCGGGTACTGATGTTGGTGGACAGCCAGCAGAGTGCCGAACGCGACCCCGCCCGACTCTGGCCGGAATTCGTCCAGCGCCTGCCCGACCCGGAACGCTTGACTCTGGTGCGCAACAAGATCGACCTGAACGGTGAGCCCTCTGGCCCGCAATCCTCCACAGAAAATACCCCGCTATGCCTGGGCATCAGCGCCGCCACCGGCGAAGGACTGGACGCGCTGCGTGAACATCTGAAAACCGTCATGGGCTACCGCGACACCGGCCAAAGCGGCTTCACCGCCCGCCGCCGGCATCTGGACGCCCTGCAGCGCGCCAAAGCCGCCCTGGAAACCGGCCGTGAGCAACTCCACACCCAAGCCGCCGGCGAACTGCTGGCCGAAGACCTACGCCAGGCCCAGAACGCCCTGGGCGAAATCACCGGCAGCTTCACCCCGGACGATTTACTGGGGCGAATATTCTCGTCATTCTGCATCGGTAAATAGTGCCTCAATCCTTCGCCTCGCCATCATTGAAATCTATGATCCTTGGGAGGTCCTATAGCACAAAATCAATCTTCACGTCCGACCATATGAATCTCCGTCGCAAGCCTGAAAATAAGAACTGACAATGAATTACTGGTGAGCTAAGTTATCCGAAAATATTGGATAACTCCCTCCTCGGAAAGAAGGCCGAAGCGAGGGGTACCCTATAGAGGGAGCATCTGCCAGAATAGAGCCTATGAACTTGAATACGGACCACCTGCGCAATACGCTCCGCGCCCTGGAAGCGGCCGTGGCTCTCTATCGGCGCGCCGCCGGCGAGGAACAGGCCACTGACCAGGAAGTCTTTCGCATGGCTATCGTCAAGGGATTCGAACTTACCCAGGAAGTCTGCTTCAAGCTGATAAAACGCCGCCTCAAGGATTTCGGCCACGGTGGCCGCAAGCTTGAAGCCACACCAGTCAGAGAATTGTTACGTCTGGCCGCCCGGCACGATCTGCTGACCCTGGAAGAGGTCGAACGCTGGTTCAGCTACCGGGACAACCGCAACGACACCGCCCACGATTACGGGGAGGGGTTTACCCGGGAGACCCTGGCCCTGATGCCCGATTTCATCCGCGATGCCCGCGCCCTTGAATCGCGTCTGCGCCCAGATGATCAGGATTCTGGAGACAGCACATGACTTCGGCTGCCCCACTTCATCTCACCGATCGTCACCTGGACGGAGTACTTGCCCTGCTGCACCAGCAGGTACCAGACCACGAAGTCTGGGCTTACGGCAGCCGTGTCAGCGGCGGTGCCTTTGATGCCAGCGACCTGGATCTGGTGGTGCGCAATCCGGCGGACCTCCAGCAGCCCTGCACCCAGTTACCCGGTTTGCGGCGAGCCTTTGTGGAAAGCAACCTGCCGATCCATGTTGATGTGGTGGACTGGGCGAGTATCCCGGACAGCTTCCGCCAGGAAATCATCCGCAAATATGTGGTTTTGCAAACCATTGGTAATTAATCCTTGTTGCTCACCATAAAAACCTTTTTGCTCACCATCCCCGGTATCCGGCAACTGACCTACGCCTATCGTCTCACCCGGGAGCGGATGCTGTTTGGCAAGACGGTAAACGTGCACGCGCTGCCGCCCATTTTTCACTACTGGTCCAACCGCTATGTGCGTCCCTGGTTTGAAGAGATCGGGACTACGCATCCGGAAGATCTCTTTTGCCGCTACCTGCTGGAAGCCGCAAAAACCTGTGCTGAAAATGAGACACCGCGTTTTATCAGTATCGGTTCCGGCAATGGCGATACCGAAGTCACTGTGGCAAAAATGCTTAAAGAAAAGGGGCTGAAAAATTTCACCCTTGAATGCCTGGATATCAACCGTCGTATGATCGGTCGCGGTCGCGAACTGGCCGAAGCTGAAGGCGTGCAGAATCACCTGACGTTTGTGTGTGCCGACTTCAATCACTGGATTCCCCGGGGAAAATATCACGCGGTACTGGCGAACCAGTGCCTGCATCATGTGCAGAACCTGGAAGAACTGTTCGACGCTGTCGGTTCCGCACTCACACCGAAAGGACTATTCGTCACCTCGGATATGATAGGGAGAAACGGCCATCAACGCTGGCCTGAAGCTTTGGCTATCATTGAGAGGGAATGGCAAAAAATACCGGAACACTATCGCTACAATCATCAGCGCCAAAAAAACGAAAGAAAATTTATCAATCGGGACTATTCGAAACACTGCTTCGAGGGTATCCGTTCGCAGGATATTTTGCCGCTGTTGATCGAACGCTTTTCCTTCCATGCGTTTATCGCTTTCGGTAATCTGGTAGACGTGTTTGTCGACCGGGCCTTCGGTCATAACCTGGACCCCGACAATGAAGAAGATCGCGCGTTTATCGATCGCCTGCACGCGATGGATGAACAGGGATTTGCCGATGGCACACTCTCTCCCACCCATCTGGTGGCCGTAATGGCGTTGCCATCCAACCCTTCCTCTTCACCCTATTATGCCCGCGGCCTGAACCCCCAACAGGCCGTGCGACAGGAGGAAACCGCACCATGAAGTTTCGAAACAACGTCACTTACTTCGCCCTGGCCATCCTGGTGCTGATTTCTCCCGTCTCCCTGGCAGACGCCCCCAGCGTGCAAACCCTGGTACGCACCCAAACCAGTTGGGACGGCACACCGCTGCCGGTTTACCCCGAAGGCCAACCGGAGGTAACCATCCTTCGTATTACCATTCCGCCGGGCGCTCGCCTGCCGGAGCACCTGCACCCTGTCATCAACGCCGGTGTGCTGCTGCGCGGGCAGTTGCGGGTGATCGCCGGAGACCAGACCCTGGATCTGCAGGCCGGTGACGCCATAGTGGAATTGGTGGACAAGTGGCACTACGGCAGCAATCCCGGCGACACGGAAGCGGAAATCATCGTGTTTTACGCGGGGGTTGAGGGCAGGGCCGTGACAGTACCGAGAGACTGATGGTCTGAATCTCGAACCTGTTAGCGATTTTATTACCATAAAAAATCGTTATTTATCATTTAGTTATAAAAACTATCCACAATTACCCACAACTTTATCCCCCAACCGATTGATTTACCCATAAAAAATATTTTCTGACCATAACTCTGTTGAAGACACCCTTCGATTCCAGGGGACAAAATTGGGGATAAATGGGCTTTTCCCTTCACTGTGCATAAGCGGGCTTTCTGTCACCAGCTTAAAGGCAGCTTGCCGAGGGGTTGCCGGTAGCTTTTACCAACACTTATGCCTGGCGTATCCCATTGAATTTAATAATAAAAACCGAACTATCCACAGAAAACCACCACCTCATATATAACTACATCATTAATCTTTTACCTATTTACTTATATTTTATTTATTAACTGATTTTTTCCTTGCTGTTGCGGCTGTGGATGAATTGCACAGCTTTTGTACAATTTGCCGTTCAGGCCCTATAATGGCCGCCCTTTGCAGAATCCAGCGGGTTGCGAGGCCCGGCAGTATGAACTTTCCCGAGCGTTTCGATGTGATCGTGATCGGTGGCGGCCACGCCGGTACCGAGGCCTGCCTGGCGGCGGCCCGCATGGGCTGCCGCACCCTGCTGTTGACGCACAATATCGAAACCCTGGGGCAGATGTCCTGCAACCCGGCCATCGGCGGCATCGGCAAGAGCCACCTGGTGAAGGAGATCGATGCCCTGGGCGGCGCCATGGCCCTGGCCACGGATCGCGGCGGCATCCAGTTCCGGGTGCTCAATTCGCGCAAGGGGCCGGCGGTGCGGGCCACCCGTGCCCAGGCGGACCGGGTGCTGTACAAGGCGGCGGTGCGCGAGACCCTGGAGAACCAGCCCAACCTGTGGATCTTCCAGCAGGCGGTAGACGACCTGATTCTGGCAGGTGAACGGGTCACTGGAGTGGTGACCCAGATGGGCCTGAAATTTATGGCGCCGGCGGTGGTGTTGACCACCGGCACCTTCCTGGGCGGACTGATTCATATCGGCCTGGAGAATCACAGTGGTGGCCGCGCCGGCGATCCGCCGGCCATCGCCCTGGCCCAACGGCTGCGGGAGCTGCCCCTGCGGGTGGATCGGCTGAAAACCGGCACGCCGCCGCGCATCGATGCGCGCAGCGTCAATTTCGAGGGTCTGCAGCCCCAGTGGGGCGACGAGCCGCGACCGGTGATGTCTGTGCGTGGCAGCCGCGACCTGCAGCCGCGTCAGACCTGCTGCTGGATCACCCATACCAACGAGCGCACCCACGAGATCATCCGCGGCGGGCTCGATCGTTCGCCCATGTATTCCGGGGTGATTGAGGGCATAGGCCCGCGCTACTGCCCGTCCATCGAGGACAAGATTCACCGCTTTGCCGACAAGTCATCGCACCAGGTGTTTATCGAGCCGGAGGGGTTGACCACCCACGAGTTGTACCCCAACGGCATTTCCACCAGCCTGCCCTTCGATGTGCAGCTGGAACTGGTGCGCTCCATTGCCGGTTTTGAAAACGCCCATATCACCCGGCCCGGCTACGCCATCGAGTACGATTTTTTCAATCCCCAGGATTTGAAGTACAGCCTTGAGACCCGCTGTATCGGCGGTCTCTACTTTGCCGGCCAGATAAACGGCACCACCGGCTATGAAGAGGCTGGCGCTCAGGGTTTACTGGCGGGACTCAACGCCGCCCTGCAGGTGCGGGAGCGGGAGCCCTGGTGCCCGCGCCGGGACGAGGCCTACACCGGTGTACTGGTGGACGATCTGATTACCATGGGCACCCGCGAGCCTTACCGCATGTTTACCAGCCGCGCGGAGTACCGGCTGCTGTTGCGCGAGGACAACGCCGATCTGCGCCTGACGGAAAAGGGCCGCGAGCTGGGTCTGGTGGGCGACGAACAATGGCAGTTGTTCTGCGAAAAACGCGAGGCCATGGAACGCGAAAAGGCGCGGCTGCAGAGCACCTGGATCCAGGCCGGCTCGCCGGAAGCGGCGCAGGTGGAAGCGGCCACCGGAGTGAAACTGACCCGGGAGTACAGCCTGTTCGATCTGCTCAAGCGGCCGCAGCTGGACTACGTTCGGGTGGCGTCGCTCAAGGGCGAACCCATCGCCCATGAGCCAGCGGCGCTGCAGATCGAGATCGACGCCAAATACGCCGGCTATATCGATCGCCAGCAGGAGGATATCGCGCGGCTGCGGGCCTACGAGGACACACCGCTGCCTGCCGATTTTGATTTTGCGGCGGTGGAAGGACTGTCCAATGAGGTGAAACAGAAACTGGCAGACAGCCGCCCGGAAACCCTGGGTCGCGCCTCCCGGGTGCCGGGAGTCACACCGGCGGCGGTGTCGCTGTTGCTGATTACCCTGAAAAAACGCGGTCTGTTGCGCAAGGGTCTGTCCGGCAAGGATTCCCTGCTTGCCGATGAGGACAAGGCTCAGGCTTGCTGACGAAACGAGCGACCGTGGATTCTCTTCGCCCAGCTCTCATTGCCGGCGCCCGACAGTTGGGCGTAGCGCTCAGTGATGCCCAATCCGACACCTTGCTGCAGTACCTGGCGGAATTTGCCCGCTGGAACCGCGCCTACAACCTCTCGGCCGTGCGCGATCCGGCCCAAATGCTGCCCCGTCATCTGCTGGACAGTCTCAGTGTGGTGCCCTGGCTGCGTGACTGCCCGGCGGCACGCATTATCGACGTGGGCAGCGGTGGCGGCCTGCCGGGCCTGGTGCTGGCGGTGTTGTTCCCCGAGCGGCAATTCACTCTGCTGGACAGTAACGGCAAGAAAACCCGTTTTCTGTTTCACTGCGTGACCACACTGGCGCTGAACAATGTCACGGTCGAGCACCGCCGGGTGGAGGACTGGACGCCGCCGGAGCGCTTCGATCTGGTAATCAGCCGCGCCTTTGCCAGCCTGCAGGATATGACCCGCCTGTGCCGGCATCTGCTGACGGAGAACGGCCTGTTTCTGGCCATGAAAGGCGTCTATCCGGAGCAGGAACTGGCAGCCCTGGGGGATGATGTCGAGCTGCTGGAACACCGGCAACTGCAGGTGCCCGATACCGACGGCGAGCGCTGCCTGCTGGTGTTCCGTCCCCGATAAATGCGTGGACGGCACTTGTTCCCGCGCGGCAACTGCCACACAATAACCAGCCCATCAACATCAGAGTGGAAACGTTGACCAGAATCTACGCAGTCACCAACCAGAAAGGCGGAGTGGGAAAAACCACCACCTGCGTCAATCTGGCCGCGTCCCTGGTGGCCACCAAGAAGCGGGTACTGCTGGTGGATCTGGACCCCCAGGGCAATGCCACCATGGGCAGCGGCATCGACAAGAGCGAGGTGGAGCAGTCGGTGTACGATGTGCTCACCGGCGCCGCACCGGTTCGAGACTGTCTGGTGCGCTCGGAGTCCGGCGGCTACCAGGTGCTGCCCGCCAACGGCGACCTGACGGCGGCGGAGGTGGAAATTCTGCAGATGGCTAACAAGGAGCGGCGGCTGCATCAGGCCCTGGAGCCCCTGCGCGGCGACTTCGACTACATCGTCATCGACTGCCCGCCGTCCCTGAACATGCTCACCGTCAACGCCCTGGTGGCCTGCGACGGCGTGGTGATTCCCATGCAGTGCGAATACTACGCGCTGGAAGGGCTGTCGGCCCTGGTGGGCACCATCAACCAGATCCAGCAGCGGCTCAACCCCAAGCTGCGCATCGAAGGTCTGCTGCGCACCATGTACGACCCGCGCAACAGCCTGACAAACGACGTGTCGGCGCAACTGTCCGAATACTTTGGCGACCGCCTCTACCGCACCTGCATCCCGCGCAATGTGCGGCTGGCCGAGGCGCCCAGCTACGGTCAGCCGGTACTGGCCTACGATCGCCAGTCCAAGGGCGCCGTGGCCTATCTGGCACTGGCCGGCGAGGTGATCCGGCGCAACGAACTGGCCGGCTGGCAGAGCCGGCCGGACCACTCCTGAACGATTGACGAACACCACAGGTAACCTTCATGGCGGCAAAACGAAAAGGACTGGGTAAGGGGTTGGATGCACTGCTGGGCGCCGGGCTGGGCCCGGCGGAACCGCTGGAATCCTCTCCCGGTGCCGAGGCAACCGCCGGTTCGAGGGACGGTACCCTGGCGGAGATACCGGTGGAGTTTATCCAGCGCGGCAAATACCAGCCCCGCCGCGACATGCACCAGGACGCCCTGGAGGAACTGGCCGACTCCATCCGCGCTCAGGGCGTCATGCAGCCCATCGTTATCCGCCCCATCGGCGACGACCGCTACGAAATCATTGCCGGTGAGCGTCGCTGGCGGGCGACACAACTGGCCGGGCTGGAAAAGATCCCCGCCGTGATCCGCGATGTGCCGGACGAAGCGGCCATCGCCATGGCGCTGATCGAGAACATCCAGCGCGAAGACCTCAACCCCATCGAAGAAGCCATGGCCCTGAAACGGCTGCAGGACGAGTTCGAGTTGACCCATCAGGAAGTGGCCCAGGCTGTGGGCAAGTCCCGCACCACAGTCACCAACCTGCTGCGTCTTATCTCCCTTACCGAGGATGTGCGGACCCTGTTGGAACACGGCGACCTGGAGATGGGCCACGCTCGTGCCCTGCTGACTCTGGAGCCGGACCAGCAGCGGGATCTGGCCCGCCAGGTGGTGGCCAGGGGGCTTTCGGTGCGCCAGACCGAGGCTCTGGTACGCCGTCAGCAGCAGGCCGCCAACAAGGTCAGCGTACCCGCCAAGCCCTCCGCCGACATCCGCAAGCTGGAAGAGCAGCTCTCGGAAACCCTGGGCGCCGGTGTGACCATCCAGCACGGCGACAAGGGCAAGGGCCGGTTGGTGATTACTTACAACTCCCTGGACGAATTGGACGGTATTCTCGCCCATATCAAGTAGTCCTGAACCCACAACGCCTATTACGCACGTCTTTGGTGCCGAAAAGCGGCAATATTGCCGCTTTTGGTTGAAGCCCGGTGGCAATCCCCCTATAATGCGGCGGCCTTTGACAAAGGGGTACCAAGAGGCTTAAACGGGGGGCGAAATCCGTGACTGGGTTATTCCGATCCTCCCCAGCTCGTTCTGTCCCCCGTCCCGCTTTTTGGCGTTTGAGCCTGATTCAATGCCTGGCCTGGATACTCGCAGTGGCTCTGTCTGCGCTGCTCTGGCCCGAGCTTGCGCCCAGTATTCTCTGGGCCGGCGCGCTGGCCATATTGGCCCAGGGCTACTGGATCTGGAGCAGTCTGCGCGCCTACGGCGATCCGGGCAGCGGCCGCTATCTGGCTGGCGCCACGGCGGGACTCATGGGCAAATGGACCATTATTCTGGTCGGGCTGGTGGCGCTCTGGCGCGGTCAGCCGGACCTGTCGGTGCCGGCCACGGTCATTACCGTCTTTGCCTTGAATACTCTGGCAGCGCTGGTGGCACCGATCTTTGTTACACAAGCGCGCTGATACACCACAGCTAACACTCGGCTTATAGGGCAGTTTGGATTCATGGCAGCAGGTCAATACGCAGACGCCGGCGAGTATATCTCCCACCACCTGGTCAATCTCACCTACGGGCGGCTGCCGGAAGGGGCTGAACGCTGTTACGGCGGTGGCATTGCCGAAACCACCCAGTGGACTTTTGCCGGTTGCGCGGCCGAGGCCGAGGCCATGGGCTTTATGGCCTTTCACGTCGACAGCCTGATGTGGTCCTTCGGCCTGGGTATTCTGGTGATGTTCCTTTTCTACCGGGCGGCCAAGAAAGCTTCGGTGGAAACCCCGGGCCGCTTCCAGGGTTTTGTGGAAATGGTGGTGGAGTTTGTTGCCAACACCACCAGGGAAGTCTTCCACGGCCGCATGTTGCCCATCGCGCCCATCGCTCTGACCGTCTTTATCTGGGTGTTTATGATGAACCTGATGAAGCTGGTGCCGGTGGATTTGATTCCCTACCCTCTGGAACGTTGGGGTGGCGTGGAATACCAGAAAATCGCTGCCACCACCGACCCGAATATCACTCTGGGTATGGCCGCCTTCGTGCTGCTGCTGGTGATCGGCTTCTCCATCAAAGTCAAAGGTTGGGGTTTTCTCAAGGAGCTGTCCTTTACGCCCTTCAATACCTGGCTGCTGATTCCGGTCAATCTGATTCTGGAAGTTGTGGGCCTGCTGTCCAAGCCGATCAGCCTCGGCCTGCGTTTGTTTGGCAACATGTTTGCCGGTGAAGTGATTTTCCTGTTGATTGCCGCGCTCTTTGGTGCCGGTTTGCTGTTCCTGCCACTGGCGGCCGGGCTGCAGGTGGCCTGGGCCATCTTCCATATTCTGGTCATCGTACTGCAGGCATTCATCTTTATGGTTCTGACCATCGTCTATCTGGCCATGGCGCATGAGGACCACTGATTTGTACGGCGGGGCCATGCCCCGCCGTAAAACGATTTGCAAAAAACTTACACCACTTTAACTTGAACTGACGTTAGTCTAGGAGAAAACAATGATCTACATCGCCGTTGCAATCATTCTGGCTGCCGCCGCTCTGGGCGCCTCACTCGGTATGTCCAACCTGGGCAGCAAGCTGCTGGAAACCAGTGCCCGTCAACCGGAACTGGCTCCGAGCCTGCAAACCAAGTTCTTTATTATCGCCGGTCTGGTAGAAGCCATTCCGATTATCGGCGTGGGTATCTCTCTGGTACTGGTTTTCACCGCCTGACGGGTTTTCCCCGAGCGGTAAACCACAGTCATGCGCAACCCACTTGAAGACGAGGTAAGGTCGTGAATTTCAATTTAACCTTCATCGGACAAATGGTCGCCTTTGCCATCTTCGTTTGGTTCTGCGCCAAGTACGTCTGGCCACCGCTGATGGGCGCCATTGAGGAGCGCCAGAAGAGAATTGCCGAAGGACTGGCATCGGCGGATCGGGCTGGCCGGGATCTGGAGTTGGCGCAGGAAAGGGCCAGCAAAATCCTGCGCGAAGCCAAGCAGGAAGCGACGGGCCTGATCGACGCCGCCAACAAGCGCGGTGCGCAGATTGTCGACGAAGCCAAAGAGCAGGCCCGCGCCGAAGCCGAACGCATCCGTCAGGCCGCTCAGGCGGACGTGGAGCAGGAGCTGGAGCGCGTGCGGGAAAAACTGCGCGGTCAACTGGCCACGCTGGTAGTGGCGGGCGCCGAAAAAGTGCTGGAAAGTTCAGTTGATGAATCCACGCACAAGGCCATGATCGACAAATTGGCCGCCAATCTTTAAACGAGGTCTACCGTGGCTGAACTTCACACATTCGCCAGACCCTACGCCAAGGCGGCCTTTGAGTACGCGCTGCAGGCACAGGACCTGGCCGGTTGGTCCACACAACTGGCACTGTTGGCGGCGCTGAGTCAGGAAGAGACCCTGGCCAAGGTCATCAAGTCGCCCGCACACTCCGGCGACGAGCAGGTGGACATTCTTATCGGCGTGGCCGGCGATGCGCTGACGGGCAAGGTGCAGAACTTCTTGAAGTTGTTGGCGCGTAACAAGCGTCTGTGGCTGTTGCCGCAGATCGCGCAGCTCTTCGAAGAGCTGAAGACGCGGCACGAACAGGCGGTAGACGTGGAACTGACCACCGCTATGGCGCTGGATCAGGGCGCGGAAGAAAAACTCTCCCGGGCGCTGTCCACCAAACTGGCGCGCAAGGTCAATGTCCGATCAGAAGTCGACAAGCGACTGCTGGCAGGCGTCATCATCAAGGCGGGTGACCTGGTCATCGACGGCTCCATGCGCGGTCGTCTGGAAAAACTCGCCAAAGCAATCAATTCGTAGGATTGAGGAACAAAGCATGCAGCAGCTGAATCCATCCGAGATTAGCGAAATTATCAAGCAGCGCATCGAGCAGCTCGATGTGTCCGCCGAAGCCCGCCAGGTGGGCACAGTGGTATCCGTATCCGACGGTATTGTGCGCATTCACGGTCTGATGGACGTGATGTACGGGGAAATGATCGAGTTCGAAGGCGGCCGCTTCGGTATGGCCCTGAACCTCGAGCGCGACTCCGTGGGCGCCGTGATTCTCGGCGACTATCTGGGCATTGCCGAAGGGCAAAGCTGTAAGTGTACCGGACGTATCCTGGAAGTACCGGTGGGCCCGGCGCTGGAAGGTCGCGTCATCGACGCCCTGGGTAACCCCATCGACGGCAAGGGCGCCATCAAGGCCGAGCAGACCGACGCCATCGAGAAAGTGGCGCCGGGTGTCATCTGGCGGAAATCCGTTGACCAGCCGGTGCAGATCGGTTTGAAAGCCGTGGACTCCATGGTGCCCATCGGTCGCGGTCAGCGGGAGCTGATTATCGGCGACCGCCAGATCGGCAAGACCGCCATCGCCGTGGACGCCATCATCAACCAGAAAAATTCCGGCATCAAATGTATCTATGTGGCCATCGGCCAGAAGGCTTCCTCCATTGCCGCCGTGGTGCGCAAACTGGAAGAGCACGGCGCCATGGATCACACCATCGTTATTGCCGCCACCGCTTCCGATCCGGCGTCCATGCAGTTTCTGGCGCCCTTTGCCGGTTGCACCATCGGTGAGTACTACCGCGACCGAGGCCAAGACGCACTGATCATCTACGACGACCTGACCAAGCAGGCGTGGGCCTACCGCCAGATCTCCCTGCTGCTGCGTCGTCCGCCGGGCCGCGAAGCCTACCCCGGTGACGTTTTCTATCTGCATTCGCGTCTGCTGGAGCGCGCCGCGCGCGTCAGCGAGGAGTACGTGGAAAAATTCACCGAGGGCAAGGTGAAGGGCAAGACCGGTTCACTCACCGCCCTACCCATCATTGAAACCCAGGCCGGTGACGTGTCCGCGTTCGTACCCACCAACGTGATCTCCATTACCGATGGTCAGATCTTCCTGGAAGCCTCCATGTTCAACGCCGGTATTCGCCCGGCCATGAACGCCGGCATCTCGGTTTCCCGGGTGGGCGGTGCGGCCCAGACCAAAATCATCAAAAAACTGTCCGGTGGTATTCGTACCGCCCTGGCCCAGTACCGCGAGTTGGCGGCTTTCTCGCAGTTTGCCTCGGATCTGGACGAAGCCACCAAGGCCCAGCTGGACCACGGTGAGCGCGTCACCGAACTGATGAAGCAGAACCAGTACTCACCCCTGAGCATTGCCCAGATGGGTCTGGTGCTCTACGCGGCCAACGAAGGGCACCTCAAGGATGTGGAAGTGAAAAAGGTACGCGATTTCGAAGCGTCCCTGCTGTCCTACGCCGCCAGTGAATACGCCGATCTGATGAAATCCATCAACGACAGCGGCAACTGGAACGACGAGATCGAAGGCAAGTTCAAGGAATTGCTGGACAAGTTCAAGTCGACCCAGACCTGGTAATCGGTAACGGTGTGGCACAACCCCTGAGGGCGGAGTAATGGCAGGCGCAAAAGAGATTCGAACGCAGATCTCGAGTATCAAGAGCACCCAGAAAATCACCAGCGCCATGGAGATGGTGGCCGCCAGTAAAATGCGGCGGGCCCAGGAGCGCATGGCGGTGGGCAAGCCCTACGCTACGCGCATGCGCGCGGTGGTGGGTCATCTGGCCAACGCCAACCCCGAACACCAGCACCTGTATTTGCAGGAGCGTGAGGTCAAGCGGGTGGGCTATGTGCTGGTGTCCACCGACCGGGGTCTGTGCGGCGGTTTGAACATCAATCTGTTCAAGGTGGCGCTCAAGGAAATGAAAGCCTGGTCGGATCAGGGCGTGGCCATCGACCTGTGTCTGATCGGCGCCAAGGCGGCGGCATTCTTCAACAGCTACGGCGGCAACATAGTGGCGTCGGTGCGTGATCTGGGCGAATCACCTTCGGTGTCGGACCTGATCGGCAGCGTGAAAGTGATGCTGGATGCCTTTGCCAACGGCACCATCGACAAGCTGTACCTGGCCAGCAACGAGTTCGTCAACACCATGACCCAGAGTCCGGTGATTCGCCAGGTGCTGCCGCTGTTGCCCGAAGGCGACGAGCGCCTGAAGCACCACTGGGATTACATCTACGAACCCAATGCCGAGCAACTGCTGAACGGTCTGCTGGTGCGTTATATCGAGTCCCAGGTGTATCAGGCGGTAGTGGAAAACAGTGCCTGCGAACAGGCGGCGCGCATGATTGCCATGAAGAGCGCCACCGATAACGCCGGCGAACTGATCGATGGCCTGCAACTGGTCTACAACAAGGCGCGGCAGGCGGCCATCACCCAGGAGCTTTCGGAAATTGTGGGTGGCGCCGCGGCGGTTTCGCAATAGCGCTGCGGCGGCTCGTAAAAAATGAGGCCGTAGCGGCTTGTAACAACAGGCCGCACCACAACAGAATTTTGCTTTTAAACCTTCAGAAGCGTAACAGCTTTAGAAAGAGGAACCGGAAATGAGTAGCGGACGTATCGTACAGATTATCGGTGCCGTCATCGACGTGGAGTTTCCCCGCGATGCCGTACCGCAAGTTTATGATGCACTGACAGTGAGCGAGAGCAACCTGACCCTGGAAGTACAACAGCAGCTGGGTGACGGTGTGGTTCGCACCATTGCACTGGGTTCCTCCGAAGGTCTGCGTCGCGGTCTGGACGTCACCAACACCAACGAACCCATCAAGGTTCCGGTGGGCAAGGAGACCCTGGGTCGCATTATGGACGTACTGGGCAACCCCATCGACGAGGCCGGCCCGGTGGGTGAAAAGGAGCGCATGCAGATTCACCGCAAGGCGCCCGCCTACGAAGAACTGTCCGCCTCCAACGAACTGCTGGAAACCGGCATCAAGGTTATCGACCTGGTCTGCCCTTTTGCCAAGGGCGGCAAGGTAGGCCTGTTCGGCGGCGCCGGTGTGGGCAAGACCGTGAACATGATGGAGCTGATCAACAACATCGCCAAGGAGCACAGCGGCCTGTCGGTGTTTGCCGGTGTGGGCGAGCGCACCCGGGAAGGCAACGACTTCTACCACGAAATGACCGACTCCAAGGTGGTGGACAAGGTGGCCATGGTCTACGGCCAGATGAACGAGCCGCCGGGCAACCGCCTGCGCGTGGCCCTGACCGGCCTGACCATGGCGGAAAAATTCCGCGACGAAGGCAAGGACGTACTGCTGTTCGTCGACAATATCTACCGCTACACCCTGGCCGGTACCGAAGTGTCCGCCCTGCTCGGCCGTATGCCGTCGGCGGTGGGTTACCAGCCGACCCTGGCCGAGGAAATGGGTGTGCTGCAGGAGCGCATCACCTCCACCAAGACCGGCTCCATCACCTCGGTGCAGGCGGTGTACGTACCGGCGGACGACCTCACCGACCCGTCGCCGGCCACCACCTTCGCGCACCTGGACTCCACCGTGGTGCTTAGCCGGGACATCGCCGCCAAGGGTATCTACCCGGCCATCGATCCGCTGGACTCCACGTCCCGCCAGCTGGATCCGCTGATCATTGGCCAGGAACACTACGAAGTGGCGCGCGGTGTGCAGACGGTACTGCAGCGCTTCAAGGAACTGAAGGACATCATCGCCATCCTGGGTATGGACGAACTGTCTGAGGAAGACAAGCAGACCGTGGCCCGGGCGCGGAAAATCGAGCGCTTCCTGTCCCAGCCTTTCCATGTGGCGGAAGTCTTCACCGGTTCACCGGGCAAGTATGTGTCCCTGAAGGAAACCATTCGCGGCTTCAAGGGCATCCTCGCCGGCGAGTATGATCACCTGCCGGAGCAGGCCTTCTACATGGTGGGCAGCATCGACGAAGCCGTGGAAAAAGCGGCCAAGGTCAAGTAAACAGCTGAGGGGTAATTTATGGCCATGACGGTCCACTGCGATATCGTCAGCGCCGAGCAGGAGATTTTCTCCGGTCTCGTGGAGATGGTGGTTGTGCCCGGTACCGAGGGCCCCATGGGCGTCATCTACGGTCACGCGCCGCTGCTCACCGCTCTGGAGCCGGGCTCCATTCGCGTGGTCAGACCCGGCGGCGACGAGGAGATCTACTACGTTTCCGGCGGCTACCTGGAAGTCCAGCCGTACCATGTCACGGTGCTGGCGGACACGGCCCTGCGCGCCGATGACATGGACGAGGCGGCCGCTCTCGAAGCCCAGCAGCAGGCACAGAAGGCGCTGGCCAACCAGTCCGGCGAGATCGACTATTCCCGCGCAGCCATCCAGTTGGCCGAAGCGGCGGCGCAACTGCGCACCATCCAGTCCATTCGCAAGAAGCTGGGTACCAATAAGTAGTGAGTACCGACAAATAAGCAGCATCAGCGGCGAAACGGCGATAAAAAGGGTAGCATAGGCTGCCCTTTTTCTTTTGTGGCTTATTATCTGGCGAGAACCGACATGCTCGATATTGTGATACTGGCGGCGGGGCAAGGCACCCGCATGCACTCCAGCCTGCCCAAGGTACTGCATCCCATCGGCGGCAAACCCATGCTGGCCCATGTGCTGGACGCTGCACGGCAGCTGCCCGACGCCCGCGCCCTGGTGGTGGTGGGCCACGGCGCCGACCAGGTGCGGGAGCGCTTTGCCGGCGAGGCCATTGAATTTGTACAGCAGCAGGAGCAGCTGGGCACCGGTCACGCGGTGCAGCAGGCACTGCCGTTGCTGCGCGAGGGCGCCCGGGTACTGATTCTCTACGGCGATGTGCCCCTGATTCGCGCGGAAACCCTGAAGCGCCTGGTGGCGACTGTGTCGGAACAGCAGATGGCGCTGCTCACGGTTACCCTGCCCGACCCCGGCGGCTATGGCCGTATAGTGCGCAACTCCCGGGGCGAGGTTGACGCCATTGTCGAGGATCGGGACGCCAGCGCCGAACAGCGCCTGATTAACGAGATCAACACCGGCGTTATGGCGGTGACCCGTGCCCAGCTTCAGCGCTGGCTGCCCCGGTTGGAGCGCGGCAACAGTCAGGGGGAGTACTACCTCACCGACACCGTGGCTATGGCCCGGGGCGAGGGAGTGGCCGTGACAGCGGTGCAACCGGACGGGGTGGAAGAGGTTCTCGGCGTCAACAACCGCCTGCAGCAGGCGGAACAGGAGCGCCACTTTCAGTATATGCAGGCCCGGCGGCTGATGGCCGCCGGCGTCACCCTGCTGGATCCCCGGCGCTTTGATTGCCGGGGGGAAATCATTGCCGGTCGGGATGTGGTGATCGATATCAACTGCGTTTTCGAAGGTCGGGTGGTGCTGGGTGATGGCGTTCAGGTCGGCCCCAATTGTCTGCTGAAAGACTGCAGTATCGGAGCTCACAGCCGCATCAAGGCCAACTCAATAATCGAAGAGGCTGAACTGGCGGAAAACTGCGACATCGGCCCCTTCGCCCGCCTGCGTCCGGGCACGGAACTGGCCGAAGGAGCCAGAATCGGCAACTTTGTGGAGATCA
Source organism: Marinimicrobium sp. (assembly GCA_050486405.1). GTDB lineage: Bacteria > Pseudomonadota > Gammaproteobacteria > Pseudomonadales > Cellvibrionaceae > JBJHDF01. The sequence goes on along the minus strand of JBJHDF010000011.1, from coordinate 30,145 downwards.
AGAAGGCCGTCATCGGCGCCGGCAGCAAGGTCAATCACCTGAGTTATATCGGCGACAGCGAGTTGGGCAAGGACGTGAACATCGGTGCCGGTACCATTACCTGCAACTACGACGGTGTCAACAAGCACCACACCAGCATCGGCGATAATTGTTTTGTTGGCTCCAACACGGCGCTGGTGGCCCCGGTGACTCTGGGCGCCGGTTCCACCGTGGGTGCCGGTTCGGTCATCACCCGCGACGTGCCGGACGATGAACTGGCGGTGGCGCGCGGCAAACAGCGTCACTTCCCGGACTGGCAGCGGCCTGTGAAAAATCAGCCCGGGAAGTGAAGCACTTTTTTAGTTTAACGTGAAAACCCGCGTCCTTAGGACGTTGTCATGAGTGACAGGCTCGGCCTGTTACGATTAGTGGCCAGGTTTGGGTGCCACTAAGTTGGTCGGCCAGTGAGGTCGGTAGCGCCTTTGGCAAACGCGGTGAATACATCCGTGTAGCTCCCGCGCGTCATCCCTCGGCAACTGCTCCTGCGTTGCTCTACCTCCTGCATCCGTGCAGTCGTGACGCGAGGGTTGCCAAAGACGCTCCCAACCTCCCTGTCCTCAAGGCTGGCTGAAACATTGGCGCTCTGTTCTTTTAGGTTCGAAGTGACACTGTTTAAGGAGGTTGGGGTAGTGCTTCCGGGACCGTGCGCAGCACGACTGCATGGATGCAGGAGGTAGGGCGACGCAGGATGCCAAAGCCGAGGGATGCTGTGCTCGAGCCCCCATGGACGACCCACAGGGAAGTGGGAAGTGCCCCGAAGCGCCGGGAGCGCGTAGGGGCCGGGTTCACGGCGAGTCCCGGAAGCACTGCGCCAACCTCCGTCGGTGGCACTCAAGGTGATAGGAACGATAAGCCCCCTTACTGGGGTCCGAGCGAAGCGGTTAGAGCCCGGGTTCTTTGAACCCGGATATTTACTTATAGATCAGTCGTTGGTTGCCCATTGCTCCTCAACCCGGTCGTAGTAGTCGCGCATGATATACCAGGCCTGCTTTTTCAGGCCCCGATCGGACAACAGCCCCTTGCGATTCCAGCCCTGCTGGTGCAGCGGATGCATGCGCGCGGGGGAGCGGAAATCCAGCAGCAGCCAGGGTACCACGCCGCGCAGTTCGGGCATGGATTCAAACATCTTTACCTGGTCCCGGTGAATCTGGGCGTGGTATTCCTCGCTCCAGGAGTGGGCCGCGTCTGCGGGGCCGACGTTGTTGCCCAGCAGCGATTCGCCGCCAAACTCGGAAAAGATCAGCGGCTTGTCGAATTCCGACACCCATCTCATGACGCCCCGCTCGCGGGGCCAGGGGCGATACCAACCGAAGTACTGGTTCACCGCCACTATATCAAAATGCTTGAACTGCGCGTCGGTAACTTCCGTGCGGTCGTCGTGATAGGCAAAAATGTTGGCGGCCTGCGCCACCAGCCGGGTGTCATCCAGCGAGCGCACCAGGGCCGCCAATTCCCCCAGAGCCTGATCGCGCTCGGGAGAAGGATAGGTTTCGTTGGCGGCACTCCAGATGATGACACTGCTGCGGTTCTTGTCGCGGCTGATCATCTCACGGATCATCAGATCCATTTTTTCCTGAATCACCGGGCTGGTAAAGTCGATATGCTGATACACCGGCACCTCGCTCCACACCATCAGGCCCAGGCGGTCGGCCAGGCGCACCATATGTTCGGTGTGCGGATAATGGGACAGACGCACAAAGTTGGTGTTGAGCTCCTTGGCCCAACCCAGAAGCTTGCGCGCATCGGCTTCCGAGTAAGCCCGTCCCTGACGCTCCGGAATCTCTTCGTGAATGTTGACGCCGCGCAGGAAAATCGGCTGGCCATTGAGCAGAATCTCCTTGCCCTTGACTTCAATGGACCGGAAGCCGATGTCTTCGCTGATGGCGTCATCCGCGCTGGCCAGTGACACCTGGTAGAGTTTGGGGTTTTCGGGCGACCAGAGGGTCAGCTCCGCGGGAAAGCGGAATTCGGCGCGTCCGTTTCGGTCGGTGCGAACGCTTGTGTCGATGCCGGCTTCGGGAATGCGGATGCGCACCTGCTGACGCAGGCTGTTGCCGTCCAACTGCACCCAGCCGCTGATTTCGTTCAGGCTGCCGGGGGCAAGCTGAACCTTGTAATCGCGGATATAAGTGGCCGGTACGCTGATCAGGTCCACGTCGCGGGTAATGCCGCCATAGTTGAACCAGTCAAAGGCCAACCCCGGAATGCCGTCCTCTACACGTTCGTTATTGGCGCGGACCAGCAGGGAATTGGTGCCCGGCTTTACCTTGTCGGTCAATTCGATCTGAAAGGGCGTAAAACCGCCTTCGTGTTCCCCCAACAGCTCGCCGTTGAGGTAGATGGAAGAGCGATAATTGACAGCACCAAAGTGCACATACAGGCGTTTATCCGAAGGGACATAATCAAATTTTCGCCGGTACCAGATAGTGCCCTCGTAGTAGGTGAGTTCGACCATCTGCGAGTTGAAGTCGCCAGGCACCTGCAGGCGCGGGCCGCCGTCAAAGCCGGACTCCACGAAATCGGTTTTGCTCTGGGGTTGGCGCTCCCTGTATACCGCCGCCCACTCGCCCTTGCCGATGTCCTGGGGGTCGATAATGATGTCCCAGAGACCGTTGAGGCTGGTGGTATTGCGGCCGGGCACGTTGCTCATGCTGATTTCGGCGCCATTGCGGGCGCTGTTATCGGCGTGAACGGCGTCGGTCAGGCCGCCAGTCAGCACCAGCAGTAGTGTGACAAAGAGAAACAGCAGGGGGCGGAAGGTGCTGGCGATAGCATTCATAATTCAAACCTTCATTATATACAGAAACATATTTTATATATAAAAAGCATTGATTGTAGTATGCCCAACCTGGGGGTTGCAAGCGCGCTGACCCCGATCCGCCGATTTTTCACCCCGACTACCGCCAAAAGGATGTTTTTACATAGTAAATATTTTCCACTAATGATATTATCGGTGTCCCCCCATTCCAATCTGCCATGGGCGGGACGCGCCGGGGGAGGGACGCCTTGTGTACCGGGCATGATTGGAAAAACCTCGATCGTTACTAATACATAATCATAAGTGAGGAATGATCATGCTAAGAAAATTGATCTATTTCAGTGTGTTACTCCTATCCGTCACCTTGGCGGCAGTGGCCAACGCGAATGTTGCCGATGGCCGTTACGTCATGGTCAGCAAGCACAGCGGCAAGGTCGTGGATGTCTCCGGCATCTCGCAGGCGGATGGTGCCAATATCCACCAATGGAGCAATACCTCAGGGTTGAATCAGCAGTGGGATATCACCGCCCTGGGCAACGGCTACTACTCCATTCGCGCCGCCCACAGCGGCAAATCCCTGGATGTCTGGGGTTGGAACTCAGGTAACGGTGCCGATCTCCGGCAGTATGCCTATACCGGCGGCACCAACCAGCAGTGGAGCATCGTCAACAACGGCGATGGTTATTTCAGAGTCATCTCCCGCTTTAGCGGCAGAGCCCTGGATGTGGCGGGGTTCAGCAGCAGTGATGGCGCCAATATCCACTTGTGGGATTTCCACGGCGGGGATAATCAGTTATGGGCCATGCAGCCCGTTGGTGGTTCACCCGGTTCGTCAAGCGCCTTCGATATTGTCAACGATATGGGGGCCGGGTGGAATCTGGGTAATACACTGGACGCCATCGGCGGTGAAACCAACTGGGGCAACCCCTTTACGCAACGGTACATGATAGAGGCCGTTGCCAGCCGGGGCTTCAAAACGCTGCGAATTCCGGTGACCTGGGAAGGAAAATTTCAGTGGAACGGCAATCGCACCATTGATCCGGCTTGGCTGAACCGTGTTGAGCAAGTGGTCAATTACGGCTTGGACAACAATATGTACGTGATTATCAATCTTCACCACGAAGAATGGATAAGACCGACATGGGCCGATAGAGACAGCACCATCTATACGCTCGAAAGACTCTGGACGCAGATCGCAACGCACTTCAGGGATTACGATCAGCGCCTGATTTTTGAAACCATGAACGAACCCAGATCCCACCATGGCACTTCGCTTGAGTGGACCGGGAATGTGGAAAACTATCAGGTGATCAACGATTTCAATGCCGCCGCCCTGGCCCGTATTCGTGCTACCGGGGGCAATAACAGCAATCGCCTGGTCATGATTCCCGGGTATGCGGCAGCCCCCTGGCCCGAAATGACGAGCCATCTGGTTGTGCCAAACGATCCGATGGTGGCGGTTTCAACCCATGGCTATATTCCCTGGGACTTTGCTGAAAGCACCAGTGGTCCGAGCAATTTCACGCAAAGCCATAGAGATCTGGTTGAATATGTGTTCGATGATCTCTACAGCCGTTTTGTCAGCAATGGCATTCCCGTGGTTATGGGCGAGTGGGGAACCATCGACAAAAACAACACCAGCCACCGGGTCGCTTACGCTCAGTTCTACGCGAGCAAAGCCAGCAGCGTGAATATTCCGACCATCGTGTGGGATAACAACGCCCTGGGTGGCAGTGGTGGTCACAACTACCGCCTCTACGACAGAGTCAATAATTGGTGGCCTTTCGGCAATATTGCCGACGCCATTGTTTGGAATACCTACTGAAAACCTTAGGAATAGGTGGGCCAAGGAAGGCCCGCCCCCGCGTCACTGGCAAATTTCAGTCGAAACCCGGGCACACCTGTCGTAACATGATACTGATCCCGCACCAACAAAGGGCAATAAGCTATCATGCGCTTCGTCAAACTCGTCCTTTGCGTGCTTCTTTCCGGAGCCTTGCTGGCATGCGGCAGCTCCTCCAGTTCCGGTAGCAATCACACGCCCCCTGGCAACGGGCCGGTTAACGGTAACGGTTCGACGGTGCCACCTCAGGTTACGGAGTTTATCACCGTAGATCAGTTCGGCTATTTACCCAATGCCGAAAAGGTGGCCGTTATCCGCAATCCCCAGGTGGGTTTTGACAGCCACCTGAATTTCACCCCCGACAGCACCTACCGGCTGGTCGACCTGGACACCGGCGATACCGTCCACTCCGGTAGCCCAGTGGCCTGGAACAACGCTGCCACCCATGCCCGATCCGGCGACCGGGTCTGGCATTTCGATTTCAGCCAGGTGTCACAGACCGGCCGCTACGCGGTGGTGGATGAGGCCAATGGCGTTCGTTCGCCGGAGTTCCGCATCGCCGACGACGTCTACCGGGAGGTTTTGATTCAGGCGGTGCGCACTTTCTTCTACCAGCGAGCCGGTTTCGCCAAGCAGCCCCCCTACGCCCACCCGAACTGGGCAGACGGCGCCAGTCACCTGGGCGCCGGGCAGGACGCCGCCGCCCGGCTCTACAACGATACCGGCAACCCGGCCACCGAGCGCGATCTGCGCGGCGGCTGGTACGACGCCGGTGACTACAACAAGTACACCAACTGGCACGCCGACTATCTGGTGGCGCTGCTGCACGCCTACCAGGAAAACCCCAATTTGTGGGACGGTCTGCACCTGAATATACCGGAATCCGGTAATGACGGCGTTCCCGACCTGCTGCACGAAGTTGTGTGGGGCATGGACTGGCTGATTCGTATGCAGGAAGACAATGGCTCGGTGCTGTCAGTCATGGGCCTGTTCCACGCCAGCCCACCTTCCGCCGCCACCGGTCCCAGCCGCTACGGCCCGGCCACCACCGCCGCCACGCGCAGCGCGGCGATGGCCTTTGCCCTGGGCAGCCAGGTGCTGAGCCAGTTCGAGGCGCTGGAGGTTTACGCCGACGAACTGCGCGACCGCGCACTGGACGCCTGGGCCTGGGCCGAAGCCAATCCCGCTGTCACCTTCAACAACGCGGGGCACATTGCCGCCGGTGAACAAGAAACGAACAGCTATGGCCGCTTTGTCAAGCGGCTGATGGCGGCCATCTATCTGTACGAGTTGACCGGTGATACGGCTTATCGCCAAGTGGTGGAAGACAATTACCAGAATGTGAATATGATGGATTGGGGTTTCGTGTATGTGTTCGAGGCAGAAATTCAGCATGCCCTGCTTTATTTTGCTTCGCTGAGCGGCGTAAGTCCAAGTGTGGCCAACCACATCCGCAACACCTACGCTGGCGCCGTCAACTCCGGCGTGGACCACTGGCCGGCCATCAACAATGCCACCGACGCCTACCGGGCCCACCTGCAGACTTACACCTGGGGCAGTAATCGCAGCAAGGCCCAGCACGGCAGCATCTTCTACGACCAGTACACTTTCAGCGCCAACAGCCCCGGCCTGAGCCAGACCCGCAACGCCGCCTTGCGCTATATCAACTATCTGCACGGGGTGAACCCCCTGGGCAAAGTCTACCTGTCCAATATGGGTGACTATGGCGCCCACGACTCCGTGGATAGCTTCTACCACAGCTGGTTCAGCGACGGCAGCCCAGACTGGGACTCGGTGAGCGGGTCCAACTTCGGCCCGGCGCCGGGTTTTCTGGTGGGCGGACCCAACCCCAATTACAATTGGGACAATTGCTGCCCCAGCAACTGCGGTAGTGCCCTGTGCGGCGCCGCGCCGCCATCACCGCCCCACGGTCAGCCGGAGCAGAAATCCTACCTGGACTTCAATACCAGTTGGCCGCTCAACTCCTGGTCGGTGACGGAAAACCACAACGCCTACCAGGTGCACTACATCCGCCTGTTGTCCAAATTTGTCCCCTGACCCGGTCGAGTCAGCTTCTCGACCTACCTATTTAGTCGGTCACGCATCCCTTGTTATCTTCGGCCATGGGCGCCAGGCGAATTTCTGCTATATGCAGCTCCAACCGGGTGGCGGTGCCTATGCCAAAGGGTGAGGTCACTTTGCTCAGATCCAGTCCCTGGGCGGAAAAGCAGTTGAGGGGAATGGGCAGCAGCATCCACTCGCCGCGCGGCATCTGCCGAAGGTGGTTGCCGACATTCACTGATGCTTCACATTGCTCGCCACCACAGGTCATTTTTACCGCCAGATCACGTGGAACCCGGCCCTCTACCTTTAGGGCGATCACCAATTCGGCGGAGTGCTCATAGGCCGATATATCCACCTCGCGACCCGTAATGGTGGCACCTCCCCAATTGTTACTGGAGCGCCACCTGAGCCTGATGGCGTTCGGGAAGGTGTCGGACCCGGCATTGTCCAGTGTGACCTTGCCACCGCCACTTCTGCCCCCCGAGTCCGGCACCGGCAGCCACCAGTTGCCGGGGTCGGACAGAACCCACTGCCAGCTATCCGGCGTTTGGCCGTCGACAAAATATGCCAAATCCGGGTTTGGCCCATCTTCCGCCCACAGCGGGCTGGTACCTAATAGGGCGAACAGAGCGATGAAGCGCCACTTGCACATAAGCCATACCTCGTTACTGGTGCCCCGCCGTGCGGGGCTGGATTGTTTTATTAGTAAAAACATTATCAAATACAGTACTATTGGTGTGCGTGTCAAGTGAATAGAGGGGGCTGACATGGTAAAACGCTACTGTATGGCTGTTGATATGAAGGATGATCCCGCGTTGATCCAGGAATACAAACGCTACCACACTCCTGAACAGGCCTGGCCGGAAATCACCGAAAGCATCAAGCGCGCCGGTGTCGTGGATATGCAGATCTATGCCACCGGGAACCGTCTTTTCATGATCATGGATGTCAACGAAAGCTTTTCCTTTGCCGCAAAAGCCAGGGCCGATGCGACTAACCCCAAGGTCGTAGAGTGGGAAGCGCTGATGTGGCAGTATCAGTCACCTCTGCCCTGGGCCAGACCGGGTGAAAAGTGGGTGTTGATGGAACAAATCTACCAACTCCCCTGTTGACATGAATTAAAAAAAACTTTTTGGGAAGCCGAGTATGCTCTCAGTAGTGTGCGTTGAACCGGGCAAGCTAACCATTGAGGACAGGGCCGAGCCGATGCTCGTGCCGGGAATGGTGAAAGTAAAAGTCCGGTCCATCGGCATTTGCGGCACGGATTTTCATATCTATGAGGGCTCCCACCCCTTTCTTGAGTATCCGCGGGTCATGGGGCATGAACTTTCCGGCGAAGTTGTCGAGTTGAATGGCGATTCGACGCTGTCATTGGGCGACCGGGTTATCGTCAACCCCTATTTGCCGTGCGGCAAATGTGTCGCCTGCCGCAAGGAAAAACCAAACTGCTGTGTCAACATCCGCGTGTTGGGTGTGCATACCGATGGCGGCATGACCGAGTTTATAACGGTTCCCGAAGCGCAGCTGTATCCCGCAAATGACCTGACCTTTGCCCAGGCGGCAATGGTGGAATTTCTCTCCATTGGGGCTCACGGCGTACGGCGGGGCGAAATCCAGTCGGGTGATCGGGTTTTGGTGGTTGGGGCCGGCCCCATCGGTATGGGTGCGGCGCTCTTTGCACAGAATGCCGGCGCGTCGGTTGCCATATTGGATTTGAATGCCGCGAGAATTGCAGTGGCAAGCTCGCTTGTCAAGGGCGCCAGGGGTTTGGTGATCAACTCGGACATCGACCGTGAAATTGCTCAATACACCAATGGGGATCTGTTCGATGTGGTACTGGATGCGACGGGCAACAAGCGCGCCATGGAGTCCAGCCTGAAGTATGTTGCCCATGGCGGAACCTGTGTATTCATCAGTGTTGTGAAAGATCAGATTACGTTCGATGATCCCCTTTTCCATGCGCGGGAGATGCGCATTGTGGGCAGCAGAAATGCCACCCGACAGGATTTTGAAACCGTGATTTCGGCCATCAAAAATGGCACGATTCCGATTGACCCGCTGAATACCCACACCGCCGCTTTGACGGATCTGCCGCAAAAACTGCCGCTGTGGCTGGGTGAGCAGGACACCCTGATCAAGGCAATAGTGACGCTGCCCTGACCGACAATCATCAAGCCCGGTTTCCCGCCGCTGGTGAGGGTTGGGCCGCTCCGGTATCATGAGCGCCTGTGCGGGCGGCGCCCGCAGTGATCAAACCGGAGCAGAAGCTTATGTGTGGCATTGTCGGCGCCGTGGCGCAGCGGGATGTGGTGGATATCCTGGTGGAAGGCCTGCGGCGGTTGGAGTATCGCGGCTACGACTCCGCCGGCCTGGCGGTGGTGGGTGAGCGGGGCCAGTTGCAGCGGCTGCGGCGCCTGGGCAAGGTGCGGGAACTCAGCGATGCCCTGGAGGCCAACCCCACGCCCGGCGGCACCGGCGTCGCCCATACCCGCTGGGCTACCCACGGAGAACCCAGCGAGCGCAATGCCCATCCCCACGTGTCCGGTGAGCGCATAGTGGTGGCCCACAACGGCATTATCGAAAACCACGAGCCCCTGCGACGGGAGTTGCAGGAGCAGGGTTATACCTTCTCCTCCGATACCGACACCGAAGTCATCGCCCATCTGGTGCACCGGGAGCTAAAAGCCGCCGGCAGCCTGCTGGGCGCCGTTCAGCGCACTGTAGCCCAGCTCAGGGGCGCCTATGGCACCGTATTGATGGACAGCCGGGACCCTGACCGGCTGGTGGTGGCCCGCTCCGGCAGCCCCCTGGTCATCGGTTTGGGCATCGGTGAAAACTTTGTCGCCTCGGACCCCCTGGCGCTGTTGCCGGTGACCCGGCGCTTTATCTACCTGGAAGAAGGGGATGTGGCGGAAGTGACCCGTACCGGAGTGCGCATCATCGACCGGGACGGCCGGGCGACGGAGCGCCCGGTGCACGAAACCAGCGCCAACTATGACGCCGGTGACAAGGGTAGCTACCGCCACTACATGCTCAAGGAAATCCACGAGCAGCCCCGGGCGGTGCTCGACGCCCTGGAGGGGCGACTGACCGATGACGGCGTGCCCGACGAGGTTTTTGGCACTGGTGCCAGTGAACTGCTGGCCCGGGTGCGCAACATTCAGATCGTGGCCTGCGGCACCAGCTATCACGCCGGTCTGGTGGCCCGCTACTGGTTGGAAGGCCTGGTGGGGATTCCCTGCAATGTGGAAATCGCCAGTGAATTCCGTTATCGCAAATTCTGTGTGCAGCCGGACAGCCTGCTGATCACCATCAGCCAGTCCGGCGAGACGGCGGATACCCTGGCGGCGCTGCGTCTGGCCAGGGAGTTGGGCTACCTGGGCAGCCTGACCCTTTGCAACGTGGCCGGCTCGTCGCTGGTGCGGGAATCGGATCTGGCCTTTATGACCCGGGCGGGCACGGAAATCGGCGTGGCGTCCACCAAGGCCTTTACCACCCAGCTAACGGCACTGGCGCTGCTGGTGCTGGCCCTGGGGCGCCGTCATCTGAGTGCCGACCAGCGGGCGGAATTGACCCAGGCGCTGCGCTCCCTGCCGGGCAAACTGGAAGAGTGCCTGGCCCTGGCCGGCGATATCGAGGCCCTGGCCGGCGAATTTGCCGACAAGCACCACGCCCTGTTTCTGGGCCGCGGCGACCAGTACCCCATTGCCATGGAGGGAGCCCTGAAGCTCAAGGAAATTTCCTATATCCACGCCGAAGCCTATGCCGCCGGCGAACTCAAGCACGGCCCCCTGGCCCTGATCGACGCCGACATGCCCATCATTGTGGTAGCGCCCAACAACGAGCTGCTGGAAAAGCTCAAATCCAATGTGGAAGAGGTGCGGGCCCGGGGCGGTATTCTCTACGTCTTCGCCGACGTGGAATCCCATTTCAGCTCCGACGACACCCTGCGGGTGATCAACCTGCCCCACATCCACCCCTGGCTGGCGCCGATTCTCTACACCCTGCCCCTGCAACTGCTCAGCTACTATGTGGCCATCATCAAGGGCACGGACGTGGACCAGCCGCGCAACCTGGCCAAGAGTGTGACGGTGGAATAGCTTTTCCGGCTCAGCCTGCCGCCCGGGTCCACTGAAATTCCATCTGGCGGGCGGTGCGTTCCGCCAGTTCCGGGCTGTGAACGCGGCTGACCAGGTGCAGGCTCATATCGATACCGGCGGAGATACCGCCGGAGGTGACAATGTTGCCCGCGTCCACCCAGCGAACGTTTTCCACCACTGTCAGGCCGGGAAACGCGGATTTCAGATCGGGGATGTCTTCCCAGTGGGTGGTGACCCGCTGGTGTTTCAGTACCCCTGCCCTGGCCAGCAGAAAGGCGCCGGTGCACACCGAGGCGACCAGAGAGGCGGTACCGGCCCGCTCCCTGATCCAGTCGATTACCTGTGGCTTGTTCATTTCCCCGGTGTGTACACCGCCCACTACCAGCAGCAGGTCGATGGCCGGGTGGTCGTGAAAGCCGAAGTCGGGTAACACGCGGTAGCCGCCCCTGGCGGTAACGGGGCCACCGCTCTCCCCCACCAGAAAGACACTGAAGGGCGGAATCCCGCCGGGGGGAGTAACCAGGCGGGCAGCCGTGGCAAATACCTCGAAAGGCCCGGAAAAATCCAGAACCTCTGCGTTGTCGTAAAGATAGATGCCGATATTCATTCGCGCGCCACTACCTCTGCGGCGCGCAGCCAGCCCAGCCAGTTTTCCCGTTCCTCGTCCGTCAGGTCGCGACCGCTGACGGCGTAGGCGGCGCGGTGCAGGCCGACGTCGCCGAGCACCAGGCGGGCGATTTCGGTGTAGTTGGGCAGAGAGGCGCAGCCGACAGAGGAGAGTTCGTAGAGTGCGCTGCGCTCGTCGTACTCCAGCAGCTCAAAGGCGAGCGAATCGCAGTACCGGGTGAGCTGTTCGGCATTTTGGCGGGCGTAGGCGGCGGCGTTGACGGGGCCTGTATAGATCAGTTGCCGGGATATCAGTCGGGTCCAGTTCTGCAGGGACTGCCCGGCGGGCACCCATTCACGCCAGTCGCCCACGTCCAGGCCGCGGCTGGCCCGGGCCAGTTCCCAGCCCTCCATGGGTGTGTCGAGCACCAGCTCTTCTGGCAGAGGCGGTGCAGAGGGTGTACTGGCGCAGGCGCCGAACAGCAGCACCACGCAGAATGGCAATATCAGCCGCGGGAATCTGCGAAAGGACATGGGCAATCCGTCGTTGTTTCTTATCGCTTGGGAAGGGATTAAACCACAGATCCGGCGGCAATTCAGCCCGACTGGTTATCAGCCCGGGAAATCGAAGCACTCGTCCGGAACCGTCGCCTGGGCTTCAAAGGCGGGCTTGGCGAAGTAGTAACCCTGGAACAGGCGAATGCCCAGGTCCCGCAGGGCGGACAGCTCGTCCCGCGTCTCCACGCCCTCGGCGATGACCCCGATGTCCAGATCCCGGCACAGCTGCACAATGGCGCGGCAGATGGCCTGGCGGCTCTTGTACTGATGGATGTTCCGTATCAGTGCCATGTCCAGCTTGACCAGGTTGGGCTGAAAATCTGCCAGCAGGTTGAGGCCGGAGTAGCCGGCGCCAAAATCGTCGATGGCGGTACGAAAACCGATCTGCTGGTAATGCTGGAGTATGTCGCGCAGATGGGCATGGTCGCTTACCCGCTCGCCCTCGGTCACCTCGAAAATGATGCGCTCGGCGGGAAATCCGTAGTCGGCGGCGGCGTTGAGGGTGGTGCGGATGCACAGCTCCGGGCGGTAGACGGCATTGGGCAGAAAATTGATGCTCAGCAGGGAATCGACTCCCAGCCGGGCGGCAAGGGCTATGGCCTTGACGCGGCAGGTCTGGTCGAAACGATAGCGATTGCTGTCGTTGACCTGCTCGAACACACGGCCTGCCGGCTCGCCGTTGACGCCTCTGGCCAGGGCTTCCTGGGCAAACACGGAGCGGCTTTCCAAATCGACAATGGGTTGCAGCGCCATGGTGAAATCAAACCCCAGGGCGGAGCCGTTGGCGCATTCGGCGCAGCCCATGGGGCGGTAATCTGACTGAATGATCATGGGGTGTCCGAAAAAAATCCGTCCCTATCAGGCTAGTCGCTGGCGGGGGAAAATCAAGGAAAAAAGGGGGTGGCCAGGCCACCCCGGAGGTCGACTCAGGAAGCAGTCGAAGAAGGGGTTACACAGAGGAGCGAACAAAAATCTAGACTTGCACCTGGATCTGACCGTTGACGATACGCACCGGATACACCGGCACCCGGTGTTCCGGTGACTCCAGACACTGGCCGGTACGCAGATCGTAGTGTTCCTTGTACAGGGGTGAGGCCACCACCACGGCGTCGCCCAGGGAGCCGATGATGCCTCGGGACAGCACGTTGGCCCGGCCGATGGGGTCATAATTGCCAATGGCAAAGACTTCATCCAGACGACGGCAATGGAAAATCGCCACCTGTTGCTGCTTGATCAGAGCGCAAAGGCCACTGTCCGGTGTCAATTCGGATGCGGAGCAGACGCTAACCCACTCCGTTTCCTCGATCAATTCAATGTCTTCTGCTGCATTGGTCGATTGCACGATCTGACCTCCTTAAACACTTGAAAAAAGAATGCTCAAAACTGTTTTGCCGCCACTGCGACTGGTCGGGAATCAATTCACCAACTCGACCGCGGGCACCCGGTTTTCCCGTTCCTCGTCGGTGGCGGGGCGCAACTGACCGCGCTCAACCGTATACACCAGATTGTTGTCGCCGGCATCGCTGTTGACAAAGGTGCGGAAGCGCTTGAGCTTTTCCGGGTTTTCGATGGTGGTTTTCCACTCGCACTGGTAGTTGCCGATATTGCTGGTCATCTGGTCTTCCAGTTCCTGACCGATGCCGAGCCGATCTTCAATAACCACCTGGCGCAGATAGTCCAGCCCGCCTTCCAGATTTTCCAGCCACACCGACGTGCGCTGCAGACGATCGGCGGTGCGAATGTAGAACATCAGCACCCGGTCGATGTAGCGGATCAGGGTTTCGTCGTCCAGGTCGGTGGCGAACAGATCGGCGTGGCGCGGACGCATGCCACCGTTGCCGCAGACAAAGAGATTCCAGCCATTCTCGGTGGCGATCACGCCGATGTCCTTGGACTGGGCTTCGGCGCACTCGCGGGTGCAACCGGACACAGCGAACTTGAGCTTGTGCGGTGCGCGCAGGCCCTTGTAACGATTTTCGATGGCGATGGCCATGCCGACGCTGTCCTGCACGCCGTAGCGGCACCAAGTGCTGCCGACGCAGGACTTCACTGTGCGCACCGCCTTGCCATAGGCGTGGCCGGTTTCAAAACCGGCGTCGATGAGCTTTTTCCAGATTTCCGGCAACTGATGCACCTGGGCGCCGAACAGGTCGATGCGCTGACCGCCGGTGATTTTGGTATAGAGTCTGTATTCCTTCGCCACTTCGCCCAGCACGATCAGTTTTTCCGGTGTGATCTCGCCACCGGCTACCCGGGGCACTATGGAATAGGTGCCGTCCTTCTGCATGTTGCCGAGAAAAATATCGTTGGTGTCCTGCAGCCCCAGATGCCGGTCCTCGAGAATGTATTCATTCCAGAAAGACGCGAGAATGGAGGCGACTGCGGGCTTGCAGATATCGCAACCCAACCCCTGGCCGTGACTGTCCAGTAATTCATCAAAGGTTTTGATCTGCCTGACGCGCACTATGTCCGCCAGTTCCGCCCGGGAGTAGGCGAAGTGCTCGCACAGATGATTGTTCACTGCCACGCCCAGCTTGGTCAGTTCGCTGTCCATCACCTGTTTGACCAGAGCGGCGCAGCCGCCGCAGCCGGTGGAAGCCTTGGTGGCATTCTTGAGGTCGCCGACGGTGGTGGCGCCGTCCTGCACGGCGCAGCAGATGGCGCCCTTGGTAACGTCAAAGCAGGAACAGATCTGGGCCGTGTCCGGCAGCGCCTCGACGCCCATGGCTGCGCCCGCGCCTTCCACCTGGGGCAGAATAAACTGCTCCGGCGATTCCGGCAGTTCCATGTCGTTGACGCACAATTGCTGCAGGGTGCCGTAGGCCTGGGCGTCGCCCACCAGCACGGCGCCCAGCAGCTTCTTGCCATCGGCGGATACCACCAGGCGCTTGTACACCTGGGCCACGCCGTCGGTGTAGCTGTAGGTGAGCGCGCCGGGTGTACGCGCCTGGGCATCGCCGATACTGGCCACATCGACACCCAACAGTTTCAGTTTGGTGCTCATGTCGGCGCCGGTAAATTCGCCGGGCTCGCTGCACATATGCTGCAGTGCCACCTTGGCCATTTGATAGCCCGGTGCCACCAGACCGAAAATGCGGTTGTCCCAGAGGGCGCATTCACCGATGGCGTAGATATTGTCCACCGAGGTCTGGCAGAAGTTGTTGATGGCAATGCCGCCGCGTTCGCCCAGGGCCAGGCCCGCCGCCCGGGCCAGTTCGTCCCTGGGGCGAATGCCGGCGGAAAAGACGATCATGTCGGTTTCCAGATGGCTGCCGTCGGCAAAATTCATGCGGTAGCGGGCCTGCTCACCGGCGACAATTTCTTTGGTGTTCTTTTCCGTGTGCACAAACAGACCGAGGTCTTCGATCTTCTTGCGCAACAAGTCGCCGCCGCCCTCGTCGAGCTGCACCGCCATCAGGCGCGGGGCGAACTCCACCACGTGGGTTTCCAGTCCGAGATTTTTCAGCGCGTTGGCGGCCTCCAGCCCCAGCAGGCCGCCGCCCACCACGACCCCGGATTTGCTCTGCCGGGCCGATTCGGTGATGGCTTCCAGATCCTCGATGGTGCGATACACCAGGCAGTGGGGCTGATCCTTGCCGGGGATCGGCGGCACAAACGGAAAGGAACCGGTGGCGAGCACCAGCTTGTCGTAGCTCTCCGTGGTGCCTTTGTCGGTGGTCAGCGTATTGTTGGTGCTGTCGATGGCCACGACTTTTTCGTTCAGCAGATAGCGCACACCGCCGCGCTGGTATTCCGCCTCCGAGGTGAGCATCAGGTCATCCGCCGTGGAGCCGGAGAAATAGGCGCTCAGGCGCACCCGATCGTAGGCCAGGCGGGGTTCCTCGGCGAAAGTGATCACCTCGAATTCCTCGGCGCGGGGGCTTTGCAGCAGGCCGTCGATAAATTTGTGTCCCACCATGCCGTTGCCGACAACAATCACTCGCTGTTTCATTTTTTACCTCGTACTCTTTCCGCCCAAATCAGGCGATCAGTCGTTGCTGGCGAAGCGACGCCAGCCAGTTTTCGGGTTGCAGTTGGTGCGCCAGGGAGACGGTGGCTCCCACCACAATCAGTGCCGGTGACCGCACCGCGTTGTCGCTGGCCAGTGTGGGCAGCGTGCTTAGCTCGCCAATCAACACCCGCTGTTCCGGGCGACAGCCGTTTTCGATAATGGCCGCCGGTGTGGAGCCACTCAGGCCGGCCATGCACAATTGATCGCGGATAAGCTGTGCGCGACTGACACCCATGTAAAACACCAGCGTGTGTTGCAGCTGCGCCAGTGCCTGCCAATTGATGTTCAGTTCCGTTTCGCCGTGGGCGGTGACCAGGGTGCAGCCCTGGGCAAGACCCCGGTGGGTCAGGGGAATGCCGGCGGCGGCGCCGCAACCGGCGGCTGACGTAATACCGGGAATCACTTCGGCATCAATGCCGGCGTTGCGCAGGGCCAGCAGTTCCTCACCGCCGCGACCGAATACGAAGGGATCGCCGCCCTTGATGCGGCACACCTGCAAACCCATCTGCGCCTGATCGATCAGCATCTGGTTCAGGTTTTCCTGGGTGACGCTGTGCCGACCCTTGGTCTTACCCACATAGAGCGCGGGCACATGACGGGGGAAGAGCGCGCGAATGTCGCTGCTCACCAACTGGTCGTAAAAAATGATGTCGGCGCTTTCGAGGCAGCGCAGCGCCTTTACCGTCAGCAGGTCGGCGGCGCCGGGACCGGCGCCCACCAGCCAGACTTTTCCCGGCTGTGTGGCGCGGAGCTTTTGTTGCGCCGACTTCGAAACAGAGACCGGTGTGGAGAGAGCGTGCATCAATTCTTCCTGTTGTTTCACTGAGACTACTGTGAGGAGGACAGAGCAAAGACAGTGCCAAATGCTGCGTGCAGGCAAGAATTGTCGGTTTAATGCTTGGCTTTCAACAAGTTACCGCGATAAACCGAAACCGACTTTGTTTTGTGCGCTACCAGCTGCACACTCCGCGCGGCACCAATCCCGTGCAAGCGCGCACCGCAAGGCAGCAAAAGTGCGAACCGGGCAAGATGACTTTTTGCATCAAAATAAAACAAGTGATGGTGCAGGCGCACCCAGAGCGTGCAAAAGTGCGTAAAACGGGGAGTAAACGGGGCAGATGAAAGCCTTGGTCGAGGTTGGTTTGGTTATTGCTAACGACATAGGGGAAGGAGAGGGAAAAGGGAAACGGGACAAAACGGTACGGAGAGCCGTTTTGCACAGCGCAGGCTGCCGCGTAGCGGCGAGGACCATGGATGATCCGAGTGAAAAGAAGGTGAGGTTTTGAGAATTCGGGTTGATGGTATGGGTCAGCAGACATTGATTGCCACTAGCGAAGTAGACGACGGTTGGGTGAAAACCACCTGCCCATACTGCGGCGTGGGTTGTGGTGTGGAAGCGCGGCTGGACAGTGAGCAGCGGCTGGAAGTGCGGGGGGATCAGACGCACCCGGCCAACTTTGGACGCCTCTGCTCCAAGGGGTTGGCCCTGGCGGAAACCGTCGTTCCCGATGGCCGTCTGCTGTATCCGCAGGTCGGCGGGCAGCGGGTCAGCTGGCCCGATGTGCTGCAGCAGGTGTCCGAGCAGCTGGTGAATATTCTCGCCGAGCACGGTCCCGACGCCATCGCCTTTTATGTCTCCGGGCAGTTGCTCACGGAAGACTACTATGTGGCCAACAAACTGATGAAGGGGTTTATTGGCAGCGGCAATATCGACACCAATTCGCGCCTGTGTATGTCGTCCAGCGTCGCCGGCCACAAGCGCGCCTTTGGCAGCGACACCGTACCCGGCTGCTATTCGGATCTGGAAATGGCGGATCTGGTGGTGCTCACCGGGTCCAACCTGGCCTGGTGCCACCCGGTGCTTTTTCAGCGGCTGAAGGCAGCGAAACAGCAGCGGCCACACATGAAAATCGTGGTGGTGGACCCGCGCCGCACCGACACCTGCGAACTGGCGGATCTGCACCTGGCCATAGCGCCGGGGACCGACGTGGCGTTGTTCAACGGCCTGCTGGCGCATCTGGCCAAACACGGGCGGGTGGACGAGGATTTTGTGCAGAGCCACACCGAGGGTTTCACCGACGCGCTGATGACCGCGCTGGAGGACGGTGGCAACGTCCATCGCCTGTCCCGGGCCCTGGGCGTGGAAGACTACGAACTGGAAACTTTTTTTGCCTGGTTTGCCGACACGGAAAAAACCGTCACCGTTTACTCCCAGGGAGTCAACCAGTCCAGCGCCGGCACCGATAAGGTCAACAGTATTCTCAACTGCCATCTGGCGACGGCGCGTATCGGCAAGCCCGGTTGCGGCCCCTTTTCCATCACCGGTCAGCCCAACGCCATGGGTGGGCGCGAGGTGGGTGGCCTGGCCAACACCCTGGCGGCGCACATGGAGTTCGACAACGAGGAACAGCAGGCCCTGGTCGGTCGCTTCTGGGGCACGGATCGGTTGGCGGCCAAGCCGGGGCTCAAGGCGGTAGATATGTTTGAGGCCGTAGACCGGGGCGACATCAAGGCGGTGTGGATCATGGCCACCAACCCGGTGATGAGCCTGCCCGACGCCGACCGGGTGCGCCGGGCGCTGGAGAAATGCCCGCTGGTGATTGTGTCCGATTGTATCGCCGACACCGACACCACGCGCCTGGCGGATATACTGCTGCCCGCCACCGGCTGGGCGGAAAAGTCCGGCACCGTTACCAATTCCGAGCGCCGCATCTCCCGCCAGCGCGCATTGCTGCCCGCCGCTGGCGAGGCCCGGCCGGACTGGTGGATTATCTCCCAGGTGGCGCGGCGCATGGGTTTTACCGCTACCTTCGACTACAGCAGCGAGGCGGACATCTTCCGCGAATACGCCGCACTCACGGGTCTGGACAACGACGGCAAGCGGGATCTGGACCTGGGATATTTTGGTGACATCAGCACCGAGGACTATCAGCGCTTACAGCCGGTGCAGTGGCCGGCGCCCCGCAACCGACACTTGACGCAGGCCTCCAAGCGGTTCTTTGGTGACGGGGTATTTTTTACACCTTCGGGTCGCGGCCGTTTTGTGGCTGTCAGCCACCGGCCGCCCTGCAGTGCCCCGGATGCGCAGTATCCGCTGGTGCTGAACAGCGGCCGCATCCGCGACCAGTGGCACAGCATGACTCGTACCGGACTTTCGCCGCGCTTGAGCGGTCATCTACCGCAGCCCTTTGTGACGGTAAACCCCCGGGACGCGACACGCTACCGGTTGCGGGACGGTGCCCTGGCCGATGTGACCAGCGCCACCGGCGCTGTGCGCGTGCGGGTGCAGGTGTCCGCGCAGTGCGCGCCGGGGCAGCTATTCATGCCCATGCACTGGAATGATGTACACGCCAGCAGCGCCCGCGTCTGCTCTCTGATTGCGCCCCACCGGGACCCGATCTCCGGCCAGCCCGAGAACAAATACACCCCGGTGAGCATTGCACCCTGGAGCGGTAAATCCGAAGCGGTATTGATCTTGCGCGAGCGCTTGCAAGCGGTGCCGGGCGATTACTGGGCGGTACAGCGGGTATCAGGGGGTTATCTCTACGTGCTGGAAAGTGCCGCCGACCCGACGGCGCTGGCCGCCAGCCTGCGCGACTTGCTGCTGGGTCAGAGCGACGAGGGCGTGCAACAGCTGGAATTTGGTGACCCGGGCAAAGGTGAATTCCGCTACGCCCGGGTACGGGCCAACGAGTTGGTGGCCGGCTATGCTCTGGCGCCGCGATTCGGCAACCGCGATTTCAGCTGGTTGGGGCAACTGCTGGACATGCCCTTCGACCCGGAGTGCATGGGTGCGCTGTTCCGCGGCCAGCCCGGGGCGCGGCTGGCCGGCGGCCGCACCGTCTGCGCCTGCAAGCAGGTGGGCTACAACACCCTGTGCCAGGCCATTCGCGACCAGGGCCTGGATTCGGTGGCGGCCCTAAGCGCTGCCACCGCAGCGGGTACCGGTTGCGGCTCCTGCCTGCCGGAACTGGGCGCCATTCTCGCGGCGGAAACGGCCGAGGCCCACGCCGCCTGACCGCTCCTTATCTGGTCAGAAACTGCGGGGCAGCTGGCTGAGCATCTCCTGGCGCGAGTGGATCAACTCCTTATAGGTCTGAATCATGCTGAAGTCCACCTGCTCCCGACCGGTGGGCTTGAGCGCTTCCAATTGTCGTTGCAGCTGGGTGATTTCGGCGATCAGTTTGGTGCGCAGTTGCTCGGTGCTATTGAGCTGCACACCGACACCCACGCCGGGATGGGGTTTGGTTACCGGTTTGGCCATGGCGCTGACTCCTTTTAGCGTTGGACCCGGAAAGAGGGTCCGGATTCAGAGCATAGCGCATCCGAATACCCCTTGTATCGCACCGGCTCCGGTTTTGTGGCGCGATTGGCACTTTTACAGCCGTTCCCGCCAGTTGAGGGTCGGATTCAACCGGCCCGCTGAGATCAACCATGCCGGGCCAGCCACTCCCGGGCGAGAAACAGGGCGGCGATGGTACGGCCTTCGCAGACTTCGTCCCGCATGACCAGCGACAGCAGATCGTCCATGGACCAGGGCACCACTTCGATGGGTTCCGGTTCGTCGCCGGGCAGCCGGTCCGGGTAGAGATCCCGGGCGAGAATCACATTGATGCCCTGCTCCATATAGGCGGGCGACAGACGCATGACTTTCAGTGCCTGCAGCTGGCGGGCGGCGTAGCCCACCTCCTCGCGCAATTCCCGGTTGGCCGCCTCCAGTGCGGTTTCGCCCTCGTCCACCTTGCCCTTGGGCAGGCCCAGGTGGTAGTCCTCCAGGCCGGCGGCGTACTCGCGGATCAGCAGCACCCGGCCGTCGTCCAGCAGGGGTACTACCAGCACCGCGCCGGGCACCGCCCCGGGCCCCTTGCTGCCGCAGAGCTTTTCGTACACCCGCTCCTCGCCGTTGCTGAAGCGCAGATGCAACTCGTCGGCGCGAAACAAACGGCTGCGGGCCACGGTCCTGCGCTTTAATATCTCGGGTTTTGTCGGCATACTGGGTTCCCTGGCGACACAGTGAGCGAAGTACAGACCCCATGATCGACTGGCGCGAAATAGACACGGTTCTGCTGGATATGGATGGTACCCTGTTGGACCTCCATTTTGACAACTTTTTCTGGCTCGATCATCTGCCCACCCGGTACGCGGAGATTCACGGCCTGGATGTGCAGGCTGCGAAACAGCAATTGCTGGAGCGCATCGGCCAGTTGCGCGGTACGCTGCAGTGGTACTGTCTGGATTTCTGGTCGGAAATTCTGGAAGTGGACATCACCAGCCTCAAGCAGGAAATCCAGCACAAGATACAGATTCGGCCTCATGTGGAGGATTTTCTGTTGCGGGTCCGCGCTCAGCGCAAGCATTTGCGGCTGGTGACCAACGCCCACCCCAAGAGCCTAAACCTGAAACTGGAAATCACCGGCATCCAGCGTTTGCTGGACGAGGTGATCAGCGCTCACGAGTTGCAACAGCCCAAGGAGTCGCCGCATTTCTGGCCCGCGCTGCAACTGCGCGCGCCTTTTGATCCGGAGCGCACGCTGTTTGTGGACGATACGGTTTCCGTGCTGGATGCCGCGCGCAAATACGGCATTCGCCACCTGCTGTGCATCCATCAGCCGGACAGTCAAACCCTGCGGCAGATTGACGAGTACCCGGCGATTCACCACTTCGATGAAATCATGCCGCGAACCGAGGGTCAGGCGGCGTTGACAGACCCGGCGTAATGATCAACGCGTGACGACCATGGAAAAAGTGCGTATCGACAAGTGGCTCTGGGCCGCGCGTTTTTTCAAAACACGGAGTTTGGCCAAACAGGCTATCGACAGTGGCAAGGTGCACAGTGGTGGTCAGAAGGTCAAGGCCAGCCGGGAGATCACCTTGGGCACCGAGCTGACGGTGCGCCAGGGTTGGGATGAAAAAACCGTGCTGGTAACCGCGCTGTCCGATCAGCGCAGAGGCGCGCCGGAAGCGGCGCTGCTCTATCGGGAAACCGACGAGAGCGTGGCGCGGCGGGAAGAAAACGCCGTGCAGCGCAAGGCCGGTGTCGCCGGCCAGGTAATCAGCGATCACCGACCCAACAAAAAGGAGCGCCGGCAGATTCACCGCTTCCAGCGGCTCCACTCCGATTCGTAAAACTGGTTGATGTAACACCATGTCCGACAACGATGTACTGCAACGCTTTCTGTTCGATGGCTGCGATATTCGCGGCGAAATCATCACGCTGGGCGATAGCTACCGCCAGGTATTGCAATACAATCGGCGTCCCGAGTCGGTGCAACAGCTGCTGGGCGAGTTTCTGGCCGCCGCTGGTCTGCTGTCTGCGACGCTGAAATTCAGTGGTGTGGTCAGTTTGCAGGCCCGGGGTGACGGCCCTTTGTCACTGGTGATGGCCGAGTGCAGTCACCACCGGCAACTGCGCGGCATAGTGCGCAGCCGCCCCGGCGACAACACCCTGCCGGCGCCGGGGCGCGGCGACGGTTTGGCCGGTTGGTTGGGCAAGGGCGTTATGGCCATCACCATAGAACCGGAAAAAGGCGAACGCTATCAGGGCATAGTGCCCATGGAAAAGCCCCGGCTGGCCAGTTGTCTGGAAGATTATTTCACGCTGTCCGAGCAGCTCGACACCCGCTTTTGGTTAATGGCTGACGGTGAGCGGGCCAGCGGTCTGCTGTTGCAGAAGCTGCCACGCCAGGAAGAGGCCGGCCCCGGGCACAACCAGTCCCAGTGGGAGACGCTCTGCGCCCTGGCGGACACAGTGACTACCGAGGAGGCACTGGCGCTGGATCAGAAAACGCTGCTCTACCGTCTGTTTCACGAACACCGGGTGCGCCTGCTGGAAGCCCAGCCTATGGTCTTCGCCTGCAGCTGTACCCGCGAGCGCAGCGCCGAGGCGCTGAAATCCCTCGGCCAGGAAGAAGTGGAGAAGCTGTTGGTGGAGAAAGGCGCCATCACCATCGACTGCCAGTTCTGCAACCAGAAGTACCGCTTTGATACCGATGCAGTGCGGCAATTGTTTGGCGACAGCACCCTGCACTGACGATTCCCCGCGCAGAGACAAGGGCCACGGGTTTTGCTAAGGTGGGCGCCGTTTTGGTGGAGGCGATGATATGGGGGTGAATGCAATGCGGTGGCGATGGCCTGCGGCAACGCTGTCGTGTCTGCTGTCTGTCTCGGTCAACGCCGAGTACGAATTGGTGGAAACCAACTGGGAGTTGGGCGTGGGTGTGGGACTGGTGTCGGCGCCGGACTATCCCGGGTCCCGGGAGTACCGCTACTATGTGTCACCGGTGCCCTACCTGACCTACAGCGGCCGTTTTCTGCAGTCGGATCGTGCTGGGGTGCGTGGCGACTTTCTGCGCACGGATCAGTTCGAGCTCAGCGTCAGCATGGCCGCCACCATCACCCCGGACAGCCGCGATAATGAGAAGCGCGAGGGCATGTCGCCCCTGGACTCCTCGTTTGAAATTGGGCCGGCCATCAATATCAATCTTACCGGTGCGGACTTGGAGCGCGGCTGGCTGTTGCACTTGCCAACCAGGGCGGTGTTTTCCGTGGGCCGGCGGTCGCCGGATTACATCGGTTGGCTGAGCCAGGTGCAACTGGCCTACCGCACAGAGGTGCTGGGCTGGAGCATGACCTATCGCGGCGGGCTCTATCATGTCAGCCGGGCCTACAGCCAGTACTACTACTCGGTGGACGACGAGTTTGCCACCGAAACCCGGCCCGCCTACCACGCCAAACCCGGGTACGGCGGTACCGGGCACCAGTTAGCCCTAAGCCGGTCCGATCGGGATTTTCGCTACGGGCTCTATGTGCGCTATACCAATCTGGATGGCGCCCGTTTTGTGGACAGCCCGCTGGTGGAAACCCGGCACGCGCTCAGCGGTGGTCTGGCCCTGGTCTGGATTTTCCGGGACTCAGACGCCGGGCCGCTGTTCTGAATGGGCTGAGGACTAGCTGACTTCCCCGTCACAGACAAAATACTGATTGCGGCCCTGGGTCTTGGCTTGGTGCATGGCCTGGTTGGCTCGCTTGAACTGGTTG
This sequence comes from Marinimicrobium sp., assembly GCA_050486405.1. Taxonomy (GTDB): domain Bacteria; phylum Pseudomonadota; class Gammaproteobacteria; order Pseudomonadales; family Cellvibrionaceae; genus JBJHDF01. Next base: position 6,128 of record JBJHDF010000011.1, on the reverse strand, counting down.
TCCGGCTGGGTGTGTTTCGGGCCACAAAGAGCGATGCCGATGCTGCTGCCCAGATTGACGGGGGTGCCTTGCAGTTCGAACCCTTCACCCATCTGCTGCAATACGTGTTTGCCCAGCGCTCCGGCCCGCTGTCGCGCGTCTGCCAGATCCCCCAGGCCTGTGGCCACGATCATAAAGCCGTCGCCGCTGTATCGGGCCAGGGCGCAGTTGTCCGGCAAGGAGTTTTCCAGGCGACGGGCAATCAGCACCAGTAACTGGTCGCCGGCGTTGTGGCCGTGGTAGTCGTTGAAACGCTTGAAATTGTCCAGGTCCAGATAGAGCAGCGCCCAATAGCGGCCGCTTTTGCGTGAGTCGGCTATGGCCTGTTGCACAAACTCCAGCAGGCGTCGCCGGTTGGGCAACTGGGTCAGTGGATCGATGCAGGCCATCTGACGCAGGGTTTCTTCGGCTTTGATTCTCTGGCTGATGTCCCGGGAGGCGCCCTGGGCGCCGGCAAAGTCGCCCTCGACGGTGAAAAAAGCCCGAATCACCACTTCGGTCCAGATCACATGGCCGTCCTTGTGGCGCTGGGCCAGCTCCGCCACCGTATCCACGTAACCCTCGGGATACTCTCCCCGCTGGGCGGCGGCCACCAAGCGGCTCTGCAGGGCGTAGGTTTCCTCGGCGGCCTTTTCGGTGAGGGCGATGGTCATTTCCCCGCCGATCAGCTCCTGGGCCTTGTAGCCCAGCATCTTCTCTACCGAGGGGCTGACATAGGACAGCTTGTTGTCGGCGCTCACGGTCCAGATAAAATCCGTCATGTTGTCGGTGAGCAACTGTTGATGCCGGGCCTGCCGCTGCAGCTCCTGCGCCTGCTGCTCCAAACGCTGCTTGAGGCTGCGGTTGTGCAGCAGCAGTCCGCCCAGCACCATGATCAGGGTCATTAATATCAGCGCCGGCAGCAGCCAGGGGGGGATAACTTCCACCCGCTCACTCTGCATCCACTTTTGGGTGATGGCGGTCATTTCCTCGGTGGACACCAGGGCCAGACCCCGATTGATTTCCTCCAGCAGCTCCTGATTGCCCTTGGTCACGGCGGCGTGCAGCGGTTGCTGGTACAGCACTTCCAGCACGTGGAACTGGTCGGGAGTGGTAAAGCGGTCCAGGTAGTACATGCCCACCGGGTAGTCGGCGACAAAGGCATCGACTTCACCGCTGGCTGCGGCCCAGGCCAGTGCCTCGTTGTTGTCGTAGAGCGCCAGGGTGATATCGGGGTGCCGGTTGCGCATGAACTCCTCTTCGTAACCGCCGGCGGTAATGCCCACCGGGGTGTCGCGCAGATCCTGGGCAACCATGACCTGGGGACCGACAGCGGTGCGGCTGACGAACAGGGTGGTGCGCAGGTTCATCAGGGGGTGGGAAAAATCCAGGTATTCGCTGCGCTCGGGAGAGCGAAACAGGCCGCCGTGGACCCGATCATCGTTGTCCCTCACTTGCACGAGGGTGGCCTGCCAGTCCACCAGCACAAACGCCACTTCGCGCCCCAGGTGTTCGCCCACCGCGCGCCACAGGTCCACCAGTAGGCCCCGGGGTTCACCGTGCCTGTCGCGAAACGCCAGAGGCGCCCAGGCGTGATCCTGGACAATCAGCAGTGGTGGGAGGGTGTCGGGAGGGTCCTGCGGAATCGTCTCCGCCCGGGCGCTCAGAGCCAGCAAGCACAGCAACGCGGCCAGTAGGGGCCTATTTATCAGCCTTTCCACATGGAGCATTAATTAATAGCCGCTCTGGGCGCGAAGATAGTCGTCCTTGAGTTTGACGTAGGTGCCGGCGGAGTAGCGGAAAAACTGCCGCTCGCTGTCCTTCAGCGGCCGCACGGCCTTGCAGGGCGCGCCCACATAGAGGTAGCCGCTCTCCAGTCGTCGTCCGGGGGGCACCAGGCTGCCGGCGCCGATGATCACCTCTTCTTCCACCACGACTCCATCGAGCAGGGTGGCGCCAATACCCACCAGTACCCGGTCAGCCACGGTACAGCCGTGCAGATTCACCGAGTGGCCCACGGTGACATCGTCGCCCACGGTCAGGGGGAAGCCTTCCGGGCTGTAGGGGCCGGCGTGGGTAATGTGCAGAATGGAGCCGTCCTGGATGCTGGTGCGGGCGCCGATACGGATACGGTGCATGTCGCCGCGCAGCACGGCACAGGGCCAGATGGAAGAGTCGTCGCCGATTTCCACATCGCCGATGACCACCGCCGCCGGGTCCACCCAGACCCGTTGGCCCAACTTGGGCAGATGCTCCCCGTAGGGCCGCAGATTGGGGGTGGTGGTGGATTGGGCCATGGTCTTACCTCGCAACTCTTACCGCGCAACACATGGGTGTATCATACGGCAATCGACTATCGTTTTTGAAAATTTGAGGTACGCATGTCCAACCCGCTGCTGGAACAGCACACCCTGCCCCCCTTCTCCGCCATCCGACCGGAACAGGTGGAGCCGGCCGTTCGCCGGATGATCGACGACAATCGCCGCCATTTGCAGCAATTGCTCCAGGATCTTGCCGCCAGTGATCAAAGCCCCACCTGGGACAGCCTGGTGGCACCCCTGGAAGAGCGGGACGATCGTCTGGAGCAGGCCTGGGCGCCGGTGAGTCACCTCAACGCCGTGTGCAACAGCGAAGCCCTGCGCCAGGCCTACGACACCAGTGTAGCCCTGTTGACCGAATACGGCACCCAGGTGCAGCAGAACGCCGACCTCTACCGCGCCTATCGGGCACTGGCGGACAGCGATGACTACCCGCGCCTGGACCAGGCCAGGCGCCGGGCGGTGGACAACGCGCTGCGCGACTTCCGTCTTGGGGGCGTGGACCTGGAGGGCGAGCAAAAAGCCCGCTTTGGCGCCATCAAAAAGCGCCTGTCCGAACTGTCCACCCGCTTTGCCAATAATGTGCTGGACGCCACCCAGGCCTGGCACCGCCAGTTTGACGACCCGGCAGCCCTGGCCGGCCTGCCCGACTCGGCGCTGGCCAGTGCCGCCCAGGCCGCGCAGCAGAAGGGCATGAGCGGCTATCTGGTCACCCTGGACATCCCCTCGTTTCTGGCGGTGATGACCTACGCCGAGGACCGCCAGCTGCGCCGCGAGCTGTACACCGCCTACGTCACCCGCGCCAGCGCCCAGGGGCAGAAGGCCGACGGCAGCAGCGCCGCCGAGTGGGACAACAGCGCCCTGATCGAGGAGACCCTGGCCCTGCGTCATGAGCTGGCGCGACTGCTGGGTTTTGACAACTACGCCCAGCGCTCCCTGGCCACCAAAATGGCCGAATCGCCACAACAGGTGCTGGACTTCCTGTATCAACTGGCAGACAAGTCCCGCCCCTGGGCCGAGCGCGACATCGCCGAGTTGCGCGACTTCGCCAGCGCCCGGGGCTGCGACGATCTTCAGGCCTGGGACATCCCCTTCTACAGCGAACAGTTGCGGGTGGAAAAGTACGCCGTATCCCAGGAAGAACTGCGCCCCTACTTCCCCGCCGAGCGCGTAATCGCCGGCATGTTCGATGTGGTAAGCCGGCTCTACGGCCTGAGTATCGAGCAGAACACGGAGGTGGATAGCTGGCACCCGGACGTGCGCTTTTACCGCGTCCGCCAGAACGGCGAGGAAATCGCGGCTTTCTATTTGGACCTGTTTGCCCGGGAAAACAAACGCGGCGGCGCCTGGATGGCCGACTGCCGGGTGCGCCGCCAGCGCGCCGACGGCAGCCTGCAGAAACCGGTGGCGTTTCTCACCTGCAACTTTACACCGCCGGTGGGCGACACCCCGTCGCTGCTCACCCACGACGAAGTCACCACCCTGTTCCACGAATTCGGCCACGGCCTGCACCACATGCTCACCCGTATCGACGTGGCCGCTGTCAGCGGCATCAACGGCGTGGCCTGGGACGCGGTGGAACTGCCCAGCCAGTTTCTGGAAAACTGGTGCTGGGAGCCTGAGGCCATCCCGCTGATCTCCGGCCACTTCCAGAGCGGCGAACCTCTGCCCGCTCAACTCCTGCAGCGCATGCTCGCCGCCAGAAATTTCCAGTCTGGCATGCAGATGTTGCGGCAACTGGAATTCTCGCTGTTCGACTTCCGGCTGCACGCCGAATACGACCCGAAACACCCGCGCGAGCCGCAGGCGCTGCTGGACGAAGTACGGCAACAGGTGGCGGTGGTCATCCCCCCGGCATTCAACAAATTCCAGAACAGCTTCAGCCACATCTTTGCCGGCGGTTACGCCGCGGGTTACTACAGCTACAAGTGGGCCGAAGTGCTCTCCGCCGATGCCTTCTCCCGCTTTGAAGAAGAAGGCATTTTCAACCCGGACACCGGCCGCCGCTTTCTGCAGAGCATTCTCGAACAGGGTGGCAGCCGCGAACCCATGGAGCTGTTCAAGGAATTTCGCGGCCGCGAACCCAGCATCGAACCCCTGCTGCGCCACAGCGGCATCACCGGTGAGGCGGCCTGATGGCCTTCCGCGCAACACGCCGTTTTATCGCCGGCGCCGTCTGCCCCCGCTGCGCCGCCCAGGACCGCCTGGTGGTCTACCACGCCGACGGCACCGACTACCGAGAATGCGTCGAATGCGGCTTCAAGGATGAAATACGCATCAAGCCCAAAGTGCGTGAACTGGAAACCCGCGTAAACACCCCGGCCGAAGAGCGGGCAGCGCGGGAGCAGGTGGTGAAGATATTGCCGGACAAGTGAAGTCGAGCTCTAAATGGCCAGCTCGTCCACCGGACTGCGCGTACCGGCATAATGCTGTCCGATTACGTGAGTATAGATCTGCGTGGTTTTCACATCGTTGTGCCCCAGCAACTCCTGAACACTGCGAATATCGTAACCGCTCTCCAGCAAATGCGTGGCGAAAGAATGCCGAAAAGTGTGGCAGTTCACCCGCTTGCTCCTGATATCAGCAGCCAGTACAGCGCGACGCAGCGCCTTTCGCATGACAGTATCGTGCAGGTGATGGCGACAAGTAACACCCGTTACGGGATGGCCTGACAGGCCGGATGAGGGGAAAACATACATCCACCCCGGGTCCCGATAGGCGGAAGGATACTTTCGGCCTAGGGCCCCGGGGATAGAAGGGCCAATGCCTCTTTGATTGTCGCGGCGCTGAACTTTCAGCGCAACTTCAATGGCTTGTTTGAGAGGTTCAACAATGGACTGACCCAGCAAAGTCTGCCGATCTTTGTTGGCCTTGCCGTCACGAACCGTAATGGCAAGGCGCTGAAAACAGATATCCTGCACACGCAAGCGCAAGCATTCGTTCAGGCGCAGGCCGCTACCGTACAGCAAAGACGCTATCAGTCGATCCCTGCCCTCCAGCTTTTGCAAGATCGCGCCAACTTCGCCCTTGGACAACACACAGGGCAAACGGCGTTGTTTGGTGGCCAGCTTGAAATCCATCTCGCCCAGGTCTTGCTTCAGCACCTTGTGATACATGAACACCAAAGCATTCAGTACCACTTTTTGGGTGTTCACAGCGACCCCGCGATTGACAGCCAACCACGTCAAATATCCCTTGACCTCGTCTTGCCCCATATCCTGTGGGTGTCGTTTCTGGTTATACAGGATATAGCGCTTGATCCAGAACAGGTAAGTTTTCTCTGTCCGGATGCTGTACCCCCGCAGTCGCATCTCGGAGCGAAGATTTTCGATAAACGGGCTTGATCCCACCTCTGTATCCTCCTTGACTGGTCGTATACTGTATATTTATACAGTATATCTGAAATCTGGGCAAGTATTGGCTCGTTTCGCATCTTTACAATGCGCATGTACGCCCTTGCAATATGCAAGGAAGTGTTTATCATCAAGACGTTACGGATTTCCCGAGGGTACATATAGCGCAGGGTCAGGAAGGATAACGCGCATGCACGCTTTCCCACCATTGGCCCGCCTCAAAATTCCGCCATTCCTTTTTGAAAACAAGGAATTACCGGGACTTTCCAGAAATCACTTTAGAGTGATAACGCGCATGCGCGATATACAAATGTTAGATGCCACCCATGATGATGAGAATAGGTGAACTTGCTAAAAGTGCGGGAGTTTCGGTCGAGACGGTTCGTTACTATCAGCGGCGAGGGCTTTTGGATATTCCAGAGCGCCCATACGGAGAGAA
>JBJHDF010000010.1:0-130946 GCA_050486405.1 Marinimicrobium sp. | reverse complement strand
GCATGGACCGCCATTGCTCGGACTCCTTAGCTTAAAGCGATTTGATTTTCGCCTCTAATGAGATATTAAAAGCTGATGGATATAATCCTCCAGGGCAGTATGGTGAAGAGTGTCCAACTGAATACTACAATCGGCTAATACGAGACGGGTGGACGCTGAAAAATACAGGTCGAAAAGTGAAATTGTATTCCGAGTCTATTTTTGAGAAAGAGCTGGAGGGTGTTCAATATTCTGTGTCACTCAAAGCGAGCTAACGCGCTTCGCTTGTTGGCCACTGATCGGGGGCAATGAACCTGGCGCTTCGCGCCAGAACCCTTACCCCCGCTCAGCGGCTTCAGTGTAACGCAAATAGGGATTGGGTTAAATATCCAGGTACGGCTCTAGCCGACCCTCGAAGTAAATGACCATCTGGGATAGTGTCAGGTTCCAGTCCTGCACCGGATGGGTCCATCTTTCCGAGGCGCTGAGCACGCCGGCGTAAAGTAACTTCAACAGGCTGTTCTCGTTGGCAAAGCCGCCTTTGGTTTTGGTGAGTTTTCGGAACTGGCGGTGCACAGCTTCTACGGCATTGGTGGTGTAGATGGCTTTTCGGACATCTTCGGGATACTTGAAGTACACTGATAGGTTGTCCCATTTGTTGCGCCAGAATCGGATGACCACGGGGTACTGCTTGCCCCACTTGGCCTCCAGTTCATTAAGCGCCGTCTCTGCGGCATTTTTTGTGGCGGCCTTATAAACAGCTTTCAGATCGCTCATGAACGCCTTTTGATTTCGAGAGCCGATGTACTTTATTGAATTGCGGATTTGATGGATGATGCACAGTTGCACTTCAGTGTTGGGGTAAATGGTTTCGATGGCTTCGGGAAACCCCTTGAGGCCGTCTACACAGGCGATCAGGATATCCTGAACTCCACGATTCTGAAGGTCTGTGAGCACACTGAGCCAGTAATGAGCACCTTCGGCATCGGATAGGTACAGGCCGAGCAGTTCCTTCTTTCCTTCGATATTGAGGGCGAGAATGGTGTAAACGGCTTTGCTGACAAACCGGCCGTTTTCCTTGATTTTGTAATGGATGGCATCAAGCCAGACGATAGGGTAGATTGGATCGAGATCGCGTTCGCGCCAGCTTTTCAGTTCGGGCAGCAGTTTGTCGGTGACGGCATTGAGCGTACCGTTGGAAAAATCGATGTCGTAGAAGTCTTTGAGGTGTTCACGGATGTCCTGGTAGCTGTTGCCATGGGCATACAGGGCTAGGATCTTGCGCTCCAGATCATCGGTCAAATGAGTCTGGTTTTTCTTGACGAACTGCGGCTCGAAAGTACCAGGGCGGTCTCTGGGGGTATCCAGCTCAAAGCTGCCAGAAGTGGATTTGATGGTCTTGGAGGAGTAGCCGTTCTTGCGGTTGGGAGCCGTGTCAGAGGCAATATACTGCTCCTGCTCAGCTTTCAGGGCCGCCTCGGTCAACTGCTTGATCAATGGGGTCAAAAAGCAGTCCTGGCTGTTCATGGGCTTGCTGTCTTTCAGGTCTTGGAGGGCCTTCTCAATGTCGCATTGGATGTCATGGCGTGGCATAGGTCATCTCCTGTTACAGACAGTGTAGGGAAATAACACAGATTTATGAACACTACCGCTATACTCGAAGGACCCTGAAGTAATACCCCCGGCGCCCGGAAGGCTTCTTATGAAACAGACACTTACGAAAGCGTTGTTGTTTCTGGTGATGGCTCTGCTCAGCGTGGGAGCCCACGTCAGGACCCTGATCGCCGTTGTGGCCGACGAGGATTATCCGCCGTTCTACTATTTCGATGAGGAGCAGCAGCGCTGGGCCGGGGTCTCTATTGAGGTCTGTGAGGCGGCTGCGGCGTCCCTGGGCTATGAGCTGGAATATCAGCGCTACCCGTTCAATCGTATGTTGCAGTTTGTCAGCTCCGGTTGCGCCGATATTGCCTGTACCCTGTTCAATACGCCGGTACGGGCGCCTGGCGTCAATTACACTTCGGTGCCCCATGCCTTTGAGGACATCTGGGCTTTCGGTCGCGCGTCGGACCCGGACAGGCGTGAACTGGATGTCGAGCAGTTACGATTCCACACTGTCGGGGGAGTGCGTGCCTATTTTTATGGCCAGACGCTAGAGGATGGTGAGGACTTTAAGAAGTTTCTTCTGGGCAACGAAACCCAACTGATACGCGTGTTGTTGGCCGGGCGCGTCGACTACGGGCTGGGCAATAAAGCCTCGATAACAATGCTGGCGAAGCAGTTGGGTGCCGCGGACAAGATTCGGTTTATGGAAAAGTCCGTCTATCGCGGGCCCATTTATATTGCTGTATCCCGAGCCCGAGAAGATTCCGAAAGGCTGGTATCAGACCTCACCCGGGCGGTGGTGGCGTTTCGGGAAACGGAGGCTTACCGCCAGATTCTCGCTGACCACGGGCAGGAGTTGCCTGAATTCTAGTGGTCCTATAGGCTGGATTTCTCTTGTCAACCATATAAAAATGGTATATTTTTATACCATATCTGATCATCGGCAAGATTGCCGAAAAGCACTGGTCCGCTGTCATAACCTATCGTGATCAAAGCATAAGAATTATCTCTGTGCGGCGATCACGACTAGCTGAGGTGGCTATCTATGAAAGCTAAAAAATTTGATCAAAAGTTCGATGAAAACAAATCTGATATCGTCGGCGATCTTGACCTGTCCACAATTAAGCGCCCCAACCAACAGCAGAGGCGCGTCAATGTCGACTTTCCTTCCTGGATGATTGAATCGCTCGACAAAGAGGCTGCTCGCCTTGGTGTAACCCGCCAATCAATTATCAAGGTGTGGCTGGCAGAGCGCCTGGAACAGTCGGCTGTTAACAAGGCAAAGCGCTCGGGCGGCGCAAGCTCCGCCGGTGTTTAGTGGAGTACTATTTGGCAGTTATGACCTTTACCTTCGTAGGGTCAATCACACCGGGACCAAATAACATCATGCTCATGACATCGGGAGTGAACCATGGCATCCGGAAATCCATCCCTCACTACTTGGGAATATCATTTGGGTTTCCGGTAATGGTTGCGGCTGTAGGGTTGGGGATGGGCGTTGTTTTCACAGCACATCCCAACTTACATCGATCGGTGAGTATCCTGGGAGCGGTATATCTACTATTCCTGGCATGGAAGATTGCTAATGCCGGTAATCCAGAGGCGAGTCGTTCTGTACGGGCGCCGCTAACGTTCGTACAAGCTGCGATTTTCCAATGGGTAAACCCTAAAGCATGGGTTATGGCTATAGGGGCTATCGCTGCCTTTACAACTCCTGGATACGTGGCACAAAGCGTAGCGTTCATCATACTTTCTTATCTTGTTGTTGGCATGCTGTGTATGGGTATTTGGCTAAAGCTGGGGGCGAGCCTGAGAGCTTTCCTTCAAGCCGGGCGAAGGGTGCAGTATTTCAATTATAGCATGGCGGTGTTATTGGTACTTTCCGTTATTCCTATTGTGCAATCAGCCGTTCAATTGGACGCTTAAAAAGCGCTTGCTTAAGGCGTTAAGAATTGCCATGAATTTGAGCAAACCTAATACAAAATGGATACTCTAACCTTGATCAGATTACATAGATTTCTCGCTCTGGTTCTGTGTATGTTTTTGTTATCTGCCTGCGGCGGTGACGATACTGGTGGTGGAAGTAGCGGTGCTGGCGGTAGCGGTAGCGGTATAGACGGTGGCGGAAGTGATCAAAACCAAGGCATTTCAGGCGATGGGCGGTTAGTTATTACACAGGGAAACGCTAGCCGTGTGGTTCGCCACGCAATAGATTCGACCGCAGTGGTGATAAAGCTCGCCCTTCAGTTGCAAGAAGTTTTGAATGCACTGGTTATTTCCGGCGATGATTACCTTGAATTTGAGTGCTACAGTTCCGGGAATGTTGTCATAACAATAGAGGGCAATGAGAACATTGTTGCAGACTTTAATAACTGTGACAATTTTCATCTTGGAGAGAGCTTTGACGGCCAGCTTAGGCTGTCTCCTGATGCGATCTATTTCAATATGGCCCATGAAGTTTACTTCGAGGGGGCTGTGGATATTGTCGGTGATATGATGCTAGGGGGGGGCGCCTATTCTTCTCTGGCGGGCGGTTTTTACGTCTCACAGCAGGCTACATGGAATGGTTATACATTGCTGATCAAGCATCGGTCTGACAAATCTGTCAGTTTGGTAGATGCTCATGGAGACGTCATTATTGATGAGCTGGCGATAGATCTTGAATACGATTTTGATGCAAGTCCGGGTATGTGGCCGAGATCCAGTTTTTATGGTGGGTTTGATATTGGTCTGGATAGTACTGAGCTTGGAGGAAAGTTTGGCTGCTACAGCGTGGAACCATTTGGTATTGGTCAGTGGCATCCGGCAGGTTTCGAGATCTATTGTTCCGGTAGAACTGAGCGGGCGTTGTTGCTGGATAGGGAGAACATATTCGGAGCAAGTGAAATTACGATATCGATGTTAAATACAGATACCAATGCGTACCAATCGATAGCGCGCTCATCCTGGCGTTACTTTGCACCTATATATAGCTATCAACCTGGTTTTCCACAGCCGACGTTGGATATCCCAGTTCTCTCTGCGACTGAGTTCAGTATGTCTATTAACGATGCGGTGTACTCAGCTCACACTGAGCATTTCTATATCGCCGTTCCCAGTGATGCTCCCGATTATTCCAATCACCTTGTTGAGCTTGATGCAAGGACAGGTAGTGTCAGTCGAAGCGTCGCCCTCAAGGGTGAGGTGGGAGCGATTGCAATTTCTAACGATGGTTCGATACTGTATCTCGGGTACACTGGTTTTAGTGAAGTGCAGCGTATGGAGATAGACACTTTTAGCCTGACGACTGTGCTCGATCTTGGTCTAGCGCATGGCACTCATGGCGAGCCGCTGTATGCATTGGAAATAGCTGTATCGCCGGAATCCGATAACGTAGTTGCCGTAGCAACCCATACAGATCTTTATTACAGCAGTCCTGCGGGCGTGAAGCTTTTTCGAGCCGGCACGGAACAAGCATTGACCGGTGGCTGGACCTTCCCTCCAACTCGCCTCGCATTCAACGATAGCGGCAGCCGTTTGATTACGTATACTGACAATTCCACTGCTTATAGTATAGGTGTTTTCGCGATTAATCCAACAGGCTTGGAATTTATCGTGAGTCGTAGCAATTATGCGGATGGACCTTCGGATATCCACGTATTGGGTGATACTCTTTATAATGGCATAGGTTCCGTTATGAATCCTGAGACTGGAGATCTGCTTGGCCGCAATACCATTCAGAGGGGATTTGAGTACGAAGATAACCGAAAGTTGGCTCCCCTGGTTACTCCTGATCAGAGTCACACCTACATTTTCGCGAAATATCTTGAGGTTTTCAACAAAGACCGGTTTACCAATGTGGGCGTATTTGATCCAGATCTGGAGGGAGAGTTTTTACGTTTATTCAATGTTGGTGACGATCAGTTCGCATTTGTGACGAGTACGGGAATAAAATTATTTAAGCATGAGGATGTTTCTGTAAGTCGTGATTGGCAGTGTGATTTTTTTGATATGATCGATCTAAGAGTTGAGGTCGATATAGAAGCTATTAGTTGCTTGTTTAGCGGCGCGGTGTTTAGCTCAATCCATAAAAAGATCTATGCATCGATTCCGGGGGCTGCGGGTATCAAAGGGAATTCTATTGCCGTTTTTGATAGTGAGTCGCTGGTTGTTGAGCAGTATATACCTGTTGGTTCCGATCCCACGGAGTTGGAGATTAGCCACGATCATCAGTTTCTGTATGTCGCCTATACTGGTACCAACAAGTATTCAGTGATTGACCTCAGTACGTTAACGACTGTAATGAATGTAGATCTCGGTAGCAAGGCGGGAGGCGATGGCCCCATATTTGTCGGCGATATGGAGCCATTTCCTTCGGACAACGCCAGTGTACTGATTTCAACCGCCCGGCGTGGTTATACAACCAGCTACTTGGGCGTGGCCGTGTATACAAACGGTATTAAAGCTCCTGCGGAGATGGAGGCGGGAGCGTCCCAGCCCAGGGCTAACCGTATTCTATTTGCCGATGATAATCTAGTATTTGGATATAACACTGACAGTACAGGTTTCGAACTGAGTGAATTCTACGTCGACACCTCCGGAGTGATTTTCATTGAAAGATATGATGATCTTATTTCTGGATTTTCTGTTGCATTTGAGTACTCAAACGGCCGGCTCTATAGTTCTCTGGGCCATGTCGTCGATATAGAATCGAGAGAGAAGATAGGAAGAATGGAAGGGTTGTTGACCGATAATTTTACTCGTCACCAGTTTGTTGTTGATGAGAAGCGTGGCGTGCTTTATCTGTACGCATCAATGTTGCTTCATGAAAATGACCCGGTGCTGAAGGTGTATAGCCTTGATACCTTCGAAGAGCTCGCGGCGGTAAAAATGCCGAATTTTTCAGTTTTGCAGAGCGCTCCAAAAGCGCTAATCAGCCTTGACGATGATAGACTATTGGTGGTGCTGGAGAGTTTCATGTATCTGCTTGATAAGAATGATTTGCTGCCGGATGATTACTAAACTACTTCGCAGGGTGGCGCCTACTATCAAAGCGGGTCGCCGGCCCCGAAAGCCATTTATTAATCAAGAGACCCAAGCAACTTTCGTTGGTGATGAGGGTTTTGGCTCGTCCGAGGAGTGCACGGCCGCTGTGGTCAATCCGGATATGGTTGAGGTTCGGGCCGATGTCGCCAAGTTTAATGAAATCAGGCGGGCAATTATGCTGGGCAAGTCCCCGTAGCGCATATTCAATTGTCGCGCTGGCCTTGGCGATAGTCTCTGGGTTTGAAGCGTATTCATTGATTTTTTGAGTTCTTTAATCATGACCAGGAAGTTCAAGCCAATAGTTGCTATTGATGGTTTGGTGCTGGAGCGATCCGGGCACGGTGACCACTACGAGTCCAGCGATGCCAGGATAAGCGAGCTGCTTAAGCTGACCCAGATTGGGGCGGCCTACTGTGAGGTGCCTCCTGGAAAGTCGTCTTGCCCCTTTCATGTTCATCATGTCGAGGATGAGATGTTTGTTATCCTGGAGGGTAGCGGGACATATCGCTTTGGCGACACCAGCTACCCGGTGTCTGCCGGAGATGTACTCGGCGCCCCCAGAGGAGGGGCCGAATATGCCCACAAGCTGACCAATACCGGCACAGTGCCACTGAAGTATCTGGCGATTTCCTCCAAATCAGAGACGGATGTTTGCGAGTACCCGGATTCCGGCAAGTTCCTGGTTGCCAGTCGCAGGTCGTTGGGGGAGAGCAGGTCGTTTCGATTTATCGGGCGAGGTGAGGATAACCGCGATTACTGGGAAGGCGAAGGCGACCCAGTATAGTCAGGTATGCGCAGATTATCTTTCTGGGCTGGCAGAAGCTGAGGCCACTCGAACCTTCCAGTTCTCGATTGCGCTTTCATCGCTCGTGTTCAGGTGGCTGGTCATATAGTACAGCCGGCGGATGTTGTCGCGATGCTGAGGGCCAGCTGATGCATCGTGGAAGCGCTGCTGCAGGTAAGAGGGCGGTATGCTTTGGCTGTACAGTGTAGCGCTCACCGTGGCAATGCGCGCGGCGCTCTCCGGCGGTAGCGCAAACTGGTAGACAACCTGGCCTCCACCAGTCATTGATGGGTCGTAGTAGTGGGGGTCGTTGGCCGCTTCGCCTTCGAGTTTGCTGAGAAGCTGGATGTAGGGCGACGGGTTGTTGCGAAACATTTTCGGGTCGAAACCGCGTGGACGCAGGCGATTGTCCTTAACAGGGTCTACCCGGCGCAGAAAAGAAGTGGTCAGGTAGCCGTCAGAGTCCTTGATCAGCTCCTGGTATATCTGCACCTGATCCTGCTGGGTGATTTTCTGGTAGTGGGGTTGAAACTCGGTTTGATTGATCCCGTACTCCGTGGCCAGTGGAGTGTCTGAGGTGCCCTCCAGAATAACTCCCAAATGGTTGGTGCGGCCCGACGCCCACAACAGGCTGCCATCGTCTGCGGTGACGGTAAATTCGATAAACATCCGCCGAAAACCAACGCCCGATGGCAGGTAGTGGCCGGTCTTATTGACCAGCGTTACCGTGGCTTGTACTTCACCGCTGGACGGATTGATGGTGAGATCCTGAATGGCGATTTCGGCCGTTTCCCGCTCCGCCATGCGTTGCATGGATTGCGAAGCGGTGATCAGCGCCGGCTGGGTGCTATGGGCGTCCACCATGTAGTCGATCTGGCGAATTCCCAGCAGTAGCGGGAACTGTTGGAACATCTCGTTGAGAAACAGATTGATGCCGTGCAGGGCGTGCCGGGAGTAGGTGTCCCGGGGGGTTAGGGTGATGTCAGAATCCGGCAGGCGGTGGGTGGTGGGTGCGAAGGCATTGGACTCTATATTTGCGATCATAGTGCCAGCCAGGTCCACCGACTTGTAGTGCTTGGGCATATGGCAATCCTGGCAGGACTGAAAAGTATCTCCTCGCGCGAATACGCTGTTTTCCCACTCCAGGGCAGTGGTTTGTTCGTAGGTTGCTGTCACTACGTGCCCGTCAGGTGCAGTGATCCTGTGGGGTGTGCCGTCATTGTTGAGTACCGGCAAGAGAATATTGTGGCAGCTGGCGCACAAGCCTGAATCCTGCATCTGCTTGCCATATTTTGGCGTTGCTCCCAGCGCGTTCTCCATGGGTTTGGTCACCACGTCCTCGTAGGGGCCATAGATTTCATCGGCGGGGCCGGCTACCCAGTTGCCGGTATACCCGGCCTCGGTGTTCAGGCCGACCTCGGACACATGGTGGCAGACCAGGCAGGAAATGCCGTCCCGCGCCAGGTTGCCGTAGCGGGCATAGGGTTGTTCGTCCTGGTATTGCGAGACGTAGGCCAGCCGAAACGGCTCGCCAAATTTGACTTCCGGTGGCGGCTCTATGGCGAAAAGGTCGCGGCAGGGATCGTCTTGTTTTCTGTGGGTGTCGATACCAAGCTGCCGCTGGCCCATAACGCCGTGGCAGTGCAGGCAGGTGTTCTCGATGCAGGCTGCCATATCCGGGAAGTGATTGGTTTCACTTTCCAGTTGCGCGAAAAAAATCGGATCCCGGCCTGCCAGCCCCATGGGCGATGCCCGCCATTCCGAATAGGGTGAGACGTTGATGGCGTGACCGGTGTCCGGGTCCTGTATCAGCATATTGGGTTGTGAGCTGTTGGACACGGTAGCGTCGTGACAGCCGATGCAGTTGCTCGCGGTCAGAAACTGCTCGGGACCCTCGGCCGACGGAAACACGTGATCAAACGTCTCCGCTGGCAGACGGTAGTTGAACGCCTCGCCGAAGGTTGCCGGACCCAGGTCGCCAAAAAAGGATGCAAACCCCGGAGCGGGTGTCGATCGTGGCGGAGTAAAGGCCCAGCCTAAACTGTCCTGTGCTGTTGTTGCGCTGCTGTGGCTGGCTCCCGAGGGGGCGCTTGGCTTGTGTGTGTCGGGAGCACTGAAATGCCTGTAACGCAAACCGGGGCCGGCGATATTATCGAGCGATGCAAAAGTCAGCTCGGATTGCGCCGATGCATGGCAATTCATGCAATAGGCGCCGTAGAGATTGTAGGGCGTGACTATCGACGGTAGGTGTTTTTGCGTCTTGTCATAGAAGTATCCGGTTGGATACCAGTTCGGATTGCGTTCACGCTCACTTCCTGCGGAGGTGAAGGCGCTTTTGGTCAGAATCGGCGGGTTGCCATCGCCGGAGGCGGTTGGGTTGGCCCAGTACCAACCGTCGTGGCTGGCTTCGCGGTCTTTGATCATCACCGTCCAAGAGGTCGGAGCAATGTCGTTGCTTTTGACTTTCAGGCACTCGCTGTCGTTCGGCGCTTCAAACAGCTCCGCTTTGATATCGTGCATTTCCTTGATAATAAAGGCGCCGTCGCTCAAACCGGATTCTGGCCGACCGGCACAGAGCCAGTCCATCACCTCCGGTGAATACCAAATGCGAACCAAAGGGTGTACGCCATAACTGGCTTGATTGGGAAAGGCGCCGACCAGTGGCCCGGTCAGACGCCACTCTTGGTCGGACACCCAGCCCAGATCTCGATAGGTGTGCTGACGCAGGAAGTGCCGCAATACCAGGTCGTATTCGTTTTTGGCGCTCAGATTACTGATGGACGCGGGCCGAACCGGCAGATCGGCGGGAGTGCCCCAGTTGGCGCTGTCGCTGCAGATGTCGGTAATCTTCTGCTGGTCTGGAGGAGTGTCGTCACAGACCCAAAGCTTCGGCTTGTCTGGAGGAAAAGGTGGCAGACTGAGAGGTGCATGTCCCAGTGGTTCCTGATGCTTGGAATCACTGCATCCGATCAGCGCAAGACAAAGTACGGCAAGCCCCAAAAGTAACGAATGCGAGTTCATGTGCCACCTCCTTGGAATATTATTTTCCGACCCAGCATACATGACGTATTGGCCTGATTAATTAATCAGGCGCCAGGCCTGGGATTTCGGTTAATACTAATTTGCTGTAAATATTCGTTTTTCTAATAGCGTTACGGCATATAACAGGCCTTGATTCTAAAAATCTTTAGATAAATCAATTAACTAGGTTGGTTGGGTGGCGTGAGTAACATATGATTGTTTCTAACAAACATGAATTTATTATTTGAAATAAAATATCATTTGTGGTGGCATAACCCCTCCTTCCTAGTCGCCTTGATGTTGATGGTTAATGTCATTTTGACTGTTTGGAATCAACCAATCCTGAAATCTTCAAGCAATAAAGAGGGTGATCATGATGAAATTTAAATGGTTATGTGGCCTCGGTTTGGTCAAGGTCCTCGCCATGGCGAGCCTTGGCGCTACCGCCATGACCGTGGCCCAATCTGCCGTTGCTCACGGTACCATCTCGTCTCCGCCGAGCCGTATTTATCAATGCCGCTTCGGTGAAAATCCTGAGAACCCGTCGTCGGGTGGCTGTATCGCGGCGGTTCAGCATGGTGGATCCACACCGCTGTATAACTGGATGTCGGTATTGCAGGGAAATGCGGGCAGCAACCATCAGGCGGTGGTGCCGGATGGTCAGTTGTGTAGCGGTGGTGACCCGGGCAACTTTGGCGGCCTGGACCTGGCTCGGACCGACTGGGTGCAAACGCCTGTTACAGCCGGCCCGCGGACCTTTACCTGGCACAACTCCGCTCCCCATCCCGCGCTTTACTACCACTACTTTATCACCAACCCGGGCTATAACCCGACTCAACCTCTGACCTGGGGCGATCTTACGTTTATCGCCGATGGTGGCGGTGACGGCGGTGGCAGCAATCCATCCCACACCATCAATCTGCCTCAGCGTACCGGCCAACACGTGATTTACGCTGTGTGGCAGCGCTCCGATAGCCCCGAAGCTTTCTACGCCTGCGTCGACGTCAACTTTAGTGGCGGCAACGGCAACGGCAACGGCAACGGAAATGGCAACGGCAACGGCAACGGCAACGGCAATGGAAATGGCAGCGGCGTTCCCTGCGATGCGCCTGCCTGGAACAGCGCTTCGGTCTACACCGCAGGTAACACTGTGAGCCACAACGGTATACTCTACCGCGCCAAGTGGTGGACCCAGGGCGAAGATCCCTCCGCATCCGGCCAATGGGGTGTCTGGGAAAACCTCGGACCCTGCGATAACGGCAATGGCAACGGCAGCGGTAACGGTAGTGGAGAGCCCATCAATACCTGTATCGGTATCCCGAACTGGAGTTCCAGTGCGGTGTACCTCGGTCAGGATCAGGTTCGCTACAACGACAACCGCTTTACCGCCAAATGGTGGACGCAAGGTGAAAATCCGGCCCAGAACAGTGGCTCAGGGGACGTTTGGATCAATCAGGGTCCCTGCCTTGTAAACTAGGATTGTTGTTATTGTAACTGCGCATACGGGGGGCTTTATGCCCCCCGTTTTTGGCTTTATGCTATTGCTAAAACAATAAGGGGTGGCTGAATATGCCCAAGCAGAAAACACGTCGCAGCGCGGCCAGTGCCGCTGAACACCCGCCGCTCACGCAAACAGATCGACTGCTTTTCTACGTCACGGCGTCCATAACCGGGGCGACGGTGATGATGATCGAGCTGCTTGGTACCCGCATAATCGGGCCCTACTACGGGGTCAGCATGATTGTCTGGTCATCGCTGCTGTCAACGGCACTGTTGGCGCTGGCGATCGGCTACCTTATCGGTGGGCGATTGGCCGATACCGCGCCCTGGTTGCGCCTTTCGCACATTTTGCTGGTTACGGGCATTCTTATCGGTGTCATCCCGCTAATCAGTAAACCGGTGCAATTGGCGACCAATA
Organism: Marinimicrobium sp.; assembly: GCA_050486405.1. Classification (GTDB taxonomy): domain Bacteria; phylum Pseudomonadota; class Gammaproteobacteria; order Pseudomonadales; family Cellvibrionaceae; genus JBJHDF01. The sequence continues at coordinate 118,617 of JBJHDF010000010.1, read as the reverse complement.
TTTTTGGCTTGCGTTGGGGTGCGCTCACCAGCGCGCTGATTTTGTTTACGCCCTGCCTGATCATGCTGGGGATGGTAGGCCCCTATGTGATCAAGATGGCCACCAGTGGCCTTGAGCGGGTGGGTAGGACGGCGGGAACCGTATACGCCATCAGCACGCTGGGCAGTGTTGCCGGTACGCTCCTGCTGGGTTTTTACCTGCTCCCGATCTTTGGCACACAGACGATCATTGTCAGCCTGAGTGTATTGATGTTTGCCATGGCCTTTGTGCTGGCGCTGTTTGAGCGCAAGCGCTTGCGCGCACGCTTGTCGCTGCCTCTGTGGGGCGCGACGACGGCGGCACTGGCGGCTGTGGCGTATATCGGTGTGGCGGGCCAGATGAGCAATCGCCACTACCCTGGCTCTGAGTTGGTGTTTGAAGCCGAGAGCCCCTACGGCTGGGTGCGGGTGGTGGATCAACCCGAGCAGGGCATCCGCTGGTTGATGTCCGGCGGCTCCACCATTGGCGGCGAGGATTTGTCCACGGGCATGAGTGTGCTCGGCTACCAGTACGTGGTCGGGCTGCTGCCGCTGTTCAATCCGCAGGCGGACTCGGCTCTGTTGGTGGGGCTGGGCGCTGGTCATCTTGTAAATACCTACGCGGAATACGGCATTGCCACTGACTCCATGGAGATCGACCCGGTGGTTGCGGATATCGCGACAACCTACTTCAACTTTACGCCGACCGGAGACGTGATCGTGGGCGATGCCCGCTATCAGATCAATCATATCGAGAAAACCTACGATTTCATTATTCACGATTGCTTTACCGGCGGCGCCGAGCCTATTCATCTGCTCAGCCTGGAAATGTTCGAGAAGCTCAAGCAGCGCTTGAATCCGGGGGGTATTCTGGCGGTCAACTTCGTCGGCCTGACCACCGAGGGCGATCAGGCGCCGGTTGAGGCCGTTGCCAGAACGCTGGATCAGGTGTTTCCCCACCGGCGTACCTTTGTTTCGGCCCCAGGCGCTACTTTTAACGATTACGTCTTCTTCGTGTCTGATCAACCCTTGATGCTGGACCCGGCACCGCTCTACCGGCGTCAGGTGCACTGGCTGGAAAATCTCGAAGTGGACGTGCGCGGAGACAGTAAGATCATCATCACCGACGACTTCAACCCCCTCGAAACCCTGCATATCGCCAAGGCCGAATACTACCGCGAGCTGCTGATCGAGCGGGTGGGGGCAGAGTTGCTGTTTTACTGAGGGTTGCTCGGCGAGCGTCTGGGTTTCTTAGTGTTACCACTGTTTCAGATATTACTTTATAATGCTGGGCTCCCCTAGGCATTGTTCCTACACATTGTTACCGTATTTAACAGATCCCAGGGGAGATGCAGCGTATGCTGCATTGAGGTCCGGTCTTGGAAGCGCTGCGTGATTGCTTGGCGATTCCAGCCACGGATGGAGTGTTCAGGGAGCGCTCAAAGTAACTTAATCTCTAGTGAAGGAGAATATGGAATGAAAAAGAATATTTTGATAACGCTAGTATTTTTCTCGGTATTCAGTGCGTCCGCACAAGATCACGACTATTTAACGCCAACTAATGACCCCAAAACACATCTTTGGGGTATCCATGCGATGGACTTTCCAGAAGCATGGAACATTACCCGAGGAAACGCCTATGTGGCTATCGTTGATACGATAGGGTGGCAAGATGTTGTGGATCGAAATGAGTTCTCTGGTGTTAGAAGGCAATTTTCTGATGTGGGGTCTCAATTGGAGTCTACTGCCAGAAGCCACGGTACACATGTTGCCGGTACAGTGGGTGCAGATGGCGGGATAGTGGGAGGCTGCCCTGGGTGCAGCTTGATTCTCCAGTATACCAATATAGAACCTTTTACAGACTCCAGTGTGAGTATGAATGCCAATGTTCGGGCGATTGAGGAGTCCACGAGAGCGGGTGCGCAGGTCATTAACTACAGTACGACACACTTTATTGTAAGTGATTCCGTCCGAACAGATTCTCAAGTGGAGAATCGGGTTGCTGAGTTGGAGCTACTGAGGGCTGCAATCAATTCCGCCGTTCAAAGGGACATTTTGGTTGTCGCCTCTGCCGGCAACTATGGCAGAGTTAACGTTTATGATGGTGTTCGGTTAAGAAATCCGGGAATGCCTGCCTTTTGGCCCAATGTGCTCGCTGTGGGCGCGGTCGCGAGGGATGATACATCTCCGTTATCCTGGACAAAATGGGACTTTAACGTCATCCCGGCTGACTCAACTTCTCAGCCAGTTCTTGAAGGCGGGGTTATGGCTCCAGGAGCTGATATTCTTTCCGGCTATATTGTCAATACTACATATTTTCCGGGCAAAGGATTTTCTGATGAGGAAGGCATCGATCTCTTTAGGCCGGGAGATGGTGTTGGTCTGATGTCCGGTACCTCTATGGCGGCACCACATGTTTCAGCGGTAGCTGGTTTGGTTAGAAGTATAAATCCCCTGTTGAATGTTCGTGAAGTAAAAGAAATTTTGCGGCGAAGTTCGGATTTATATTCGGCATCCGCTAACGAACTGAGCGAGCTTGATTCCACGTTTTACACGTTTGATTCAAGGCATTCTGACAATTGTACAATTGACTGGAAGGTTATGAAGTATTGCATAAAAAATTATAACGTCGTTGGCTCCGGCATGGTAAACGCAGAGCGGGCGGTGCATGCTGCATTGTCGACCAATCCTTCCAGATTGACACCTTTGTTCTCAATGTACAGTGCGTCTCGCGGGGACCATTTTTATACCATCGTTCCTCAGATGGCTCTCAGTGCGATTAAGGGAGAGTTGCTGCCACACGTTCAGTCCGGAACAGCCTACTCTCCCATAGGCGCAAACATATTCCATGGGGCCTCCCCGCACGGCTATTTCAGATTTCCCGGTGGCAGCTTGTCCGATAGGCCTAGGGCTGAGGTATGGGTGTTTACCACAGACGAAAACCCGATGGGACCGGAGAGGTTGGCTCCTTTGTATCGGTTGAGCTGGAAGTGTGGTGATGGTCGTAGGGAGTCGGTGTGTGAGGACAGTCCGTTAAATACCAACACTGCTTATGTTACCTCTTCGGACGAAGTATTAACCTATCGTTTTAATGGCTTCAAGCTGGACGGCATAGAGGGATATGTATACCCAATATCCTCTCCCCAGCCCGATGGCACAGTGATGTTGCTTCGGGGCTACAACGCAGAAAGAGATGATTATGCGATTTTTCCCGAGGGCAGGATGGGCGAAATGCAAGACGCTGGTTATATGACGGAGTTTGCTACTGATCTGCTTGGTTACGTATACGAGAATGACGGGGTGCGAAAGCCGACTTATTCCGTAGTTCGTACCCGGCATATCGGTGTTGTGCCCGCATCACCTCCCTCACACATCGTCAGGGATTACGAAACTACCGGATCTCCGGGCGTACTAAGAAATGTTGTTGCTTTTGAATGGGTGCGAGTAGAAGGTGCTTCTCGCTACGAAATTACCCTGAGCATCAGGCCTGGTCATAATGTACAAGGGACCTGGGGTACTGTAACAGTTTCCGATTCGCAGAGATGTAGTGGAAACGTGTGTTCAGTTCAGGTTAATCTGCATAACCTGGTTAGCAGCCACGGGGTTTTGGATGAAAGGCCCTTATTGTGGGGCGTCAGGGCCGAAGTGAGAGGAGTTTGGCATCCGCGCCTGTTCAATAATGAGTTGAGCATAAGAAAGTTGAACTAGTCCAGATGTTGTATTGGTGTATAGTAGCTGGTCCGCCCTGCTAATTGGGCGGGTCCAGCTATGTCATAGGTGTCAGTAGTCGTGTGAGCATTTCTGAGCGAGAGTCGGAGTTCTTGAGGCAGAAGGTTGACTAAATGATGGTATTCTTGCCTGTAGTTGGCTACGGGAAAATCAATGACTGGCATTATTGGTATGCGGAATACTCAACAAGCGATAGCTCAGAGTGTTTAGCTTGTGGCTATTAGCGTGCAGAAAAGCGTTCGGTGACTTTCAAATGAAAATCAGAATTACTCTGATCCTGATGCTGCTTGCAGATGTTGCCGTTGGATTGTCTCTTGGTATTGGTGATCCTTGCAGCGATAGTATTCCCAGAGATTCTTTCTCGGGTCGAATTGATCTAAGCTACTCTATTGGTCATGATTGCCAGGCGGTCGACTTGAGTTTTGAGGTTAGCGAGCCTCAAGGGATGCTTGAAAGCTACGCTGAATGTCATATTAATCGAAATATTCTCATATGGCGTCCAGGTTTTAGGCGGAATACAGAAGCTATTGGTGAGGCGGAAATCGAGCGCTTGTATGCTGAATATAGAAAACTAAATCCGGGTAGATATCATAGTAGATCTATTGCAGCTGAGGATTCGGATGGAAGGCGGGTAAGTATTTTCTGCTACTTTTCTGAGGATTGGGTAGTCACTGAGCACTCTGTTGTTCATGGGAATGAGGATGAGATTACGGTAGACGTGGACTATATTGATGGCCTTCCAAGGCAAAGATTTAAGCAGGACATTATCGTTAATCCTTAGTGCCCGCTTTATACGAGAGAATCAAGGGCTCAAGAAGTCAGGTTGGCTTGTGGGGTAAGTCATGCAGTATCCAAGGGTAAAATCAGCTTCTGCCATTGACAATCACACTTTGCTCGTTGAGTTTGATAATAGCCAGCTGAGAAAGTACGATGTAACGCCGTTGCTGAAGCGTGAAATGTTTTCGCCGCTAAAGAATCCCGATTTGTTTAAATCTGTGAAAGTTGAACAGGGCGGATACGCAGTGGTTTGGAATGGTGATATCGATATCAGTGAGTATGAATTGTGGCGTCACGGGCAGGAAGTGTCGCCGCAAGCGTAGAACCGATTAGAGCTAAGCCTTTTTAACCCCACCTACCTTCTTGACCTTCATCCACGCAATCATCTTGTCCGTAATCTCCGCCGTTTCAAAGCGGTAGCCGTCCAGCTGAAAACCGATATTGGCGTCCGGGATGCTTTCCAGGTATTCCATGGCCAGGCCGTTCAGGGTCTTGGGGCCGTCGGTGGGGAGTTTCCAGTGCAGGGCGCGGTTGATGTCGCGGATAAAGGTGCCGCCGTCGATGCGGTACCAGCCGTGGTCCTGGGCGATAATGTCCTGGTCATCTTCCTCGGCGGAGTTGGTGGTGAAGTCGCCGACAATTTCTTCCAGCAGGTCTTCCAGGGTGACTATGCCCTGTACCTCGCCGTACTCGTCCACCACCAGCGCCATACGGTTCTTCAGTTTCTGGAAGTTCATCAACTGGGTGTGCAGGGGCGTGGACTCCGGCACAAAGTAGGGTTCGCTCAGGTGCTGGCGGATGGCGTCGTGGGTGATGCTGTGTTCCTCGCCGAGGATAAAGCGCGGCGCGTTGCGCAGGTGCAGCACGCCGATCACGTTGTTGATGTTGTCTTCGTACACCGGCAGCCGGGTGTATTCACTGGTGCGGATCTGTTCCAGCAGTTCCGGGATGCTGTCGTCCAGGTCCAGGCCGGTGACTTCGTTGCGCGGGATCATGATGTCTTCGACCGTGGACTTTTCCAGGTCCAGCACGTTGAGCAGCATGCCCTGGTGCTGATCCGGCAGCAGGTCGCCGGCTTCGTCCACCACGGTGCGCAGTTCGTCCGGGTGCAGGTGTTCCACGTGTTTGTGCAGCTTGACGTCGACGCCGAACAGTTTGTTGATGTTGTTGGCAAAAAAGTTCACCGCCACCACGATGGGATAGCAGACGTACGACAGCGGGCGCAGCACCCAACTGGTGGCAAAGGCCACGCGCTCCGGGTGCAGGCTGGCCATGGTTTTTGGCGTCACTTCGGCGAATATCAGCATCACCAGGGTGAGCAGTACGCCGGCGACGGCGATGCCGGCGTCGCCGTACAGGCGCATGCCGATCACGGTGGCGAGAGAGGCGGCGAAGACGTTGACCAGATTGTTGCCGATCAGGATCAGACCGATCAGGCGATCGGGCCGGCGCAGCAGCTCGGTGACGCGCATGGCATTGCGGTTGCCCTGTTTGGTCAGATGGCGCAGGCGATAGCGGTTGATCGCCATCATCCCGGTTTCCGAGCTGGAGAAAAACGCAGAGAGGAACAGCAGTCCAACCAGGACCACAAAGAGGATGTGCAGGGGTACGTCGCTCAAGAAACCGTCAGCCCGTATTGCCGCAGGGCTGGCTATCTTGAAGGACTTTTAGCGGTTAATCAACCTCGGTCGAGGATTATCGGCCGAGGATGATCTCCAGCACCAGTTTGCTGCCGAAGTAGGCCAGCATCAGCATGGCGAAGCCGCCCAGGGCCCAGCGGATGGCGGTGTAGCCCCGCCAGCCCAGACGGTGCCGGCCCCAGAGGAGCAGGGCGTAGATGACCCAGGCGGCAATGGAGAAGACGGTTTTGTGGGACAGATGCTGTGCGAACAGGTCTTCCAGAAAGATGAAGCCGGAAATAATGGACAGGGTGAGCAGAATCTGGCCGGCCCAGAGCAGTTCGAACAGCAGCGACTCCATGGTCTGCAGGGGCGGCAACAGGCGCACGCTGCCGGTGGGATGCTTGTGTTTCAGTTGCCGGTTCTGAAAGGCCAGAAACAGCGCCTGCAGGGTGGCCACGGTGAGCAGGCTGTAGGCCAGCAGAGACAGCAGTACGTGGCTGGCCAGGCCGTAATCCAGGTCCAGGGCGCCGGCGTCGTTGCTGCCCACCACCGACGCCAGCACCGACAGGGCGGAGAGGGGGAACAGTAGGATAAACAGGTTGTGCAGGGGCTTTTTCAGGCTGCTGAGCAGCACCAGCAGATTGACCACCCAGAAGATCAGCGACGAGGCGCGAAAGAAGCCCAGTTGCAGCCCGCTGTCGGTGATCACCAGGCCGCACAGGCCCAGGGCGTGTACCACCAGCGCCAGGGCCGCCACCAGCAGCAGCGAGGCCCGGGGCACGATGCGCTGGCGCAGCAGGCGCTCCGCCAGGTAGAGGCTGGCGCCGCCGTAGATGGCCAGGGCGAGGATATTGACAGCGAGGATCATGGGGTTTCCGCAGTTTGCAGCGCTTTGTCCAGCGGCAAAGTGTGTCACAAGGGGCTGATAAAGAGAAGCCGCCGCCGGCAATCGGCCGGGTTTTCGCTGGCATTGCTGATTCGGGTATAATCCCGGCCAACCAAGCGCGCCAACCGAGTTGTGGAATTTGCCATGTTTGAAAATCTGACCGATCGCCTGTCCCAGTCCCTGCGCAAGATCAGCGGCAAGGCGCGCATCACCGAGGACAATATCAAAGACACCCTGCGCGAGGTGCGCAAGGCGCTGCTGGAGGCCGACGTGGCGCTGCCGGTGGTGAAGGATTTTGTCGCCCAGGTGCGCAGCAAGGCGCTGGGCCAGCAGATCAGCAAGGCGCTCAACCCCGGCCAGCAGTTCCTGAAGATTGTCGAGCGGGAATTGATCGCCGTGATGGGCGAGAGCAATGAGGCTTTGAATCTGGCGGTGAAGCCGCCGGCAGTGGTGCTGATGGCTGGCCTGCAGGGCGCGGGCAAGACCACCTCCGTGGCCAAGCTGGCGCGCTTTCTCAAGGAGCGCGAGAAGAAAAAGGTGCTGGTGGTCAGCGCCGACGTCTACCGCCCGGCCGCCATCCAGCAACTGCAGACGCTGGCAGCGGAAGTGGAGGTGGAGTTCTTCCCCTCGGACACCAGCCAGAAGCCCGAGCAGATCGCCCGGGACGCGGTGGCCCACGCCAGAAAGCAGTTTGTCGATGTGGTGATTGTGGATACCGCCGGGCGCCTGCATATCGACGATGAGTTGATGGCGGAAATCCAGGGGCTGCACAAGGCGCTGGACCCGGCCGAAACCCTGTTTGTGATCGACGCCATGATCGGCCAGGACGCGGTGAACACCGCCCGGGCCTTCAACGAGGCGCTGCCGCTCACCGGTGTGGTGCTGACCAAGGCGGACGGTGATGCCCGGGGCGGGGCGGCGCTGTCGGTGCGGCAGGTGACCGGCAAGCCCATCAAGTTTCTGGGCGTGGGGGAAAAGGTCGACGCCCTGGAGCCCTTCCACCCGGAGCGTATCGCCTCGCGGATTCTCGGTATGGGCGACATCATGTCGCTGATCGAGGACGCCGAGCGCACCATCGATCGCGCCAAGGCGGAAAAACTGGTCAGCAAGGTGAAAAAGGGTCAGCGCTTTGACCTGGAAGACCTGCGCGACCAGTTGAAGCAGATGCAGAACATGGGCGGCCTGGGCTCCATGCTGGACAAGCTGCCGGGCATGGGCAATATGGCGCAGATGGCCCAGCAGGCGGATATGGGCAAGCAGTTCAAGTCCATGGAGGCCATCATCAATTCCATGACGCCCGCCGAGCGGCGCAACCCGGACCTGCTCAACGGTTCGCGCAAGCGCCGCATCACCCAGGGCTCCGGCACCCAGATTCAGGACCTCAACCGCCTGCTCAAGCAGCACAAGCAGATGTCCAAGATGATGAAAAAAATGAAGGGTGGCGGCATGCAGAAAATGATGCGCGGCCTGGGCGGCATGATGCCCGGCGGCGGCGGAGGGCTGCCGCCGGGGCTGGGACGCTGACGGCAACCGACCATGTTTCGACTCCTGCCGGTGATTCCCGAGGTGCTTGGCGACCTGCGGGGTCATCTGCGCCCTCTGCTTGTCTGGCACCTCTTCTTTACTCTGCTGGCGGTGGCCCTGGTGGTGCCCGCCACGGCCTGGCTGTCCACGGCGCTGCTCACCGCGGCGGGTACGCCCGCGGTCAGTAACGAGGACCTGCTGCGCTTTCTGCTCACCCTGCGCGGTATGGGCTGGTCGGTGCTGGCCGGCGCCGGCGCCCTGACGCTGGTGTTTGTGCAGCACGCCGGCATGCTGTTGATCGCCAAGAGCCCCGAGGGCAACCGCTACTGGCTGGCCAGCAGCGCCCTGTGGCTGGTGGGGCGGCAACTGCACCGGCTGCTGGCGCTGGCGCTGATGCAGGTCGTCGCACACCTGGTACTGGCCCTGCCGTTTCTGCTCGCCCTCACCGCCCTGGGGCGGCGGGTACTGGCCATCTACGATCCCTACTACCTGCTGGTGGAGCAGCCGCCGGCCTTCTGGCTGACCTTCTGGCTGGGGCTGCCCCTGTGCCTGCTGATGCTGCTAGGCAATGTCTGGCTCTACCTGCGCTGGTCGCTGTCGCTGCCCGCGCTGCTGCTGGAAAAGCTGTCGCCCCTGGCGGCGCTGCGCCGCTCCGCCCAATTGACCCGGCGGCAGCGGCTGCGTCTGGCCAAGGTGCTGTTGCTGGCGGCGGCCTTTGTGGCGTCGCTGCCGCTGTCCCTGTCGCTGCTGTTCAATCTGCTCGGCGGGCTGCTGCTGCGCTGGCTGCCGGAAGTCTTCGCGCTGCTGGTGCCCCTGACCTTTCTGTTTCTGGCGGCCTATATCCTGTTTGCCGCGCTTATCGCCTTTTGCGGTGTGGCCTTCAACGCCCTGTTGATCCGCCGTCTCTACCTGCGCCTGGCCGGCCGCGACCCGGGGCGGGTGGAAGCGCCGCCCCGGGGCACCGGACCTCTGGCCTGGGGGGCGGAACTGCTGCTGTTGCTGTTCGCCCTCGGGCAGGCCGGCTACCTGCTGCATTCGTTTTTTGATTTTGAGGACAGGGTGGCGGTGACCGCCCACCGGGGCAGTTCCCTGGCGGCGCCGGAAAACACTCTGGCTGCCATAGAGCAGGCTATTGTCGATGGCGCCCACTTTGTGGAAATCGATGTGCGTATGACCGCCGACGGCGCCCTGGTGCTGCTGCATGACCGGGACCTGCGCCGGGTGGCGGGTGACCCGAGGGCTATCTGGGAAATCACTCTGGAGGAGTTGCAGACACTGGACGCCGGCGCCTGGTTTGACCCGCGCTTTGCCGGGCAGCGGGTACCGACGCTGACGGAAGCCGTGGCGCAGATCGGGGGCAGGGCAGAGATCTATCTGGAAATCAAAACCGCCGTCGCCACGCCGGATCTGATCGACGCGGTGGTGGCTTACCTGCAGCGCGAACAGTTGCTGGAGCAGACGGTGGTGGCGGCGCTGGACCCTGTAGTGCTCGAACGGGTGCGGCAGTTGGAGCCTCACCTGCGCACCGCCTTGCTGGTGCACACCACCATCGGCCAACTGGAGCGCCTGGGGCTGCATGCCCTGGCGCTGCGGGCGGCCTTGGCGTCGCCCCGGGAGCTGCGCCTGGCCCGGCGCCACGGCCACGAACTGCACGTCTGGACCGTCAATGACCGCGCCTTGATGTCGCGCATGATTGATCTGGGTGTGGACAATATCATCACCGACCGGCCGGACCTGCTGGTGGAACTGCTGGAAGAGCGCGCCGGCCTTTCTCGCCCGGAAATGTTTGCGGTCAAGTTGCGTAACTGGTTGGCCCGGTAGTGTTATAGTGGAAACACAAGTTTCACACTTCAACGTTAAAGGAAGTATGACTGCCGTGAGCAAAAGACCGATTTATATTCCCTTTGCCGGGCCCGCGCTGCTGGAAGCGCCCTTGCTCAACAAGGGCAGTGCGTTCAGCACCCGGGAGCGGCAGCAGTTCAATCTCGAAGGGCTCTTGCCCTATCGCATCGAAACCATCGAGGAACAGAAGGCGCGGGCCTACCAGCAGTTCAGTTCCTTTCATAACGATATCGACAAGCACATCTACCTGCGCAATATTCAGGATACCAACGAGACGCTTTACTATCGTCTGGTCACGGATCATCTGGAAGAGGTGATGCCGCTGATCTACACGCCCACGGTGGGGCAGGCCTGTCAGTTGTTTTCCAAAATCTACCGGCGCAAGCGCGGGCTGTTTATCAGCTATCCCGACCGCGAACGCATCGACGACATGCTGCAGAACGCCACCAAGCAGAACGTCAAGGTGATTGTGGTCACCGACGGCGAACGCATTCTCGGGCTGGGCGATCAGGGCATCGGCGGTATGGGCATTCCCATCGGCAAGCTGGCCCTCTACACCGCCTGCGGCGGCATCAGCCCGGCCTATACGCTGCCCATAGTGCTGGATGTGGGCTGCAACAACCAGAGCCTGCTGGACGACCCCATGTACCTGGGCTGGAAACATCCGCGCATCGAGGGCGATGACTACTACGAATTTGTGGACGAGTTCATTCAGGCAGTGCAGGTGCGCTGGCCCAACGCCCTGCTGCAGTTTGAGGATTTTGCCCAGACCCACGCCAACCCGCTGTTGCAGCGCTATCGCGACAGAATCTGTTGTTTCAACGACGACATCCAGGGTACCGCGTCGGTCACCCTGGGCACTCTGCTGGCCGCCTGCAGGATCAAGGGCGAGCGCTTGCGCGATCAGCGCGTGGTGTTTGCCGGTGCCGGTTCCGCCGCCTGCGGTATCGCCGAACAGATAGTGGCGCAAATGCAGGAGGAGGGACTACCCCGCCAGCAGGCGTGCCAACGGATTTTTCTGCTGAATCGTTCCGGCCTGCTGTGCCGTTCCAGCGAGGCAGTGCAGGATTTCCAACGAGATTTCTGCGTCGAGGAGCAGATGCTGAACGACTGGTCTCTGGCGGAACCCGGCGGCGCAATTTCCCTGGCAGATGTGGTGAACAACGCCCGGCCTACGGTGCTGGTGGGTGTGTCCGGTCAACCCGACCTGTTTACCGAAAGTATTGTCCGCAGCATGCTTGCGCACTGCGCGCGCCCGGTGATTCTGCCTCTGTCCAACCCCACCTCCCGCGCCGAGGGCAAGCCCGAGGATATTCTGCACTGGAGCAACGGCCAGGCGCTGGTGGCCACCGGCAGTCCCTTTGCACCGGTAACTGTCGACGGGCGTACCTTGCCCATTGCCCAGTGCAATAATAGTTATATTTTTCCGGGTGTGGGATTGGGTGTGGTGTCGTCCAAGGCCAACCGGGTGACCGACAATATGATGCTGGCCGCCAGTCGCGCCCTGGCGGAAACTTCACCGGCTTTGCGCGGCGACAGCGAAGCGCTGTTGCCAGCGCTGGGCGACATTCGCGCCGTGAGTCGCTTTATCGCCCGGGCGGTGTTTCTGCAGGCCATCGCCGACGGCGTTGCCATGCCGGTGCCGGAGGATTCCATCGACGACAAGATCGCCGCCAATTTCTGGGAGCCGGCGTACCGTGACTATCGGCGCACCTCGTTTTAACGCGCCATATCGCACACTGCTGTGCAGCAGTCAAAACCGATAAGAGCAGCATGCACTTGTAGCCCTTTTCAATCTGAGTAGAAAAATTGGAGAACTGTAATATGTGTCGTGTCGCTGCTTGGATATTAATGCTTCTTATGGTTTGTATTGCCCCCGCTGCGTTCGGGCAAAAGGGTATTCTTGGCTGCTTGTCCGGAGAAATGACTACCGGGTCCATTGCAATGAGTCAGCATATTAAGGAGTTTACTTTTGCCAAAGATTGTTTGCTGACAGAGAATGAAGTAGAAAATGATCCCAGTGTAGGCATACGAATCAATCAGGATTTTGTGCTTTTTTTGCTGGTTTACTGGCCTGATGCCATGCTGTCTGCTTCGAACAATGATAAACAGGAAAGCGCTGATGAAGAATTGGCAATTAGATCTTACTTAATGCTGACTTTTGGGCCTTCTCCCTTGGTCACTCAACTGATTATAAGCGACATTAGGAAGGATGGACAAGCCTTTGTGGAAACTGATGAACACGAAGTGTTTTCCCGTAATGATGAGAAGATTCAGGGCTTATATATATTTCATAAGAACTATGACGACTTTTACGTCGTATGCCATATGCAGAATGTTTGCGTTGTTGATGGTATAGATGCAAAGAATGGCGTTCATTATATGCTGGAACTTTTTGTGGACAGAAGCAGGATGTTTGATTTGATGGATGCGAATTGGAAAGAGTTTCGCTATCAAATACTGCAGTTTATCGATGCGGCAGTAGGGGTTGAATAATGAGAAGGATTTTGATTGTGGCGTGTGGCTCAATAAAGTGGGGCCTGTTATTGGGGCTGGTGTCATTTCTGCTGTCATGCAGCACTGCTGCAGCCCCCAATGGAGAGGGTGAGATCGGCTGTCTGTCCGGAGAGCAGGTGACTCGCTCTTTTGTTTCTAGACAGGGTGCCACCAGAACATTCCGATTTTCTGCAGACTGTTTACTCAGGGGTGGCGATTCTGTTGCCCGAAGAGAGGATGGCGGATATCGTTTGATACTGGAGCCATACTGGCCCGGGATGATTTCCCAGAAGCAGGCAGCAAGACTTCATGCGTCTTCTGAAGTTGCTTACACCAGATCTCACCTGATATTGAGGTACGCCCCGGACCCTTCGGCAATCTCTTCTGTTGTAGACAGGTATGTATCCAGGGGGGAGGTTTTGGAGAAGCACGGGGACCATCAAATTTTTAAGAAAGAGAAAAGATGGCCGGGGGAGGACGATGTTATGCTAATTATTCACAATAAGCGTAAAGACTTTTATGCCACGTGCATGGAAATTTCTTCTTGTACGATTCATGGCATTCATGTTTCACATAAGGTCGGTTATGAGATAAGGATTTACAGTGCCGATCAATATCGTAACTGGGAAGAGATTCATAATCAGATACTGTATTTTATCGATTCTGCGTTGCGGGAGTAGTGCGGAGATTTATTGGTTCGTTTGTGGTGAATTCATGATCATTATGGGTCGGAAAGTATAACTTATCAGGAGAAAATCGTGCCTAATGCAGCCAAATTATTTCTGGTCTTATGTCTGTTGTCATGCAGCAGCCTTGCGAATTCCAATGGGGAGGGTGTAGCCGGTTGCTTGTCTGGGGAGCTGGTTACACGTTCTTTTATTTCTTCTCTTGGTGCTGTCAGGACATTTAGCTACTCCAAAGATTGTCTGCTACAAGGCGGCGATCCCTTCGCCAGGTCGGAGGAAAGTGGTAGTCGTTTGATGGTGGAGGCATACTTTCCTGGTTTTATTTCCCGTGGAGAGGTGGACAGACTTCAGAAATCCTCTAGAGACGAATATGTCAGATTCCGCCTGATGTTAGGGTTTGGTCCGACACCTTTGATGATCTCTTCTGCTATAGATAGGCGAGTAGCCAGGGAAAAGCTTGTTGAAGATCGTGATAACTATAGATTTTATGAAATCGAAAGCACAATGGAGGAAAGAGGACCATCGATATTTATCGTTCATAATAAACGTAGTGATTTTCATGTCACATGTTTCCGATCTGTTTCTTGCAGCATTCAGGGCATTCATATCGATCATAAAATCCATTATCGCATGACGTTTTATAGTATTGATCGGTATCGGAATTGGGAAAAGATTCACGATCAGGTTTTGAATTTTATTGATTCCGCTTTGCAAGAGTAGTGTAGAGTAAAGGGAGTATATCGTGAAGCAATCCTATGGCGACCTTTGGCGCCTTGTACAACGAGGACGACCGGCGCGAAGCAAGTTGATACTGGCCACGGTTATGAGCCTGGCATCGGCCGCCATGATGTTGGCCTATCCGCTGCTGACACAACAGATAGTGGATCAACTTGGGGAAGGGCAGGCGATAGGGTTGCTGGGTTGGCAACTGGTGGGCGTATTGGGTATCGGGCTGCTGCTCAGCGCTGCATCCGGAATACTGCTGGCAGGTATTGCCCAGTCGGTGTCCGCCGTCCTCCGCCATTTGCTGGTCAGTAAAATGCTGGGCTTGCCGGTCAGGTTCTTTGACACTACAGAAACCGGTGAGCGAGTCAGCCGGGTCGTCAACGATTGCGAGTCTATATCCAATCTGACCACCAATAGGGCGGTCGATATGATCAACGGCGTTTTGATGTTGGTCGGGGCACTTATTATTCTGTTTTGGCTGGACGCACAATTGACTTTGGTGCTTTTTGGCACGCTGCTGATAGCTTTTGTTATGTCTGCGCCGGCGGTAATGCGCATGGAGTCATTGGGCAAGGATTTGCAAGAGCGAACAGCGAGCCTCAGTGGACTTTTAACTCATATATTCTCGGAGATTCGCCTGATCAAAGCCTTTGTCGCTGAATCGCGTGAGCAACAGCGAACTCACCTTCTGGTGGATAGCTTAAAAGACCAGAGTTTTCGCATGGACCGGCTGAAGATTGTTATGCAGACGGTGGCAGGGCTGGCTATGACGGCCGCGTTGACAGTCATCCTGGTGTATGGCGGCGTACGGATCGGGCGCGGAGACCTGAGCATGGGTGTGATGACCGCGTTTATTCTTTATATCTTCAATGTCATAGGCCCGCTCAGTCAGATCGGCGCATTTGTGTCGGAACTGCAGGTGGCTAAAGGTTCTTCAGCACGCCTGACTGCCATTCTGCATGAGCAGGAGGAACAGGCTTCGCCCAGCTCACTTGAACCAGTTCGTAACCGGCCGCTGGAGTTCAAGCAAATGAGCTTTCGTTACCCCGGACATGATTCATATGTATTGAATCAACTCAGTATGATAGTTGAGCCAGGGACCACGACAGCCCTGGTCGGCGTCAGCGGTAGCGGTAAATCCACTCTACTTTCTCTGATCGAGCGCTTTTATGAAGCCAGCGAAGGGCAAATACGGTACGACGGCAAACCAATCGCAGACTATAATTTGACCGCCTGGCGACAGAGTATCGGTTTCGTGCCGCAAACATCCCCCATTATGCCCGGCAGTGTGCGCGACAATATTGCTTACGGCACACAAAAGACCTGTTCAGACGATGAGATTCGCGCAGCCGCCAACAAAGCGCAAGCCCTGGATTTTATCGATCGCTTGCCCGAGGGTCTTGACACCCAACTAATTGAGCAGGGCATGAACTTGTCCGGTGGTCAGCGCCAGCGTATTGCTATTGCCCGTGTGTTTTTGCGCGACCCCAATCTTTTGTTGCTTGATGAGGCCACTTCCAGTCTTGACAGTGACACAGAACACCAGATCCGCATCGCGCTGGACAGGCTGATGGAAAATCGTACCAACATTGTGATTGCGCACCGGCTCTCAACGATCATGCACGCCGATCGAATCTGTTTACTGGACAATGGTACTATTATCGGGGCCGGTACACACGAGGAGCTCTACCATCAGCAACCCCTGTATGCGTCATTTGTAGACCGGCAGTTCAGAGCTACCGCATAGGCAAACCAGTGTTGGGAGTAAATCATGGCTAATGTGGTGATAACCGGCGCCAATCGCGGCATAGGGTTGGCGCTGTGCGAACACTATCTGGCGGCGGGCCATCGGGTCTACGCCGCCTGTCGACAGAGTACCGACGAACTGGACGCCACAGCGGCGGAACCGGTCACGGGTGTCGATGTCTCCACTGCAGAGGGCGCGGCAAAATTGGCGTCGGCCCTGCGCGGTCAGGCGGTGGATATTCTGATCAACAACGCCGGGGTGCTCAGTCAGGAGGCCCTGGGCGATATCGACTACGACCGGGTGTTGCATCAGTTTCAGGTCAACGCCCTGGGGCCGCTGCGGGTCACCGAGGCCCTGTTGGACAATCTGGGGCCCGGCGCCAAAGTGGCGCTGATTACCAGTCGCATGGGGTCCATGGGCGACAACAGCTCCGGTTCCCGCTACGGCTACCGCATGAGCAAGGCCGCGCTGAATGCAGCCGGGGTCAGTCTGGCCCGGGATCTGGCGCCCCGGGGCGTGGCTGTGGCCATTCTCCATCCGGGTTATGTGCAGACGCGGATGGTGGGCTTTGGCGGTGATGTCAGCGCCTCCGTGTCGGCGTCGCGTCTGGCCCAGCGGATCGAGGAGCTGACCCTGGCAAACAGTGGCACTTTCTGGCACGCCAACGGTGAGGAGTTGCCCTGGTGAAACCCGAACCTCAGCCGGAAGCCCTGGCGTTGGGCGCCCGACTCAAACGGGTGCGGGAACTGGCGGGCCTGTCCCAGCGGGAACTGGCGAAACGGGCCGGGGTGCCCAATAGCAGCGTGTCCACCATCGAGCAGGGGCAGGTGAGCCCCTCGGTGCAGTCCCTGGGCAAGCTGCTGGCGGCGGTGCCCATCAGCCTGTCGCAATTTTTTGCCGACGACCACACCTATCCCGGTGTGCGCGTGGCCGGCCCCCGGCAGTGGGTGCCCCTGCCGCAACTGCGCGGCCTGAGGCGCCACCGGCTGGCGGAGGGCCGGCTGATTACCGAGCGCTGGACCCTGCCGGCCGGGGTCGATACGGGTCAGGCACCCATGACGCTGCTGGCCGATACCAGCGGTACGGTGATCTCCGGCACGTTTCGGCTTACGGTGGGACTGCAGGTGTTCGACCTGGAGGCGGGGGGCGGCTATTATCTGGAGGCGGGGAAGCGTTTTCGGCTGCAGAACCCCACGGATACCGACGCGGTACTGGTGCTGTCCTCACTGGCCAGCGGCAATCTGGACGACTTTTAAGCTTTTAGCCAACGGGAGATACCCATGTATCAGGGAAAAGCCTTTTCACTGTCCATGCTGGACAAGGCGGTGGCGGAGCTCACCTTTGATTATCAGGGCGAGTCCGTCAACAAGTTCAGCGTGTTGAGCATCCGCGAACTGGGCGAGGCACTGGACGCGCTGGCCAAGGCCAGGGGCGTCAAGGGCCTGCTGATCACCAGCGGCAAGGACGTCTTTGTGGTGGGCGCCGACATCATGGAATTCGGCGGCCTCTTCGCCGAGGGTGAAGACACGGTGCGCAAGTACCTCAGGGAGTGCAACGCCTGTTTCAGCCGCCTGGAGGAGCTGCCCTTTCCCGTGGTGGTGGCCATCAACGGCTACGCCCTGGGCGGTGGCATGGAATTCTGTCTCGCCTGCGACTACCGGGTGGCCAGCAACGACGCCAAACTGGGACTGCCGGAAGTCAAACTCGGCATCATCCCCGGCTGGGGTGGCACCGTGCGTCTGCCGCGCACTGCCGGTCTGGACACGGCGCTGGAATGGATCGCCGCCGGCAAGGAATTCAGTGCCGAAGCCGCGCGCACCGCCGGCGTGGTGGATGCCGCCGTGGCGCCGGACAAATTGCGCGACGCGGCCCTGCACACTCTGCGGCAATGCATGGACGGCAAGTTCGACTACGCCGCGCGCCGGCAGCAAAAACTGTCGCCCTTGCGCCTGAACGACACCGAGAGCCTGATGGCGTTTGAAACCGCCAAAATGTTTGTCGCCGGCCAGGCCGGCCGCCATTACCCGGCACCGGTGACGGCGGTGAAGGCCATGCAGAAAGCGGCCAAGCTGGGGCGCGATGAAGCCCTGGCGGTGGAGACGGAAGGCTTTGTGAAAATGGCCATGACGCCGGTGGCCACCGCGCTGGCGGGCATCTTTGTCAACGACCAGTTGCTGGGCAAGAAAACCAAAAACTGGCGCAAGCAGTCGGACCGCGACGTGCAGCGGGCGGCGGTGCTCGGCGCCGGCATCATGGGCGGCGGCATCGCCTGCCAGTCCGCGCGCATGGGCATTCCGATCCAGATGAAAGACATAGCCCGCGAAGGGCTGGACGCCGGCTTGGCCGAGGCCAACAAGATTCTCGGCAAGCGCGTGGAGCGCGGCCGCATGAGCGCCGCGGAGCTGGGCGAAGCCATGGCGCGCATAGTGCCGGTGCTCAGCTACGACAGTTTTGATCAGGTGGATCTGGTGGTGGAAGCCGTGGTGGAAAACGCCAGGGTGAAACGCCAGGTGCTGGCGGAAACCGAACAGCAGGTGCGTGACGACACCATTCTCACCAGTAACACCTCCACCATTTCCATCACCCATTTGGCGGAAGGCCTCAAGCGCCCGGAAAATTTCTGCGGCATGCACTTTTTCAACCCGGTGCACGTTATGCCGCTGGTGGAAGTGATTCGCGGCGAGAAAACGTCGGAGCGGGCTATAGCCCGCACTGTCAGCTACGCTGCCGCTCTGGGCAAGAAGCCGGTGGTGGTGCGCGACTGCCCCGGCTTTCTGGTGAACCGGGTGCTCTTTCCCTATTTCGCCGGCTTCGCCATGCTGGTGCGCGATGGCGCCGACTTCCGGCAGATCGACAAGGTGATGGAAAACTGGGGTTGGCCCATGGGGCCGGCGCATCTGCTGGACGTGGTGGGCCTGGATACCGCCGTGCATGCGGAAAAGGTGATGGCGGACGCCTACCCGGAGCGCATGAAACGGGATTTCGAATCCTGCACCGACATTCTGTACAAGGCCGATCGCTACGGCCAGAAAAACAAGGGCGGCTTTTACGATTATCAGAGCGACAAAAAAGGCAAACCGGAAAAAGTGCCCAGCGAAAAAACCGCCGAGTTACTGCGCGATCACGGCCGCTCTTCAGGAACCACAGCCCGGGAATTCGACGATGAGGAAATCATCGCCCGCATGATGATTCCCATGGCCACGGAACTCACCCGCTGTCTGGAAGAGGGCATAGTGGAAACCGCCGCCGAAGCGGACCTGGCGCTGGTGTACGGCACCGGTTTTCCGCCGTTTCGCGGCGGCGTCTTCCGCTGGCTCGACTCCCTCGGGGGCGACGCGGTAGCGAAAATGGCGGAACCCTGGCAGAAGCTCGGCCCCCTGTACCAGTTGCCTGAACGCCTGCAGAAACTCGCCACCGATCAGCAGCGTTTCTACACGCAAGGAGAAGGAAAGTGACCGTACAGCCCAGAGATGCCGTAATAGTCGATTACGCCCGCAGCGCCATGGGGCGTTCAAAGAATGGCTGCTTTCGTCACACCCGCGCCGATGACATGTCCGCGGCGGTAATTCGCGGATTGCTGGCGCGCAACAGCGCGCTGGACCCGGTGGAGATCGACGATATGATCTGGGGCTGCGTCATGCAGCGCGAGGAGCAGGCGTTCAACGTGGCCCGCAATATTGTCCTGCTGGCCGGCCTGCCGCACACCGTGCCGGCACAAACCGTCAACCGCCTCTGCGGTTCTTCCATGGCGGCGCTGCACACGGCCGCCGCCAACATTCAGACGGGAATGGGTGACGTTTACCTGGTTGGCGGTGTGGAACATATGGGGCACTTGCCCATGTACGACGCCGTCAATCCCAACCCGGCCATGGGCCACACCGTGGCCAAGGCGGCGGGCAATATGGGTATGACGGCGGAATTCCTGGCGCTGTTGCACGGCATCGAGCGCCGGCAGATGGACGAGTTCGGCGCCCGCTCTCATCAGCTTGCGGCCAGGGCGCGCGATACCGGTAAATTCAAGCGCGAAATCATTCCCGTGGCCGGTGTCAATGCCGACGGTTTTCCGATCATGGTGGAGCATGATGAGACCATTCGCGCCGATACCACCGCGGAGACGCTGGCGGAGTTGCCGCCGGTGTTCGACCCGAAGAACGGCCAGATTACCGCCGGCACCTCGTCGCAGATTTCCGACGGCGCTTCGGCCATGCTGGTGATGTCCGCCGAGCGCGCCCGTTCGCTGGGCCTGCAACCCATCGCCCGGGTGGTGTCCATGGCTTTGGCGGGTGTGGATCCGTCCATCATGGGTTACGGCCCGGTTCCCTCCACGGAGAAGGCGTTGACCCGGGCGAATCTGACTGGTGAGGATATCGAGTGCGTGGAGCTGAACGAGGCGTTCGCGGCGCAGGCGTTGCCGGTGCTGAAGGATCTGAAGTGGCTGGATGATATGGATGAACGCGTCAACCTGCACGGCGGCGCCATCGCCCTGGGCCATCCGTTTGGTTGTTCCGGCACGCGCATTACCGGCTCTTTGCTCACCGTGATGGAAGACCGCGACCTGACATTGGGCGTGGCGACCATGTGTATTGGGTTTGGGCAGGGGATTACTACTGTGCTGGAGCGGATTGATTAGTTCGGTTCTGTTTGGTGGGCCGTGGTATTGGCGCCACTAAGCTGGTCGGCCAGTGAGGTCGGTAGCGCCTTTGGCAAACGCGGTAAATACATCCCTGTAGCTCCCGCGCGTCATCCCTCGGCAACTGCTCCTGCGTTGCTCTACCTCCTGCATCCGTGCAGTCGTGACGCGAGGGTTGCCAAAGACGCTCCCAACCTCCCTGTCCTACGTGCTATCGGAAACTTCTGTACTTTTTCCGTTGTTGTTCGAAGTAACGATGTTAAAGGAGGTTGGGGCAGTGCTTCCGGGACCGTACACCGCAAGGAAGCGGTGTGCGAGCCCCCAGGGATGGGTTTACGGCGTGTCCCGGAAGCACTGCGCCAACCTCCGCCGTTGGCACTGAAAGTGAAAGATACGACTTTCTAAATCTGATATATAAGCTGAGATAACCAATTCTTGAAACTGTTTTCCGTTAGTGATCCCGAAAGCCTGATCGACGAAAAAATCCGTGCAATGTCGCCGGGGGGTTCGTTGTGTTTTGCCGTGCGTTACGAATTCGCGCAGTACTATCTGCCCGGTGCTCCCGCAGTGGAGCTGGTGGCGGCTGTTGCGGTGGAGGCTGCGGGTGATGCGGTTGCGGTGATGGCGTTTGTCAGCGAAGCCAAGGCGGAGGTGCTGGATGCGTTGGCGGCGAGTGAGGAGACACCCGAAGCACTGCGGGCGTTGGCGGCAACACTCGGTGTGCCCTGGCTGAATCTGTCGGCGCCGCTGCCGTTGGTGCCGGTGTGTATTGCCAAGCCCTGGGGGCAGGAGATCTGGTACACCGGCATCGAGGCCCGGGGGCAGTCGGCGGTGGGCGAGGGCGATTGCAACACGCCCTTGCCCTGGCTGCTGTCGCTGGCGCCGCGTCGTCTGCTGGGCAGTGCCGATGGGCAGCCGGTGCTGTTGAAGGTACTCGACCCGCTGCCGGATGAAGTCTACGGCGACCTGTATTTCGAGATGCACGAACAGAAGCGGGAGGTCTATGTGGTCAGCCATGTGGACCCCAAGGCTTGGCCGGATGGCACCGGGGGCATTCGCTTTGGTTTTGATCAGCGCAGGCGCGAGAGTTTTGGCGACGATGCCGCCTTTCGCGCGGCCTATCTGGCGGCGGTGACCGCCTATCAGACGGTGCGCCGGGAAATCGATGAGCGGTTGGACGGCCGGCGACGGGAGGAGGGTATCGCCCCCGATGCGCCGCTGCCGGTGACCAGTCTGCGGCAGTGGCAGGCGGAGCTGGCGCCGGAATTGCTGGCGCAGGAAGCCGCTTTGCGCCGGGAGATGGAGGCATTTACGGCGCTGAAGCCGCTGCGGGTGGGGGATCTGGTCAGGGTGCCCTGCCGGGTACCTCATGCGCTGCAGCACGGCGTACGGGTGGTGGAGTTTCAGACGCCGGTGTACGAGCGCAAGATTCTTTCCTTTGCCCAGAAGGTGTTGACCCAGTCCCACTGGGACACGGCGGAGGCGCTGGAGCGGGTGGAACTGGGTGCGCCCCGGGAGCCGGATCCGGTGGTGCTGGTGGATGACGGCGGCGTGCGGGTGGAGCAGGTGGCGCTGTTTGACGATTTTGCGGTGCAGCGGGTCTTTCTCGATCCGGGCTCCCGCTGGACTGTACCCCCGGAGTCCGTTTCCCTGGTGATGACGCTGGTGGGCGAGGCCCGGGTGAGGGAGCGGATTTTGACGCCGGAAAACGCCGTGCTGATCCCGCCGGGCAGTAACACGGTGTGCGTTGCCGGAGCGTCGCTGGCGACTGTGCTGCTCAGGGCCGTGCCCCGGTCTTGTTGAACGTGGGGGGCGACTGTGGCACAATTCCCTCCCTTCGCGCCAGAGCGCCGTCCCGGATACAGATTTTTCCATAAAAATCAAAGGGTTATGTTTTCTCCCGGGGTCGGGGCAGAGTCCTGAACCGGGTTATCGGGCACGCGGTCGTGGTGGAATTGGTAGACACGCCAGATTTAGGTTCTGGTGCCGCAAGGTGTGAGAGTTCGAGTCTCTCCGACCGCACCAAGTGTTTGACACCGTTTGCACTTGGCAGGCGGATTAGTGATGCAGAGGCATCATCAGTTTATTCACGAGGAACATATGCAGGTTTCAATTGAAACAACCTCCGGACTGGAGCGTCGCCTGACCATTGGCGTCCCCGCCCAGCAAGTGGAGAGCGAGGTGCAAAAGCGCCTGGCACAGGCCGCCAAAAACATTCGTCTGAACGGCTTCCGCAAGGGCAAGGTGCCCATGAAGGTGGTCAAGCAGCGCTACGGCGATGGCGTACGCCAGGAAGTGGTGGGCGAGGTGATCAGCCGCTCTTTCTATGAGGCCGTGCAGCAGGAAAATGTGCGCCCCGCCGGTCAGCCTTCCATTCAGCCCAAACAGATGGCCGAAGGCAAGGATCTGGAGTTTGTGGCCACTTTTGAAGTCTATCCGTCGGTTGAGCTGGGCGACTTCTCCGGTTTTGAAATCACCCGCTACGCTGCCGAGGTGACGGAAGAGGACGTCGACAACATGATCGAAGTGCTGCGCAAGCAGCAGGCCACCTGGCAGGACGTGGATCGCGCCGCCGCCGAAGGCGATCGCGTTAACATCGACTTTACCGGTACTCGCGATGGCAAGGAGTTTGAAGGCGGCAAAGGCGAGGGCGTCGATCTGGAGTTGGGCTCCGGCCGCATGATTCCCGGTTTTGAAGATGGCCTGGTGGGCCTGTCCGCCGGCGATGAAAAGACGCTGAAAATTACCTTTCCCGACGACTATCACGCCGAAGACCTGCGTGGTGCCAAAACAGAGTTCGCGGTCAAGGTGAACAAGGTTCAGGAAGCAGTATTGCCCGAACTGAAAAAGGCGTTTTTCCAGAAGCTGGGTGTTGATACCGGCGGCGTCAAGACCTTCCGCAAGGAGGTCAAGGCCAATATGGTGCGCGAGCTGAAAAACGCGCTCAAGGCCAAAACCAAGGTCAGCGTCATGGACGCCCTGCTGGGCGCCCACAGCCCGGAGCTGCCCCGGGCTCTGGTGGCTCAGGAAATCCGCACCCTGCGCAATCAGATGCTGCAGCGTCTGGGTATTCAGCAGAATCAGGATATGTCCTCGCAACTGCCCGATGGTATCTTCCAGGAAGAGGCCCAACGCCGGGTTGCCCTGGGGCTGATCGTCGGTGAGATCGTCAAGGCCAACAAACTCAAGCCCGATGCCAAGCGCGTACGCGGCATGGTGGAAGATGTGGCCTCCACCTACGAGGAGCCGGAGGAGGTGGTGAACTACTACTACGGCAACCAGGACCTGTTGGCCGGTATCGAATCCGCTGCTCTGGAAGATCAGGTGGTGGACCTGGTGGTGGAGCAGGCCAAAGTCATCGACGAGCAGAGCAGTTACGACGATATCATGAAGAAAAAAGGCGACCAGTAACGCCGCCTTTCCGCGCGGCGCCGCTCTCGGCGCTGCGCGGAAAACTCCCTCCGATACCCGCTGCACCACGCCATACTTGTGGCATTAAATCCCCACACAGGCTAAGCTCCACAAATGCGGGCACCGGCAGGCGGCTCCGGGTATCCAACGGAGCGGCTATGGCTGACCAAAAATTGTTCAAACTGATGCAAGGAAATCCCA
Source organism: Marinimicrobium sp. (assembly GCA_050486405.1). GTDB lineage: Bacteria > Pseudomonadota > Gammaproteobacteria > Pseudomonadales > Cellvibrionaceae > JBJHDF01. The sequence continues at coordinate 94,323 of JBJHDF010000010.1, read as the reverse complement.
ATCCCATGGCCTACGATTTTTCCAGACCTTCCGCGATGGATGTTTCGTCAACTCTGGTACCGATGGTGGTGGAGCAGACGGCTCGCGGCGAGCGCTCCTACGACATCTATTCCCGCCTGCTCAAGGAGCGGGTGATATTCCTGGTGGGCCCGGTGGAAGACCATATGGCCAATCTGGTGGTGGCCCAGATGCTGTTCCTGGAGGCGGAAAACCCGGACAAGGACATACATCTGTACATCAATTCGCCCGGGGGCGTGGTTACGGCCGGCCTCTCTATTTACGACACCATGCAGTTCATCAAGCCCAGTGTCAGTACCATGTGTATTGGCCAAGCCTGCAGTATGGGGGCTTTTCTGCTCTGCGCCGGCGCCGAGGGCAAGCGCTACTGCCTGCCCAATTCACGGGTGATGATCCACCAGCCCTCAGGTGGTGCCCAGGGCCAAGCCTCGGATATCCATATCCATGCCCAGGAAATTCTCAAACTGCGTCAACGACTTAACGAGATTATGGCGCAGCACACCGGCCAGCCGGTGGAGAAAATCGCCCTGGAGACTGAAAGGGACCATTTCTTGACGGCCACTGAGGCCAAAGAGTATGGTTTAATAGATGCCGTGATCGATAAGCGCGCTGCAGCCGACAAATAGTAATTGATTATATAAAAACAATATTTTTATATGTTACGGTTATTTGGCGTCTGATTACGCGATGCCGAGCTGGGCATATGCAATGAGGAGTTGACCGCCGCATGAAGAATCTGGATGGCAAGCAGTTGGTCTGTGTAAAGCCTCTCATGTGGTTTGAGTTGGGATGGAACAAGCAAGCCTATTCGTGCTGTTCCGGCTGGATAAACACTCCCATTGGCAAGCTGCCCGAGCAGGGCGCGCGGGAGGTTTGGTTTGGCGAGCAGGCGCGGGAAATTCGCAAATCGGTGCTCGACGGTAGCTTTAAGTACTGCAACGCCGAACTGTGCCCCCATTTACGCGAAGTCAGTGGGCCGGTTATGTATGTGCCCGACGCTTATGTCAAGCGTCTGGAAAAGGAGATTGACAATCCGTCGTTGCCCAAGTATCTGAACTGTGGTTACGACAGCTCGTGTAATCTGGCCTGCCCATCCTGTCGTACAGAAGTCAGGATGGCGAACAAGGAAGAGCGACTTGCCAATGACAAGTTGTTTGAAGAAGTGCTGGGTGAATTGGGCGAAGGCTTGGAGTTTATCAATATTACCGGCTCGGGTGATCCATTTGCCAGCCGGCACTTTTGGCATATTCTGACTAATGGATGCTTGGCGGAATACCCTGATTTGCGCATACGGTTGCATACCAATGGGCAACTGCTGGACGCCAAACACTGGGAGCGCCTGAAGCCGGTTCATCGCCAGATTACTGATATAGAGATATCCTTTGATGGTGCGTCAAAGGCGACCTTCGAGGAGAATCGCTATCCGGCGAACTGGGAGAAACAGCTGGAAAACTTTGCTTTTGTTGCCGGTTTGAGGGCAGCGGAAGAGTTTAATTTTCTGCAGACCAATTTTGTGGTGCAGGAAAACAACTGGCATGAAATGATCGACTTTGTTCACTTTTGCCTGGAGCATAATGCCGACAGCATTCTCTTTACCAGTATAGGTAACTGGGGGACTTTCAGTGAGCAGGCCTATCTGAATCGGGCGGTTCATAGGCCTTCTCACCCCAAATACCAAAGTTTGGTTGAGTTGCTGCAGGACCCGATTTTCAGTCATCCCAAGGTTTCCCTGGGGATCTCGGAAAATTTGAACTTCGTGACGCAGGGCGTCGAGAGCAAGGTTCAGGATCCGAACAAGATCAGCGTAACCCAGTTGGATGACGCGGAAGACAATATTTACCTTGCCGGGTTTTTGGGCATGAAGAAAGAGCCGGCGTAGGAGTGCCACTCCTGGTGAGTGGTACTATGTGATTTGTTATGTAATTTTGTTTAGGTGCTGGGTGCAGCTGTTGTCTGTCCCCGCACCTTGATTTGACGGAGTGCTTTAATGACTGACCGCACCAGCGACAGCAGCGACAAGAACGGCAAACTGCTCTATTGCTCCTTTTGTGGCAAGAGCCAGCACGAGGTGCGCAAGTTGATTGCCGGCCCGTCCGTCTTTATTTGTGACGAATGTGTCGATCTGTGCAACGATATCATCCGCGAAGAGATTCAGGAGGGCAGCAGCGAGGGTTCTTCTGACAAGCTGCCCAAACCCCACGAGATTTCTGCCATCCTCGACCAGTATGTGATCGGCCAACAGCGCGCCAAGAAAGTGCTTGCGGTAGCGGTGTATAACCACTACAAACGCCTGCGTTCCGGCGACAAGAGTAAGGATAAGGAATCGGTCGAGCTGGGCAAGAGCAATATTCTTATGGTCGGCCCCACCGGCAGTGGCAAGACTCTGCTGGCGGAAACTCTGGCACGCCTGCTGGACGTGCCCTTTACCATTGCCGACGCCACCACCTTGACCGAGGCGGGTTACGTCGGCGAGGACGTCGAAAATATTATCCAAAAGCTGTTGCAGAAGTGCGACTACGATGTGGACAAGGCGCAGCAGGGCATTGTCTACATCGACGAAATCGACAAGGTGTCCCGCAAGTCAGACAACCCCTCCATTACCCGGGACGTATCCGGTGAAGGTGTACAGCAGGCGCTGTTGAAGTTGATCGAGGGCACCGTGGCGTCGGTGCCGCCCCAGGGTGGACGCAAGCACCCACAGCAGGAATTTCTGCAAGTGGATACCGGCAATATTCTTTTTATCTGTGGCGGTGCCTTTGCCGGTCTCGACAAGGTGATTCGCGATCGTTCGGAGAAGGGCGGTATCGGCTTCAATGCGGAAGTCAAAAGCAAGAACGATAAGCGCAACGTCGGCGAAACGCTGCACGACCTGGAGCCGGAAGATCTGGTGCGCTATGGCCTGATTCCAGAGTTTGTCGGTCGTCTGCCGGTGATTGCCACCCTGGACGAGTTGGACGAGGAGGCGTTGGTGGAAATCCTCACCGAGCCCAAGAATGCACTTACCAAGCAATACGCACGCCTGTTCGAAATGGAAGGCGTGGACATCGATTTTCGCAGCGATGCCCTGCGCGCCGTGGCGCACAAGGCCATGGAGCGCAAAACCGGTGCCCGGGGACTGCGTTCCATCATGGAATCCGTGCTGCTGGATACCATGTATCGCATTCCCTCTGAGGAAAACGTCATCAAGGTGGTGGTGGACGAGTCGGTGATCAAGGGGGAGTCCGAACCGCTGTTGGTCTACGAACGCAGCGAACCTCAATCCAAGACTGCGGGCAAGGAAGACTAGCCCCACAGGGCCCCGGACATTCCGGGGCTTTTTGCTTTGCCATTACTTGCAATCGCTTCTCGCAACCCCAATATAGTACCCAGTAGCCGAAATTTGCGAAATTGAGGGATTGTTCATGACTGAGGCCGATCCAGGTCAACCCGTTTCCCGGGAATTGCCGCTGTTACCCCTGCGCGATGTGGTGGTGTACCCCCATATGGTGATTCCTCTGTTTGTCGGTCGCAGCAAGTCCATCAAGGCCCTGGACAGTGCCATGCAGACCAACAAGCAGGTGCTGCTGGTGGCCCAGAAGTCACCCGCTGAGGACGATCCCAAGCCCGAGGATGTCTACGATATCGGCACCGTTGCCACGGTGCTGCAACTGCTCAAGCTGCCCGACGGCACGGTAAAAGTGTTGGTGGAGGGTGGGGAGCGTGCCCGGATCAATACCATCGAAGATGCCGGCAGCCACTACCGTGCCCGCCTGGAGGTCCTTGAAGAGGTGGAGCTGCTGGGCCGGGAAGCCGAAGTGCTACTCAATTCCGCCATTGCTCAGTTCGAGGAGTACGTCAACCTCAGTAAGAAGGTGCCGGCGGAGGTCATGACCTCCCTGACCGGTATTGACGAGCCGGGCCGATTGGCGGACACCATCGCGGCGCATATGTCTCTGGCGCTGCCGCAGAAACAGACCGTACTCGAAATGGCCGATGTACGCGAGCGGGTGGAGCACTTGTTGGGTCTGCTGGCCTCCGAAATCGATCTGTTCCAGGTGGAAAAGAAGATTCGCGGCCGCGTCAAAAAGCAGATGGAAAAGAGCCAGCGCGAGTACTACCTGAACGAGCAAATGAAGGCCATTCAGAAAGAGTTGGGTGAGTTGGGCGAGGAAGTCAACGAGATTGACGAGCTGGAAAATCGTATCGGCGACGCCGGTATGCCCAGGGAGGCCGAGGAAAAGGCCCGGGCCGAACTGGGCAAGCTGAAGATGATGTCGCCCATGTCTGCCGAGGCGTCGGTGTTGCGCTCCTACATTGACTGGATGCTCAAGGTGCCGTGGAAGAAGCGCAGCCGCGTGCGCCACGATCTGGACAAGGCCCAGGAGGTGCTGGAGCGTGATCACTACGGTCTGGAGGAGGTCAAGGAGCGCATCCTGGAATACCTGGCGGTGCAGAAACGGGTGAAAAAGGTCAAGGGCCCGATACTGTGCCTGGTGGGACCGCCCGGGGTGGGCAAGACCTCGCTGGGTGAGTCCATCGCCAAGGCCACCAATCGCGAGTTTGTGCGCATGGCGCTGGGTGGTGTCCGCGACGAAGCGGAGATGCGCGGCCATCGCCGCACCTATATCGGTTCGCTGCCGGGCAAGATTGTGCAAAAACTCGCCAAGGTTGGCGTCAAGAATCCACTTTTCCTGCTCGATGAAGTGGACAAGATGGGTATGGACTATCGCGGTGATCCGGCGGCGGCGCTGCTGGAAATTCTCGACCCGGAGCAGAACAGTCACTTCAACGATCACTATCTGGAAGTGGACTACGACCTGTCTGATGTTATGTTCATCTGTACCTCCAACTCAATGAATATTCCCGGTCCGTTGCTGGATCGCATGGAGGTGATTCGTATCCCCGGCTACACCGAGGACGAAAAGGCCAATATCGCCACGCGCTATCTGATTCCCAAGCAGATGAAAGCCAACGGACTCAAGTCATCCGAACTGGAAATCAGTGAGGATACCATTCGCGACGTGATCCGCTATTACACCCGGGAAGCGGGCGTACGTGGGCTGGAGCGGGAGATTGCCAAGATCTGCCGCAAGGTGGTGACACGTCACGCCCGCGACAACAGTGCCCGCAAAGACGTCGTTCAAGCGACGGATTTGGAGGAGTACCTGGGGGTACGCAAATTCGACTTCGGGCGCGCCGACAGCGAGGATCAGGTAGGGCAGGTCAATGGTCTGGCCTGGACCCAGGTGGGGGGCGAGTTGCTCACCATTGAAGCATCGGCGGTGCGCGGCAAGGGGCGCATGATCAAGACAGGCTCCCTGGGCGATGTTATGCAGGAATCCATTCAGGCGGCGCTGACTGTGGTGCGCTCCCGTGGTCAGGTTCTGGGTATAAAACCAGATTACCACGAAAAGGTGGACATCCATATTCATGCGCCGGAAGGCGCGACGCCCAAGGATGGGCCCAGTGCCGGGGTGGCTATGTGCACCGCTTTGGTGTCCGTACTCACCGGCGTGCCGGTGCGGGCCGATGTGGCCATGACTGGCGAGATCACCTTGCGCGGGGAGGTATTGCGCATCGGTGGTCTCAAGGAAAAGCTGTTGGCGGCCCGTCGGGCCGGCATCCGGACGGTATTGATACCGGCGGACAACGAGCGGGATTTAAAGGAAATTCCCGACAATATCAAGGAAGATCTGGATATCAGGCCGATGAAATGGATTGACGATGTACTTCAGATTGCTCTGCAGTACATGCCCAAGCCCCTCAGTGACGAGGAATATCGGGCCCTGGAGCAGGAGGCCAGCCGCAAGGCGGAGCAGGACGCTGGGCGCATCAGTACCCATTGACGGTGGTATGTCGCATTCGGGGTAGGTGTCGGATGTGACAAACTGCTTAAAAACCGACCAAACAGGGAGTGCCGGGAATTAAACGCCCCAGGCTCCTTGACCCTGGAGGTGTCAATTGGTATAAATCGCAGTTCATCGGCCGCTCAGGCAGGGTGTGGGGTTTCCGAGTAAGCGTGATCCGATAGCCTTAGGTGATCTGACAAGCATAATTGTGTCAACGAATTCTGAACCAAATAATCAAAAGGGGTTAAGTGTGAATAAGACTGAACTGATTGAGGCCATCGCCGCATCTGCAGATATCTCCAAAGCGGCCGCTGGTCGGGCGCTGGATGCCATGGTTGACAGCATTAGTGGTGCCCTGAAAAAGGGTGACCAGGTGGTACTGGTGGGGTTCGGCACCTTCGCGGTGAAGGAGCGCGCTGCGCGCACTGGCCGTAACCCGCAAACCGGTGCTGAAATTCACATTGCTGCGGCCAAGGTACCCAGCTTCAAAGCCGGCAAAGCGCTGAAGGATGCCGTCAACTGACGATTGTGTCCTGATATAACGTTTGTCCGAGTGCCCGAACTGGCGGTTGATACAGCCGTCTTTTCGGGCGCTTCTACTAAGAGATGATAGCATCCGGGCCGCCAGCGGTATTTGTGGGCGCTATGGTCAAAGCGACACTCAGGGTTGCTTCCGCATTTCTCGGCGGACGGCCCGGCGGCAAGGGCGCATCCAACCGGTGCGCTTTTTTTATGAATGACCAGTGGGAGCTAAGCAGATGATGCTGCAAAAAATTCGCGATGGCGCCAAAAGTAAAGTGGCTTGGATATTCATTGGTGCCTTGCTCTTTGTCTTCGCTCTGTCAGGTTCCGAAGCGCTGTTCACAAGTTTGAGCGGCGGCGCTAATCGTGTGGCCACCGTGAATGGTGAGCAGATTACTCGCCTGGAATTTGATCGGCAGGTGGCGTCAATGCGCAACCAGATGGGTGAGCGCTATACGGAAGACGATGAACCCCGCCTGCGCGAGGCGGCGCGGGAGCAATTGATTCAGCAGCGCGTACTGACGACTACGGCGCGTAGCTCAGGCATGACCATCAGCGACAGAACCTTGAATGAGTTTATTGTCGAAATGCCTCAGTTTGCAGTTGATGGCGTTTTCAATCGAAACGTTTTTCAGGCGCTGTTGCGTGATTTTAATTACACGCCATCGACTTTCCGGGTTGCGTTGGCTGACGATCTGTTGGCGAACCAGTACCGGCAGAGCCTGATTGGCAGTAGTTTTGTCACGTCCCTTGAGCTGGAACAGCTGCTTGCACTGGATGGCCAGTCCCGGGATTTCAGCTACGCTGTGATCTCCGCCGACAGTGTGCGTGACAAAGTTGCGGTCAGTGAGGAAGATATAGCCTACTACTATGACCGGAACCCGTCTCGCTTCACTGTGCCCGAGCAAGTGGCACTCGACTATATCGATTTGCGCGTCAGTGAATTGATGGAAGACGTGGAAGTCGAAGAGAATCTGGTGCGCGAGCAGTATGAGGCGAACATTGCTGCCTATGTCGCAACTACCGAACGCCGCGCTGCTCATATTCAATTCAACGACCCCAACGATCCGGCTATTGTAGAGGTGCAGGAACGACTGGCCGCTGGTGAAGACTTTGCCGAGCTTGCCGGCGAGTACTCTCAGGATACTGGCTCCCGTGCCTTTGGTGGCGAACTGGGCTACACCAGTGGTGATACCTTTCCTGAGCCCTTTGAAGCGGCGCTGGCGCAGTTGGAAGCGGGACAGGTCTCGGATCCCGTGCGTACTGGCGACGGCGTCCACCTGATCAAACTGCTGGAAGTGCGGGTCAGCGAACCGCCGAGCTTTGAACAAGAGCGGGAGCGGATCGTGGCGCAGATTGCTAGGGCCGAGGCCGAGTATCTGTTTGTGGGCCTGCTGGACCAGTTGCAGGAAGTCTCCCATATGGCGGATGATCTTGGCGAGGTGGCAGAACAATTGGGACTGCCCCTGCGCAACACCGGTCTTTTTTCCCGCGACACTGCCACCGGGCTGGCGGCCAACCCGCGTGTACTGCGCGAGGCTTTTTCCGAGCCGATACTGGAGAGCGGGCAAACCAGTTATCCGATAGAGCTGGGCAATGATCGGGTGGTGGTAATCAAAAAGAGCGAGCGCCGTGCCGCCTATCTCAGCGATCTTGAAACGGTGCGCGAGGAAATCGTTGACATACTGAGTGAACGCCAGGCGCGGGAGCTGCTGGCTGCTGAGGGCGCCGATCTGGCTGACCGCGCCAGGGAGATGGGCTTGGCTGCCGCTGCGGAGGACGCGGGGCTGGAGCTGAATTTCGCTGAAGCCGCCGCGCGAGTTGACACTGAGCATAACCGCGACGCGGTCCAACTGGCTTTCAGTTTGCCGCGACCGGAGGCGCGGGGCGTAGTTGGCAGCAGGCATACCCAGCGTGGTGATTACCTGGTGCTGGAACTGTCAGCGGTCAACGAGCCCGATATTGCCGAGAACTACACCGCCGAAGAGCGCAATGCCATTCTTGCTCAACTGGTCCGGTTGACGGGCGAGGTTGAGTACGAACGGGTAGAGGAGTTGCTGATGGATCAGGCGCGTATCCGCCGTCGCTGAGGCTGTTCGACAGGTAAACGTTGTCAGGGCGCGATGCTGGTGCAATTGCGCCCTGATTCTTTTGAGGTGTACAGCGCCTGATCGGCTTTTTCAATCCAAGCCCGATGATTATCCAGGGTTTCGCTTATCTCGGCCACGCCCAAGCTGATGGTAAAGTCGATTGCCATACCTTCTGATTGCACTGTCATCTTTTCGATGTTTTTGCGCAACCGTTCGGCAAACGTCCGTCCGCCTTGTGCGGCGGTGCCGGTGAGGATAACGCCGAACTCCTCGCCGCCGTAACGGCCGGGAATATCAATATCACGTACTTCCGCTTGCAGAGCCCGGCTGACTTCCCTTATCACGTCGTCGCCCACGGTGTGGCCGTAGGTGTCATTTACAGACTTGAAATGATCGATATCGAAGAGAATAAGCGTCGCGGGTAAACCGTAACGTTCAAAACGCCGGAACTCCCTGGCCAGGCAGGTCTCCCAGTAACCCCGGTTGTAGAGACCGGTGAGGTGATCGGTGCGGCTCATTTCCTGCAGCTGTCGGTTGGCGTCCTGCAATTCCAGTTTGTTGACAGCTGTGTCGGTGACGTCATAGATAATCAGGCAGAGGTGTTCTACCACGCCCTGCGGGTTGATCAGCGGCAGTATGGTACTGTTCTGATACATGTGGCTGGCAGTGCCGGTAATGGGGCGGTAGTGGGGGAAGCGAAACAGATAGGGCCGCTGCTCCCAGGTGGTGAAGGCCACGTTTTGCAGCACCAGCACCGAGCGCGCTTTGTGGCGAAACCAGTTTTCTGACAGTTCGGGAAAAACCTCAAACAGCGACTTGCCCTGTACTTCCACCGGCCGCAGACTACTGTGATTCTGCATGAAACTGTTCCACAGCTGTATGTGGAACTCGGTATCCATAACGATCAGGCCGACATCGATATTCTGCAGAATATCCATCAGCCAATGCACATCCTTGAAAACGCTGTTCAGTTGATTGATGTCGGACATGGAATCGGTATTGTCGCCTTCTCAGTCGATCAGGTAGTTCAGTTTTTCCGTCAGGCCAGCGATGGCGTCTTCGGCGATGACCAGCAGTAGATCACAATTGATCCGGTGCCCTTCAATGGTGTAGTTGATCTCCACCACCAGGGCGTGTTTCCAGGCCAGCGTTTTGTTTTCCAGCAGCTCGGTAATGTTCAGGTGTTCGCCCAGCAGCAGCGGCGAGCCCACGCTGAAGTGAGTGTCCAACTGCCCGGCCAGGCCGTTCAGGCAGGCGCCGTTGAGTACGTTGGCAGTGTCCATCAACAGCTCGTAGCGGGTCTTCTGATCCGGCTCCGGGGGGTAGTTGAGGAGCCGGGCCAGGTCGTTGAAGTCGGTGTTGTTGAACAACATCATGACCTCGCCGGCGATGCCGCCGCCGATGAAACCCTGACAGACCCCATAGACCCGATCCTCTCTGTCCTCCCCGTACTCCAGGGACTGGAGCGTCATGGCGATGTCCGAGGGTGCCAAAAAGCTGACCTTGGGAATCGACAGGTGGACGAAAACATTGAGCAGTCGGGCAAGCCTGTCCCCGGCCTGTCCCATGGCAATATTGGTGACCTCTTGCAGGCAGTCCCGCTGGTCTTCTGTTAACAAAGGGTTGCTCATATTGCCGTTCTTGGGTGTTGCCGAGGCTATACCGGTCAGGGATCGTTATTGTCTGCCTCCAAGTGTCAGAGTAGCACAGCTTGACTCTGTCGGATATATCCACATGCGAGCGTTGGACTAAACTGATCGCTGTTTTCTGCAGTGGTGGCGCCGGAGCCCATTCATGGCTTGAGAAGGCGGCAGGTGGCACATAGAATAGGCCCTTGACTGTCACGGCTCAGGAGAAAATCATGCCCAGCAATGCTTTCAGTCCCCGCGGGGTGGGGAACCTGGCCATAGGCCTGTGCTTCACCCTGTGGTTGTCCGGTTGCGCCACCCAGCCCGCAGAGCCGGAGGATGGGATATGGCCCACCTTTGGTGACCCCAGGGCTCAAGGCTTTGCAGAGCAGTGTCGGTTGGAGTTGGAGGAGGCCAGAGTGCTGTTCGCCGCCCTGGAACTTCAGCGGGAGCCCTTGTCAGACGGTGCGTTTCTGGACGCCGTCAATGACCTGGAGATCGTCGTCAACCGCATTTCCGGACGTTCCAGTTTGTTTCGCAATGTACATCCTGAGGCCGAGGTGCGGGAGGCGGCCGACATCTGCCAGCAGCAGTTGGTTGGCTTGAACACGGAGATCAGCCTGTCCCGGCCCCTCTACCAGCGGCTAAATCAGGTGGAGGTCGCCGCCCTGGAGACCGTAGACCAGCGCTATGTAACCAAGATGCTGGAGGCCTACCAACGTTCCGGTGTCGATCGTGACGAAGCGACCCGCGAGCGTATCCGCGAGCTGAATGACGAGATCAACCGCTTGGGACAGGCGTTCAACCGCAATATTCGTGAAGACAGTCGCGGTTTAAGCGTGGACGTCTCACGTCTAACGGGGCTGCCCGACGATTTTATTGCGGAGCGGCTCGATGACCAGGGGCAGGTGGCGCTCAGCACGGACTACCCCGATTACTTCCCCGTGATGCAGTACGCTGAGGACGATGAGCTGCGTCTGGAGCTGTATAAGCTGTTTCGTCAGCGGGCGTATCCGGACAATGACCGGGTACTGTTGGAGCTGTTTGCAGCCCGATATGAACTGGCGCAACTGCTGGGCTACGACCACTACGCCCACTATGTCACAGAAGACAAGATGATCCAGACACCAGAGAATGCCCAGGCTTTTATCGATCGCATCATGCAGATTTCCGATCGCCGGGCGCGCGACGATTACCAGCAGTTGCTGGAGCGGCTGCAGCGAATCGATCCCGCAGCGGAGCGGGTGGGGGACTGGCAGAAGTTTTACGTCGAGGAGTTGATCAGCCAGGAAGACTACGCCATCGACTCCCGGGAGGTGCGCCAGTACTTTCACTACGACAAGGTGCGCCAGGGTTTGTTCAATCTGACCGAGCTGTTGTTCGGCGTCACCATCGAGCCCTGGGAAGTTGACGTCTGGCATGATTCGGTGTCCGCCTACGAAATTCGTGAGAACGACCAGCTGCTGGGCCGCTTCTATCTGGATATGCACCCCCGCTCCGGCAAATTCAATCACGCCGCTGCCTTTACCAAGCAGAGCGGCGTACGCGACCGCCAGCCACCTGTGGTGGCGCTGGTGTGCAATTTCCCCACCGGCAATATGGAACACTCCGATGTGCGAACCTTTTTTCACGAATGGGGTCATTTGATTCACGCCATTTTCGGCGGCCATCAGCCCCGCCTGAGCCTGTCGGGCATCCGCACCGAGTGGGATTTTGTCGAGGCACCGGCACAGATGTTCGAAGAGTGGATCTGGGATCTCGAAACTCTGGCTGCTTTTGCCACCAACGAGCAGGGTGAAGTGATTCCCGAAGAGCTGGTGGCCAACATGAACGCCGCCCGGGGTTTCGGTCGCGGCCTCTGGGTGCAGCACCAGATGTACTACGCCGCCCTGTCGCTGAACTACTACAACCGCGATCCCGAGGGTATGGACCTGACCGACAAGGTGCGACGTTACCAGGCCATGTATTCGCCGTTTCCCTATGTGGAGGACACCTATTTTCACGCCACCTTCGGTCATCTGTACGGTTACTCGGCCATCTATTACACCTATATGTGGTCCCTGGTGATCGCCGCCGATATGTTCAGCGAATTTGAAAAACACGGCATGCTCAACCCGGACGTGGCACAACGCTGGCGGCGCACGGTGCTGGACCCCGGCGGCAGTCGCGATGCGGCGGATCTGGTGGAGGATTTTCTCGGCAGGCCCTACGGGTTTGATGCCTTTGGTCGTATGCTGGAAAGGTGACAACGATGTATATAACAAAAGTCATGAAAGTCGCGCTTGGTTTTGTTTTGTGTTTTACGGTGTTAATTGGCGCTGGCTGCTCCCGCGATCAGCGCACGCCGGTGCAGATCGGCGACGAACTGCAGATTCTGCATCTGGGCAACGGCGACGAACCGGCGGATATTGACCCGCACATCACCGTGGGTATGCCGGAGCGACGTATCCAGATTGCGCTCTTTGAAGGTCTGGTGACCAAAAGCGCAGAAACCCTGGAACCCATGCCGGGAGTGGCGGAGTCCTGGGATGTTTCCGACGACGGCTTGACATATACCTTTTATTTCAATCCGAACGCCCGCTGGTCCAACGGCGACCCGATTACCCCCGAAGACTTTATCTGGTCCTGGCGGCGCACCCTGGCCCCGGAACTGGGCAACCAGTACGCTCATTCCCTCTACTACATCACCAACGCCGAGGCTTATCACCGGGGAGAGATTGACGACTTCTCCAAAGTCGGCGTTGAGGTACTCGATGAACGCACACTGCGTATCACCCTGAATGCGCCTATTCCCTATTTTCTGGAACTGCTGGATCATCACAGTCTGTATCCGGTACATCCACCCACCGTGGAGCGTTTTGGCGGTAGAACCGTGCGCGGTACCGCCTGGACCAGGCCGGAAAACTTTGTCGGCAACGGCGCCTTTACCCTGAAGCGCTGGGAGCCGCACAGGGTGCTGGTGGTCGAAAGGAATCCGTATTATTGGGGCGCCGACGATGTGCGCCTGCAGGAAATTCATTTTCATCCGGTTCAGGAAGGAACGACTGAGGACCGCATGTACCGCGCCGGTCAGCTCCACATCGCCGGGCTTTCGGTGAACCTGCCGGTGGAGAGGGTGTTGGCCAAACAGGAGCAACAGCACCCGGAACTGGAAACCTACGATGCCTTTATCACTTATTATTACGAATTCAATACCCGCAAACCGCCGTTGGACGATGTGCGGGTACGCCAGGCGCTCACCTATGCCATCAATCGCGAACAGATTACCGAGCGCGTGGTACGCGTGGGTGATCAGCCGGCCTACCATCTGACACCGCCCAATACTGCGGGTTATACCTCTCGCGCCAGAGTCAAACAGGACGAAGAGCTGGCCCGACAGTTGCTCGCTGAGGCGGGCTTTCCCAATGGTGAGGGTTTCCCGAGATTGACCATTCTGTATAACACCATGGAACACCACCAGCGTATCGCCGTAGTCATTCAGCAGATGTGGAAACAGGTATTAAATATCGATGTCAATATCACCAATCAGGAGTGGCGGGTGTACCTGGCGAACAAGCGCACCGGTGATTTCGAAATAGGTCGGGCGGGTTGGATCGGGGACTACTACGACCCCAATACCTTTCTCGGCACCATGGTGTCCGATAGCGGCAATAACTACACCGGTTGGGGTAATGCCGAGTATGACGCCCTGATTGCAGAGGCGGCGCGCACCGGTGATCGGGAGGTGCGGCACGAACTGTTTCAGCGGGCCGAGGCCATTCTGATGGAAGAAGTCCCGCTCGCGCCCATCTATTTCTATGTGCGCAACAATTTTATTTCACCTTCGGTGCGTGGCTGGCACAACAATATCATGGAGCACGTCGACTACCGGCCTGTGTACCTGGAGCCTCAGGGTAACCGGTAAGCGTCGCTATGCTGGCATTTATTCTCAGGCGGCTGGCCGTTGCTGTTCCGGTGCTGCTGGTGGTGATCACCATCACCTTCTTTCTGGTTCGTCTGGCGCCGGGCGGGCCTTTTGATCTGGAGCGCAGTGTACCACCGGAGGTGATGGCCAACCTCAACGCCCAGTACAATCTCGATGCGCCCATGTTGCGCCAGTATCTGGACTATCTGGGCGATCTGGCGCGTGGGGATTTCGGACCCTCCTTCCGTTATCCATCGCGCAGCGTCAACGAGATGATCGCCAACGGCTTTCCCATCACCCTGGAACTGGGTCTGTACGCCATTCTCTTCGCCCTGTTGGTGGGTGTGCCCGCCGGCATCATTGCCGCCATGAGGCCCAACAGCGCCCAGGACTATATTCCCATGTCCGCCGCCATGCTGGGTATCTGTCTGCCGTCCTTTGTGCTGGGGCCAATACTGATTCTGATATTCGGTCTCTGGCTGGGCTGGCTGCCGGTGGCCGGCTGGGGTGTGATACCCGGCGACAAGATACTGCCGTCCATTACGCTGGGTTCCACCTACGCCGCCTATATCGCCCGCATCACCCGGGGCGGTATGCTGGAGGTGTTGTCGCAGGATTACATACGCACGGCTCGCGCCAAAGGGTTGTCGCAATGGCGGATTGTGCTGGTTCACGCCCTGCGCGGTGGCATCACACCGGTGGTCTCCTATCTGGGCCCGGCGTTGGCCGGGTTGCTCGCCGGCTCCTTTGTGGTGGAAACCATTTTCCAGATTCCCGGCCTGGGGCGTTTTTACATTCAAGCGGCGTTCAACCGCGACTACACCATGATACTGGGCACCACTGTGTTTCTTGCCACCCTGATTATCCTCTTTAACCTGATTGCGGACATTGTGCTGGTCTGGCTGAATCCGCAATTGCGCGAAGCGGGAGGGCGGCGATGAGTGTGGCTCCTCTGAGTTCGCAGCCAGGACACAGCATCAGTGGTGGCACCTCGCTGGCCCGGGACGCGCTGCGTCGCCTGGCAAAGAATCGTATGGCCATGGTCAGTCTGGTCTATCTGCTGGTATTGATTGTGCTGGCCGTGCTTACCCCCTGGATCGCGCCTTATGGCTATCAGGAACAGCAGTTGTTTCTCGGCGCCACGCCACCCTCGGCCGAGCACTGGCTGGGTACCGATGTACTGGGCCGGGATCAGTTGACCCGTATTCTCTACGGCAGTCGTGTCTCGCTGATGGTGGGTTTTATCGCCACCGCCGTGGCTCTGTGTATCGGTGTGCTGTGGGGCGCTACGGCAGGCTATCTCGGCGGCCGTGTGGACGCCGCCATGATGCGCTTTGTGGATATCCTTTACGCGCTGCCTTTTGCTGTATTTATTGTGCTGCTCACTGTGGTGTTTGGCAGCAGTATGTTGCTGCTGTTTCTGGCCATCGGTGCTGTGGAATGGCTTACCATGGCGCGCATTGTGCGCGGCCAGGTGCTCACCGTGCGTCGCCAGGAATATATTGAAGCGGCAATCGCCATGGGGCTGTCGCGCTGGCAGATCATCCGCCGTCACGTCATTCCCAATGCCGTGGGTCCTATCATTGTCTACACCACACTGACCATTCCCAGCGTTATCATTCTTGAATCCTTTCTGAGTTTTCTCGGCCTGGGTGTGCAGGCGCCCCAGAGTTCCTGGGGGTCATTGATTGCCGATGGTGTGCAGGAAATCGAAAGCTTTTCCTGGCTGTTGATCTACCCGGCGCTGGTACTGTCTACCACCCTGTTTGCACTGAACTTTCTCGGCGACGGTCTGCGCGATGCGCTGGACCCCAGAGCCTCCAGAGACTGAATCATGACTGAATCGCAACCGTTATTGAGTGTGGCGAATTTGCGGGTGTGCTTTCACACTCGCAATGGCACCACTGTGGCGGTGGACGATATGAGTTTTCAACTGGACAAGGGTGAAATACTGGCCATTGTCGGTGAGTCCGGTTCCGGCAAGTCGGTGGCCTGCTACAGTCTGCTCGGTTTGATTCCCACTCCTCCCGGGCGAGTGGAATCCGGCAGCGCCCGTTTCTCCGGCAACGATCTGTTGCGCATGAACGAATCGCAGTTGCGCGACGTGCGCGGCAACCGCATCAGCATGATCTTTCAGGACCCCATGACCTCCCTCAACCCCTATATGCGCGTGGGAGCACAACTGGTGGAGCCGCTGTTGCGTCACGGCAAACTCAGCCGACAGCAGGCGAGGGAGAAAGCCATAGCGGCGCTGACCGAAGTGGGCATCAAGAACGCCCGGGAGCGCATCGACGACTATCCCCACCAGTTTTCCGGTGGTATGCGTCAGCGCGTCATGATCGCCATGGCCCTGATCAACGAGCCAGAGTTGTTGATTGCCGACGAACCCACCACCGCGCTGGACGTTACGGTACAGAAGCAGATTCTGGAATTGATTCAGCGCCTGCAGAAAAGCTACGGCATGGCGGTGATATTTATCACCCACGACCTGGCGGTGGCCGCCACCCTGGCCGACCGTATTCTCGTGATGGAAAAGGGTGTGGTTGTGGAGCAGGGCGCCGCCGGCGATATTTTCCGTCGGGCGCAACATCCCTATACGCGCAAGCTGCTGGCCGCGATCCCCTCCAGTGCCAAACCCACTCCGGCGCCGGACGCCGGCCACACGGAGTTTCTGCGGGTGGATCACCTGCATACAATTTTTACGGGCACCGGTGGCGGACTGCTGCAACGCAAGCGCACGGAAACGCGGGCGGTGGACGACATCAGCCTGAACATTCGTCAGGGCGAAATTCTCGGCCTGGTGGGCGAATCCGGGTCCGGCAAGTCCACTCTGGGCCGCAGCATCATGCGCCTGATCGAAGCGCGCTCCGGTCAGGTACTGCTCGACGGCGTGGACCTCTATCGTCTGTCTCGGCGACAACTCAAGACGGCGCGCCGGGACTTCCAGATCATTTTTCAGGATCCGTTTGCGTCGCTCAACCCCCGCCGCACAGTCTACGATACGCTGGCGGAACCGCTGTTGTTGCACAGGCTCGCCACCCGCAAAACGTTGCAGGAGCGGGTCTATCGCCTGATGGATGATGTGGGGCTGGAGCGCAGTTTTGTACGCAAGTATCCCCACGAGTTCTCCGGCGGTCAGCGCCAGCGCATCGCCATTGCCCGGGCGCTGGCCATGGAGCCCAAGCTGATCATTGCCGACGAACCTGTCTCCGCCCTGGATGTGACCATTCAGGCGCAGATTCTGCGGTTGTTGCTGGAGCTGGTGGAGAAGCACAATCTGACGATGCTGTTCATCTCCCACGATTTGGCTGTAGTACGCTATGTTTCCGACCGGGTGGCGGTGATGCAACAGGGCAAACTCGTCGAACTGGCCGACACCGAAACCCTCTTCGCCAACCCCCAACACCCCTACACCCAGTCCCTACTGAGCGCCATCCCCAAAATCCAGTACGCCGATTAGCGCTCCCTATTCCAACGAAGGTTCAGAACTTTGTTTCAGGGAGCCGCGCCCGGGTATGCCTGTCCGGGACACGCCGTAAACCCGTCCCTGGGGGCTCGAGCACAGCATTGCGGCAACCGCTCCTGCGTTGCCCTACCTCCTGCGTCCATGCAGTCGCCCTGCTGAGCACGGTCCCGGACAGGCATCCCCGGCCCCGGCTTGTGCCAATCTGAAGGATCTTGCGTTCTTTTCCCTTTTTCCTTATATCCCGCCAAACTTTTGACTGGCACATCCACAAAATATCTCTAACCTATTGATTTAAAAGCGACATCCCCCCTGGCACCCCATTTGCAATGACCCATGGCAGTTAAAACCAAAGATCGTCCTTTTGACAGGGCGAGCCCCAGGGGAGTGTTTGCATGGCCAGCCATTTGGCGACTCATTCAGCGGTGACATCGCCCTCCAAGGTCCGCGCAGGCCGGATCGAAGAGGTTGCCGGCAGCCTGTCGCCGGCGGGCGAATCCCTGCGCGAACAGCAACTGAAGGACGCGTTCGAGCAGTTCAACGACATGTCCCGCCAGTTGATGGACTCCTACCGCATGCTGGAGGACCGGGTCACGGAGCTGAACAGCGAACTGAACAGCGTCACCGACCAGCGCATGCGTGAGCTGGCGGAAAAGGAGCAGCTCGCCAATCGCCTGGAGAGCCTGATCAACTTCCTGCCTGCCGGGGTGGTGGTGATCGACTCGTCCGGTCGCATCAGCGACTGCAACCCCGCCGCGCTCGAGCTGCTGGGTGAGCCGCTGAAAGGGGAGTTGTGGCGGGAGGTGATCGGCCGCAGCTTTGAGCCGCGTCAGGACGACGGCCACGAGGTGTCGTTGAAAGATGGGCGGCGTATCGGTATTGCCACCCGCAACCTGGGCAGCGATGGCCAGATTGTACTGCTGACGGATCAGACCGAAACCCGGCGTCTGCAGAGTGAGTTGAGCCGTCACGAGCGGCTGTCGGCGCTGGGGCGCATGATGTCCGCGCTGGCCCACCAGATCCGTACACCACTGTCCACCGCCATGCTCTATGCCGGGCATCTGCGCGGTGGCAATCTGGATGCGCAGCGGCAGCAGGAGTTTTCCGAAAAGCTGTTCAGCCGTCTGGCGCATATGGAAAGCCAGGTGCAGGACATGCTGCTGTTCGTCAAGGGCGAATTGCCGCTGACAGATACCATCAGCGTTGCGCAGTTGGAGGAATCGCTGCGCGAGGCGCTTGAGATGCCCCTGCTGACCGCCGGCGCCCACTGCGACTGGCGCAACGATTGCCGCGAGCAGTATCTGACCTGCAACCGCGAGGCTTTGGTGGGTGCCCTGGTGAATCTGGTGAACAACGCCATTCAGGCGGTGGACGAAAACGCGGAAATCCGTATCCGGTTTGCACTGGTAGAGGATCAGACCTTGTCCATCAGCGTCTGCGACCGGGGGCCGGGTATTGATCCGGCGCTGTTGCCCACGGTGGGAGATCTGTTTGTCACGACCCGCTCCCAGGGCACCGGCCTGGGACTGGCGGTGGTACACGCCGTGGCGCGCGCCCACAGCGGAAAATTTCAATTGACTTCGACACCGGGGGAGGGCGCCTGTGGCGCTCTGCTTCTGCCTTTGGCGCAATAAACTCTAGCGGGAGAAACAACAATGGCTCTGGCAGCCCAACAAACTCACAGCGGACCCAACAGCGACATCAAAATTCTGGTGGTGGAAGACGACGCGGATCTGCGCGGCGCGCTGTGCGACACCCTGCATCTGGCCGACTATCAGGTGCTGGCCACGGCCAGCGCCGAGGAAGCCCTGCAGGTGCTCGAGCGCGAGGGCGATATACGCATGGTGGTGTCCGACGTGAATATGGGAGCCATGAGTGGCCACGATCTGTTGCGGGTGGTGGGGGAGCAGTACCCGCAGATTCCGGTGCTGCTGATTACCGCCTACGCCAGTATCAGCCAGTCGGTGGATGCCATCAAGCAGGGCGCGGTGGACTATCTGGTCAAACCCTTTGCCCCGGATATACTGGTGGAAACCGTGAGCCGACACGTGGGCGTCGCCGGTGGCAGAGTCGATCAACCGGTGGCCGAAGCGCCCTCCAGCAAACAGTTGCTGGAACTGGCACAGCGCATCGCCCGGGCCGAATCCACGGTGCTGGTGGTGGGGGAGTCCGGCACCGGCAAGGAGGTGTTGGCGCGCTATATTCACGATCACTCGCCGCGGCACCACGGGCCTTTTATCGCCATCAATTGCGCCGCCATTCCGGAAAACATGCTGGAGGCCATGCTGTTCGGCCACGAGAAGGGTGCCTACACCGGTGCCCACAGCAGTGCGCCGGGCAAGTTTGAACAGGCCAATGGTGGCACCCTGTTGCTGGACGAGATTTCGGAAATGGATGTGGGGCTGCAGGCCAAGCTGTTGCGGGTGCTGCAGGAGCGCGAAGTGGAGCGCCTGGGTGGCCGCAAGACCATCAAGCTGGATGTGCGGGTGATTGCCACTTCCAACCGCGACATGCGTGCCGAGGTGGCGGCTGGCAAGTTTCGCGAGGATCTCTACTATCGTCTCAGCGTATTGCCGTTGCATTGGACGCCTCTGCGGGAGCGACCGGAGGATGTGATTCCCCTGGCGGAGCGGCTGTTGCAGAAGCACGCGCGCAAACAGAATCGCGGTCGCGTCACCCTGGGTGCTGACGCCCGGCAGGCGCTGCTGTCCTATCAGTGGCCGGGCAATGTGCGCGAGCTGGACAACGTTATGCAGCGCGCGCTGATACTGCAGACCGGCGCTGTGATAGGTGCCGCCGATCTGGGCCTGGAAAATCAGGGATTGCCGCCGACGGTGCCAACGCCGATGACCAGTGTGAATGGCACTGGCCAAAGCAATGATCCGGGCGTTTCCGGTAAGGCAATTGCGCTGCAGTCTGACGTGTCTGGTGCGGCAGCAGTGACCCCGGAATCCGTATCGGACCAGTTGGGCGACGGCCTCAAGCAACGCGAATACGAAATCATTGTCAGCACCCTGCGCGAGGAGCGCGGCAGTCGCAAACGCACCGCCGAACGGCTGGGTATCAGCCCGCGTACTTTGCGCTACAAAGTGGCCCGCTTGCGGGAACTGGGCCTGGAAGTGCGGGGATTGTGATTGGCCCGGTTTGTGCAAATCTTCAAACGGAAAGCTCACCTGAGAGCAATTCAGTCAATTTACTGACACAAATCCGGTGGTAAAGAGAAGCGCGCCATGAGTCGAGTCGATATCAACAATCTGCTGAACGAAATGCGCCAGTTGAAAAGCCAGACCCAGGCTTTCGCCAAGCCCGCCCAGGCGGATCGTGCCCCGGGTGCCAACGGCATGCGCCCGGGCATTCAGGTGACCGAGACGCAAAAGACCCCGGGCTTCGGCGAAATGATGACCCGGGCGGTGAACCAAGTGAACGAAACCCAGAAAGCCTCCGGTGCTATGGCGGCGGCCTATGAGCGGGGTGAACCCGGTGTGGACATCGCCGATGTAATGATTGCCTCACAAAAGGCCAGCGTTTCCTTTCAGGCGGCGGTACAGGTGCGCAACAAACTGGTGGAAGCCTACCGGGACATCATGAATATGCCTATCTAGCGCCTTATGGCCGGGTACGGACGAGTAACGGAAAACTAAGCATATGGCCACGACAGACGCTGCCAATCTTCCTGCCACACGCAACCGGAGCCGCCTGGGCGGTGATCTGGTGGAGGGTCTCAACAACCTGACACTGCTGCGCCAGGCTGGCCTGATGATCGGCCTGGCCGCCAGCGTCGCCATCGGTTTTGCGGTGGTGCTCTGGTCCCAGGGCGAGGATTACCGGCCCCTGTACGGCAGCCTGGATCGCCTGGAGTCCTCGGAAGTTTTCGATGTACTGGACAGCAACCGCATTCGCTACCGGATAGAACCCAACAGCGGCGCTTTGCTGGTGCCGGCCAGGGACGTGCATGTGGCGCGGTTGAAGCTGGCGGAGGTGGGCATTCCCCACAGCCAGTCGGTGGGTTTCGAACTGCTGGACCGGGACCAGTCCCTGGGTACCAGCCAGTTTATGGAGAGCACCCGCTACCACCGGGGGCTTGAAGGCGAGATGGCGCGTACCATCACCAGCATCACCAGCGTACGCAGTGCCCGGGTGCATCTTGCCATTCCCAAGCGCTCGGTGTTCGTGCGCGATGCCCGGGAGCCTACCGCCTCGGTGTTTGTGGAAGTCCTTCCCGGGCGCACTGTGGAGCCGAGTCAGGTACAGGCCATCGTCAACCTGGTGGCGTCCAGCATTCCCGACCTGAAACCCGACGCCGTCACCGTGGTGGACCAGCGTGGCAATCTGCTGTCCAGCAGCGGCAACAATCCCGACGTGCTGTTGGCGGCCAAGCAACTGGACTACACGCGGCAGGTGGAAGAGCGCTTGACCCGGCGGATCAACAGTATTCTGGAACCAGTGCTGGGGGCGGATACCTTTCGGGCGGAAGTCAGCGCCGATGTAGATTTCACTGCGCTGGAAGAAGCGGCGGAGACCTACAACCCCGAGGCGTCCATGGTGCGCAGCGAGCAGGTGCTCAACGAGATACGCGAGAGCAACGAGTTGGCCGGCGGCATCCCCGGCGCCCTGAGCAATCAGCCGCCGCTGACACCGGAAGTGCCGGAACAGGTGGATCCCCTGACCGGCCTGCCCATCCTGCGTGAGCGTCCACGCAATACCCGGGAGCAGGCTACCCGCAACTTCGAGCTGGACCGCTCTATCAGTTACACCCGGCATCAGCAGGGCCAGGTGCGCCGGCTTACCGCCGCCGTGGTCATCGACGATAAGCGGGTGCCGGACGCAGACGGCGTGGAAACACGGCAGCCCTGGAGTGAGGAAGAACTGGAACGCTTGTCTATACTGGTACAGAACGCCGTGGGCTTCTCCGTCCAGCGGGGGGACAGTGTGAATGTCATCAACTCCCCCTTTATGCTGCGCAATCAGGTGATTGAGGACTTTACCCCGGAAGAAGTGCCCTGGTGGCAGCAGGAGTGGATACAGAGCTATTTTAAGCAGGGCCTGGCGCTGCTGGTGGTACTGGTACTGATTTTCGGCCTGCTGCGGCCGGTGATGAAAAACCTGGCGCAGGCGGGCAGTCGTGCATCGGACGCCGAGGAGGCCCGGCAACTGGCGGCGCTGGAAGCCGCCGGCCTGGGTGGCTACGACGGCCTGTCCGGCGATACCGTGACCCTGACCGGTGGCGCCCTGGGACTGCCTGGCCCGGAAGAGGGCTATGAGCAACAATTGAATGCCATCAAGGGCCTGATCGCCGACGATCCGGGCCGGGTGGCGCAGGTCGTAAAAAGCTGGGTAAACCGAGATGACTAATCCCGCAACCGCGGAAAAAAGACCCGAAAAGCACCGCAGCAAACTCAGTTCGGTGGATCGGGCGGCCATTTTGTTGATGTCTCTGGGCGAGAGCGACGCCGCCGAGGTGCTCAAGCACATGGGGCCCAAGGAGGTGCAGCGCATTGGCGCTGCCATGTCTCAACTCAGCAATGTACAGCAGGCCGATGTGCAGTCGGTAATGTCCGGCTTTCTGGAAGACGCGCGCAACCTGACAGGTCTGGGCATGGGCGCGGACAACTACATCCGCAAGGTGCTGGTAACGGCCCTGGGCGAGGACAAGGCCAGCGGTCTGATCGACCGCATACTTATGGGCGGCAACACCACGGGGCTGGATACGCTCAAGTGGATGGAGGCGCGCTCGGTGGCGGATGTTATCCGCAATGAACACCCGCAGATTCAGGCCATCGTGATCTCCTACCTGGACCCGGACCAGTCGGCGGAAATTCTCAGCCATTTCACGGAAAAAGCGCGCCTGGATGTGATGATGCGAGTGGCGTCCCTGGATACGGTGCAGCCCAGTGCCCTGCAGGAACTGAACGATATTCTCGAGCGCCAGTTCTCCGGCAGCAGCAGTTCCCAGACCAAGAACATGGGCGGCTATAAGGTGGCGGCGGAAATCATGAACCACCTGGACGGCTCCATCGAGGCGGACCTTTTGGACTCGATCAAGGAAGTGGACGAAGACATGGGCACTCAGATCCAGGATCTCATGTTCGTGTTCGAGAACCTCAAGGACGTGGACGATCGCGGCATACAGTCACTGTTGCGGGAGGTGTCCTCGGATGTACTGATTATTGCCCTCAAAGGTGCCGACGAGGAATTGCAGGACAAGATCTTCAGCAATATGTCCAAACGTGCGGCCGAACTGTTGCGCGACGATCTCGAAGCCAAGGGGCCGGTGCGACTGTCCGAAGTGGAGGCGGCGCAGAAGGAAATTCTTACCACGGCCCGTCGCATGGCCGACGCCGGCGAAATCGTGCTGGGCGGCAGCGGCGAGCAGATGATCTGACGCCATGGCCGACAGCAAACTGCCCAATCGCATCACCGCCGAGGAACTCGCCGAAATTCGCGCCTGGCAGATTCCGCCGCTGGCGGATCCCGCCGGCGCCGTGCCCACGGCCCAGCGCGAGGAGCGCCAGCGCCGCGCCAGCGACGTCCGGCGCAGTCGGGAAAAAGTGGAGGATCTTGGCGTGGCCTTTGCGTCCCGTGGCGGTGTCACCGCCCGCGAACTGGAGGACGTGGTGGCAGCGGCCGAGCAGGACGGTTTTGCCGAGGGACGCCGCGAGGGATTCGAGCAGGGCAGGGCGGAAGGTTACGAGGCGGGGCAACAGCAGGGCCTGATGGAAATGCGGCAGCAGCTGTCCGTTGAACAGGAACGCTTTGCCCGTATGGTGCAGGCCCTGCAGCACCCGCTGGAGGCGCACAACAGCGAATTGGAGCAGATGCTGCTGGATATTGTCTGTACCTTGTCCCGCGCGGTGGTGTCCCGTGAGCTGATGAGCGATTCCAGTCATATTCTGCAACTGGTGCGACAGGCCATCGAGGCGCTGCCGGTGGGCAGAGACCATATCAAACTCTATCTGAACCCAGACGATCTGGCGCTGGTGGAAACCTACGCCCAGGAGCGACAACTGCACTGGCAGATACTGTCCGACGACAGCATGATGCCCGGTGGTTGCAAGGTGGAATCCGATTTGAGTCGGGTGGACTTTTCCGTCGAGAATCGCCTGGCCGGCTTGCTGGACCAGTTCGTCAACAAACAGTTACTGGATGAAGAGATTTATCCGGAAGATGACGAGCCGGATATTTCTGAAGAGCCTGACGGGGACTGACCCGTGTCGCAGCAGACGCCAACAGCAATGCTCGCCGGCTATCGGCCCCGACCGGGGCTCGTGGTACAACCGAGAGTCGAGGGCCGGATTACCCGCTCCGTGGGTCTGACGCTGGAAGCGGTGGGCATCAATGTTTCGGTGGGGCATCAATGCGAAGTGATCGGCAAGGACGGCCGGCGCATCGAAGCCGAAGTGGTGGGATTTGCCGGCGATACCGCCTATCTGATGCCCATCAAGTCGGTCGAGGGGTTGCAGCCCGGCGCCAGGGTTGTGCCCGTGTCGGCCCAGCGCGGCATCCGGGTGGGTCCGGGGCTGCTCGGACGGGTGATCAACGGTCTCGGTCAGCCGCTGGACAATCGCGGTCCTCTGAGCGGCAACGACCTGATCGACTTCAACACCCGGGAAATCAATCCGCTCAATCGGCATCCCATCAGTGAGCCCCTGGATGTGGGTGTGCGCGCCATCAACTCCCTGATTACTGTGGGTCGCGGCCAGCGCCTGGGACTGTTTGCCGGCAGTGGCGTCGGTAAAAGTGTACTGATGGGCATGATGACCCGTTTTACCACGGCCGATGTGGTGGTGGTGGGCCTGGTGGGAGAAAGGGGGCGGGAGGTAAAGGAGTTTATCGAACAGATTCTCGGGCGCGAAGGATTGGCCCGGGCGGTGGTGGTGGCTTCCCCCGCTGATGATGCACCGCTGATGCGTCTGCGGGCGGCGCAGTTGTCCAGTCGTGTCGCCGAGTACTATCGCGACAAGGGGCGCAACGTGCTGCTGCTGATGGATTCCCTGACACGCTTTGCCCAGGCGCAGCGGGAAATCGCCCTGGCAGTGGGCGAGCCGCCGGCCACCAAGGGCTATCCGCCCTCGGTGTTTGCCCGGATTCCGCAACTGGTGGAGCGCGCCGGCAACGCCGCTGAAGGCGAGGGCTCCATCACCGCCTTTTACACCGTGCTCACCGAGGGTGACGATCTGCAGGACCCTATCGCCGACGCAGCCCGGGCCATTCTCGACGGTCATATAGTCCTGTCCCGTCGCCTGGCGGAGGAGGGTATCTACCCCGCCATCGAGGTGGAAACGTCCATCAGTCGCGCCATGCCCAATATCGTCAGCGACGAGCATCTGAAATTGATGCAGCGGTTCAAGCAGTTGCTGTCCCGCTACGAGCAGAATCGCGATCTGATCACCATTGGTGCCTATGCGCCCGGCTCCGACCCGGAAACCGATTTTGCCATCGAGCGCTTTCCCCGTATGCGGGAATTCATTCAGCAGGGACTGAATCAAGCGGTGCTGATGGATGAAAGCCTGGCGGCACTGCGCTCGCTTTTGAAACCGGCCGAGGGCGGTGGCCGTGATGTCCAAGGCGGTGCCGCCGCGCGCCCAGGCAGTGCTCAGCCGCGCAGCCCGCTTGCGGCGCAGCAGCAGGCTAGAGGCTGATGCCTCCCAGTCGCTCCAAGCGCATGGAGGTGGTGCTCTCGCTGGCGCGGCGGGAGGAGGATGCGGCAGCAACCCGGCTCGGAGAGGTTCAGCGACTGCTGGCTGAGGAGCAAGCACAACTGCAGCAACTGGAAGACTACCTGCGGGAGTATCGCGAGAATTTCAACAGCCGCACCCGGGGGCTGCGGGGTGAGGAACTGGCCACCTTTACCGGTTTTACCCAGCGATTGATACAGGCGCGGGAACAGCAGCGAGGTAGAATCGGGCAGGTGAGTGAGCAAGTGGATAAGGTACGCACCATTTGGCACATGAAACATCATAAGCGCCGCTCAATCGCCGATTTGGTGGAACGGCTGCGTACAGAGGAGAACGCCGCCTTGGAGCGACGCCTACAGAAGGAAATGGATGAGTTGATCGGGAGGAGTTACGGCAAGAATCACTGAGCCAGAGGCATTGCCAAGTGATACCGTAGTGGTGACTGGGGGCTTATACCATATTCATATATCACCTAAGGCGGTCTATGAGTTATATTGTAATTGGTACAGGAACCCTCAGGTAGTAGAGGCTTGTGCTGGTTGGGCGCGAGTTTTCCCTAAGATAATGGCGAGGTAACCGATGGCAATAACCGCATCACTGTCCCCGGACGGCAAGGAGCTGACTCTCGTTGTTGAGGGCCGTTTCGATTTCAGTTCCCATCAGGAGTTTCGTGCCGCCTACGAGCAGCTCAAGGAGCCGCCTGCGCGCTACCGCGTCGATATGCAGGACGCCACCTATCTGGACAGCTCCGCGCTGGGTATGTTGCTGCTGTTGCGGGATCACGCCGGGGGTGAGCAGGCCCGGATTGAAATAGTGAATTGCAGCCCTGACGTCAGAAAGATTCTTACCATTTCCAATTTCGAACAACTGTTCTCCATTCATTGAGGCACCGCCAGCGCTCACGGGATGGTCGCAATGCACACTGCTCACACCTTGACCATACTGGTGGCCGATGATACGGACACGGACAGGTCTATCCTTGAGGCCATGTTGCGCCAGGAGGGGCACAGGGTAATCGCGGTGCAAAATGGCATGGAAGCTGTGGCGGCCTACAGCCGTGAGGATCCCGATATAGTGTTGCTGGATGCGCTGATGCCCGAACTGGACGGTTTTGGAGCGGCCCGGCAGATCAAGGCCCTGGCCGGTGAGAAACTGGTACCCATCATCTTTCTGACTTCCCTGACGGATTCCGCATCCCTGGTGCAATGCCTGGATGCCGGTGGCGACGATTTTCTCTCCAAACCCTACAAAAGAGCCATTCTGCAGGCCAAGATCAAGTCGTTCAATCGCATGCGCGAGATGAACTCCACTATATTGCGCCAGCGCAATCAGATCGCTCAACACAATGCAACCATTCTCCAGGAGCAGGCTGTTGCCAAGCAGGTATTCGACAACATAGCCCACAGCGGCTGCCTGGACGCCAGCAATGTCAAGTATTTCTTGTCCTCGCTGGCCGTGTTCAATGGCGATGTGGTGGTGGCCGGCTTGCGGCCCTCGGGCAGTATGATGGTACTGCTGGGAGACTTTACCGGCCACGGGTTGCCGGCGGCCATTGGTGCCATGCCATTGGCGTCCACCTTTTACGGCATGGTGCACAAAGGCTTTTCCATGACCGATATCCTGCGCGAGATCAATGGCAAGCTGAAGGCCATACTGCCCGTGGGAATATTTTGCTGTGCCACCATGATTGATATGAACTTCCGCAAGCGCCGGGTCAAGGTCTGGAACGGCGGTCTGCCCGACTGTTTGATCTATCGCGCCGCCAGCGGCCACTGCGAGCCTGTGGTGTCCACACATCTTCCGCTGGGTGTGCTGAGCAATCGCGAATTCAAGGACAATTGTGAATACTTCGATTTGGAGCTGGGCGATCGCTTTTTCATGTGGTCGGATGGTATTCACGAAGCGCGTGATGCCGAGGGCAACATGTTCGGCGAGCGGCGCCTGCACCAGATTTTTGAGTGTGCCGCAGCGGCGGATGGGTTGTTCGACGACATATTGGCTGCGGTACATTCCTTTGTTGGTCGGGAGTCCCGCGATGATGATCTGTCGTTGATCGAAATACAAATGGTAGCCCCGGAGGCGGTGGCGGCGAATTACCACGACGCAGATGACAGCGGTGTCAGTCTGCCCGAGTGGACCATGAGCTTTGAAGTCAAGTCAGCCAGCCTCAGAGTCTATGATCCCATGCCACTGCTGCTGAAGGTGTTGATGGAGGTGCCGGGTCTGCGCAGCCATGGTGGAACTCTGTTTACGGTACTGTCCGAGTTGTACAGCAACGCCCTGGAGCACGGTGTGCTCGGTTTGGATTCCGTACTCAAATCCACTCCGCAAGGGTTTGATGAGTATTACCGGCTGCGCTCCCAGCGGCTGGCGGACGTCCAGGATGGCTACGTGCGCATTCACCTGAATCACAGTACACACGTCGATGGCGGCCAGCTTACCATACTGGTGGAGGACAGCGGTGAGGGGTTTGATCGAACACAGAACCGCGAGGCCAGTTATGGCGGTCGCGGCCTGACGTTGGTTGAACAGTTATGCGAAACTGTGCGCTACCTTAACGGCGGCAACGCCGTTGAAGCCATCTTCAACTGGGGTCACGACGATTGATGACTGGTCAGCGCGAAGGGTTTACTGATATATTCCTGAGGCACCAATGATAACGGATTGCGCTATGAACGATGAATTGCAACTGGACCCGGAAACCTTGCAGATGTTGCGCGACGTTATGGAGGCGGACTTTCCCCGTCTGATTGAAACTTTCATCCGGGATTCCGCTGCACATCTGCAGGACATTGCCGGCGCTTTGGCTCAGGGCGACTCTGATGGCGCCCGTCGCGCTGCCCACAGTTTCAAGGGCAGCAGCAGTAATATCGGTGCCCAGCGCCTCTCCGCGTTGTGCCGTGATATCGAGCGCTCCGCTCGCGAAGGCCGGCTGGACGCCCTGCATGAGCTGCTGACTCAGGTAGAGCAGGAGTTCAGCAGCGTTTCTTCCCAATTGCAAAGTCACCTCACGTCCTGACCCGCGCCGTCTTTGTTGGCACCGGCTTTGCACTGTACTCCCCAGAAACCCAGGTAAATACCATCGTTTTGCCGGTTTGGCGGCAAGGAATTGCCGGTAGTGGCAATTCCAGCCCACGCCAGACCACAACGGAGTCCCGACCATGAAAGCCAGCCTGCTCAATATTAGCCCCTTGCCGGCCGCCCGCTCTCCCCTTGCTGCGGAAGGGGCAAGAGGCGCCGAAGGCGACCTTTGGGGTGGTTCCTCCACCGAGGCGCCCGATAGCTTCCGGGACACGCTGGGTGGCCTCCCCAGATCATCCGTTCGCAGCGATCATCCGCCTTCGGGTCAGCCGTCCGTGCTCGACGATCGGGGAGAGAGGCGGCGAGATACAGGGGAGGGGCAAAATGGCACCGAACTGGCTGTGTCGGGTACACCACAGGAAAAGCAGACCGGTGACACCATTCGAATCCCACAGGAGCCCGGCTCACAAACACGCCTGGCGGCGCTGGATTTGGCCGACGAAAAGCGTGACAACGGTGGCATTGGCTATGTGCTGACAGCCGACGATGATGAGGAAGACGTCGCTGAGTCTCAACCCCGAGTCGTTGGCAGGGAAGAGGAAACATCGCCGCAGGTGGAAAGCGTCGTGACGGAGTCCATACCTGAGACAACAGTGGGGACTCGGCAAGAGGAGAGCACTGCGATACCTGGCGCGGCTGAAACTCCCGAGCGGCGGGAGCGTCACCGAGGCATCGCTGAGCCTCAGTTAGCACCGAATGCGCCGCAGGCGGAGCAGACAGAGCGACTTATACCGGAGGGTGACACTGAAGAGGCAGAGGAGCCGACCGACGTTGTCACCCCAAAGGCGAGGATAGCCATGACGACCGAGGCGGGGGCCTCGCCCCCTCCAGCGGTAGCCCCCCGGGAGGGAGATTTCGCAGGAGTTGCACCCCGGGGCGTGACTGAGCCCTTGCCACCGGGGTCGATCCGGGAAGGCGAAACAGCCCTGCGGATGTCGCCTGAGGTGGCCCGTGGTGAGATCCCGCCGGGCCCACCGGCGGACCTTGTTGCTGCGCGCCTCGGTGTGGGCCAGGGTGGTCGCGCCAGCAGCTTTGGCGTACCGCCAGAGCTGCCGCTGCCAGACGCCAACAGTCAGCGACTGGCCGGTGCCGTTGAGTCGGTTGCCCGGTCACTGGAACCACTGGCGCCGACTTTGCGCACCTTCGTGCCGCAGCCCGCCGTTGCCGTGCCGGTGGGTTCCCAGGACTGGGGGGGGGCATTGGGCAATCGTATTCTCTGGCTGGCCAATCAACAGCTGTCCGTCGCTCAGTTGCGCCTGGACCCTCCGGACCTGGGGCCACTGCAGGTCCGAGTAGCTGTGCAGAATGAGCAGATCAGCGTCACCTTTACCAGTAATCAGGCCGCTGTGCGGGAGGCGCTGGACCAGAACGCTCAGCGTCTGCGAGAGATATTTGCGGACCAGGGGCTGGATCTGGTCAATGTGGACATTTCGGATCAGTCCCTCGCCAGGGAGTTCCAGCGCGACGGAGAGCACGGTGCTCGGGGGCGGGGTGCCGCTGCTGACCCGGAAGAAGAAGGCGCCGTCGCTGGAGCGGTAACCACCACCGGTTTGATCGACCAGTACGCCTGAGCCGCGCAACCGCCTTTCACTCGCCGCCCGCCTGACTGCTGACCTCAGGTGGGCGGTATTTCCTGTGCCATACTCCTACAGAGCGGGTCCGTACGCCAAGTGCCCCGGTGTAGCGGGTACTGGCACGGGTATTGCTCTTTCCCCATTAACCGTGAAAGCGACGGACTTTTGACATGGCCAAAGAAGATGACAAAGCCAGGGACGACGAGGAAGAACGTGAGGAGTCCGCGCCAGCCAGCGCGGGGCTGCTCAAGGATCTGATCGGCAGGCTGACAGGTAATAAGTGGGCGCTGCTCGGGGCGCTGGCAGGGCTCTTCGTGCTTCTGTCCATCGTTGCCACTGCTGCTCTGCTGTTGCTGAACAGGGATGACAGTGAGAAGGCAGACCGACCCAGGCCGGTGGCGCCGGCGGAACAGACGGCGCTCTACTACGCCCTGCAGCCGGCTTTTGTTGCCAACTTCGACGTGCGGGGTCGGCAGCGGTTTCTGCAGGTTGAGGTCACCCTGATGTTTCGCGACAGTCGCCTGGTACCGGAGATTGAGCTACATATGCCTGCTATACGCAACAGTCTGGTAATGCTGTTTGCCGGGCAGATATACGAAGATTTGCAAACACCCGAAGGAAAGGAGTTATTGCGCCAGCAGGCACTGATGGCGGTGCAGGCGGTGCTTGAGCAGGAAGCGGGTCGGGTGGGTATCGAGCAAGTGTTGTTTACCAGCTTCGTCATGCAGTAAACCTGGATCATTGGAGTTACGAGCAGTGCAAGACTTACTCTCACAAGACGAAATCGATGCACTCCTGCACGGTGTCGACGATGGTCAGATAGATACCGACGGGGATGACGACCCCGGTGCGGTGCGCCCTTATGACTTGACCAGCCAGGACCGGATAGTGCGCGGGCGTATGCCCACGCTGGAGATGATCAACGAACGCTTCGCCCGCTACACCCGTATCAGTCTGTTCAACATGCTGCGCCGTACAGCGGACGTATCTGTCGGTGGGATACAAATTCAGAAGTTCGGCGAATACATGCACACACTTTACGTTCCCACCAGCCTCAATATGGTCAAGTTTCGCCCGCTGCGGGGCACGGCGCTAGTCATTCTGGACGCCAGGCTGGTATTCAAGTTGGTGGACAACTTCTTTGGTGGTGACGGGCGGCACGCCAAAATCGAGGGTAGGGAGTTCACGCCCACCGAGTTGCGCGTAGTACAGATGGTGCTCAACCAGCTGTTCATTGATCTCGGTGAGGCCTGGAAGGCCGTAATGCCCATAAACTTCGAGTACATGAACTCCGAAGTCAATCCATCGCTTGCCAATATTGTCAGCCCCAGTGAAGTGGTGGTTGTCAGCACTTTTCATATAGAACTGGATGGTGGCGGCGGTGAGATACACATCACCATGCCGTACTCCATGATTGAACCGATCCGGGAGGTGCTGGATGCCGGCTTGCAGAGCGACACTGACGATCAGGACGAACGCTGGGTCAAGGCGCTACGCGAAGACGTACTGGATGCCCAGGTGGATCTTGAGTGTGACATAGTGCGGCGCGAGATACCTTTGCGCGATATCGTTGCTCTCAAGCCGGGCGACGTGATTCCGATAGATATGCCGGATTTCCATGTTCTGACCGCCAACGGTGTTCCCATGTTTAGAACAAAGTTGGGTCAGCACAGAGGAAATCTCGCGTTGAAGGTGTATCAATTCATCGACCACAGTAACGCGCACAACGTATCCGCGAGTGAGGGGGTGACACGTGGCAGATAAAGAAGCAGATGACGATTGGGAAGCAGCCATGAGTGAACAAGCAAGTGCAAAGGGTGGGGGAGCAAGCGCCATGGCGTTGAACGAACTGGAAGGTGACGGTCAGGCGCGAGGCAATAATCCGGAGCTCGATGTCATCCTGGATATTCCCGTGACCATATCGATGGAGGTTGGGCGTACCTCCATCACCATCCGCAATCTGCTGCAGTTGAACCAGGGTTCGGTAATCGAGCTGGATAGGCTGGCCGGTGAACCGTTGGACGTGCTGGTCAATGGCACCTTGATAGCTCACGGTGAAGTGGTGGTGGTCAATGAAAAATTCGGTATTCGCATGACCGATGTCATCAGCCCCTCGGAGCGTATCAAAAAGTTGCGCTGAAATGAGCAAATGAATAACCAGCACACGAGGCGAGCCATGATGGTCCCTGCCCGAAAACTACTGCTCGCGGCACTCTTGTCGCTGCTCATTGTGGGGCTTCCTTGCGCAGCTGAAGAGGCGGCTGTGGCAGTCGCTACTTCGGAGTTGTCCGCCGGCCCCGACAGGGCTCTGCCCGCAGGCATCAACGCCAGCGCTCAACTGTTCAATGTGTTTATGGGCTTGATGCTGATCCTGGCGCTGATTATGGCGCTGGCCTGGGTGGCGCGCAGAATCAATGGCGGGGGACTTATGCGTCAGGGGCCAATGCAGGTTGTGGCCGCCATGCCCCTGGGCACGCGGGAGCGGCTGATGGTGGTGGAAGTCGGTGGCGAGCAACTGTTGATTGGCGTCACCGCTACACAGATCAACTGTCTGCACGTCTTTCCCCAGCCGGTCATTGCTACCAAGGAAAGGGGCGGTGACCGGGTATCCGATTTTGGCGGCAAGTTGATGCAATTGCTGCAACAGAAAAACGTTTCCGACAAGGCTTCCCGTGAAAAGGTGTAACGGAATATTCAGGTTTTCCCTGGCGACAACGACCATGCGCTGGCTGCTGCTTGTGTTATTGCTGCTGTCGGGAGCGGCGATGGCGCAGACGGGTGTCGATACCCCGCTCAGTCCGGAGTCAGGCATGGATTCCGGCGCACTGCCCGCCATTCCCGGGCTGCCGGCGTTGACCGTGACCACCAACGAGGACGGCTCGCAGGAATACACGGTCACCCTGCAGATTCTGGCCATCATGACCATGCTGACGTTCCTGCCGGCATTGCTTATGATGATGACCTCCTTTACCCGCATCATCATCGTGTTTGCCATACTGCGTCAGGCGCTGGGGTTGCAACAGTCGCCCTCAAACCAGATATTGATCGGCCTGGCCCTGTTTCTCACCCTGTTTATCATGCAACCGGTATTCTCAGAAGTGAATCAGCGGGCGCTGCAGCCCTATATCAACCAGGAGATTTCCGCACAGCAAGCGCTGGAAAATACCACGGCGCCCTTTCACGCCTTTATGCTGTCGCAGACCCGCGAATCCGATATCGCGCTGTTCGCCGGCATTGCCGGCAACGGCAGTATTCAGACGCCCCAGGACGTGCCCTTTACCATACTGGTTCCGGCCTTTATCACCAGCGAGTTGAAAACGGCGTTCCAGATTGGTTTTATCATTTTTATTCCGTTTCTGGTTATCGACATAGTCGTGGCCAGCGTCCTTATGGCCATGGGTATGATGATGCTGTCTCCCCTGATCATTTCCCTGCCGTTCAAGATCATGCTGTTTGTACTGGTGGATGGCTGGGCCATGATCATCGGCACCCTGGCCGCCAGTTTCGGCATATGACGAGGAGTAATACGTGACACCAGAAATCGCCATGAGCCTGTTCGGCGACGCACTTTACCTGACAGTGATGATGGTGCTGGTCATTGTAGGTCCCAGTTTGCTGGTCGGTCTGGTGGTGAGTATGTTTCAGGCGGCCACCCAGATCAACGAGCAGACCCTGAGCTTTCTGCCGCGTCTGCTGATGACGCTGGCCACCATCATGATCGCTGGCCCCTGGCTCGTGACCTCCTTGATGGATCTGTTCAACCGCCTCTTTAATGTCGTTCCCTTTCTCGTGGGGTGACAGATCTGATGGCCACTGCCAGGGCTCGGTGAATTGCCATGGGTGAACTGATCTTCAGTGAGCAACAACTGCTGACCTGGATCAATCAGTACGTCTGGCCGATGATTCGCATAAGCGCCTTTCTGCTGGCCGTACCCATTATCGGAGCCCGCAATGTGCCCGCCCGGCTGCGGGTAATCCTGGCCGTTTTCATCACCGTGCTGATGGCGCCGCTCTTGCCGCATAACGACTATCCACCCCTGATGTCCCTGGCCGCCATGGTGTTGGTAGTCAAGGAGGTGGTGACCGGTCTCGCCATGGGCTTTGTCATGCAGGTATTCCTGCACCTGTTTGTGTTGGCCGGCCAGATGATCGCCATGAAAATGGGTCTGGGTTTTGCCGCCATGAACGATCCCAGTACCGGCGTCAGCGTCACCGTGCTGTCGCAGCTTTATCTGCTGCTATCAACACTGCTGTTTCTGAGCGTCGACGGTCACCTGCTGCTGTTGCAGATGCTGGTGGAAAGTTATCACACTGTACCGGTCGGCACCGGCCTGACCGCCGTGGACTTCCATATGATCGCCAGCATGGGCTCCTGGATGTTCGCCGGTGGCGTTGTTATCGCGCTGCCGTTGTTTACCTCGGTACTGGTAGTCAATATGGCCTTTGGTGTTATGAATCGCTCCGCGCCCCAGATGAACGTATTCACCGTTGGCTTTCCCATCACCCTGATTTTCGGCATGTTGCTCATGTGGTTGGGGCTGTCAGCTCTGCTGCCCAACTTCTATCTCTTCGCGGAACAGGCTTTCGCGTACTTCCGTGCGCTGGCGGGGCTTGGCTGATGGCCGAAGAAAACGACAGCAGTCAGGAGAAGTCGGAACAGCCGACGCCCCGAAAACTGGAAAAGGCCCGGGAGGAGGGTCAGATTCCCCGCTCCCGGGATCTGACCACCACCTTCGTGTTGCTGGCGGGCACGCTCGGTCTCTATGCGTTTGGCAGTCATATCGGCGGCAAGCTGATTGGACTTACGGAAAAGAACTTCATACTCGAACGCGAGATGGTGTTCGATCCCAGGCTGATGCTCAGCCACCTGGGTTCGGGCCTGATGGAGGCGGTGCTGATCATGCTGCCGGTATTTGGCATGTTGCTGGTAGCGTCTATTGTTGGCCCAATTTCCCTCGGTGGCTGGTTGCTCAGCGGCAAGGCCATGATGCCGAAGCTGAGCCGCATGAATCCCATTTCCGGCCTCAAGCGGATGTTTTCGCTCAAGGCGCTGGTTGAACTGGGCAAGTCCCTGGGAAAGGTGCTGATCATTCTCAGTGTTGCGGTGTTGCTTTTGTGGATTTACCAGCAGCAGATGTACCGTTTGTCAGACATGGATGTGGTGCCGGGCATCATCCATTCGCTGCAGTTGAGCGCCTACGCGGCCATTGCCCTGGCGGCGGTCACCATTGTCATTGCACTGATCGATGTGCCTTTCCAGATCTGGGACAACCAGAAAAAGCTGAGAATGTCGAAGCAGGAAATCAAGGACGAAATGAAGGACACGGATGGCAAGCCGGAGGTCAAGAGCCGTATCCGCCAGTTGCAGCGGGAGATTTCCCAGCGCCGCATGATGTCGGCGGTTCCCGACGCAGACGTGGTGATCACCAACCCGACTCACTTTGCGGTGGCCCTCAAGTACGATCCCGAGAATATGGCCACACCCGTGCTGCTGGCCAAGGGTGCGGATCTGGTGGCGTCGAAGATTCGCGAGATCGCCCGGGCGCACAAGATCGAGGTGGTGGAGGCCCCGACTTTGGCCCGGGCCATTTATTACACCACGGAACTGGAGCAGGAAATTCCCTCAGGCCTCTATATGGCGGTGGCGCAGGTTCTTGCCTATGTATTCCAGCTGCGTAATTTCCGTCGGGGCAGGGGAGACAAGCCAACCTACCCCCGCAACCTGAATATTCCCCGCGATTTGCAGTATTGACGGTAGCCTCGATTGGTACGCTTCTTGCGAAATAGCCCCTCAGGAACTCCAGGCGTCAAGAATCCGTAACCATGGCCTTACCCAACTTCAATCAGATCAATAACACCGGCGGGCAGGGCGCGTTGCAGCAGTTGCAGACCGTGGGCCGTGGCAATCTCGGGATTCCCCTGCTGCTGCTCATGCTGTTGGGCATGATGGTCATGCCGGTTCCCACCTTCATGCTGGACGCCTTCTTCTCCTTCAATATCGCCCTGTCCATCGTCGTATTGCTGGTCGGCGTCTACGCCATGCGCCCGCTGGACTTCGCCGTATTCCCCACCATCCTGCTGCTGGCCACCCTGCTGCGGCTGGCGCTGAACGTCGCCTCCACCCGGGTGGTGCTGCTCAACGGCCACGAAGGCGGCGACGCTGCGGGCAAGGTGATCCAGGCCTTTGGTGAAGTGGTGATCGGCGGCAACTACGCCGTGGGTCTGGTGGTGTTCCTTATTCTGATGATCATCAACTTTGTTGTGGTCACCAAGGGTGCCGGCCGTATTTCCGAAGTCAGTGCCCGGTTTACCCTGGATGCCATGCCCGGCAAGCAGATGGCCATCGACGCCGATTTGAACGCCGGTCTGATCGATCAGGACGAAGCCCGGGAGCGGCGCAAGGAAGTGGCCAGTGAGGCCGACTTCTACGGCGCCATGGACGGTGCCAGCAAATTTGTGCGCGGCGATGCCATCGCCGGCATTCTGATTCTGATGATCAACATCATCGGCGGCCTGAGCATCGGCATGATCCAGCACGATCTGGAGCTGGAGCAGGCGCTGCAGAACTATATTCTGCTGACCATCGGCGATGGCCTGGTGGCGCAGATTCCGTCTCTGTTGTTGTCCACCTCGGCGGCGATTCTGGTCACCCGGGTGAATTCCTCCCAGGACATGCGCCAGCAGATCATGACCCAGATGTTCGACTCGCCCAAGGCATTGGCCATCGCCGCCGCCACCCTGTTCGTTATGGGTTCGGTGCCGGGCATGCCCCATGTGGCGTTTCTCGGCCTCGGTCTGGCCTGTGCCGCGCTGGCTTACTACATCTACTGGCGCAAACAGCAGCCGGAAGCGGTGGTGGAGGAGGGCGATTTTATTCCTGCGACCGCAGCGGCCGGCAAGTCCTCCAGCGTTGCCCGGGAGCCTTCCTCCCAGGCGCCGCCGCACTCCCAGGGAGACAGGCCGCCAGTACCGGGGCTGCCGCCGGCGGAAACCGCCGAGCTGGGCTGGGACGACGTGCAACCGGTGGACATCATCGGCCTGGAAGTGGGATACCGGTTGATTCCCATGGTGGACAAGAACCAGGGCGGCGAGCTGCTGGGGCGTATCAAGGGGGTGCGCAAGAAACTCTCCCAGGAGATGGGGTTTCTGGTGCCCACGGTGCATATCCGCGACAACCTGGACTTGCTGCCCAACGGCTACCGCATCAGTTTGATGGGTGTCACTGTGGCGGAAGCGGAAGTCTTTCCGGATCGGGATCTGGCCATCAACCCCGGACAGGTGTTTGGTCAGTTGGAGGGCAACAAAACCCGGGACCCGGCCTTTGGTCTGGATGCAGTTTGGATCGCCGCCGATCAGAAAGAGCAGGCCCAGACGCTGGGCTACACGGTGGTGGATGCCAGTACCGTGGTCGCCACTCACCTGAACAAAATCCTGCAGGAGCACACCTGGGAACTGCTGGGCCACGAGGACGTGCAGAACCTGCTGGACCTGCTGGCGAAAAAATCTCCAAAGCTGGTGGAGGAACTGGTGC
Organism: Marinimicrobium sp.; assembly: GCA_050486405.1. Classification (GTDB taxonomy): domain Bacteria; phylum Pseudomonadota; class Gammaproteobacteria; order Pseudomonadales; family Cellvibrionaceae; genus JBJHDF01. The sequence goes on along the minus strand of JBJHDF010000010.1, from coordinate 56,009 downwards.
CCAATACCCTGAGCCTGAATGTGCTGCTCAAGGTGTTGCAGAACCTGTTGCGCGAGAAGGTGCCGATTCGCGATATGCGCTCCATCGCCGAGGCTCTGGCCGCCAGCGGCGGCAAGAGTCAAGATCCCGTCGCGCTCACCACCCTGGCGCGGGTGGCTCTGGCGCGCCAGATCGCCCAGAACATAGTGGGCCCGGACCCGGAGATACCGGTCATTGTGTTGGAGTCGGAGCTGGAACAGTTATTGCTCAATACGGTTCAGCAGGCGCAGAAAACCGGCGTCGACGACAGCGCCTATATAGAGCCGGGTCTGGCGGAGCGTCTGCAGCAGTCGCTGATCAAGGCGGCGCGGCGCCAGGAGGCGGCGGGCAAACCCCAGGTACTGCTGGTGGCGGCGCCCCTGAGAATGATGTTGGCCCGCTTTGCCAGACACAGCCTGCCCGATATGCAGGTGCTGGCCTACACCGAAATACCCGACAACAAGCAGTTGACCATAGACGCGAGAGTAGGGGCCGACACCCCCTGATTGTAAAGCCCCACGGAGGCGAGTCCCATGCAGGTAAAACGATTTGTAGCAGCTGATATGCGCCGCGCCCTGGAACTGGTTCGCCAGCAACTGGGTGCCGACGCGGTGATTCTGGCGAATCGTCGCACGCCCGAGGGCGTCGAATTGCTGGCCAGTCTGGCCCAGGACAGTGCCTTTTCGTCACCGCCCGACGAGACGGGGGCAGGGGTCTTGCCCAACGGCAAGACGGGGCCGCAACTGGCGGAGGAGATCGAACAGGCCCATCGTCGTCTGATGGCTGCCCGCAATGCGGCAGACTCCGCCAAAGAGCATCTCAAGCCCGCAACGGTGAAGACCCAGTCCGCTGCCGAGCGTTACGGCCTGACAGAACCAGCCCCGAGAACGGCAGCGGCGCCGGAGCTGGCCGCTCTGCAGGCGGAACTGGCCGACATGCGAATGCTGCTGGAGCAGCAACTGGAACAGCGCTTCGGCCCGACGCCCCTCGGCGGCACGCCCGTATCCGACACCATAGCCCGCCGGTTGGAGCGGCTGGGTCTGCCCGCCAACATGATTGAGCCATTGCTGCAGACGTGCCGTGACAAGCAACGTCTGACGGACGCCTGGTCCGCGGCGCTGGCCGGTTTTGGTCGTCAGTTGCCAACCCTGAAGCATGATGTGGTGGATCGGGGGGGCATTTTTGCCCTGGTGGGTCCAACCGGAGCCGGCAAGACCACCACTATCGGCAAGCTCGCCGCCCGCTATGTGATGCGCCACGGCGCGGACAAGGTGGCGCTGGTCACCACCGACAGTGCCCGCATCGCCGCCCACGAGCAGTTGCGCTCTCTGGGTAGAATTCTCAAGGTACCGGTGCGGGTGGTGGATGCGGACAATCCCTTGCCAGCAGTGCTGCGCAGCCTGCGTCGCTGCTCCCTGGTACTTATCGACACCGCCGGCTTCCGCCACGGAGATCCCGCTCTCAAGCACCAGTTGGCCGAGTTGGCCCGCTTCCCGGTGATCAAGACGCTGCTGGTGCTCAGTTGCAACAGTCAGGAGCAGATGCTGAAGGCCTCGGTACACGCCTACGGCGCCGCCCGCCTGCGTGGTTGCATCCTGACCAAGCTGGATGAAACCGCCAGCCTGGGCGGTGCCCTGGCAGTGGCGGCGCAGTCCCGCCTGCCCATCTGTTACATCACCGACGGGCAGGACATTCCCCGGGATATCAGTCTGGCCAAGCCCAATCAACTGGTGGCGCGAGCCGCGGCCCTGCTGAAGCCGGGGACTGCGGCGGGGCGGGCCGCCAGAGCCGGCAATTTGGGCGGTTGAAAGTCCAGATGGCGTCTATACTGAAGCTGAAGATCGCCGACAAACGGCGGCGGAAACAGGAGCCCGGGGGAAAATGACCAGACCCGTACAGGTAATTGCCGTAACTGGTGGAAAGGGAGGGGTCGGCAAAAGCAATCTGGCCATCAATCTGAGCGTGGCCCTGGCTGAGTTGCGCCGCCGCGTGGTGCTGCTCGATGCCGACCTGGGGCTGGCCAATGTGGATGTCTTGTTGGGTCTCAAGGCGACATACACACTGGCGGATGTTCTGAGCGGCGAGCGAAACCTGCGGGAAGTGCTGGTGCCGGGGCCCGGTGGTGTCCAGGTGGTGCCGGCGTCGTCGGGCGTCAAGCATATGGCGGGCCTGGATGCGCGCGAGCACGCCGGCTTGATCAACGCCTTCAGCGATCTGGATGAGCAGGTCGATGTGCTGGTGGTGGATACCGCCGCCGGCATCTCCGATACCGTAATCAGTTTTGTGGTGGCCTCTCACGAAGTGCTGGTGGTGGTCTGTGACGAGCCCTCGTCGGTCACGGATGCTTACGCCCTGATCAAGGTGCTCAACAAGGAGCACGGGTTGCAGCGGTTTCGCGTCGTGGCCAATATGACGCGCAGCAACCGGGAGGGCGCGCATATGTTTCAGAAGCTCAATGGCGTGTGCGAACGTTTCCTCGATGTGACCCTGCACTATGTGGGCAATATCCCTTTTGACGAAAATGTCCGCAAGGCGGTACAAAAGCAGCAGGCCTTGCTGGAGTATGCCCCCAATTGCAAAGCCACTGTTGCCATTCGCGCCTTGGCGAAAACGGCCGATGAGTGGCCCTTGCCCAGTGCGCCCAGCGGCAAACTGGAATTTTTTGTCGAGCGCCTGTTGCAGAATGCCTCGGGATACTGACAATGGTGATGACTGACAGGTTGGCCATGTACGACAAGACGCAACAGCAGGGCCAAAAAATCCGCGTGGAGGACTACGCCGGCTTGGTCAAGCGTATTGCTTACCACACCATGGCGAGAATGCCGGCTTCGGTGCAGTTGGATGACCTTATTCAGGCCGGTATGCTGGGGTTGCTTGAAGCGGCACAGAAGTACGACCCCTCTCGGGGCGCCAGTTTCGAAACCTATGCCGGTATCCGCATTCGCGGCGCCATCGTGGATGAAATGCGTCGCGGTGACTGGGCGCCGCGATCCATTCATCGCAATGCCCGGCGTATCTCACAGGCGATCAGTGAAGTAGAGGCCAGAACCGGTCGGGACGCCCAGGACGCGGAAGTTGCAGCCGAGCTGGGTGTGGATCTGAACGAATACTTCTCCATGCTGCACGATGCTACCGCCACCCGCCTGTTCAGCTACGAGGAAACCTTCGGCGACGACAACCCCGGTGATACCGGTGAACTGGCCAATGCCTTCCTCGCCGGTCCTCTGGAAAGTGTTCAGCGCGATACGCTGAAGCAGGCCCTGGCGACGGCCATCGGCAAGCTTCCGGAGCGGGAGCGCCTGGTGTTGGCCCTGTATTACGACGAAGAGTTGAATCTCAAGGAGATTGGCCAGATATTGGGGGTCAGCGAATCCCGGGTTAGTCAGATACACAGCCAGGCTGCCTTGCGCTTGCGTACTCGTCTGGCCGCCTGGCAAAAAGACGGCTAGGTGCCATACGCGCGGTTTGCACTTTCGCGATGCTTGACCAATACTGTCTGCGTGGAGCGTCAAACCTTTGGCTTAGCGTTTCTCTATATTATTACCATTGATGATACAGGCCTTTTCCGGCGAGATTGGAGGTAGCGTTGGACAAAAATATGAAGATCCTCATTGTGGATGATTTTTCGACAATGAGAAGAATAATCAAGAACCTGCTCCGGGATCTGGGGTTCACCAATACCCACGAGGCCGATGACGGCGTTACCGCTCTGCCCATGCTCAAAAGCGGCGATTTTGACTTTCTGATAACCGACTGGAACATGCCCAGTATGAATGGCATTGATCTACTGCGCGCCGTTCGCGGTGACGACAAGCTGGCTTCTCTGCCCGTGCTCATGGTAACCGCGGAGGCCAAGCGTGATCAAATTATTGAGGCCGCACAGGCCGGGGTCAGCGGTTATGTGGTCAAGCCTTTTACCGCGCAAGCTCTCAAGGAGAAAATCGAGAAAATATTCGAACGAGTTGGATAGTCAGCCTGAATCAGGAACGCCACTCGGAGCTCACATGCAGAAAAGGTTTGACCATGGTATCTTCAACGCAGTTGCACGAAAACGAAGAGTTCATTAGCGAATTGCAGATGTGCGCCCAGCTGCTGGTAGAAAAGCTGCAGGGTGATCAATATCAAGAAGCCGCTACGCTTATCCACTCGCTGCTGGAAACCAGGGATCGCCACATATTTCAGTCGGTAGGTCGCCTAACCCGAGGTCTGCACAATGCCATAGTCAACTTCCACGTCGATGGGGATATCGATCGTGAGCCGCCGATCATTGAGGGCTCGGAAATACGGGATGCGTCGCATCGGTTGAACTACGTCATTGACCTTACCCAGAAAGCCGCGGAAAAAACCATGGATATGGTTGAAGAGTCCGCGCCCATAGCCATGGAACTTGGGCTTGAAGCCAGCGCGCTGCGCGACGAGTGGGGCAGGCTTAAAAGGCGCGAGATGACGGCGTCTGAGTTTCGTGAGCTCTACGGTCGCATAGACAGCTTTCTCGAACAAATGACGGCTGGCAGCGACCGCCTGAACCAGAATCTGCAACATATTATTCTTGAACAGGGATTTCAAGACTTGACCGGGCAGGTTCTCAAGCGAGTGATTAGTCTGATCAGCGAAGTGGAGAGCGACCTGGTGAGCCTGGTTCGCATTGCTGGACAGGTGGAGGAAATCACTGGCATCGCCCAGGAGATAGATGACAGCGGCAAGCTCAAATCCCGAAAAAAGGATGCGACTGAAGGCCCGCAGATAAACAAGGACCGCAAGGATATCGTTACCAGCCAGGACGAGGTGGATGACCTGTTATCCAGTTTGGGATTCTAGGTGCCGACCCCATGAGCGTCAGCGAAGATGATGAAATTTTACAGGATTTCCTGGTCGAGGCTGGGGAAATATTGGAAACCTTGTCTGAGCAACTGGTGGATCTGGAACAAAGCCCGGATGACGCTCAGTTGCTCAACGCCATCTTTCGGGGCTTCCACACGGTAAAAGGCGGTGCGGGCTTTCTGCAGCTGACGCCCATGGTGGATTGCTGCCACATCACCGAGAACCTGTTTGATATCCTGCGCACTGGTCGACGGCGGGTCACCCCGGAACTGATGGATGTGGTATTGCAGGCATTGGATATGGTAAACCGTCAGTTCCAGCAGCTGTCCAACGGCGAAGAGGTTGGGTTTGCGGACCCGGCGCTGATTGCCGCGCTTACTCAACTGGTTGACGAGGACTCGCCAACGGCCTCGGCGGTAGACGCGCCCGCTGCGTCCTCGGCAGACGACAGTGGCGATATTGTCGACTCGGAATTCGAGGCGATGCTCGATGCGCTTGATGCAAGTGGCGCTGAACACATGGGCACAGCCGAGGCGGACGACGGCGACGAGATTACCGACGAGGAGTTTGAAGCGCTGCTTGACCAATTGCATGGCGCTGGCAAGGGGCCGGGCGCCACGGTGTCAGGTTCCAAAGCGGCCAAGCCCGAAGCCTCCCAGTCCGAGGTCTCCCAGCCTGAAGCCTCGCAGCCAGAGAAAGAACCACTTTCCGTGACGGAAAGTGGCGACATGCCGGTGGCCGGTGATGAGATTACTGACGATGAGTTCGAGGCTTTGCTGGACCAGCTGCACGGCAAAGGGAAAGGCCCCGGTGGTCCGGCCCGACTTGGGGCGACGTCGCAGGCCGCCGATAAGCCGGCGGCACCCCCTCAGGTCAAGAGCCCCGCCAGCCCAGCGGTGAAGAAACCACCGCCGCAAAAGCAGGAGCCGGACCAAAAAGCGCCGGTAGTTGCTGCACCCCTAGGCGATTCGCCGGCCCCTCAGGAGGGCAAGGCGACTGCGGACGCCGGGACAGCCGCAGACGCGACGGTGCGCGTCGATACCCAGCGTCTGGACGACATCATGAATATGGTGGGGGAGTTGGTGCTGGTGCGCAATCGCCTGGTGCGTCTGGGCGCTGATACCGAAGACGAATCGCTCGCCAAGGCAGTGGCCAATCTGGATGTGGTCACCGCCGATCTGCAAACCGCTGTCATGCAAACCCGCATGCAACCCATTCGCAAGGTGTTTGGCCGCTTTCCCAGGGTAGTGCGCGATCTGGCGCGCAATCTGAAGAAGGAAGTCAAACTGGAACTGGTGGGCGAAGATACGGATCTGGACAAGAACCTGGTGGAGGCCCTGGCTGATCCCCTGGTACATCTGGTGCGCAATTCGGTGGATCACGGTATCGAAGAGCCGGAAGTGCGCCTGGCGGCGGGCAAGCCAAAAGCCGGGAAAATCGTCCTCGCCGCACAGCAGGAAGGTGATCATATCCTGCTGTCCATCACCGACGATGGCGCGGGTATGGATCCGGACAAACTGCGCCGTATCGCAGTACAAAAGGGGCTGTTCGATATGGAAACGGCTAATCGCCTTTCCGACAGCGAAGCGTTCAACCTGATATTTGCACCGGGTTTTTCCACCAAGTCCGAAATCTCCGATGTGTCTGGACGCGGTGTTGGCATGGACGTGGTAAAGACCAAAATCACCCAGCTCAACGGCTCAGTGGAAATCGAGTCAACGCTCGGTGAAGGCACTCGGCTGAATATCAGAGTGCCGCTGACTCTGGCCATCATGCCCACCTTGATGATCATGCTGGGCGATCGAACCTTTGCGCTGCCGCTGGCCACTGTCAACGAGATTTTCTACATGGATCTCGCTCAGAGTCATGTGGTGGATGGCCAAAAGTGTGTATTGATTCGCGATCAGGCGGTGCCTTTGTTTTTCCTCAAGAAGTGGCTGCTGCCCAGGGGCACTCCTGTAGTCGAGAGTGGCGAATCCCATGTGGTCATTGTCAGCGTGGGCTTGCATCGGGTTGGCTTTGCTGTTGATCAACTGGTGGGACAGGAGGAAGTGGTGATCAAACCCCTTGGGAAAATGCTGCAGGGTACGCCGGGTATGGCTGGCGCGACCATTACCGGCGATGGCGGTATAGCCTTGATCCTCGATGTTCCGGGGCTGCTGAAGCACTATGCGGCGGGCAGCAGAACCACTGCGCGCAGTTACGGGTGAGAGTGACCATGCCGGTTCGCGTACTTGTGGTCGAGGATTCGCGCTTTTTTCAGGCGCGACTCAGGGACTTGATCAATCAACATCCGGATCTGGAGGTAGTTGGCCTGGCGGCCAATGGTCAGGAGGCGGTTGATAAAACCGATCAGTTGCAGCCCGATATCATCACCATGGATTTCGAGATGCCGTTGATGGACGGCATCACCGCCATCCGGCACATCATGGCCAATCGGCCGACACCCATTCTCATGTTCTCGTCGCTCACCTACGAAGGCGCCCGGGTTACCCTGGACGCTCTCGCGGCCGGGGCCATGGACTTTATTCCCAAGGACTTTGGCGAAGTATCCCGGGGTGAGGAGAGCCTCAAGGATCGTTTGCACGAGCGCCTGCTGACACTCGCCAGGCAGGGGCGACGTGCCGCGGACCCGGTGGCGTCGCCCGCAGTTGCATCGCCCCCTATCACCACAAAAGCCGTCAAGGCGCCCAAAAATTGTAAACTGGTGGTGATTGGTGCCTCCACTGGCGGTCCTGTGGCCCTGACCGAAGTGTTGATGCGCCTGCCCGGTGATTATCCCCTGCCTATTGTGCTGGTGCAGCATATGCCGGAGAATTTTACCCGGGCGTTCGCCGAGCGGCTTGATCGCCAATGCCAGATAGCCGTAAAGGAAGCGGCGGACCGCGATCGCCTTCAGCCGGGCCTGGCGTTGCTGGCACCCGGTGGCAGGCAGTTATTGGTGGACAAGCGCCTGGGCGGATCGGTAAAAGTGATGGACAGTCAGGATCGAGTTACTTATAAACCTTCACTGGATATCACTTTTGGCTCGGCGGCCAATGCCTTTCCCGGTCAGGTACTGGGTGTGGTCCTCACCGGCATGGGTTCGGACGGTTGCCGGGGTGCAGAGATGCTCAAGGCCGGGGGCTCCACCATCTGGTCACAGGATGAAAAGTCCTCCGTCATTTACGGTATGCCCATGGCCGTTGCTCGGGCCAACCTTACCGACCGGGTGTTGGCGCTGAAAGATGTGGGGCCCGCTTTGGTCTCCGAGGTGTATTAATGGATATTCTGAGTATCATTGGGGTGATTATCGCCTTTGCCGCTTTGCTCGGCGGCAATCTGATTGAAGGCGGCACCTTCTATTCGCTGCTCAACGGGCCGGCGGCGTTGATCGTATTTGGTGGCACACTGGGCGCGGCCATGCTGCAGACTCCCATGGTCAGCCTGAAGCGGGCACTGCGCATTTTTCGCTGGATATTTCGCCCGCCGGTCAACCCCTTCGCTCAGGGGTTGAAGAAAATAGTCGGCTGGGCTATGGCCGCGCGCAGGGATGGATTGCTGGGCCTGGAAAATATTGCCGACTCCGAAACGGATCTGTTCGCCCGCAAAGGGTTGCAATTGCTGGTCGATGGCAGCGAACCGGAAGCCATTCGCCGGGTGCTGGAAAACGAGCTGATACTCGAAGAACAGCGCGACACTGATGCCGCCCGCTTTTACGAAAGCATGGGTGGCTATTCGCCTACCATCGGCATCATAGGTGCCGTCATGGGACTGATTCACGTAATGACCAATCTCGGCGATCCCGAGCAAGTGGGACCGGGGATCGCGGTGGCGTTTGTGGCGACTATTTACGGTGTGGCGGCGGCCAACCTGTTCCTGCTACCGGTGGCCAACAAACTGAAAATGTGCATCAACGAGCGTTCCCATTACCGGGAGCTGATCATAGAGGGGATAGTGGCCATTGCCGACGGCGAACACCCCAAGGCCATAGAAATGAAACTCAGCGCCTACCGGCACTGAAGGCGGAACCATTATGCCCCGTCGCCGGCCCGCAGAGCTGAACGTCAACCACGAACGCTGGCTGGTGTCCTACGCCGATTTCATTACCTTGTTGTTCGGTTTTTTCGTGGTCATGTACTCGATATCCCAGGTCAGCGAGGGCAAGTACCGCGCCCTGTCCGAAACCCTGGTGGAGGCGTTCAGCCCCGCCATGCGCAGCGCCCGCCCCGCCGTACCGGAAGACGACTCCGGCATGGCGCCATTTTTTGGTACAGAATTCGCGGCAGAACAGCAGGCGCGGCAGCAGCTGCAGGAACTGTCCGAGCGCTTTCGCGAGCAACTTGCGGAGCTGACCGAGCAGGGGTTGGTGCAGATCGATGGCAACGAATACTGGCTGCAGATCGAGTTGCAGGACAGCATTCTGTTTGCATCCGGCAGCGCTGATCTGAACCCGGAAGCCCACGAAATCTTTACGCGGCTGGCCCAGATACTGCGCGACTATGATAATCCGGTGCAGGTGGAAGGGTACACCGACAATGTGCCTATCAGCACTCCACGCTTTCCCAGCAACTGGGAGCTGTCCGCAGCCAGGGCCAGCAGCGTGGTCAAGTGGCTGGCGGGGCAGGGGGTGGCGCCGCAGCGGTTGTCCGCCGTCGGCTACGGCGAATATCAGCCGGTGGCCAGTAATGCCACCGCCGAGGGCCGGGCCCGCAATCGCCGCGTGGCCCTGGTCATCGCCCGCGAACCACTGGATCGCCCGGGCCAGGCACCGGACCCGGCGCTGCTGGACGAGGTTGCCGTGCCGGAAACGGTGATGGCGTTGGAGGTGACGGACGAGCCCAGCGCTCAAGTCCCTGAAGAGATGCCGCTGGATGCTGTTCCCCGGGAAGCCTTTCCTCTGGAGCCGGTGCAACTGGAGGGAGGTGGTCTGCTGTTTACCAGCGACCCGGATCTTCCCCGGGAAAACCGCCGCTAGCCCGGCATAAACCTTGCTAATCTTAACTCGGGGTCGTGAAAATAGTCGCTGAAGCGCGCCAATTCCGGCCTTGCAGTCGTAAACCTGACGGACGAGACAGTTGCGGATCTGGAGTCTGGCCAATCAAAAGGGGGGTGTGGCAAAAACCACCTCCACCGTTGCCCTGGGCGCTTTGGCGGCGTCTGGCGGCGATCGCGTGCTACTGGTAGATCTGGATCCGCAGAGTTCACTCACCAGCTACTTCCGTCAAGATCCCGACTCGTTGGAGTTGAGCAGTTTTACCCTGTTTGAGGAGCGCGAGCGGCTGACCACCACGGGCGTGGCCCGCCTGATTCGCGCCACCGCCTATCATCACCTGGATGTGTTGCCAGGGTCTTCGCTGCTGGCCACGCTGGAGCGTCAGGCCATTGGCCCGGGTGGCTCGGGGCTGATCCTGGGACAGGCACTGGCGCTGATTCGGGACCGCTACGACCTGGTGCTGGTGGACACACCGCCGCAGTTGGGCGTATTGATGATAAACGCCCTGGCCGCCTGCCAGTTTCTGGTAATTCCGGTGCAAACGGAACACTTGGCGTTGAAGGGGTTGGAGCGCATGACCCGCACCCTGGAAATGCTCGGCAAGTCCCGGCAGCAACCGCTCGATTATGTCATTGTGCCGGTGATGTACGATCGACGCACCCAGGCCTCAGTGGGCAGTTTACTCACGCTGCGCGATGAGTACGGCGAGCGGGTGTGGCCCGGTCGCATACCCATCGACACCCGTTTGCGGGATGCCAGCAAGGCCGGTGTGCCGCCACACCTGTTCGATCCGGAGGGAAGGGCGGTGGAGGCCTACGCTTCGCTGTTGAAGTGGTTGCAGCGCCACGCTCAGGCGGATGGGGGTTGGCATGAGTGAGCGCCCATCGCCCCAGCGTATGCTGCAGGACTATCTCGACAGTCTGCTGGCGCCGTCCCTGGCCGTTGACGAGGAGGGCGAGCGGCAGCGCAAACTGGAGAAACTGCTCAGTGGCCTGACCCCCAAAGTAAGTCCTGTGCGGCAGGACGAGGTGGCGTCATCCCAGAGCGCACTGCAGGACGATGCCTGGCTGGCCAACGGCCGCCCGTCCTGGGCGCAGGAGTCGTTCGACGTCCTGTTGTTCAAGGTGTCGGGGTTGAGCCTGGCGGTGCCGCTGGTGGCGTTGGGACAGATTCATCCGCTGGACGACAGAATGACGCCGCTGTTTGGTCAGGTGGAGTGGTTTATGGGTTTGCAGCCGACGCCGGCAGGCAAGATCCGCACCGTGAACACGGCCCTGTTCGTTATGCCTGAACGTTACGACGCGGGCTTTGTCAAAACAGCGCGCTACGTGGTTTCCATCAACGGCCTCGCCTGGGGGTTGGCGGTGGATTCGGTCAACCAGCCCATACGCCTGGAGCCGGAGGATGTGAAGTGGCGCTCCGAGCGCAGCAATCGGCCCTGGCTGGCGGGAACCGTCAAGGCGCATATGTGCGCTTTGCTGGATATTGCCACCATGGGGCGTCTGCTGGCCGAGGCTGACGGCAGTGGCACAAACCCCGCCGTTGACTATAGTAAAAGGAAATAAGCCCCGATTTTTTGCTCCGCTTACCCGAGGAAGACGGCATGGCCATAGATACCAATCAGGCGACTCAGGACGACCCCGTGCTGCAGTGGGTCACGTTTCGCCTGGAAGGCGAAACCTACGGCATCAACGTTATGCAGGTGCAGGAGGTATTGCGCTATACAGAGATTGCCCCGGTGCCCGGTGCTCCCTCTTATGTACTGGGAATTATTAATCTGCGCGGCAATGTGGTCACCGTTATCGATACCCGGCACCGTTTCAACCTACCCGACGGTGAGCTCAGCGACAATACCCGCATCGTCATCATCGAGGCGGACAAGCATGTGATCGGTGTACTGGTGGACAGCGTTGCCGAGGTGGTTTATCTGCGCCGCTCTGAAATCGAAGCTGCCCCCAACGTCGGTAACAGTGAGAGCGCGCGCTTTATTCAGGGCGTGTGCCACAAAAACGACGAACTGATTATTCTTATTGACCTTAACAAGCTACTCAGCAATGAGGAGTGGGCTGAACTGGAGGATATCTGACGCCGTGGCACCCATGACCCTGGTACTGCTGGCCTGCATGATGCTGACCCTGGTGAGCCTGGGGCTGGCGATCATTGCCTGGTTCAGCGCCCGCCGCAGTCAATTGCTCTGTGCGCAACTCAAGCGTCAGTTGGCGGCGGTCAACAGCAGTTCAGTGGGTATGGGGCAGCGGATTCTGAGTCTGGAAAAACGCCTGAACGCCCAACCAACTCCCGCTGCCGGCGCGACAGCGGAGGATCACCCGGCCTACAGCCAGGCTGCCCGACTATTGGAGCTGGGGCTTGATACCGACGAGGTGGCGCGTCGCTGTGGTCTTTCCCAGTCCGAAGTTTCCCTGCTCAAGGCCGTCTCCAACCACTGACCATTTACAGTCATTGATCGGCTGCTGAACTCTTCGTGTGTATTTTACTGATTGCCCGCGTTCACGCTCTGGCCATTGACGCCGATGGCGTCATCCCCCATCAGATAGAGGTAGGCGGGCATGTGAACCTGCGCGGCGGGCACTGTTTTTGGGTCTTCACCCGGGTAGGCGGTGGCGCGCATGCGGGTGCGGGTGGCGCCGGGGTTGATGCTGTTGGCGCGGATGCCGCTGGTGCCGTCGAGTTCCTCGGCCAGGGTCTGCATAAAGTTTTCCAGGGCGGCCTTGGAGGCGGCGTAGGCGCCCCAGTAGGCGCTGCCTCTACGGGCCACCCCGGAACTGGTAAACAGGATGGAGGCGTGGTCAGGCCGTTGCAGCAGTGGCATCAGCGCCTGGGTGAGTAGAAAGGGCGCGTTGAGATTCACCTGCATCAGTTTCAGCCAGATTTCCGGTGCGTAGTTGATGATGGGCGTGCGTTGGCCCAGTTCGGCGGCGTTGTGCAGTATGCCATCGAGTTTGCCGAAGGCGTCGTCCAGGGCGTCGCACACATCCTGGTATTCCTTGGGCGTGGCACCCTCGAAGTTGATGGGGTAGATGGCCGGTTGCGGATGGCCGGCGGCTTCGATTTCGTCGTACACCATTTCCAGCTTGGGCATGGTGCGCCCCATCAGAACCACTGTGGCGCCGTGGGCGGCGAAGCTGGTGGCCGCCACCTTGCCGATGCCGTCGCCGGCGCCGGTGACGAGGATGACTTTGCCGGCCAGCAGATCGGGCCTGGGTTGGTAGTTTTTCGGTATCGGCATGAGTGCTCCCTCAACCTTTTTTCAGTAGGGGTTCAATAATGGGCCAGATGTCGTCGGCGCTGGCGACGGTGTGGTCGGCGTTCCATAGCCCCGGGTGATCCGGGGGCTCTATATAACCGTAGGCGGCGGCGATGGTCAGGGCGCCGGCGTTGCGGCCACAGTCGATATCGCGCTGGTGATCGCCGACGTAGACGATCTCCTGGGGGCGGCAACCCAACAGTTCAGCGGCCAGAAAAAGCGACTCCGGGTCCGGTTTGCGCTGGTGTACATGATCCGGGCAGATGACGCAGCCCGGCGCCGGTTGCATATCCAGGGCGTCGAGCAGGGGCTGGGTGTAGGCCCAGGGTTTGTTGGTGGCTATACCCCAGGCCAGGCCGGCGTCCGTTGCCTGCTGCACCAGCGGCATGATGCCGGGGTAGGGGCGGGTGTGCACCGCCAGATGGCCAGCGTAAAGCTCCAGCAGGCGCTCGCGCAGAGGTTCGAACGCGGGGTCTTCCGGCGCCAGGCCAAAGGCCAGGCTGACGAGGCCCCGGGCGCCGTTGGAGACACTGGCGCTGATGGTCTCTGCCGGCAGGGGCGGGCGCCCCTGCTCGGCCAGCAAACGGTTGACCACAACCACAAAGTCCGGCGCCGTATCCAGCAGGGTGCCATCCAGGTCGAAGACCAGGGCACGGAGATTTCTCGTTTGGGTCATTGCTTGTCCTGGGCGGGCTTTTTGGCGTGGAGCAGGTAATTGACACTGACATCCCGGGGGTTGAGCCGGTAGGTTTTGCTCAGCGGATTGTAGGTCATGCCGGTAATGTCCTGCAGTTCCAGATCGGCGGCGCGCAGCCAGCGGCCCAGTTCCGAGGGGCGGATGAACTTGGCGTACTCGTGGGTGCCCCGGGGCAGCAGCCGCAATACGTATTCGGCACCCAGTATGGCAAACAGGTAGCTCTTGGGATTGCGGTTGATGGTGGAAAAATACAGATCGCCGCCGGGTCGGGTGAGGTCGGCGCAGGCCTGCACCACCGACGCCGGATCGGGTACGTGTTCCAGCATCTCCAGACAGGTGACCACGTCATACAGCGGCGCCTGTTGCTCCCGGGTTTCCCGGGCCAGATCTTCGGCGGTAATGCGCCGGTATTCCACCTTGGCGCCGCTCTCCAGAGCGTGGAGTCTGGCCACGGCCAGGGGCGCCTCGCCCATGTCGATACCGGTGACACTGGCGCCGCGCTGGGCCAGGGCCTCGGCGAGTATGCCGCCGCCGCAACCCACGTCGAGCAGCCGCGCCTCGGCCACCGGCGAGCGCTGGTCGATATAGTTGGCCCGCAGGGGGTTGATCTCGTGCAGGGGTTTGAACTCGCCCTCGCGGTCCCACCAACGGCTGGCCAGGGCCTCGAATTTGGCGATTTCAGCGGGATCGACGTTACTGGTGGTCATCGGCAATCTTCTCTCTCCAGTGACGGGCTTTTTCCAGCAGCTCCCGCTCGTTGAGTGTCTGCAACTGGCCGCTCAGCAGCAGTGACCGGCCCGCCACCCAGGCGTGGCTCACCTTGTGGCCGCTGGTGTAGACCAGTTGCGATACCGGATCGTAGAGTGGCTGGCTTTGCAGTCCGCCCAGGTCCACCGCCACCACATCGGCCGCCTTGCCGGCCTCCAGGCTGCCGATGCTGTCCTCCAGTCCCAGTGCCCGGGCGCCGCCCAGGGTGGCCATGCGCAGTGCCGCGTGGGCATCCAGCGCGGCGGCGTCGCCGGCCACGGCCTTGCCCAGCAGGGCGGCGGTTTTCATTTCGCCGAACATATCCAGGTCGTTGTTGCTGGCGGCACCGTCGGTGCCCAGCGCGACATTGATGCCGGCCTTGAGCAGCTTTTGCACCGGGCAGAAACCGCTGGCCAGCTTCAGGTTGGACTCGGGGCAATGGATCACCTGGGCACCGGTCTGATCCAGTATGGCCAGATCGATGTCCTCCACCTGGGTCATGTGCACACACTGGGTCAGTGGTGACATCAGGCCCAGTTCCAGCAGTCGCTGGCTGGGGCGTTTGCCGTACTGGGCCAAGGAGTCCGTCACTTCCCGGGCGGTTTCGTGCAGATGAATGTGGACGGGTGCATCCAGTTCCTGGGCCAGGGTGGCCACTTTCTGCAGGGCGGCATCCGCCACCGTGTAAGGGGCGTGGGGACCGAAGCCGATGCGGATCAACTGGCTGGCCCGGAAGTCATCGTGCAGCGCCAGCCCCTTGGCAAAGTATTCGTCGGGCCCGCTGCCCCAGGGCGTGGGGAAGTCGAGAATGGGGAAACTGATCTGGGCGCGCATCTGGGCCTGCCGGGCGGCCTGGGCGGCTACTTCCGGGAAGAAGTACATGTCGGCGAAGCAGGTGGTGCCGGTGCGGATCATCTCCGCCATGGCCAGTTCGGTGCCGTCGCGGACAAAGTCCTCGCTCACCCAGCGGCTCTCGGCCGGCCAGATATGCTTTTCCAGCCAGTCCTGCAGGGGCTGATCATCGGCGTAGCCGCGCAGCAGGCTCATGGCTGCGTGGCCATGGGCGTTGACCAGACCGGGCAGCAGGGCGTGCTGGTTCAGATGAATGGTCTGCTCGGCGTGAAAACGCTTGTCCGCCTCGGCCTGGGGCACCAGAGCGATGATCTCGCCGTTGTGTATGGCCAGGGCGCAATCGGTGAATACCCGGTTTTCCGGCACCACCGGTACTATCCAGCGGGCCTTGATCAGCAGGCGGATGCTTTGCAGTGCGGACATGGATTTTCCTGATCTTGACAACGATGCCCCGCCGGGCGGGGCGGCTCCTGTGGCCGGCCAGTATACCGCAAAAGCGCCCCGCTTGTGGCGGCCCCGGCACCCCGGCCCGGGTTCCGCCGGGAGGGCGCTAAAAAGCTGGCTTTGCGGGCCCGGTAACACCCCTATCCGTTTGATTTTATGGTATTATTCGCGCCTTTGTGCGGGAGCCTGCCAGAGCGCGTCAGCCACTCCATAACCAGCCATTCTAAGATAAGGAACGCTGCATTCCATGGGCGATATAGCGAAAGAAATTCTACCGGTCAGTATCGAGGACGAGTTGCGTCAGTCCTACCTGGACTACGCCATGAGCGTCATTGTGGGCAGGGCACTGCCCGACGTGCGCGACGGCCTCAAGCCGGTGCACCGCCGCGTGCTCTACGCCATGAGCGAGCTGAACAACGACTGGAACAAACCCTACAAGAAATCCGCCCGGGTGGTGGGTGACGTTATCGGTAAATACCATCCCCACGGCGACTCGGCTGTGTACGACACCATTGTGCGCATGGCCCAGCCTTTTTCCCTGCGCTACATGCTGGTGGACGGGCAGGGCAACTTCGGCTCGGTGGACGGCGACAGTCCGGCAGCCATGCGTTACACCGAAATCCGCATGGCGAAAATCGCCCACGAACTGCTGGCGGATCTCGACAAGGAAACGGTGGACTTTGTCGACAACTACGACGGCACCGAGCAGATGCCCGGCGTGCTGCCCACCCGCATTCCCAACCTGCTGGTCAACGGCTCCTCGGGTATCGCCGTGGGCATGGCGACCAATATTCCGCCGCACAACATCGGCGAAGTGGTGCGCGGCTGTCTGGCGCTGATCGACAACGAAGACATCACCATCGATGAACTGATGGAGCATATTCCCGGCCCGGATTTTCCCACGGCTGCCATCATCAACGGCCGCGCCGGCATTGTACAGGCCTACCGCACCGGTCGCGGCCGCATCTACGTGCGCGCCCGGGCCGAAGTCGAGGTGGACCCGAAAACCAGTCGCGAAACCATCATCATCACCGAGATTCCCTATCAGTTGAACAAGGCGCGTCTGGTCGAGCGTATTGCCGAGCTGGTCAAGGAGAAAAAGATCGAAGGCATCAGCGAACTGCGCGACGAATCCGACAAGGACGGCCTGCGTGTGGTGATCGAAGTGCGCCGCGGTGAATCCGGCGAAGTGATCCTCAACAACCTCTACGCCCAGACCCAGCTGCAGAGTGTGTTCGGCATCAACATGGTCGCCCTGGTGGAAGGCCAGCCGAAGATTCTCAACCTCAAGGAAATGCTGGAAGCCTTTGTTCGCCACCGCCGCGAAGTGGTAACCCGCCGCACCGTGTACCTGCTGCGCAAGGCGCGCGAGCGCGGCCACATTCTCGAAGGTCTGGCGGTAGCCATCGCCAACATCGACCGCGTGATCGAAATGATCAAGGCCTCACCTTCGCCGGCCGACGCGAAGGAAGCCCTGCTGTCCCAGGGCTGGCAGGCGGCGGAAATGGCACCGTTTCTGGAGCGCGCCGGCGAGAACGCCTGCCGCCCGGAAGAGCTGGAAGCGCAATACGGTCTGCGCGACGGGCTCTACTACCTGTCTCCGGCCCAGGCCCAGGCGATTCTCGAACTGCGTCTGCACCGTCTCACCGGTATGGAGCACGACAAGCTGCTGGCCGAGTACAACGAAAAACTGCAGCAGATCGCCGAGTTCCTGGAAATTCTCGGCAACCCCCTGCGACTGATGGCAGTGATCCGCGAAGAGCTGGAGCAGGTGGTCACCGACTATAACGACGCCCGTCGTTCCGAGATCATCGAATCCACACTGGACCTCACCACCGAAGACCTCATCGCCGAAGAAGACCGGGTGGTCACCATTTCCCACGGCGGCTACGCCAAGAGCCAGCCCCTGGACGACTACCAGGCCCAGCGTCGCGGCGGCATGGGTCGCTCCGCCACCTCGGTCAAGGACGAAGACTTTGTCGAACATTTGCTGATCGGCAACACCCACGACACCATCCTGTGCTTTACCAACGCCGGCAAGGTGTACTGGCTGAAGATCTACATGATACCCGTGGCCGGCCGCCAGTCCCGCGGACGCCCCATGGTCAACCTGCTGCCGCTGGAAGCGGGCGAGCGGATCACCTCGATACTCACCGTCAAGAACTACGAGGGCGACCGCTACATCTTTATGGGCACCCGGCAGGGCACAGTGAAAAAGACACCGCTGGAGCAGTTCTCCCGCCCGCGCAGCGTCGGCTTGCGCGCCATCGAACTGGCCGAAGACGACGACCTGGTATTTACCGCCATCACCGACGGACAATCCGACGTCATGCTCTTTGCCAGCAACGGCAAGGCGGTGCGTTTCAACGAAACCAACGTGCGCTCCATGGGACGCATCTCGCGCGGTGTGCGCGGCATTCGTATGGCCGAAGGCCAGACGGTGGTGGGCATGGTGGTGCCGCAGCAAAACGGCTATGTACTCACGGTCAGCGAACACGGCTACGGCAAACGCACGCCGGTGGACGACTTCCCCACCAAGGGTCGCGGCGGCCAGGGCGTGATCGGCATGCAGACCACAACGCGCAACGGCCAACTGGTCGGTGCCATTCAGGTGCTGGACGGTGAAGAGATCATGTTGATCACCGACCAGGGCACGCTGGTGCGCACCCGCGTGGACGAAGTATCCGTACTCAGCCGTAACACCCAGGGGGTGCGCTTGATTCGCCTGCGTCAGGATGAACATATCAGGGGGGTCGAGCGGATTGAGGAGAGTGAGTGAACAAAGGGAAAAGGGAAAAGAATTGCGTCGGTGAAGTTGGCACTTAGGACAGGGCGGTTGGGAGCGTCTTCGGCAACCGTACACCCCATGGCGACTGCATGGATGCAGGAGGTAGAGCAACGCAGGAGCAGTTGCCGAAACGGGGTGTTGGGAGCGCCCAGGGATGGGTTCACAGCGTTTGCAGAAGACGCTACCGACTGTCCTGGCCGGCCAGCTTGGTGGCACGAGCTGCTCGCTGATACAGTGTGTTTTCGGGTGTGATATGAGATTGTGGAACTATGACCACGGATAAAGAGAGTAAGAAGCTGCAGGTTTTGCGGGAGCAGATCGACAGCATTGACGAAGAGCTGGGGCGGTTGATCTCCCGGCGGGCGGCCTGTGCCCAGCAGGTGGCTGACGTCAAGAAAAGCGGTGCCGACGCTGGCGAGGCGGTGAACTTCTATCGTCCCGAGCGCGAAGCGGAAGTGTTGCGCAAGGTCATGGAACGCAATCAGGGGCCGCTCAGCAATGAAGAAATGGCCCGCCTCTTTCGCGAAATCATGTCCGCCTGTCTGGCTTTGGAACAGCCTGTCAAAGTCGCCTATCTGGGCCCCGAAGGCACCTTTACCCAGCAGGCCGCCCTCAAACACTTTGGCCACTCCGCCGTGGCTCTGCCCTTTGCCGCCATCGACGAAGTGTTTCGCGAAGTGGAAGCCGGCGCCGTCAACTACGGCGTGGTACCCGTGGAAAATTCCACCGAGGGTGTGGTCAACCACACCCTGGACAACTTTATGACATCCAACCTCAAAATCTGCGGTGAGGTCGAGCTGCGGATTCACCAGAACCTGCTGGTGTCCGATGTCACCAGCGTCAACAGTATCAGTCGCATCTATTCCCACGCCCAATCCCTGGCTCAGTGTCGCAAGTGGCTGGATTCCCACTACCCAAAGGCCGAGCGGGTAGCGGTGAGCAGCAACGCCGAAGCGGCCAAGCGTCTCAAAGGCGAATGGAACGCTGCCGCCATTGCCGGCAGTTCCGCCGCCGAACTCTATGGCCTGAAGATACTGGCGGAAAAAATCGAAGACCAGCCGGACAACTCCACCCGCTTTCTGATTATCGGTTCCCAGCCGGTGCCGCCCAGCGGCAACGACAAGACATCGCTCATCGTCGCCATGCGCAACGAGCCCGGCGCGCTGCACAATCTGCTGGAACCATTTCATCGTCACAATATCGATCTGACCCGGGTGGAAAGCCGTCCGTCCCGTACCGGCGCCTGGACCTATGTGTTCTTTATCGACTTTACCGGTCATAACAGCGACCCGGTGGTGAGCAAGGTACTGGCGGAAGTGGGCGAGAAAGCCGCCGACATCAAACTCCTCGGCTCCTATCCCAAGGCCGTGCTCTAGGGCCATGGCATGAGTGATTCCGACGCTAACCCTCCGTCGATCAACCGCCTGGTGGTGGTGGGTCTGGGCCTGATTGGTGGCAGTCTCGCCGCCGGCCTGAAAAAGCGCGGTCTCTGCCGGCAAGTGATCGGCGTGGTGCGCCGCGCCCAGACCGGAGACAAGGCGCTGGCCCTGGGTCTGGTGGATCGCATTTGCGACAGTGTGCAGCAGGTGGGGCCGGAGCTGGGCGATGGCGACGTGATTTTTATCGCCGTGCCAACACTGGCAGTGGAGCCGGTGCTGCAGGCCATTCGCGACTCGGTGACGCCCGAGGTGACGGTGACCGACGGCGCCAGCGTCAAGGGCAGTGTGGTGGCCTCGGCGCTCAAGGTCTATGGCGCCGTGCCGGAGCAACTGGTGCCGGGGCATCCTATCGCCGGCTCCGAGCGCAGCGGTGTCGAAGCCGCCGACCCGGATCTCTACGAGAACCACCGGGTGATACTCACGCCGCTGGCGGAAACCGGCGAGCGTCACGTGCAGCGCGTGCGCGCCATGTGGCAGGCGGTGGGTGCGGAAGTGCTGGATATGTCTGTGGAAGAGCACGATCAGGTGCTGGGCGCCACCAGCCATCTGCCCCACGTGATCGCCTATTCCCTGGTGGACACTCTGGCCCAGGATATCGGCAACCCGAATATTTTCCGCTATGCCGCCGGTGGTTTTCGCGACTTTACCCGCATCGCCTCCAGCGATCCGGTCATGTGGCATGATATCATGCGCGCCAACAAAACCAGCGTGCTGCAGGCGCTGGACCTGTTTATCGACAATCTTACCCGCTTGCGCAGCGGTATCGAGCGCGAAGACAGCGAATACCTGCTGGGCGTTTTCACCCGGGCCAAGTCTGCCCGGGATCACTTTACCAAGATGTTAGCCAAACGAGCGTTAGTAGACTCCATGAGCCAGAAGAAAATCGATTACCTGCTGCAACCCGGCGGCAGCTTGCATGGCACCCTGCGTGTGCCGGGCGACAAATCCATGTCCCACCGCTCCATCATGCTGGGCTCCCTGGCGGAAGGCGTTACCGAAGTGGAAGGCTTTCTGGAAGGCGAAGATGCGCTGGCCACGCTGCAGGCGTTTCGCGATATGGGCGTGGTCATCGAAGGGCCGGACGAGGGCAGGGTGCGGATTCACGGCGTGGGCCTGCACGGACTCAAGGCACCGAACAAACCGCTCTATGTGGGCAACTCGGGTACCACCATTCGGTTGATGGCCGGCATTCTTGCCGGACAGCCCTTTGACAGCGAACTCAGTGGCGACGAATCCCTGGCCAAACGGCCCATGGGACGCGTGGCCAATCCTCTGCGCGCCATGGGTGCGGTGGTGGAAACACAGGAGGGCGGTTTGCCGCCGCTGCGCATCAAGGGTGGCGCCAAACTGCGCGCCATTGACTATGTGATGCCCATGGCCAGTGCCCAGGTGAAATCCTGTGTGCTCCTGGCGGGTCTCTACGCCAAGGGCACCACCAGGGTTACCGAACCGGCACCCACCCGTGATCACACCGAGCGGATGCTGGCGGGCTTTGGTTACGACGTGAAACGTCACGGCGCCACGGCGGAAATTTCCGGTGGCGGCACACTGACAGCCACCCGCATCGAAGTGCCGGCCGATATTTCCTCGGCAACATTTTTTATGGTGGCCGCCAGCATTGCCCCCGGATCGGATATCACTTTAACCCATGTGGGCGTCAATCCCACCCGCATTGGCGTGATCAATATTCTGCGCCTGATGGGCGCCGACCTCACCCTGAGCAACGAGCGTGTGGTGGGCGGTGAGCCGGTGGCGGACATTCGCGTGCGCTACGCGCCGCTCAAGGGCATTCGCATTCCCGAAGATCAGGTGCCGCTGGCCATCGACGAGTTCCCGGCAATCTTTGTGGCCGCGGCCTGTGCTCAGGGCGAAACTGTGCTTACCGGCGCCGAAGAGTTGCGGGTCAAGGAGAGCGATCGCATCCAGTCCATGGCCGACGGCCTGCAGATTCTGGGTATCGATGCCCGGCCCACAGCCGACGGTATCGTCATTCAGGGCGGCCAACTTGGCAGCGGCGAGGTGGAAACCCATCACGATCACCGTATTGCCATG
The DNA here is from genome assembly GCA_050486405.1 of Marinimicrobium sp. Classification (GTDB taxonomy): domain Bacteria; phylum Pseudomonadota; class Gammaproteobacteria; order Pseudomonadales; family Cellvibrionaceae; genus JBJHDF01. The sequence goes on along the minus strand of JBJHDF010000010.1, from coordinate 33,911 downwards.
TCCTTTGCGATCGCTTCGCTGCGCGCCAGCGGCTCCATCCGCGTCAAGGATGCCACCAACGTTGCCACTTCTTTCCCCACTTTCGTGGAACTGGCCAAACAAAGTGGAATATCCTTAGAAGTAATTGATCATTAATTCGGGAGCGCGGTTTCCTATATAATGGCCGCCCTGAGCAGGGCGACGGGCCCGTGCCCAGGTGGCTTTAGACCAAATTTCAGACCAACCCAGACAGTGAGCGGCATGTCCGACCAATACAAACTGACACACCTGAAGCAGCTGGAAGCCGAGAGCATCCACATCATTCGCGAAGTGGCCGCCGAGTTTGACAACCCGGTGATGCTCTACTCCGTTGGCAAGGATTCCGCCGTGATGATGCATCTGACGCGCAAGGCGTTCTATCCCGGCAAGCCGCCCTTTCCCCTGATGCATGTGGACACCACCTGGAAGTTTCGCGAGATGATCGAGTTCCGGGACAAGCGCGTCAAGGAACTGGGCTGGGACCTGATTGTGCACATCAACCAGGAAGGTGTGGAGCAGGGTATCAATCCCTTCGATCACGGCAGCGCCAAGCACACCGATATCATGAAAACCCAGGCGCTGAAGCAGGCGCTGGACAAGTACGGTTTTGACGCCGCCTTTGGTGGCGCACGGCGCGACGAGGAAAAATCCCGCGCCAAGGAGCGGGTCTACTCCTTTCGCGACAAGTTTCACCGCTGGGACCCGAAAAACCAGCGCCCGGAACTGTGGAACATCTACAACGGCCGGGTGGAGAAGGGCGAGAGCATCCGCGTATTTCCGCTATCCAACTGGACCGAGCTGGATATCTGGCAGTACATCCATCTGGAAAGCATTCCCATTGTGCCCCTGTACCTGGCTGCCGAGCGGCCGGTGGTCAAACGCGACGGCACCTGGATCATGGTGGACGACGAACGCATGCCCATTGGCCCAAATGACAAGGTCGAGCAGAAAATGGTGCGTTTCCGCACCCTGGGCTGCTACCCCCTGACCGGCGCCGTGGAGTCCCACGCGACCACTCTGCCGGAAATCATCCAGGAGATGCTGCTCACTACCACGTCCGAACGACAAGGGCGGGTGATCGACCACGACAGCGCCGGTTCCATGGAAAAGAAAAAGCAGGAAGGGTATTTTTAGAGTTTTTCCGGAGTATTTCATGTCCCATCAATCCGATCTGATCGCCACCGATATCGACGCTTATCTGGCGCAACACGAGCGCAAGGAGTTGTTGCGGTTTTTGACCTGTGGCAGTGTCGATGACGGCAAGAGTACCCTGATCGGTCGCTTGCTGCACGATTCCAAAATGATCTACGAGGATCAGTTGGAGTCGGTGCGCTCGGACAGCGTCAAGCACGGCACTACAGGTGAAAAACTGGACCTGGCGTTGCTGGTGGACGGCCTGCAGGCCGAGCGGGAGCAGGGCATCACCATCGATGTCGCCTACCGCTATTTTTCCACGTCCAGCCGTAAGTTCATTATCGCCGATACCCCGGGGCACGAGCAGTACACCCGCAATATGGCCACCGGCGCCTCCACCTGTGATCTGGCGGTCATTCTGATCGACGCCCGTCACGGTGTGGTGACGCAGACCCGTCGTCACAGTTATATCGCTTCCTTGCTGGGTATCAAGCATATCGTGGTGGCCATCAACAAGATGGATCTGGTGAACTTTGAGCAGGACGTTTTTGAGAAGATCAAAGGCGACTACCGCACCTTCGCCGACAAACTGAGCATGCAGGATGTGTACTTTGTGCCCATCTCCGCACTCGATGGCGACAACGTGGTGAACAAGAGCGAACGTTCCGCCTGGTACCACGGCAAGACCCTGATGGAAATCCTGGAGACCGTGCCCATCGCGGAAGACCGGAATCTCACGGATTTTCGCCTGCCGGTGCAATACGTCAACCGTCCCAATCTCGATTTTCGCGGTTTTTGCGGCACCATCGCTTCGGGCAAGGTGCGGCCGGGTGATGCCATTAAGGTGTTGCCCTCTGGAAAAACCAGCAAGGTAAAATCCATTGTTACTTTCGACGGTGATCTGGAAGAGGCCTTTGCCGATCAGGCGGTGACCCTGACGCTGACGGACGAAATCGATGTCAGTCGTGGTGATGTGCTGGTTAAAGCCGACGATAAGGTGGAGCTGACCAATCATCTCAAGGCGCATCTGGTCTGGATGACGGAAAAACCACTCAAGCCCGGCGTGGAGTATCTGTTCAAGTTTGCCAGCAAACTGGTGAGCGGCTGCATCGACAATATCGAACACCAGATTGACGTCAACACTCAGGAACTGACGGTGACGCAGGAGCTGGCGTTGAACGATATCGCCGTCGTGGATGTGGCCCTCAGCCAGAAGGTACTGGCGGACAGCTACCGCAGTCACCGTCTGACCGGCTGCTTTATCGTTATCGACCGCCTGACCAATATCACCGTCGGCGCCGGTATGGTGGTTCAGGGCCTGTCGCTGACCGCCGATGCCGCCAACGACGAGGGCTTTGAGGCGGAGATGGGTAAACTTCTACGTAAGCACTTCCCGCAGTTGCGTAGCAGTGATGTGCAGCGGATTGTGCAGGATGTGGTGGAGAAGGGAAAAGGTAAAAGGTAAAAGGGGAAAAAGGGCGGGCGGGAGCCCGCTTTTTTATACGGCGCGGCGGCGGAAGAGGGGCAGGGGCTGATCCACGGCCGCCTGGTAGTATTCGCTGAAGTCGTTCAGGGATTTCAGGGCGCCTTGCAGGTCGACGCTGTCGTCACTGAAGGCGAAGGCGTTGAAGCCGCAGCGGCGCAGGTAGCAGAGCTGGTCCCGCACGAACTCGCCCACGGCGCGCAGTTCGCCCTTGAACTGGTAGCGTTCACGCAATAGGCGTGCGGTGGAGAAGGCGCGGCCGTCATTGAAGCTGGGAAAATTCAGCGCGATCAGGGGCAGGGCAGTGGCATCGGCGCCAATCTGCTCGGCAGTTTCGTCGCTGTCCAGCCAGACACCGACATCGCTCCGCTCTCTCAATACCTCACACTGCGCCAGCCAAACGTTCAGGGGCACAATCACCGCGCCTTCGGGAACACTGATATCCTCGGCGGATTTATCCAGCAGTGTCCAGCCGTCGTCGACAATGGCGCCGTCTTTAACCAGCTTTGGCATACACACGCTCCTTGAACGGGTCGGCACCGATGCGCCGGTAGGTGTCGATAAACAGTTCTTCCTCGGTGCGGTTTTCCAGATAGACGTCGATGATCTTCTGTACCACCTGGGGCATATCCCCGGCACCGAATGACGGCCCCAGCACATTGCCCAGGGAGGCGTCATTGGCGGCGTTGCCGCCCAGCGTCACCTGGTAGAACTCCTCGCCCTTCTTGTCGACGCCGAGAATGCCGATATGGCCCACGTGGTGGTGGCCGCAGGCGTTCATACAGCCGGAGATGTTCAGGTCCAGGTCGCCCAGATCGTAGACGTAATCCAGATCCTCGAACTGCCGCTGAATGGCCTCGGCAATGGGAATGGACTTGGCGTTGGCCAGGGAGCAGAAGTCGCCGCCCGGGCAGCAGATGATATCGGTCAGGGTGCCGATATTGGGCGTGGCGAAACCGGCGGTCTTGGCTTTCTGCCAGAAATCAAACAGGCGGGCCTTCTCCACATCCGCCAGCACAATGTTCTGCTCGTGGGTGGTGCGTGCTTCGCCGAAGCTGTATTCGTCGGCCAGATCGGCAATGATTTCCAGTTGCCGGTCGGTGATGTCTCCCGGCGCCACCCCTGTGGGTTTGAGCGACAGGGTTACGGCGGCGTAGCCGGGCACCCGGTGGCCGCGCACGTTACGCTGCAGCCACTTGGCAAAGGCCAGGGTATCTGCGGCCTGGGCGTCCACCTGGCGCTGGGTTTCGGCGTCGTCCAGTTGGCGGTACGGCGGCCGGGTAAAGAAGCTGGCGGCGCGCTGGATCTCTTCGTCGGTGAGGGTGTTCTGATCGTCCTTCAGGTGCGCCCACTCGGCCTCCACCTTTTCGGCGAAGATTTCCGGCGTCAGGGCGCGTACCAGGATCTTGATGCGGGCCTTGTACTTGTTGTCGCGCCGGCCAAACTGGTTGTAGATGCGCAGTATGGCTTCCAGATAGGACAGAATGTACTGCTGCGGCAGAAACTCACGGATCAGGGAGCCGATCACCGGCGTACGGCCCAGGCCACCGCCCACGTAAACACTGAAACCCACTTCGCCAGCGTCGTTGCGCACCAGTTGCAGGCCGATGTCGTGTACGGCAATGGCCGCCCGGTCGCGTTGGGAGCCGCTGATGGCGATCTTGAACTTGCGCGGCAGGAAGGCAAATTCCGGGTGGAAGCTGGACCACTGGCGCACAATTTCGCAGTAGGGGCGGGGGTCGACGATTTCGTCTTCGGCCACGCCGGCAAACTGGTCCGAGGTGATATTGCGGATGCAGTTGCCGCTGGACTGGGTGCAGTGCATCTCCACGTCCGCCAGTTCCTGCAGGATATCCGGTACTTCGGTCAGGTCGGGCCAGTTGAACTGGATGTTCTGCCGGGTGCTGACGTGGCAGTAGCCCTTGTCGTAGTGGCGGGCGATATGGGCCAGGCGGCGCAGCTGGGTGCTGTTGATCATGCCGTAGGGCACGTTGATACGAAGCATGGGCGCCAGCCGCTGGATATAGAGCCCATTCTGCAGGCGCAGGGGGCGAAAGACCTCGCCGTCCAGCTCGCCGGCCAGATAGCGTCCGGTCTGGTCCCGAAATTGGGCCACCCGCTGTTGCAGTATGGCGCGGTCGTATTGGTCGTAGACGTACATAGAGGCTGGGTGACTCCAGAGGGTCAAAAATCAGGCGCGAAGAATACACCAAAACACTCCCGACCGCGAGTCCGGACGGGGGGTTGGCATGGGTCTTCGGAGTGCCAGACTAGCAGAAACAGGAGGCAGACTGAACGATTGTTTCGGGATAACGAAATAGCCCAAGGTTATTAGCGCCTTGTCAGCCTAGCGGAAATTGTGTATAAAACGCGCCGTTGCAGACAGCCCTTTCAAGCCCCTGGAGTCCCGATGTATGAGTGAATTCAACGAGGAAAAAGACAGTCCGGACAGCGCCGTTGATGCGGTAGTCGCCACCGCCCTGGTGCTGGTTTTCGTCGCCGCCTGTATTTTCTGGATTGCCGGCCAGTCCTGACGCCGCCTTGCCGTCAACTATCCTTTTCGCTATTATTGTCTGATCAACAATAATGGCGATATCCCCATGAGCGGCAAAGACTTCCATCTCCACAACAGTTTCGTGTTCTGGCTCAACCGGCTGGCGGCGACTATGCGTGACAGCTTTAATGAAGCGCTCAAGGACGAGGATATCAGTTGGCCACAGTGGCAGATTCTCAATCTGTTGTACCACGAAGCGGCGGATACGCCGGCGCTGTTGGCCGACGGTATGGGCGTGGATCGCTCGGCGGTGACCCGACTACTGGATCGCTTGGCCGCCAAGCAGATGCTGGAGCGCCACCACGATGACGGCGACCGCCGTTCCATCAGAATTACGCTGACCACAGTCGGCAAGGCCAGGATCGGATCCCTGAATCAGGCAGCGCTGGAGCACCAGCAGCGCTTTCTCAGCGAGCTGCCGGCGACGGAGCTGCGGGGCCTGAAAGGTAACCTCCAGAAATTGCTGCGGGTCGGCGAGGTTGAGACCCTGACCCTCTGGAGGCAGGTGTAGGCTGACGGCTAGTTCGCCAGCACCAGACGGACCACCAGTACCAGCCCCAGCACAAACGCCAGGCTGAAAATCAAGCCGGCGATGATAAAGACGTAGATATTACCCTCTCGAAAGTCCCTCTCCCGGTTTTTGTTGCTTTGCACGCCCAGGGCTGCCGCCAGGGTGCTCAGCACAATGCTGCCAAAGCGGGGCTTGCGCTGTTCGGCGTTCTCCAGTGCGGGATTCTTCTCGGGAGTGGTGGTTTTCAGGGGCATGGCAACACCGGCAGGACTCATTTCAGGGGGCAATAGTGGCGCCATGGTGCCCGATTTTGGTCGTTTCTGCCAGTTGCTGAGGTGGTATCATGGCCGCCGCCCATCACCTGCCGGATAACGCCATGTCCCAACCACTGGACGATCTGCACATTCTGCCGCCCTGCAGCGCGGACATCCGCATTCTCCGGGAGGATGAGCACTTTCTGCTGGTGGACAAGCCGGCGGGGCTGCTCAGTGTGCCCGGGCGGCATCCGGCCAACCGGGACTGTGTGATCAGCCGCCTCCTGCCGCTATACCCTGGTGCGGCAGCCGTGCACCGGCTGGATTTCGCCACATCCGGATTGCTGGTGGTTCCCCTGAACAAGGCGGCCTTGTCCCATATCGGCCGCCAGTTTCAGGCCCGTACTGTGGCCAAGCGCTACACGGCGGTGGTGCGGGGGCAGGTGGCGCAGGATCAGGGCGAGATCAACCTGCCCATCGCCGTCGACCGGGAGCAGCGACCGCGCTACAAAATTTGTCATGAGCAAGGCAAGCCTTCGGTAACCGGTTACCAGGTAATTTCCCGGGACGCTGTTGCCAATACCACCCGTCTGTCTCTGGCGCCCATTACCGGGCGCTCCCACCAGTTGCGTCTGCACCTGCAAGCCATCGGGCATCCGATTCTGGGTTGTGAATTCTACGCCGACGAGGACACCCGTGCCGCCGCGCCGCGCTTGCTGCTGCACGCCACTGAGCTGCGATTCCTGCACCCGGTGACGGGTGAGCCTGTGGCGGGGGTTAGTGAGCCTGGCTTCTAGCCCGACTGGCCGTTGATCGTCGCCAGTAAACTTCGTCTACCACCGCGATTGCGGTGTTCACAAAGATAGATTCCCTGCCAGGTGCCGAGATTGAGCTGTCCGTCGCTGATCGGCAGTGTGATGCTGGCGCCCAGCAGACTGCTTTTGATGTGGGCGGGCATATCGTCGTCGCCTTCGTAGTCGTGGCGATAGTAGGGTGCCCGCTCCGGCACCATTTGATTGAAGTGACTCTCCAGATCCTGGCGCACCGTGGGGTCGGCATTTTCGTTGACGCTGAGCGATGCGGAAGTGTGCTTGATTAACAGGTGCAGGAGTCCGCACTGGATGTTACGCAGTTCGGGCAGTGAGTCCAGGACCTTGTCCGTAATCAAATGAAAGCCGCGAGGCTTTTCTGGCAGTAAGATATCTTTTTGTAACCACATGGTGCGCATCGACGTGGATAGGTCAGTAGTCGGAGTAGTGTATCACACCGCTCTCATTCCGACGCTGGTAGATGTCCACTTCGCTGCCACCTGCGCCGCCGTCAAGTTCGCGCAGCAGGGTACCTTGATCGTCTTTGATCCGGTAGCGCTGCTCGGTTCTCAGGTCGCCCCCAACCCCGTGGTTGATCTCGGAGAATACGATTTCAGTAAGCCGGGCGAGTTGTGGATTCATCATTAATTGCAGGCGGTTGTTGTCGCGCAATTGTCGCTGAAACTCCGGGTCTTCAACAATGGCGCGCACTCTGGGATCTTGCTGCAGGGCTTCCCGGCGCTGCCAGGCAACCGTCACGTTTTCCGCCACCTGTCGCTGTCCTTCGAGATCTTGGGCTCGCCAGCCGAGATCATTGAGAAACGATTGAATGTCGGTATTGGCCATAACGCTCTGAAAGCGGGGGGATGCCAGGAGTTCATCGACTCTGCCGTCCGTCATCAACTGTTGGGCCTCGGTGTCGTTGAACAACTGTTGCAGTTCCTGATTGCCGGCTACTCTTTCAATACGTCGCGTGGTCGCCACTGGTGACCGGGCAAAGCTTTCGGCCAGATTCAGGCTGGCCGGTGCGGGATCCAGCTGTTTTACCACCGCCTTTGTCAGTGCGGCCGTGGCGGAGCGACTGAAATCGTACAGCGCAATATTGTCGACGTTGCCGTGGGGATGACGGGCCTCATCGTAAATGGACATCAGGTAAACCACCGCCGTGCCGCAGATGACTCCAAAGATGCCGCCCACTATCAAACCGCCCAGGCGGGACACGCCGGAGTCGCTGAAAGACTCCGGCAGCAGCCGCTTGAGTATCGCGAAAATTAGCTTGATGGCCAATAGGGCAGCGACATAGAGCGCTATCCACAGCAACAGGTAGGCCAGCAGGCCATCGAGCGGGGTGTACTGGCGCACCAGCAGCATCAAGTCCTGCAGATAGCGATAGAAAACCACGGCAGTGGCGGCCAGTGCGATCAGGCCCTCCAGGGAGCCCAGCAAGCCGCGCCGGTAACCACGAATGGCAAAGGCGATAACAAGTACCACAAAAGCCAGGATGGCGATGTTGGCGATCCAGGACATGACGCACTCCGGAATTCGGTGGCTAATGCACCTATTGTGGGATTATCCACCGCGATCTGTCAAAATTTTGGTGGTTTTGCCCACAGAAAGTGGAGCAGCGCGCTGGCTGGAACCTGGGGCAGGGTGTAGACTGACAGAAACAGTGTTCGCCCTGCAGTTTATCGATCGCGGCACGGACAGCATGTATTACACTTGCAATAACTACATCCGCCATACCTGCCAGACCCTCGCCTTGTGCATGGGTCTGGCGCCTTTTGGCTGGGGCAGCACAGACCCTGCCGAGTCAGTTCTCTGGATTTCAGGGTCGTCCTGGGTCCACGACGCGCCAACCCGGGTTGCCGACGTTCGCGGCTACTTTGATGGCCCCGGCGCAAAGGTGAAGGTCAGTTACGAGGCGTCCGGGCGCGCTTCCATAGACATGCTCCTTGCTCGCAAAGTGGACTATGCGCTGGTGGCGACCACGCCGCTGGCGCAGGCACTGTTACACCAGACACCGGACAAGAGCCCGGATGATCTGGTGGTGTTGGCAGCAATCAGCATGTCCAACCAGACCCATCACGTACTGGCCGTGTCCGAACGGGGCATTCAGCGGCCGTCAGACCTTGCCTATCGTCGAGTGGGGGTACTGGCCGATACCTCGGCTGAGTACTTTTGGGGACTGTTTGCCGCAGTGTATGGGCTTGCCGGCGTGGAGCTGTTGTATATGCCGCTGGACGCCATGAATGCAGCGCTGCTCCAGGGTGAGGTGGATGCGGTGGTGGTCTGGGATCCCTGGATTTATCGCATAGAGCGCGATCTCGGCCTGGAGACCCGGCGCTTCTCCCAGCGGCACATATACACTCTGAACTGGCTGTTGGTCAGTCACAGGGCAACCGTGGAGAAGTACCCTGACGTGGCTGATCGCATCCTGGTTGGCTATCTCCGTGCTGTGAAAACCATGTTCGAAGATCCGGGGCTTGCCAGACAACTGCAAAAGACGGATGCCGACCTGTCAGATACCTACCTGCGCTCTCTGGCGGGCAAGGTCATCTACCACCCCGGGCTGCAGTGGTCGGTGTTGATCGACATCGAGCAGCAGTTGGACTGGTTTCTGTCCCGGCAAAACGGTGCTTCGCGCTTCCGCCCCGGCCCGGAACGCTACCTGGCGCCGGGTCCCATGTCCCGTGTGGCGCCGCAACGGCTGCTGATACTGGATATCTGGGCGGGGCGGGATACAGACACGGAAAGCGAACCGTGAAGTTGCGATACCTGGCCAAGCTTTCCTTGCTGGGTAGCCTGTTCGGGCTCGCTGTGACCATGTCGGTGGTCTACCACACCTGGCACACCCTGCGTGCGGACCTGGCCGAGATTGAACGCCTGGTCACCATCGAGAGCCGGGTGGTGGAAATAGGTGTGGCGGTCAGTCACGTGCTGTTGTTTCGACCGGGGCCACAGGTAGTCGAGGGCCTGCGCCTGGAAATCGCTGCACTCCTGGAAACCCTTTACGATATGGATCACTACGCCGCACTGGCGGCGCGACAGCATCTCGAAGAAATTGAGGAAATCATCACCAGCGCCTTCACCAGGGAGGAGGGCCTTTTCCCGGCGCTTGGTGACCGGCAAACGGCGGTGAATGTAATCGGCGGTCAGTTGGGTATCCATCAGGCCGGCCTCATCGGCGCCCTGAAAACCATCATTGCCGAGCGCTACGCGTCGGTGGACAGATCCCTGCAGCGAAGCATTCAAACACTCGCCCTTCTCGCCGTTGTCATGGCGGCGCTGGCGCTGTTTGGGTTTGCCGTGATCCATTGGCGTATCACCGCGCCTGTTACTGCTCTGGAGCGGACCATTGCCCGGGTCGGCGGCGGTGATCTCGACGCCAGAGTTCCGCCTCTGGGCAAGGACGAACTGGGGCAGTTGGGCGAATCCTTTAACCGCATGGCCGAGTTGCGGCAGCAACACGAGATGAAGATACGCGATTACCAGGCAGAGCTGAGGCACTCGCTGGAAAAGCTCAGTAATATGGCCTACAAGGACCATCTCACGGGTCTCTTGTCTCGGGATGGATTTGTCGAACTGCTGCGTAAAAGCCTGGAGAATACCCAGCGGGTAGGTGGCTTTGTGGTGGCTTTGAATATAGCCGGCATGAGGGATATCAACGAAACCTACGGCTATAGCCAGGGCGACCAGTTGTTGCGGGAGATCGGTCGCCGCATCGAGGAGTGGCTGAGCGACGGCGGTCTGGTCGGTCGTGTGGGCGGCGATGAAATATCGATTTTCATGCCCCGGGGAGATGCACAACGTATAGACATGGCAGGCGCTGCCGAGAGCGTATCCGTTCTGTTTCAGGAGCCGTTTCGGCTGCCCGGCGGCAGTATCCGCGTCGAAGTCAACTTCGGGTTGGTGCAGGTTGCCACCGACGCGCTGGGCGCCCTGCGCCGGGCCGAAATAGCACTGTTCAACGCGCGCGGCACAGGCAGACAGTGGCTGGTGTTTACGCCGGAGATGGAGCGCGATACCCATGAGCGTCTGCGCATCACCCACAATCTGCGCTCGGCGCTGAACAATGATGAATTTGAATTGTTTTACCAACCCAAGGTGGAGCTGGCCAGTGGCAGCCTGATCGGTGCCGAAGCACTGTTGCGCTGGCGCCACCCGCGTCTGGGTATGCAGTCTCCGGCGCAGTTTATTCCGGTGGCGGAACAGAGCCGCTTGATCGTGCCCATTGGCGAGTGGGCCCTGCGGGAAGCCTGCCGGCAATTGCGGCAGTGGCAGGCGGAGGGGCTGCCACTGGTGCCCATTGCCGTCAACGTCTCCTTGGTGCAGTTTCTCAATACCGACCTGGCTGGAGCCGTGCGGCGGATTCTCACGGAAACCGCCACCGGACCCGCTGAACTGGAACTGGAAATCACCGAAAGCGTGTTCGACGAGGGCTCTGGCCGCCTGATGCAACAGATTCGCCGCCTGCGCGCCGACGGCGTCGCCATGTCCCTGGATGACTTCGGCACTGGCTACTCATCGCTACGTTACATCCGGGAGTACCCCTTTACCGGCATCAAACTGGACCTGAGTTTCGTCAAACGGATACTCGAGGATTCCTACAGTCGAGCCATCTGTGAGATGGTGATACGCATCGGTCAGGAGTTGAATTTCCAGGTGATTGCCGAAGGCATTGAGACCCGCGAGCAGTGCGATCTGTTGCAGAGTATGGGCTGTCTCTATGGGCAGGGCTATATGATCGCCAAGCCACTGCCCGCCGCCGAGTTCCGCAAGTGGCTGGAGAAGGGCGATATCAAGCTGATTCCACCGCCTCAATAAGCCTGTCGAATTCCCGCCAGCTTGTACGACTATGGGTTACATCAAGCTGAAATGGGAGAACATCATGTCAAACGCGACTCGCCAGGAAACCGCCGTCCGCGAACTGATCGACAACTGGGCGCAGGCCGCCCGCAACAGTGACCTGGAAGCTGTCATGGCCCTGTACAGCCCGGATGTGCGCGCTTTCGATGCTCTGGGTGCCCTGCAGTTCAAGGGCGCAGAGACTTATCGCAAGCACTGGGAGACGTGTATGTCCTATATTCCGCCAGGAGGCGAGATGATTCTGGAAGTCCATGACCTGGAGGTCAGCCTGGGTGGCGATATCGCTTTTGCTCACTACGTATCGCGCTGTGGCTGTGTGGATGACAAGGGGCAGGAGATGATCGGCTGGATGCGCGCCACTGTCTGCTGTCGCAACACCCCGGATGGTTGGCGTATCGCCCATGAACACTATTCCATGCCCTTTGATCCGGAAACCATGAAGGTGCCGGATAACCTGGAGCCCTGACACACGAACAGTCGCAAGAGGAGAACCGCCATGGCTCACGTAGTACAAAAGATTGTTCCCAGCCTCTGGTTCGACACCCAGGCTCGGGAAGCGGCGGAGTTCTACACCGCCATTTTCGACAACTCACGCATCAAAAACGTCACCGAATTGGAAAACACGCCCTCCGGCGGCGTGGACTACGTGGTGTTCGAACTCCTTGGCCAGGAGTTCAGCGCCATCAGCGCGGGTCCGGCGTTTACCTTCACTGAAGCCATCTCCCTGGTCGTCAAGTGCGAAACCCAGGAAGAGATCGACCGCTACTGGGAAGCCCTCACCGCCGATGGCGGTCAACCTGTCCAGTGCGGCTGGCTGAAGGACAGGTTTGGCCTGTCCTGGCAAATAGTGCCGGCGGTGATGGATGAAATGATGGCGTCCGGTGACCGGCAGGCAATAGCCCGCGTCACCCAGGCTTTTCTGAAAATGAAAAAGTTTGATATAGCCGCATTGGAAATGGCCTTTTCAGGAGACTGACAGCGTTTCCAGAACCACCGCTCCGGGTCCATAGGCGGCCGCCTCGTCATTCGGGTTCTGCAGAGGGCAGACATCCATCGACAGACAGCCGCAGCCGATGCATTCGTTCAACTGATCGCGCAGCACTATCAACTGTTCGATGCGCCGGGTCAGGTCGGCTTTCCATGACGACGACAGACGTTGCCAGTCCTCGAGGGTAGGGGTGCGCCTTTTGGGCAGTGATGAAAGGGTTTTTGCTATGTCGGCCAGGGAAATACCCAACTGCTGCGCGCTCTTGATGACAGAGACGCGGCGCAACACATCCCGTGGGTAGCGCCGCTGGCCTCCGGCGTTGCGCGCGCTGCTGATCAGGCCCTTGCTTTCGTAAAAGCGCAGCGCGGAAGGCGCAATGCCGCTGCGCTTGGCCACTTGTCCGATGGTTAGCGCGCTGCCTTCAACGCGACAGTCTCCGCTCGCGGTCTGCTTGCTCGCCATAGTGATTTCCTTCGCAGGGTAAAAATCTGTAGCAGCTCTTGACTTAAAGCTAACTTTAAGTATTAGGGTGGCCTCTGTCAATAACCCCTCGCAAGGAGAATTCAATTGTGAATATATTGATAACCGGAGCAACCCAGGGCTTGGGAAGAGCTTTCGCGGAAGGCCTGCCTGAGGCGGGAGACAAAGTGATCGGGGTATCCCGCCACGACCCTGACAACCTGCGTCTGCCCGACAAGGTGGAGTGGCAGTGGATTGCCGCGGATTTTGCGTCCGCGTCCGATGCGGTTGAACGCGTAGAACAGCAGGCCCCGGCGGTGCTGGACCTGCTAATCTGCAATATCGGTATTTGGGAGTCGCAGGCATTTACCGAAGACTACCGGTTTCTGGATGACAGCGATGCCGATATTGCCAGGCTGATCGAAGTCAACGTTACCGCAAATCTGCTGCTGATCAAGCGGCTGCTGCCCCGGCTGTTGGCCTCGAGCCGGCCCAGGATTATCCTGAGCGGGTCTACCTCGGGCCTGCGACAGTGCGGGCGCCCGGAAGCGGCCTTCGGTGCTGCAAAATCTGCGCTCAACGGTCTGGCCGATGCGCTGCGGGAAAACTACCGCGACCAGGGGTTGGCCGTCACCTGCCTGCAACTGGGCTACCTCAATACCGACGACAGCCTGACAGTGCCCCTGTCAGAAGCCGCCCGGCGCGGTGCCGGCTCGTTGATTCCGGTGCACGATGTGGTGGCGCTGGTGCGAGCCATGCTGCACCTCTCCCCGGCATCCTATGTCCGCGAGCTGGTATTGCCCGCCATTGCAGACGAACGGTTTTAGCGTCACTCGCAGTGAACCGGTGGTAGACTCTGTGGTCGTTATCCTGTACCCCCGGGAACGAGGCCTGATATGACCGACACTGAACAGAGTAACTATCCCGTGCATCAGTTGCGCGCCACGGACCTGCCACTGATGCGGGCGTTGCTGCAGACTTTCGGTGAGGTATTCGGTGAGCCGGATACCTACACCGGTCAGCCCCCGGGTGACGCCTATCTCACCGACTTGCTCGATTCGGACACCTTTGTGGCGCTGGTGGCGCTCGATGGCGATCAGGTTGTTGGTGGGCTCGCCGCCTATGAACTGAAAAAGTTTGAACAGGCGCGCAGTGAATTTTATATCTACGATCTGGCCGTGAACGAAACGCACCAGCGCCGGGGCATAGCCACCGCCCTGATCCGTCGGTTGCAGGAGATCGCCGCCAATCGCGGCGCCTACGTGATATTCGTGCAAGCCGATACCGGCCCCGAGGATGCGGCCGCCATCGCTCTCTACGACAAGCTGGGCCAGCGCGAGTCGGTACTGCATTTTGATATACCTGCGTTGTATACTGGTGTGCCCCGATAATCTTGTCAGTGAGGTATCAAGCATGCGTATTGCAAAATTGGCACTTTGTGGCGTACTGGCCAGCCTGTTGTTCTGGATGGCCAGCGCGTCTGCACACCATGGCTGGGCCTGGACAGAGGACGAGCAGGTCGAAATGACGGGTGTCATCACGGAAGTCTACATTGGCCCGCCGCATCCGCGCCTGATGATCGAAACCGACGACGGCGCCTGGCAGGTGGATCTCGGCAATCCGCGCCAGACCCGCGATGCCGGTTTTGTCGAAGGCGAAGCGGAGGTTGGAGACGTGGTTCTGGTGCGCGGTCATCGCTCGGCGGACAGCGACGAGCGCATCATCAAGGCCGTGCGCGCCACAATTGACGGCCGGCAGTACACCTTCTACCCCGCACTGGTGCGCGAGGACTGAGCGCCTATGCTGACGGCGCTGCTGCTGGGCTTGGGCGATACCGCCATGGCATCAGCGCTGCGCCAGTCATCCGTCGCCTATCCGCTGGTCAACTCGGCTCACATATTGGGCATTGGCCTGCTGATCGGCGCCATGGTGACGCTGGATCTGCGCCTGCTGGGCGTAACCCGGCGCGGCACCCTGCGCGAATTGGCGCCCTTGCTGAGTCGGGTGGCTGCCGCCGGATTGTTACTGGCCATGGCGACCGGTGTACTACTGTTCAGTGTGCAGCCCGACCACTACCTGGACAACAGTGCCTTTCTACTCAAACTGTCCTTTGTCGGCCTGGCCTTGCTCAATGTCTTGTGGGTTCACAGCCTTGCCTCATGGCGCGCCCTTCTGTCTGGTGAGCCAGCTGCCCCAACACTGAAAGTGGGTGCTTTGCTGTCACTCGTGTTATGGCTGGCGGCTCTCCTGTCGGGTCGTTGGATCGCCTTTTTATAATCGGGAGTAGTTATGAATGGTCCCAAACCCGAAGACCGGGAACCCATGAAAGGTTTTCCCCAGGTGGGTTATCTGAAAAACTTTATTACCTCGGACAACATCATCGTCGGGGACTACACCTACTACGACGACCCCGAAGGGCCAGAGCGCTTCGAAAGCAACGTGCTCTACCATTTCCCATTCATCGGCGATAAGCTGATTATCGGCCGCTTCTGCGCCATTGCCCGGAACGTCCAGTTTATTATGAACGGCGCCAATCACAAGATGTCCGGTTTCTCCACCTATCCGTTTCAGATCTTCGGCAAGGGTTGGGAAAAAGTCATGCCCGGCGACGGCGATTTACCCTACAAGGGCGATACCGAGATTGGCAACGACGTCTGGATTGGCTACGAAGCGACCCTGATGCCCGGCGTCAAGGTGGGCGATGGCGCCATCATAGCCAGCATGTCTGTTGTCACGACGGACGTTCCCGCATACGCCGTGGTAGGCGGTAACCCCGCGCGCCTGATCAAATACCGGTTTGACGAGAACACCATTGCCGAGCTGCAGCGTATCGCCTGGTGGAACTGGGATGCCGGGAAACTGACCGAACACCTGGAAGCCATTGTCGGTTGTGATCTGGAAGCGCTGCGGAGCGCGGCCCGTTTATGAGTAATAGCATGATGAAATTTTCCGCGAAGTTGCTGCGCCCTGTTGACGCGGGGCAGAACGAAGCCTGGGCGTTTGTGGTGCTGCCCAAATCCGTCAGCGAAAAGCTCCCCAGGCGCGGCCGCGTCAGCGTAGACGGCAGCATCAACGGGCACGCCTTTCGTGTACTGCTGGAACCGGATGGCCAGAAAAGCCACTGGCTGAAAATCGATGAGCCCATGATGAAGGCATCGGGCGCAGGCTTTGGCGACAAAGCGCAGTTTGAAATTGTCCCCGTCGCTGAAGAACCTGAGCCACAGACACCGGATGACCTGCTGCAAGCCCTTAAGGCTCACCCCGACGCACTGGCCACCTGGCAGGCTACCACCACCATCGCCCGGCTTGACTGGATTCACTGGGTCACCACCGCCAAACAGGCCAAAACCCGCGTCAAACGCATCAACGACGCCTGCGATATGCTGGCATCGGGCAAGAAAAGAGTGTGCTGCTTTGATCCTTCGGGGTTCTACAGCAAGGCTTTCTGCGCGCCCAGGGCGGCGGAGTAGATCACCGTGCCTGAATCCCGACACATCCACATTTATATCGACGTCCCTCCGGGCGAAGTCTATGCATTTGCCGGCAACCCCAGGAATCTGCCGCTGTGGGCGGCAGGACTGGCCCGATCCGAGGTCATAAAAGACGGTGATGCCTGGGTGGCCGAGGCCCCCTTCGGCAAGGTGACTATCCGTTTTGCGGCAGACAACCCCTTCGGTGTCATGGACCACGATGTGGCGCTGGATTCCGGGCTGGTGGTGCATAACCCCATGCGGGTGGTACCCAACGGCACGGGCAGCGAATTCACCTTTATCCTGTTTCGCCAGCCGGATATGACCCCGGAGGAGTTCGAGGCGGATGCGCGCATGATTGAGGAGGATTTACGGTCCTTGAAGAGCCTTCTGGAGGGGCAGGGGAGCGGAAGTAATACTTAAGTAACTGCTTGACAATTGGCTCGGGCGCGCCAATACTTTAGCTGTTGCTTAACTATTGGAGAGCCCAGCCATGTCCGAATCCGCCGTAACCCACAGCACCTTCGTCATCGAGCGGGAATACCCCGCCACCCCCGAGCGCGTCTTCGCCGCCTTTGCCGATCCGGCGCAAAAGCGCCGCTGGTTTGCCGAGGGCACCCCGCTGCCCGCGGGTACCGCTATCCACAACGAAACCCGCTACCAGGACATAGTGCCCAACCGGCGCATTGTATTTGTCTACACCATGGCCATGGGCGAGCAGGTATTTTCCGCCTCCCAGACCACTGTGGAATTGCTGCCGACGGGGCAGGGCACCCGGCTGGTCCATACCGAGCAGGCGGCTTTCTTCGAAAACGCCGACGGCCCGGAAATACGCGAAGCCGGCTGCCGCCAGTTGCTGGAGGCTTTGGCCCGGGAATTTGCATGAGCAGCCTGAATATCGACGCCATCTTCCACGCCCTGGCCGATGGCAACCGCCGAAATATCCTCGAGCAGCTCAGCAGTGCGCCGCGCAGCGTCTCGCAACTGGCCGAGCCCCTGGGCGTCAGCCTGGCGGCGGTGGTACAGCACCTGAAGATTCTGGAAGACAGCGGCCTGATCGCCAGCGAAAAGCAAGGCCGGGTGCGCACCTGCCGCGTGGAACCCGCCGCGCTGTCCCTCGCCGAGCGCTGGATCAATGAGCGCCGCTCACTGTGGGAGCGACGGCTGGATCGGTTGGGGGAGATTCTGGCAGAGCCGGATTAGCCGTCTGTTCAGACGTCGGATTCGAAGTATTCAGGGTGTTGCCTGGGAATAACCGTCAGCGCCTTGTACACGTCCTGCATATGGGTTGCCATGGCGTGCCGCGCCTGTTCGGGAGAGTGGCTTTTCAGCGCGTCGAGTATCGACTGATGCTGATCCAGCACCCGGTGATACTGCCCGCGGATGTGCAGGCTCAAACAGCGTACACGATCCATGTGCGCCTTTTCGGAGTCGATCAGCAATCCCACCCGATCATACCCGGTGCTATTGGCCAGAGTCTGATGAAAAAGATCGTCAAGTTTCTGGAAGCTCATTGAATCGTTGCGCTCGGCGGCCTCTTTCTGGCGCTCGATGATGGACTCACACTCGCGAATCAGATCGGCATCCGCCAGGGCGGCGGCTTCCTGTACAACGGCCAGTTCCAGCGCCTCCCGGATAAAGCGGGCCTCCAGGATCTTGTTCATGCTGAGCAGGGACACATAGGTACCCCTCTGCGGACGAACCTCCACAAAGCCGATATAGGACAGCTTGATCAACGCCTCGCGCACGGGCGTGCGACTGACCCCGAACTGTTCCGCCAGTGCCGCCTCAGGAATCATCTGCCCCGGCTCATATTCCATGTTAACAATGGAATCCCGGATAAAATCGTAGATCTGGGAGGACGCTGACCGATCGGTGGCGACCTTCCTGGAGCGCCTGGCAGGCGGCTTGTCACGCGCGGTTTTGGACACGGGTAGGCTCTCTGGAAATGGCAAACAACCCCGCCATTGTACCTTCAGCGGCACCAAATAGGGAGGGGTGCAACCCGGCGCCACGCCGGGGGATAGACATCCCGGCGCGACTGCCTTAAGGTTCCCCGAGGTACAGGACGGCATACAGGCGGCCCCAAAATGAGTGAATTCACCACCCTGCGAGACAAGGCCCGGCAATTCGCCGCCGCCCGCGACTGGGACCAGTTCCACTCCCCCAAAAACCTCACCATGGCCCTCAGCGCCGAAGTGGCCGAACTGACCGAGCTGTTCCAGTGGCTCACCGAAGACCAGTCCCGCCAGCTTAGCCCCGAACAACACCAGGCCGCCGCCCACGAAATCGCCGATGTGCAGATCTACCTGATCCGCCTGGCGGACAAACTGGGAATCGATATCCCCGCCGCCGTAGGTGACAAAATGGCCCTGAATGAGCAGCGCTACCCGGCGGAGCAGGTGCGGGGGAGTGCGCGGAAGTATACGGCGTATGGGCAGGGGTAGGGCGGCAAAACCCCTCGAAGGTGGATACAATAACCAATTGACAACGCTAGAGAATGGACTGACCTCTGGCCAAAACAAAGCTGCCGACGTTGGCAGTGGTATGAAACAACCAAGAAGCCAAGCATATGAGCAAAAAAAAGGACATTTCCATCACCCGCTCATCGGCAGCTGAATACCTGACCTTTGTCGCCGCCAGCGGTTCAGGCGGAGTAGAGACGATTTATGCCGATGAAAGCATCTGGCTGACTCAGAAAATGATGGCCACCCTCTACGATGTCAATGTACGCACCATCAACGAGCATCTGAAAAAAATCTTTTCAGACAGTGAGTTACAGGAAGATTCAGTTATCCGGAAATTCCGGATAACTGCTACCGATGGCAAAAACTACAACACCCTGCACTACAAACTGCCCGCCATTATTGCCGTGGGCTACAAGGTCAACTCCGAACGCGCCGTCCAGTTTCGCAAATGGGCCACCACCATCATTGATGAGTACACCATCAAAGCCTACGTCATGGACGACGAGCGCA
Organism: Marinimicrobium sp.; assembly: GCA_050486405.1. Taxonomy (GTDB): domain Bacteria; phylum Pseudomonadota; class Gammaproteobacteria; order Pseudomonadales; family Cellvibrionaceae; genus JBJHDF01. The sequence continues at coordinate 14,387 of JBJHDF010000010.1, read as the reverse complement.
TCAAAAGCGGTGGCTCCATCCTTACCGAGCAGTATTTTGAAGAGCAGCTACAGCGGGTCCGCGAGATTCGCCTGTCGGAGCGCAAGTTCTACCAGAAAATCACCGACATCTACGCCACCGCCATCGACTACGATGTAACCGCTCAGGCCACCAAGCGCTTTTTCGCCACCGTGCAGAACAAGCTCCATTGGGCCATCCACGGCCAGACGGCGGCGGAGGTTATAGTCAACCGCGCCGATGCCGAAAAGCAGAATATGGGCTTGACCACCTGGAAGGATGCCCCGCGTGGAAAAATCCAGAAGTTCGATGTCAGCGTGGCCAAGAACTACCTGTCTGAAGACGAAATGGCACAACTGACGCGGCTGGTGAACGCCTACCTGGATGTGGCTGAAGACATGGCCCTGCGCAAGATACCCATGACCATGCAGGACTGGGAAACCCGCCTCAACCGCTTTATCGACGCCACCGACCGCGCAATCCTTCAAGATGCAGGCAAAGTGACAGCAGAAATTGCCAAAGCCTATGCCGAAAGCGAATTCGAGAAATACCGCATCACTCAGGACCGCCTGTTCGAAAGCGACTTCGACCGGATGCTTAGGCAGATTGAAGCCATTCAAAACCCCGAGGGTGGACAGCTCCATGAGTGAATTTCGTGAGATTCGAGACAAGGCCCGGGAGTTCGCCGCCGCCCGCGACTGGGACCAGTTCCACTCCCCCAAAAACCTCACCATGGCCCTCAGCGCCGAAGTGGCCGAACTGACCGAGCTCTTCCAGTGGCTCACCGAAGACCAGTCCCGCCAGCTCAGCCCCGAACAACACCAGGCCGCCGCCTACGAAATCGCCGATGTGCAAATCTACCTCATCCGCCTGGCGGACAAGCTGGGTATTGATATCCCTACCGCCGTTGGTGAAAAAATGACCATTAACGAGCAGCGCTACCCGGCGGAGCAGGTGCGGGGGAGTGCTCGGAAGTATACGGCGTATGGGCAGGGGTAGGGTGGTGAATATGCGATGAAACACCCGCTAAATGGCTGCTACAATGTCCTAAACCATAAGCACCACGGATGATAACGGATGGTCAACCAAAACCCGGAACAGCGCGCCCGCGACCAAATTGACAAGCTGCTTACCGCTGCCGGTTGGGTGGTGCAAGGCAAAAAGGCCATCGACTTCAACGCCGGGCCTGGCATTGCCGTGCGCGAGTACCACACCGACGTAGGCCCCGCCGACTACGCACTGTTTGTAGACAAACAAGCCGTAGGCGTGATCGAGGCCAAGCCGGAAGACTGGGGCCACGAAATCACCACCGTGGAAGACCAATCCCAGGGTTATGCCCATGCCAGCCTGAAGTGGGTTAAAAATCCCACCCCGCTGCGCTTTGTCTACGAAAGCACCGGCATAATCACCCGTTTTACCGATAGCCGCGACCCGGCACCGCGCTCGCGGGAAATCTTCAACTTCCATAGGCCGGAAACCCTGGCCGAATGGCTGGAGCAGCCCCAAACCCTGCGCACCCGCCTGCAACAAATGCCGCCGCTCAATACCGACGGCCTGCGCGATTGCCAAATCACCGCCATCACCAACCTGGAAGACTCCTTCAAACAGGACAAACCCCGCGCCCTGGTGCAAATGGCCACCGGCTCCGGCAAAACCTTTACCGCCATCACCGCCACCTACCGGCTACTGAAACACGCCGGTGCCAAACGCATTCTGTTTCTGGTGGATACCAAAAACCTGGGCGAACAGGCGGAGCAGGAGTTTATGGCCTTCCTGCCCAACGACGACAACCGCAAATTCACCGAGCTATACACCGCCCAGCGGCTCAAATCGGCTTTTGTGGCCACCGATACCCAAGTCAGCATCAGCACCATCCAGCGCATGTACTCCCTGCTCAAGGGTGAGCCGCTGGATGAAGCCACCGAGGAAAGCCCGACCGCAAACGGCCTGCTGAACAAAGCACCGCTGCCCGTGGTGTACAACAGCAAAATTCCACCGGAGTTTTTCGACTTTATCGTTATCGACGAATGCCACCGCTCCATCTACAACCTGTGGCGGCAAGTGATCGAATACTTTGATGCCTACCTAATCGGCCTCACCGCCACCCCAGACAACCGTACCTACGGCTTCTTTAAAAAGAATGTGGTCAGCGAATACGACCACGAAAAAGCCGTGGCCGATGGCGTCAACGTGGGTAACGAGATCTACGTCATCGAAACCGAAAAAACCAAACAGGGCGGCACCCTAACCGCCAAACAGCAAATCGAAAAGCGCGAACGCCTCACCCGTAAAAGGCGCTGGGAAATACAAGACGAAGACGAAACCTACACCGCCAAACAACTGGACCGGAATATCGTCAACCCAGACCAGATTCGCACCGTCATCCGCACCTTTAAAGACAAACTGCCCGACATCTTCCCCGGCCGGCAGGAAGTACCCAAAACCCTGATCTTTGCCAAAACCGACAGCCACGCCGACGACATTATCAACACCGTGCGCGAGGAGTTTGGTGAGGGCAACCAGTTCTGCAAAAAGATCACCTACAAAATCGAAGAAGACCCCAAATCCGTACTCGCCCAGTTCCGCAATGACTACCACCCCCGCATTGCCGTCACCGTAGACATGATCGCCACCGGCACGGACGTTAAACCGCTGGAATGCCTGCTGTTTATGCGCGATGTTAAAAGCCGCAACTACTTTGAGCAGATGAAGGGCCGGGGCACTTGCACCCTGGATGAAGACAGCCTGAAAAAAGTCACCCCCTCCGCCACCAGCGCTAAAACCCACTACGTGATAGTGGATGCCATAGGCGTCACCAAATCCCTCAAAACTGCCAGCCAGCCGCTGATCACCAAACCCGGCGTCTCCCTCAAAGAGCTGGCCATGGGCGTGATGATGGGCGCCGCCCGGGATGAAGACAGCGTCAGCTCTCTGGCAGGCCGCCTGGCCCGGCTGGACAAACAACTGGACGACAAAGACCGCGCCCGCATCAGTGAAAAAGCCGGTGGCAAACCGCTACTGCTAATAGTGGGCGAACTGTTGGATGCCATAAACCCAGACACCGTAGAGCAAAAAGCCCTGCACATTGCCGGGCAACCCGAAGGCACCGATCCCGGCGACAGCGCCCGCGACCAAGCCCGCGATCAACTGGTAGGCCAGGCCGCCAACGTATTTACCGGCGAGCTGGTAGAGTTGATCGACACCATCCGCCGCGATAAAGAACAAACCATCGTCCACGACGACCTGGACAGCGTCACCCGCGCCGAGTGGGACGGCGACACCACCGAGAACGCCCAAGCGCTCACCCAGGAATTTGCCGACTACCTGCGCGAACACCAAAACGACATAGACGCGCTTACCATCTACTTCCAAACCCCGGCCCGCCGCGCCGAGGTCAATTACCACATGATCAAAACCCTGCTCGACCAACTGCGCCAAGACCGCCCCAAACTCGCCCCTCAGCGCGTATGGCAAGCTTATGACTATCTGGATAATATTCGTCATTCCCGCGAAGGCGGGAATCCAATCTCCGAACTAACCGCACTCGTCGCCCTTATTCGTCGCGTATGCGGCATAGACGAAGTGCTAACACCCTACAACCAAACCGTGCGTCGCAACTTCCAACGCTGGATTTTGCAGCACCATAGCGGCGCCGGTGAAAAATTTAATGAGATACAAATGGCCTGGCTACACATGATTCGCGATCACATTATCAGCTCCTTCCATATGGAGCGCGACGACCTGGAAATGGCCCCCTTTGATGCTAAGGGTGGCATGGGAAAAATGTATCAATTGTTTGGTGATCGGATGGATGAGGTGATTGAGGAATTGAATCGGGAGCTTGTTGCTTGAAGGAAGAAGGAAAAATGCAGAAGGAAGAGGTGGCCGATTTAAGAGTCCGTACCAAGGAGTTTGCCTTGCGGATTATTCGGTTGTATTCCGCTTTGCCAAAGACTACGGCCGCACAGGTGATTGGCAAGCAGGTCCTGCGATCAGGCACGTCTGTAGGCGCCAATTACCGAGAAGCCTATCGTTCACGTAGCAAGGCAGAATTTATTGCCAAAGTCGGTGATTCTCTGAAAGAAATTGAAGAAACCGCTTATTGGTTTGAACTGCTTGTTGAATCTAGAATTGTTTCTCCAGATAAGCTATCCGCGTTGCAGGATGAGTGCGGAGAGCTAACCGCTATTTTTGTATCTACCATGCGTAAAGCCAAATCAAATCAAGAACGAGGAGCGGCTATATGATTAGTATCGATGAAGTCGTCGCCCCCCGCACGGAGAAGGTGCTACCAAAGGATTGTCCAGATATGCCATTCGTGGGCTTAGATGACATTGAAGCACACACAATGAGGCTAATCGGCACTAAGTCTGCCTCTGAGCTAAAGAGCTCTGCAAAACGATTTTATTGCGGAGATGTGCTCTATTCGCGGCTTCGTCCATGCTTAAATAAAGTTTGGTGTGCTGATCGTGACGGAATCTGCTCGTCAGAATTTATAGTTCTCCCCGGTAATGAGAAAATTGACCCCAAGTTTCTTACGTTGCGGCTGAATGCGCGAGATTTCGTAAACTATGCCAATAGCTTGAATGCGGGAGATCGCCCACGAGTTGATTTTAAGCAAATTTCTTCCTTCTTCCTTCCTCCTTTTTCTTTAAGCCACCAGCGCCAGATCGTAGCGAAAATAGAACAACTTTTCTCAGAGCTTGAAAATGGCATCAGTGCCCTAACCACCGCACGCGAACAACTCAAAGTCTACCGCCAAGCCGTCCTCAAACACGCCTTCGAAGGCAAACTCACCGCCCAATGGCGTGAAGAGAACAAGGGCAAACTCGAATCCCCCGAACAACTCCTTGCCCGCGTTCCCGCACCCGTGCAGCCAAAGGGAGGTCGAGCGGCAAGCATTGAAGTGATTGAGGGTGTAGGGGCCCTCGCAGTCAATAAACCAAAAAAGTCGATTCCGACGGGGTGGGCCTGGACTCCATTGCTCAGGGTTGCTCGGCAGGAAACCGGGCACACCCCTAGCCGAAAGCATCCCGAGTATTGGAGTGGTGGTGAGGACTTATGGATTGGAATTGTCGATGCTCGCCTAAACCACGGGAGAGTGATCAACGATACATTGCAAAAGGTTACCGCTGAAGGACTGAATAACTCTTCGGCTCGCACCTTGCCCGCTGGAACAGTGTGTCTATCCCGAACGGCATCAGTTGGCTATGTATGCATTATGGGGAAGCCCATGGCGACTAGCCAGGATTTCGCTACTTGGACGTGTACTGACGCTCTTGAGCCAAAATACCTGATGTACGCAATCATGGCTGAGGGTGATGAGATCCGACGATTCGGAAAAGGAACCACTCACACAACCATCTATTTTCCCGAAATTAGAGCCCTGCATATTGCGCTTCCCTGCCTGGAAGAACAAAAAGCGATTGTTTCTTATGTGGAGGAAAAGTTACAGCAGGCAGACGTCATGTACAGTGAGCTAAGCAATCAGATCGCACATGCAGATGTTCTTCGCCAATCCATTCTGAAAAGAGCGTTTTCGGGACAGTTGATGCATGAAGCATAGGAATGATAATGCTAGATAGGCATCACTGCCTTTTATAGATAAATTTTATTTTTGGGGGTGAAAGAGCCATGAGTTATGCATGCTGGAAGAAATGTGACTTTCAGGTCCACACACCCCGCGATCCTAATTGGGTAGGAAGCCGACCTTTCGGCATCGATGAAATCATTCCTGAGTCTGGTACTGCTGCTACTACAACTGAAGTTGATGAAGCGCGACTTCAATGGGCAAACGTATTCGTCGATCAATGCGTAGATAAAGGCTTGGAAGCGATTGCTCTCACTGATCATCATGAGATGGTCATGGTGCCGTATGTACAGCAGGTAATCGCTAGTCGAAAGGAGATAGACCCGGACTTTGACATTTGGCTTTTTCCTGGCATGGAACTGACCACTAACGGTGGGAAACAATGCCTTATACTTTTTGACGCTGAGCTTTCAGAAGATTGGAGAAGGCAGGCTCAAGGTAAGCTCGGGATCGCCTACGCCGCTCAAGATGAGAAGGCTGCTAAGAGTCCGAAGGTAACTCAGCTTACCATGAGTTATGCAGATATCACCAAGGAACTTGATGCCCTCGAAGGGTTAAGACGGCGCTACATCGTTCTCCCTAACGTCTCCCAGGGTAATAAGCACACCGTTCTGATTGATGGTGCACACGGCGACTTCCTTCGAATGCCCCATGTAGGTGGTTATCTTGACCAGGGCCAGACAATTAACACTCTTGGTCCCAAGAACAAGCAACGTCTTTCCGGCACCGACAAAACGTGGTCCACACGCGAAATATATCCACTACCCACCTCAGATAGTCGATCCGCCGATTACGCCACGCTTGGTCAGAATAACACCTGGATCAAGCTTGCGGAACCAACAGCAGAGGCTATTCGGCAGGCGTTTCTTGGGCACCAGTCTCGAATCTGTATTAATCCGCCGAAGATTCCATCGCTCTTCGTTGCTGCACTGACCTTTGAGGGGTCGACCATCCTTCAGAATACAAGTGTAACATTAAGTCAGGAACTCAATTCGGTTATAGGTGGCCGGGGTAGCGGCAAAAGTTCACTGCTTGAGTATTTGTCATTCGGGCTTGGGCGAAGCTGCCACGATTTCGCGAGAAACCACTATTCGGGCGCCGAGCGCCTGAATGGACTGATAAACGATACGTTAATTTCTAAAAATGGCAGAGTCAAACTGGATATTATGCAGGACAATGCTCTCTTCACCGTAGAGCGTACACAAGCGAGCGCCTACTCTCCAAAAGTCACCTATCCCAACGGTGATACGCAAACGATCACGGTCAAGGAGTTGCGGGCACTCTTTCCGGCGGTTGTGTACAGCCAGGGGGAGCTTGCAGAAGTTGGTAAGCAGGCAGGTAAAAAGACGCAACTTTCCGATTTGCTTCAGTTCGTAAACCCGGAATACAAATTGGAGGATGACCGTCTTGTGCAGGATATTGATGCCGCTAAAGGCGCGGTAAGGGCGGCCATCCGGGAGCTTATCTCTCATTGGGAGCTGCAAGCCAAATTACGAAGACTTAAGACCAGCCGTGATTCGCTCATTCAGCGTGTCCAGGCTCTTGAGAATATGCTTCCTAAACAATCGGAAGAGGATCAGGCTGTTGTTGCGTACTTTGACAAAGCAAACGAGTTTGATCTGAAAAGAGTCCAAGCATCCAAGCATGCGAACCAAATTCTACAAGAGTTAGGCGCTTCTAAAACTGAACTTTTCAACGAACGGGACCTAGCTACTGAAATAACTGGCGAGCCCCAAACCATTGTGCAGGTGTATGCCGACCTTTATGAGACATTCACCGTGGGCATACACAAGCTATTGGAGGGGGTTCGAGCTAAGCGAGAAATCCTAGCCTCCGTTGAGTCGGAATGGTCGGAGACTTTTAGGAAGGCACGTGTGGCGCGAGATGCGGTTCTGGATAAGCTTAGTGAGCACAAAACGGTTACTGCGCAGATAATCAAGTTACGGGAGGAGATTACTGATCTTGCTAATCAGATTGGTGATCTTGAAGCTCAGCTAAAGGCAAGTGGTGATCCATCCTCGAATTTACATCAAGTAGTTGATGCTCTGAAGGACAAAAACCGCCAGCGAACAGAGCGAACGCAGGAATGGGCCATGGAAATCGAGACGCTTTCTAGCGGAAAAATAAAGGCCACTGTTTACCCAAGTGGCGATATATCCGAGATCATAGACGCGATGGATACCGTTGCGAGTAAGACCGGTTCGCAAGAGGCGACTAGGCTAAAGGCGCTTGAAGGGGCTTTGTCTTCAGGGCCCGCATCGGATGTAGTGGATCTTTTGCGAACAGAGTGTCTTGCGCTGCTTTATTGGCAGCAAATGGGTTCGGTGTCAGGGGATGACCAACCCAATTGCGCTGAGTTGATGAAGGTTTTGGGTGATACCGAGAAAATTCGGACGTCCTTGGCTGACCGGATGGACATGACCCGGGTCGAGGCGATTAGCACGGCAGTTGCTAAGCCGGAGATAGAGCTATCCTATTGCGACCGAGAACGGCAGATATCCTTCGAAAAGGCGTCTGAGGGCCAACGGGCCGCAGCTCTTCTCTTTATGCTTTTGGAGCAGTCTGGTGGACCACTCATAATCGATCAGCCTGAAGGTGACTTGGACAACAGGATTATCACTGACTTGACTGAAAAGCTTCACAGCGCAAAACAAAAGCGCCAGATTATTTTTGCCAGTCATAATGCTAACATTGTGGTTAATGGTTCGTCCGAGCTTGTAGCCCACATTGACATCGCCGATAACGGCGGCAGGAGTGTCGCCTGCGTAGGGGCAATTGATAAAGCTGAGATTTGTGAAGTGATAACTTCAACAATGGAGGGTGGTGAAAAAGCCTTCAAGGATCGTCAGGATAAGTATGGGTATTAAACCTCCGGTATCTGATATTGATGATTTTGCACCCTTGCTATACCTGTTTAGGTGCGCGGGCTTACTCCACCTACAGAGGGTTATCTAATGATCGAAGTAGCAAATAATCTTTTTGTTGGCGATCAGTCGGCTTATGAAAGCAAAGTACAATTTTCCGATGATTGGTGTGTGGTCCATGCCTGCAAGGAACCCTACCATAGACAGGCTCTTAGCTATTCGGGACGTGGTGCGCCCAAAGGCCATCCGGAATATTTGATAGCCACCAGGGGTAATCGTTTGATCTTGAACATAGTCGATGTGGATAACCCGGCATATATTCCGAAGGAAATCATCGATGCTGCCTTGTTGTTTATTGAGCAAAGCTTGAAAGCCGGCAAACAGGTGCTTGTACACTGCAATCAGGGGATGAGTCGTTCTGCTGGTATCGCGTTGCTTTTTCTCGCTAAGCAAGGGCTTATCGCACAATCCAGCTTTATTGAAGCCGAGCAGCAGTTCAAGGCTCTATATCCCCCATGCAATATGGCTATGGGTATTCGAGGGTTCTTAATGCAAAATTGGGATGGTTACATACAGGCTGAATGAGCCAGTAGACAGGCGTCAGGTGCAAGCCCAAATATGATCTAGATCGATAGATAGCAGTAGCGGGGTAGGCTTGTTCCTCGCGGGGAGAGAAGGGCGTCCACGACCTTTTAAGCTTTGTGAGGTCTGATAATTGATGGCTACAGTCAGAGCCAAAATTCAGAACGCTGACAGGGCGATCTGTCAAAATATCGATTCACTCGCCGATCAACGAGAATTGCTTTTACTGAATGTTCTCTCGCAACTTCGAAACCTGGTCGAGGGCGTCGTAGTATTTATAAGCGCCTGCGAATAATTTCCGTTATTCTTATAGAGGCGCCTTCTGCCATCGTCGTATCAAGATTAGAAGCACGAGAAGCACCCAAAAATCTTCATAATGTTGAAGAAATTTCATCGGAAGAGTTGAGCAATGCTCGAATTGTCTGTGCAGAATTAAACATTTCTATGATCAGACTATTGTCGCCTACGGAAGGCCAGTTACGGTTGGCTATAGAGGAAAGCGTCATAGGAAATAAGTAATATTTTTATCAGCCGAAGTACTTAAAATGGATGATAAAGAAATTCCCGAGAAATTCTCGGTAGTTAGTCAATATCTTTAATAAATATCATCTCCCTCGTGTCTAAAGTCTGGGGGGGTATAGGGAGGTTGTGGCCTCCCTAATAGATGGGTTTAATTAACGGTTTACGTTATCTCTGGTAGAGTCATCAGGATTGTCTCTGACAAATTTCTGACCATTGATCTCGTAGATATGTTTTCCGGGGTGCATACCCCGTTCTACTTCTCTAACAACCACTGGGCGAGCAACATTTTTTCTGTTGCCTACGTCATAGTGTTCATTTCGGCCCCCTGGGCCATCTCTGCGACCGATAATTTTGGCCATATATCTTCCTCCTCAGCTTGTATGGCAAGGGTTAGAACACCAATAACATCCATCAATCCGTTTGAAGGGATAATGAGCTTTGGCGGTGGCAACTGCTGACCAGCAATTGGAGTGCAAGCCAAGAGCAATTCGATTTTGAGGTAATGGCATGTGCGCGCATGTACCATTATCGACATGAACTTCGTGGTCGCCATTTGGTTGAGGGTTTTGGTTAAGGATGTAGTTTGGCATAGGACAAGGTCCTCCTGTATTGCCGTTCAAAAAGACAGGAAAACCCCTAATAAACCACAGATTGGTTTATTGACTAATTCAACTTGAGCGACCAATATGACAATGCGACTTGCGTATCGGTTGCTTAAGTGGGGTTTCCTGTCGCTATTTAGGCTCCGTGCGTACCCCGCCACCGGGGATAAACCCCGGTGGCGGCCTTCCAGTTATCCACATTGAGCAAGCCAATACGGCGGTCAATATATAAACGCACCGACCGCACTCACTACTATATATAGGCTTAACCCCTTGCGAAGCTACAAGATATTGTGGTTTTTCTTTTTTTGCAAGTAGCAGTTTTGTGCATAACCTGTGCATAACGTTATTCGTGAGTAATTGCTAACCTGTAAATACAGACAGTGTATGTATTTACAGAAAAAAGTGCTGACTGGAGATAAGTTGGGGTTTATGAGATAGCCGCTTTGATGCTTATTGCTCTCCATGATGGTGAAGTAAAGCTCTCTATCCTGGCAAACCCCCAGCCGCTTTGTTTGCCGGGTGGGCTTGGTGGGTGACCCAGGCGCAGATGGTAGAGCTTTTTGAAAAAACCAAGCAAAACATCAGCTTACATATTCGGAATATTTTCAAAGAAGGCGAATTGGTTGAGAATTCAGTAGTCAAGGATTCCTTGACTACTGCGTCTGACGGCAACCAAAATAAAACCCGCTACTACAATTTAGATGTCATTATCTCTGTAGGTTATAGGATCAAATCTTTGCGAGGTGTGCAATTTCGCCAGTGGGCCACCCGCGTGCTGCGCGAGCACCTCACCCAGGGCTACAGCCTCAATGAGCACCGCTTGGCTCAACAGGGGTTGAACAAGTTAATCCTGGCTTGCATATAACCCCAGTAGTGCCCTATATTAAACTCAGGATATAACATAGATTGCCGGCGAGCCCATTGTGAATACTGCCTATAACAACCGGGCCGGGCGCTATATCCGCCAGCAGGCGGGCTATCGTGCCTTCATTCCCACACCTCTTCCTCCGGCACCGGCCATTATGCTGGACGGTGAATTACAGGGGTTGTTGTCGTCCGCCGACCGCGCCCTGGGGCGGTTGGATGGCTCCATTACGACGCTGCCCAATCCTGACCTGTTTGTTTTTATGTATGTACGCAAGGAGGCGGTGCTGTCGAGCCAGATTGAAGGAACCCAGAGTTCGCTACAGGATGTACTGGCGGCAGAGGCGCGTATTCTGGACAAGCAGCGCCCATCCGACGTGCGTGAGGTGTTGAATTACATCGCCGCTCTGCGGTTGGGGCTGGAGCGTCTGCCCGAGTTGCCGGTGTCGGTACGGCTGTTTTGTGAGATTCACGCGCGGCTGATGCAAGGCGCTCGCGGCAGTCATTTGACACCCGGCGAGCCTCGCCGCACCCAAAACTGGATCGGGCCTGCGGGTTGCACGTTGAACGAGGCCATCTTTGTTCCGCCGCCACCGCATGAGGTGGGGCAGGCGCTGTCCGACCTGGAAAAGTTCCTGCACTACGACCAGAGCCTGCCTCTGTTGATCAAGATCGGTTTGGCCCACGCCCAGTTTGAAACAATTCATCCCTTTCTGGACGGAAACGGACGTATCGGCCGTTTGTTGATCGGGTTGTTGCTGTCCGAGGCTGGTGTTCTGCAAAAGCCGGTGCTCTATCTTTCTCATTATTTCAAACAAGAGCGGCAAGCCTACTATGAACATTTGCAGGCGATTCGGGATACGGGTGATTGGGAGGCCTGGCTGCGATTCTTCTTGCGCGGAATTGTCAGCGTCAGCCAGCAGGCCACAGACACTGCGCGCAGTATTTTGTTGCTGCGCGAGCAGCACCGCGCTTTGATCGCGGACAAGTTTGGCTATTCTGCCGGCAATGGTCATCGGGTGCTGGACTCCATGTACGAGCGCCCGATCGTGTCAGTGAAGGACATTGTGCAGATCACCGGCAACAGTTACGCTGCCGCCAATAATCTGGTGGCACGCTTGGTGGAGCTGGGTCTGGTGCGGGAAATCACTGGGCAAAACCGCAATCGTCGTTTCCGTTATGAACCCTATATAGCCTTGTTTGAGGATGTTAAAGCATGAGCCCTACGGCCCCCATTATTTCCAAAGTCTGGAGTTTCTGTACCACCCTGCGCGACGACGGTGTCGGCTACGGTGACTACCTGGAGCAACTGACCTACCTGATTTTTCTGAAAATGGCCGATGAGTACGCCGCGCCGCCTCACAACCGTGATGTGGGGATTCCCAAAAAATACTCCTGGTCCACCCTCAAGCGCAAAACCGGCGCAGAGCTGGAAGTTCACTATATCGAGCTATTGCTGGCGCTGGGCACCAAGAAAGGCATGCTCGGGCAAATATTTACCAAGGCTCAGAACAAGATCCAGGACCCGGCCAAACTGGCCCGTTTAATTGCCATGGTGGACAGCACCCAGTGGACGGTGATGGATGCCGATGTTAAAGGCGATATCTACGAAGGCCTATTGGAAAAGAACGCCGAGGATACCAAATCCGGGGCTGGCCAGTACTTTACGCCCCGCGCATTAATCCGCGCCATGGTGGAGTGTATTCGGCCAGAGCCGAAAAAGACCATCGCCGACCCCGCCTGTGGTACCGGCGGTTTCTTTTTATCGGCTTACGATTTTTTGACCAATCCGAACAATTACAAGCTGGACAAAGGGCAAAAAGCCTTTCTGAAGAACAAGACGTTTTACGGCAACGAAATCGTCGCCAATACTCGCCGCATGTGCCTGATGAATATGTTTTTGCACAATATTGGCGAAATTGACGGCGAAAGCCTGGTATCGCCCAATGATGCCCTGGTTACTCAAAGCCCACAGAGTTTTGACTATGTGCTGGCCAACCCGCCTTTTGGCAAAAAAAGCTCCATGAGCTTTACCAATGAAGAGGGCGAGCAGGAAACGGATGACTTAACCTACAACCGGCAGGATTTTTGGGCGACGACGTCAAACAAGCAGCTCAACTTTGTACAGCATATTCGCACCATGCTGAAAACCACCGGTAAGGCAGCGGTAGTGGTGCCGGATAACGTATTGTTTGAAGGTGGTGCGGGTGAAACCATTCGCAAGAAGCTGCTGGAAAATACTGATCTACATACCATTTTACGTTTGCCCACCGGCATTTTTTACGCCCATGGTGTTAAGGCCAACGTATTATTTTTTGACAATCAGCCTGCCAGCCCAAAGGCGTGGACGAAGGAGGTCTGGTTTTACGACTACCGCACCAATATCCACCATACTCTCAAGAAAAAGCCGCTTCGCTTTGACGACTTGGCCGAGTTCATCAAATGCTACAACCCACAAAATCGCCACAAGCGCAAAGCAACCTGGCATGCTGAAAAGAATCCCGAAGGCCGCTGGCGCAAGTACAGCTACGAAGAGCTGATCGCCCGGGATAAAACCAGCCTGGACGTGTTCTGGCTGAAAGACAAAAGCCTGACCGACCTGGATAATCTGCCTGAGCCGGATGAGCTGGCCGAGGAGATCATCGAGAACCTGGAGGCCGGGCTGGAGAGTTTTCGGGCGGTATTGGCTGGGTTGGGGAAGTAGATTGTCTACCAATGACCAAACAGCACCTCTAAAGATTACCACGGAAATCGTCATGCACGCTTTGTTTAAGAGCCTGTTGGTGATAATGCTGCTATCTCCCCTCGGCTCCGGTGGCACTTCGGCAGCGGCTGTGGTACCTGACGTTCAGGATTCAGAACAGCTACGGCTCGTGCTTCTCACCATCGGCAGTGATAGCAACCCGTTCTGGCAAGCGGTCGAAGATGCGGCTGACGCCGCCGCGACGAGTTTGGGAGTTGATTTGTCGGCTCGCTACCTGGCCGATGCCGACGCGCTGCATTCGGTGCTGGACGAGTTGTTCAGCCAGGAGCAGTTGCCCGACGGACTGATCTTTACCGGCTCGGCCGAGTTATCTCTGGAGCTGCTACCGCGCGCGGAATCTGCGGGTGTGGCTACCGTGCTGATCAATGCCGGTCTGCCTGAAGACAGGGTTAAGGACGCCTCGGACAAGTTTTCTCGCTGGTTGGGTCAGATTACGCCCCCGGATGCGGAAGTGGGTTACCTGGTCGCTACGCAGCTCATTCAAAGTGTACAGCAGGGCGCTCAGGGTGATGGCGATGCGGTAAAAATAATTGCGTTAACCGGCGGTGATTCCGATAAAGCCGCTGTCGAGCGCAATCAGGGGCTGCGGCGGGCGGTGC
>JBJHDF010000009.1:2448-132680 GCA_050486405.1 Marinimicrobium sp. | reverse complement strand
GATGGGGTTTTCGATGCGACACTGGAGGGGACACCGCAAGGCGGGCTCGTCTCCCCGGTGCTGGCGAACATCTACCTGCACTACGTACTGGACCTGTGGTTCGAGAAGCGCTTCGCCCGGCAGTGTCAGGGTAAAGCCTGCCTCGTGCGCTATGCCGACGACTATGTCGCCTGCTTCCAGTACGAAGGGGACGCCAAACGCTTCCATCGGGAGATGAAAGAGCGCCTGGCCGAGTTCGCCCTGGAGGTTGAGCCCAGTAAGACCGCGATTCTGCGCTTTGGCAGCACGGCGTTGCGCCACAAAGCGCGAAGCACCCGAAAAGCCCGCACTTTCAGCTTCCTGGGCTTTACCCACTACGTAGGACTCAGCCGTAGCGGCCGCTTCGTCGTAGGGCGTAAAACCGACGGAAAGCGCAAACGCAAGAAGCTCAAGCTACTGAGTGAGCGCCTGAGCGTAATGCGCAGTGCTGGGGGCAGGGCCATGGTGGCCTACGTCAGGCGGCACCTGCAAGGGCATATTCAGTACTATGGAGTGAGCGGCAACGGTCGACGTGTGGGGAGCTACATCTACCATGCGGTTCGCTACCTGTTCAAATGGTTGAACCGCCGAAGCCAGCGACGTTCCCTGAACTGGAAAACCTTTGGTGCGGCAGTGCAGCCGCTGATGCCAACGGCGCGGATCGTGCATGACCTTTATCCCGTGCCCAAGTGGAAGACTCAAGCTGGGAGCCGGATGGTGTAACACTCCAAGTCCGGTTCTGCGAGGAGCCGGGGACGAGCCGATGCGGGTGCATTCGGTGAGGAACCGGCTTACTCTCCGAGTGCTTGATGGTTTTGGTTTGGCGAATCAAGGGGTCAGAGTGCTTGATGGTTTTGGTTTGGCGAATCAAGGGGTCAGAGTGCTTGATGGTTTTGGTTTGGCGAATCAAGGGGTCAGAGTGCTTGATGCGATGGCCGCTATTGTGGGTGGCACGGCCTCCAGGATGAGTGGGGGTAAGTTTGCGAATGGAGCGATTACGGCTGCTATGGCGCAGGCGTTTAATGGGGAACGGGAGAATAGAAGAGCACGCGATAATATTGGAATCAAGGGGGCAGAGTGCTGAATCAAGGGGTCAGAGTGCTTGATGCGCAAAAATAAGTCTTGTGCAGCTTTCGGGAGCAACGCAATGTATTTTTCCCGATGGCCGGCAGAACACGGTTTGCATGAATTATGGCATTTAATATTTAGCCCCCGTCATAATAATACGGGAATTCTGAAGCTGGGTGGGACGAAAAAAGATTTAGGATATAGTGATATAAAAAATTAGATGAATTGTACTTTGGTGAATAACAAATGAAAGCCGCCTTTTTTAAGATTGGCCTCGTTGTGATCTTGGCTCTTCCGCTTTTCGGGAATGCCTCTGACACTTCCATCCGGCTTGTCGGGGTGTCCGTGACCGAGTTTGTTGCATTTGTGAATGAATGGGACAGCTTCAAGGAGGCGCTAGTCTTATACATGAAGCAGGAAAAGGAGTTTTTTGATGGCTGTGACATAGATAACGTATCCGTCGATTCCATCAAAGGGCTCCGTCATTATGAATTGGACATGGCTAGTAAGATATTAAGTGACAAAGAGTTTGGGCTGCTTAAGAGTCAATTGCTGCGCGGCGAGGTCAAGTTAATGGGAATTGGTACGGCTGACCCCTGCGGGCACGACCATCGCTCGTGGATTTTCGTCGTAAGTGGGGGTCGGTTTAAGGTTATCATGGGTTTGATAATCGTTAGTGAATCAAAGGGTCAGAGTAGAATGGCACTTACTTAAGCTTCCGTGGATGACCATGCTTCCTCACAGCCTCTCTGGCTTTATCCCGTGGCTTGGTTAGCATCGGAAAGGGTTTCGGCCGTCGCTTTACTGCCCTGGGCTCTATGCGACCGGGGCGATTTCCCACAGTCTGCTGTGCCATCAATAGAATCTGACGCTGACGGAAGGCAATATCTATGAGTATGACGTGGAGAACCGGTTGTTGGAAGTAACTGGCACAAACAATGCCAGTTTGCGTTACGACCCTATGGGCCGGCTTTACGAAGTGGTTGATCACGATGCTCAGGAAACTACTCTGTTTCTATACAGTGGCGACTCTGTAATTGCCGAATACCGCAATGGAGTTATGACTAACCGCTATGTGCACGGCAGGTGGCGGCCGACTGGCACCGCTGGTGAGTTACGAGGGGGCCGGCGTTAGCGGCGCCAACCGACGCTTCCTTCACACCAACCACCAGGGGTCGGTGATCGCCACCAGCGATAATTCAGGTGCTGTGACGCAAACCAGTACCTATGATGCCTTTGGTGTGCCCGGCGAGGAGAACCATGGGCGCTTTGCTTATACCGGGCAGATGTATCTACCGGAGGCGGGGCTGTATCACTATCGGGCTCGGGCGTATAATCCTCATATTGGGCGGTTTATGCAGACGGATCCGATCTTTTATGAAGATCAGATGAATCTTTATGCTTATGTGTATAATGATCCGTTGAATTTTGTTGACCCTACTGGCGAAATTACCCTACCCCTAGGAATATTTGGCGCCGTAGTTGGTGGTATAGCTGGAGCGACTTCTGCAGCAATCAACGGTGGTGGCTTGAAAGATATTGCGGCGTCCGCTGGTGTGGGAATAGTCGTGGGGGGCATTACAGGGTTGACAGCTGGCACGGTTACGGCTGGCTCTTCTATTGCTTTAGCTAGATTTGCCGCTACCTCTGGAACTGGGTTTATATCCGGAGCGTCTGGCAATGCGGGGGGGCAGCTAATTATTAATGATTTTGACCTGTCAAGCGTGGACACTGCTCAAGTCGGCGCGGCGGGGATCGCTGGCACTGCTGGAGCTCAGGGCGCGATGGTGGCTGCTGCGATCTCAGGTTCTGCAAGATTTGGAATTGCCTTTTCTGCGGCCATTGAAGTTGCGCTGTCGGGAGCTGTAGCAAATGCTGAACAACCGAACGAAACGACGACAGCAAACAGGGGTACTGTAATAGATATTACAAGGGGATCTGATGGACATTGTTTTACGAGCTCTGGTCGTGACCCTGATTGTTGAAAATACTAACAGCTTGTCAATGAGCTGTTGTAGAAATTTATTGAGCAAGATCAACGTAAATGTACTGAACTTTTCAATATATTAGTCGTCTCAAAATTGTTTTGTCGGCGTTTCGGCCCACTCCTTGAAAAAAGCTTTACAAGTAGAGGCCATGCTTTGAGCTCCTGAAAGTCTGCAAATACTATTATGAGACCCTTAATATCGATGATCAATAACGTTACTCCTGATCACAAATTCAAATATCATGCAATTGCAATCGGCAGATTTATTCTTTGTATTGCGACTATTTTTTTTATAGTTTTTGTTTACGTCAGACATGGAGATTGGATTAGCACGGACTGGTTATCTGAAGCCATACTTTTTATCGCACTTGCGAACGTATTGTGGTTTTATCGCGTTCAATCTCGATGGAAATTTATTATTGATGAAAAGGAAATTTTTGTACTACTTACCTATAATTTTTTCTTGCGAGGTGTTGTTACCATTACTACTGCCAAGAAAAGAAAAACGAAATATCTATGCTGGCTTGTTAAAAAAGTGGAGATTCTGTTTCATGCAGAAGAAAACGATTATATTTTGGAGATAGCGAGGCGCAAACAACAAGATTTTTTTACTTGCTCTATAAAATTAATAGAATCAAGGGGTTAGTAGCGGCCTGGCAAGGTCGCACATTCTGGCGGGTGTGACTCCCGCCCGGGTAGCCGCTAGCCACGGGCCCGGTATCAAATCAAGGGGTCAGAGTGCTTGATGATTTTGGTTTTGGTTTGGGGCTGGCGGCGGTATAAGCCGTGTTGCCCCTTATGCTTTGGTGGTATAAGGGGCGGCCCCGGTGGTAACCGACCAAGTTAATGGTAAGTGGAAATCAAGGGGTCGGAAATCAAGGGGTCAGAGTGCTTGATGGCTTTGGGTTGGGATGGCGGTATAAGCCGCGTTGGCTTTTATGCTTCGGTGGCATAAGAGGTTGTCCCTGTGATTGCTTGTTGGGCCGATGATAAGCGGAAAATGCGTGTTTGTCATGCCTTGGGGATAAATCCTGGCGTGGGGTGTTGACGGCTCGGTTTTTGGCGATTAATTCGGCAGTTCAGGATTCGTGAACCAGGGAGGTTCGGTATGGCAAGGATGCCGAGACTGTATGTTGAAGGTTGCGCGCAGCATGTTATTCAGCGTGGCAACAATCGTTCGGTCTGTTTCTACTGCGATGCGGATTACGCGTTCTATCTGCAGAAGTTGAAGGAGGCGGCGCAGCGGTGCGGGGTTCGGGTGCATGCGTTTGTGTTGATGACGAACCATGTGCACCTGTTGGTGACACCGGGCGATGCCTCCGGCGTTCCGAGAATGATGCAGTCACTGGGGCGCTGCTACGTCAGGTATATCAATATCACCTACCAACGGACAGGGACGCTGTGGGAGGGCCGATACAAGTCCAGCCTCGTTTCTTCCGACAACTACTTTCTGGCCGTCAGTCGCTATATCGAGCTGAATCCGGTGCGCGCGGGCATGGTGGCGGCACCCGGGGCCTACCCTTGGTCCAGCTATCGCCACAATGGCATGGGGGTGGATATCGGCCTGATCACCGAGCACGAACTGTACCGGCAACTGGCCCCCACCCGGGCAGCCCGGGTGCTGACTTACCGTAAGCTGTTTGATCGCGAGCTGCCGCTATCCCTGATGCAGGAAATACGTCTGTGTACCAACAAGGAGTGGGTCATTGGCAGGCCGGATTTTGTCGCCCAGATCGAGTCCGCCCTGGGCAGAAAGATCAACTACCGGCAGTGGGGCGGCGATAGGAAGTCCGCTCGGGGCAGTCCAGAGCCCTGAGTCATTGACGATATACGCCGCTGGCGTATAATTTGCCCCAACAATGAGCCGGACAACCTGACGCCATAGCAACCGGTGGCCCTGAAACCGACTGTAGAGAGGTGGTCAGATGAACAATGAGCTGTTTGAGGAGTTGCTGGCCAGCGTGGAGGAAATGGACGAGATCGTCCAGGGTAAAAAAGCAGCGGCCGGTGTAACGGAATACCCCGAGCCTGAAGTGAAGGCAGTCCGGGAGAAGACTGGTCTGTCTCAAATGCGTTTTGCCATGATGATCGGGGTCAGCAAGCGCACACTGGAGAACTGGGAGCAAGGCCGACGTCATCCTACCGGGCCTGCCAGGGCCTTGTTGCGGGTTCTGGAAGCTGACCCCAAGCACGCCTTGCGGGTGCTTCACGGTTAGCACCCTCCCCCATGACGCACACAACCGACATAACCCTCCTGCAACTGGCCACCGAGCTGGGCACGGCGCTGCGCGATTGGGGCTGTTGGTAGCAAATAGAACTGTCCGGTGGTGGTATCGCGGCGGCCATCACGCTGCTTTTTAAAGGCTGTCGGGCTTTCAAGAGATCGGCCCTTTTGATTTTGCCGCCCTGTTTACCTCAGCTTCAAGGTCTGCGCACGCGTCGATCAGCGCGTCGAAGGCCAGAGCATCGCCTACCATCACTTCGTCGGCAATCATGGCCGCGTAGTCCTCAGCGAGCGCCACCTTGGCTTCGCCCTCGGGGACGATCTTCAAGTGTCCTATTGTCGCCGCAGCGTAGTCGATGACGTTGCCCTCGGTATCCTTTTCGATGAAGAAGTGAGACTTGTGGCTCGCAACGGTCGAGGCGACTACGCGGTCGGTGATAATGTTGGCGAATTCGGAGCTGCGCGTGATTGCAACTAGATCGTACCAGTGTCGCGCGTAGCGTTCACCCCGGATGCGGCCCTGCGCGCAGTAGACATGCGCTGCTGTGGCCTTTTCCCAGAACGTTCGAGCCAGGCTCATCACCAGCGGAGTAGCGGTGGGGAAGGTCACGCCGGGAACATGGCCGTCCATATCGCACTCGACCGGCAATATCTGATGAGGCTCTCCGGTGGAACGTCCGCCGAACTCTAACGTTACGACGGGAGCGACGTAGCCGGTTCCCCGGGCTAGGTCGGAATAACGTAGCAAGAGTTTGTCGCCGGCCTCTCTGTCGAGTTCGATCTGTGCATCCAGCCCATCGTGTTGCAGCGCTGCCTGAATGACAGGCTGCGCGTTCTTCTTGATCCAGTTGGGCAGACGATGGCGCACGGCCTTAGTCCATTTGCTGGTTTGGCTGCGGCTGGCGGGTAACTCGTCTCCGTCTTTGATCAGGTCGGGGATCAGTTTGCGTATGTCGTAGGTGAGGTCGATGTCCTCGGAGAAGCGGTCGATGACTTTGTAAACTTTTGACAGTGATGTACCGCCCTTGAAGGTCAAGTCGCCCGCCAGCGGCGAATTGAACAGGGCCCGCAGCGTCCAGACCACCCACACGTCCTTTTCGAGTAGGTGCGTCGGCCGGCCCGTCTGTTCGCGCGCATACTCCAGTGCTTCGCGTCGGTCCTTCTGGCTCAGGTCGAAGAAGTATTCACCCATGCGCAGCCTCGCGGCCGATGGCCTGCGCCATCCAGGACGGTAAAGCTGCACGGGCGGAGACCAAAGCCTGCCATTCGTGCTCTGGCAGTGTGCGTTTTAGTGACTCCAGCGCACTACCTGCGTGGGGTGGTCCCATCCAGGCCAGCGCCCGCACTGCCGCGCCTGCCTGTCCGGTACCAAGTGCCAGCATCCAGCGGGGCGCATGCTTGATTAGCACTTCCGAGCGGCCGAGTTTCAGCTTCCGGCTGCGTCCGGAAGTGAGGTAGACCTCGCGGGTGGGCACCTGCCGGGTCAGACCCAGGCCGTTGGCGGCACTGGCGCCGTGCGGCACGACGATTTCGCCGCTCTGCAGGGCCAGTGCCTTGATGACGCTTTCCGGGGCTGGAGCACGGGTGCCGAACCGGCTGGATACGGGGGCAACGTAGGCGCCACGCGCTACGCGCAGTAGCTTGCCTTCCTTTGCCAAGCGCGAAAACGCCTGATCCACCGCCGCCCGACTTCCCTGGTGCAGGAACTCCTTGGGCGACAGGACACCTCCCTCGGGGAGGGATCGGGCGTGCGACAGGATGGTTTCTGGCAAGGTGTTCATGAGCAGTTCTCCATGTGAGAATTATACAACAGTTTCTGACATCATGGAATCCAAAAGGTGCATCGTGGGCTTTCAAGAACGCTGACCCTTTGATTGCTCGCTCGCTATGGCACTAAGTGCTATGATTTCTGCCAATGGCTTAAGGACGAGGTCATGTAGGTATTTAAAAACAAGGCGCTCAGCAAATGGGCCGCCAAGGAGGGGTTGGGCGACGGTGCCTTGCTGAGCTACAGCAAGGCCGAGTTGAACAAAGCCGTCAAACACGGCGCATTGATCGAGGTCGTTACCGATGGATAAATCAATCCTGGGCACCATCCACGAAAGTGCCAAAGAGTTGCACGATGCCGGCGTGCTGAATGATGTCACCCTGCGCGCGTTCGATGCCCTGTGCCTGCCGCCAGTGAAAACCTACACGCCGGCGCAGATCAAGCGCATCCGGCGGAAAACCCGCACCAGTCAGGCAGTGTTCGCCGCCTACCTCAACACCAGTCCGTCCACGGTGCAGAAGTGGGAGGTCGGCGGCAAAAAGCCCAACGGCCCGTCATTGAAACTGCTCAATCTGGTGGATAAGAAGGGCCTGGAGGCGCTGGTCTAAATCGGGGGTGAGAGTCAGAGTGGTTGTTGGGGGAGTTGTCAGTTTTTTAGCTCTCTTTTGTGACAGAAAGTCCGCGCGGGCGAATCAAGAACTCTGACCCCTTGATCTGTTATTCTGACCCCATGACACACTCAACCGACATCACCCTCCTGCACCTGGCCACCGAGCTGGGCACCGCCCTGCGCGACCGGGGCTGGCGGGTGGCGGTGGCGGAGTCCTGCACCGGCGGCGGCCTCGCGGCGGCCATCACGGCGGTGCCGGGCAGCTCTGCCTGGTTCGAGTATGGTCTGGTAACCTATGCCAACCGGGCCAAGGAGACGCTGCTCGGCGTGCCGGCGGACCTGCTGGCAGCCCAGGGGGCGGTGAGCGAGGCGGTGGTGCTGGCCATGGTGGAGGGGGTGCTGAGCCTGTCCGGCGCCGATCTGGCGGTGGCGGTGAGCGGCATTGCCGGGCCGGATGGCGGCAGCCGGGACAAGCCCGTGGGCACTGTCTGGCTGGCCTGGGGCCAGGCCGACGGCTGGCGTCAGAGCCGGTGTCTGTACTTTGACGGCGACCGGGAGTCAGTGCGCCGCCAGGCGGTGGTGGCGGCGCTGCGGCAGTTGCTGAACCGCCTGGAGCACGGCTGAGCGCCTGCTTCAGGCAATATCTGTTTATTTGAACAGGGCTGTTTGCTTATACAGGTTTTTTCCTGTATGCTTTACCGCATCGGCCGGAAAGACCCGGCCCAACCGATTAGGCTTAACCCAAAAACACGAGGTGTCGGCATGGATACGAACAAAGAAAAGGCGCTGCAGGCGGCGCTGGGACAGATCGAGCGGCAGTTTGGCAAGGGAACCGTCATGCGCATGGGCGATAAGGAGCATGTGGTTGTGCCGGCCATCTCCACGGGTTCGCTGGGGCTGGACGTGGCCCTGGGCGTCGGCGGTTTGCCCCGGGGACGGATTGTCGAGATCTACGGCCCCGAGTCCTCGGGCAAGACCACCCTGACCCTGCAGGTGATCGCCGAAGCCCAGAAGCTGGGTGGCACCTGCGCCTTTATCGACGCCGAACACGCCCTGGATCCCATCTATGCCGCCAAGTTGGGCGTCAAGGTGGACGATCTGATCATCTCCCAGCCGGACACCGGCGAGCAGGCCCTGGAGGTCACCGATATGCTGGTGCGCTCCGGCGCCGTGGATGTGCTGGTGGTGGACTCGGTGGCGGCTCTGACCCCCCGGGCAGAGATCGAGGGCGAGATGGGCGATCACCACGTGGGCCTGCAGGCCCGGCTGATGTCCCAGGCCCTGCGCAAGATCACCGGCAACATCAAGAACGCCAACTGCCTGGTGATCTTTATCAACCAGATCCGCATGAAAATCGGTGTCATGTTCGGCAACCCGGAAACCACCACCGGCGGCAACGCCCTCAAGTTCTACTCGTCCGTGCGCCTGGACATCCGTCGCATCGGCGCGGTGAAGGAGGGCGAGGAGGTCATCGGTTCCGAGACCCGGGTCAAGGTGGTCAAGAACAAGGTGGCGCCGCCCTTCAAGCAGACCGAGTTCCAGATTCTCTACGGCACCGGCATCAACCGCCTGGGCGAGGTGATCGACTACGGCGTCAAGCTGGGGCTGGTGGACAAGGCCGGTGCCTGGTACAGCTACAAGGGCGACAAGATCGGGCAGGGCAAGAACAATGTGGTCAAGTACCTGCAGGAAAATCCGCAGGTGGCCGCGGAAATGGAAAAGGCCGTGCGCGAACAACTGCTGGCCACGCCGGGCTCCATCCAGCAGGACAGCCGGGCCGAGGAAACCGACGATATCGAGGTGTCCTGACCGCCGGTCCGGCCCTGAACTTGCCCTCCGGCCTTGTGTCAATGGTATTATCGGAGGCTCGTTGATGAGGCTTGAGAGGGTGTTGAATATGCGTCTGATCAGTATTCTGGCGGTTTTGCTGCTGGCGGCCGGTTGCGCCACCCGCACCTATGTGGTGACGGATTACGATGCCGGTTACAAATTTGCCGAGTTGCGTACTTTTGATCTGGTAAGCATGGAACGGGAAAATGTTCTTATCTCGCCCTTCACCTATCAGCACCTGGACCGGGTGCTGGACGAGCATCTCTCCCGGCGCTACCTGCGGGTTGTCGACGAAGACGTCATGCCGGACTTTCTGGTCACCTACCACATAGTGGTGGAGGACAAGCTGGACACCCGGCGCTACAACGCCGGTTACGGCTTTGCCTATCGTCGCAACTACTTCTGGCCTTACCACGGAGTGCACTATGTCCACAGCGGTCCCGAGGTCTATACTCAGGGCAGTTTGATTGTGGATATCGTGGATGCCGAGACGGGGGCGCCCCTTTGGCGGGGTGTGTCGGAGCGACGTCTGCGTGATCGTATGACGCCCCAGCAGCAGCGGGAGTTGCTCGGCGCTTCGCTGTTGGAGGTGTTGGCCAAGTTTCCGCCAGTGAGCGGACCGCGCTGATAGCCCGGCCTCGTGGACGATGCCCCTGCCACCCGGGAGCAGATCGCGGCCCGGATTCGCCACGCCGCCATGGACCTGCTGGCCCGCCGGGAGCATTCGGTTCTGGAGCTGCGGCAAAAACTCTCCCGACGCTTTGACCATGACCTCCTGATAGCCCAGACCATAGACAGGCTCGCCGCCGACAATCTGCAGAGTGATCAGCGTTTCACCGAGGCCTTTGTCAACAGCCGTGCGAACCAGGGCAAGGGGCCGGTGCGCATTGAACAGGAGCTGCGCCAACGCGGTGTGGCGGCCGAGTTGATCTCGGCCTGGCTGGACCCGTCCGACACCCATTGGCGGGAGCTGGCGGTTCGGGAGCGGTGCAAGCGGTTTGGTGACCAGGCTCCCCGGGAATCCCGGGAAAAAGCCCGTCAGATGCGTTTTCTGCAATATCGTGGTTTCTCCCAGGATCAGATACGCTGGGCGCTGGAAAACGAAATTTCTGTAAATAATTGTTAAACGCCATCGGTTTTGTCATCGCCTTCGTATACTTTACCCGCCAAACAGCGTTCAATGTACTTGGACCCCATGTATCTTGAACGTCCATGTCTTCAGGATTAGGATATTTCATGACCCGTTTAACGGCCGTTCCGTTCAGATTCCGTAGTGCCTGGCTGATAGCGCTGACGTTGGCGGGTGTGTTCCTTTACGCGTCTGTTGCCGCCCAGGGGACTTCCGACGCCTTGCCGGTCATTGTGCAGCGGGTCGAAATCAAACCCTTGGAAAATCGCATTGAAGGCCTTGGCAATCTGCGCGCCAACGAATCGGTGCGCTTGACCTCCAACGTCACCAAAACAGTAACCGCCATCAATTTTGAAGACGGTCAGCGGGTGGAGCGCGGCCAGGTGCTGGTGGAGATGACCAGCGCCGAGGAAAGGGCGCTGCTGGAAGAGGCCCGCATCAATGCCGACGAAGCCGAACGGCAACTGGAGCGGGTGCGCTCTCTGGTAGCCACCAACGCCGCTTCCCAGTCATTGCTGGATCAGCGTCAGCGGGAGTTCGATGCCGCCCGGGCTCGCTATCATGCTTTGAGCTCCCGCCTGGAAGATTTGCAAATCGCCGCGCCTTTCTCGGGCGTGGTGGGCTTGCGCAATGTCAGTGTCGGTGCCCTGGTGTCCCCGGGCGACCTGATCACCACTCTCAATGACGACTCGCAGATGAAACTGGACTTTCCTGTGCCGTCCATTCATTTGCGCGCTCTGCGCATCGGCCTGCCGGTAGTGGCCCGCAGTCGCGCCCTGGGCGACCGCGAGTTCAGCGGCGAGGTGGTGAGTATCGACAATCAGATTGATCCGGTCACCCGGGCGGTAACCGTGCGCGCCATCATTCCCAATGACGATGGTCTGTTAAAGCAGGGCATGCTGCTTAGTGTACTGCTGCTGGCAGATCAGCGCGAAAGCCTGGTGATTTCCGAAGCGGCACTGGTGCCCTCCGCTGGCCGCAATTACGTGTTTGTGGTGCCCGATGACAGCGAAACCACCGAAGCGGAAAGGCGCGCCGTGCGCATTGGTCAGCGTTTGGTGGGCCAGGTGGAAATTCTCGATGGGCTCGACGCCGGTGAGCGGGTGGTTACCCACGGCACCATGCGGGTGCGCGATGGCAGCAAGGTGCGCGTGATCGCCGAGGAGGGTGGTGACGAAGCGCTGTCCGATGTGTTGCAACGGGTAGGCAACTGATGTTTATCTCTGATGTTGCTATTCGCCGGCCGGTGTTCGCCGCCGTTATCTCTCTGTTGTTGATTGCCTTTGGTCTACTTTCCTTTGATCGTCTGCCGCTGCGCGAGTATCCCGATATCGATCCGCCGGTGGTCTCCATCCGCACCGATTATCCCGGTGCTGCCGCCACCGTGGTGGAGAACCGCATTACCCGGGTGATCGAGGACCGCATCGCTGGCGTGGAAGGCATTCGCTTTATCGAATCGTCCAGTGAAAACGGGCGTTCCAATATCACCATCCAGTTTGATGTCAGCCGGGATATAGACGCTGCTGCCAACGACATTCGCGACCGGGTGGCCCGGGTGGTCAACAATCTGCCCCAGGAAGCAGACCCACCGGATATCCAGAAGGTCAGTTCCGACGAGGATGTGATTCTCTGGTTCAATCTCACCGGCGAGAACATGAGCGTACCGGAACTGACCGACTACGCCGAGCGTTATCTGGTGGATCGCTTTTCGGTGGTGGACGGCGTGGCGCGTATCCGCATCGGCGGCCAACAGCGTTACGCCATGCGGGTCTGGCTCGACCGCCAGGAGCTGGCGGCCCGGGGCCTGACTGTCAACGATGTGGAAAGTGCGCTACGCGCGGAAAACGTCGAGCTGCCGGCCGGCAGTATTGAGTCGGATTTACGCCAGTTTACGGTGCGCATGGCACGTGGTTATCGCACGGCGGATGACTTTGCCCAACTGGTGCTGGCCCAGGGCAGGGACGGTTATCTGGTGCGTCTGGGTGACGTGGCGCGGGTGGAAATGGGTACCGAGGAAGATCGTACCTTCTTCCGTGGCAATGGCATTCCCCAGGTGGGTATCGGCGTCATCAAGCAGTCCACCGCCAATACCCTGGATGTGGCTCGCGGTGCCAATGCCGAGCGGGACCGAATCAACGAGACACTGCCAGAAGGCATGACCCTGGAGCGCAGTTACGACAGCTCGGTGTTTATCCAGCAGGCCATCTCTGAAGTATACGTCACACTGTTTATCGCCATCTCCATGGTGATTCTGGTGATCTATCTGTTCCTCGGCAGCGCCCGGGTCATGATGGTGCCCATGGTGACGGTGCCGGTGTCCATCATCGCCACTTTCAGTCTGTTGGCACTGATGGGTTTTTCCGTAAACATGCTGACGTTGCTGGCGCTGGTGCTGGCCATCGGTCTGGTGGTGGACGACGCCATCGTGGTACTGGAAAACATTGTGCGCCATATCGAGGAAAAGGGTGAGCCACCGCTGCTGGCGGCTTACCGGGGAACCCGTGAAGTGGGTTTTGCCGTGGTGGCCACCACCCTGGTATTGATTTCCGTGTTTACCCCCATTGCCTTTTTGCGTGGTGATATTGGCCGGCTGTTTTCCGAGTTCGCGCTGACCATGGCGGCGGCGGTGGCGTTTTCATCACTGATCGCCCTGACGCTGTCGTCGATGCTGGCGTCCAAGGTGCTCAAGGGGCACCAGCAGCACAAGACCTGGTTGGTGCGCAAGGTTGATCAGGGTATGGTCTGTCTGCGGCACTACTATATGCGCGCCATCGAGCGCTGCATCAAGCGGCCGCTGATTGTGCTCGGTGTATTTGTCGCGCTGCTGGGCAGCGCCGTCTGGCTGTTGCAGCAGTTGCCGTCGGAGTACGCTCCCCGCGAGGATCGCGGTGCGTTTTTCATCATCGTCAACGGTCCCGAAGGTGCCAGCTACAACTACATGGAAGATTACATGATTGAGATCGAACGGCGCCTGATGGATTATGTCGATGAGGGAGAAATCACCCGCCTCATGGTGCGTGCCCCCCGTGGCTTTGGTGCCGTGGAGAATTTCAATACCGGTATCATTATCGTCGTGCTGGAGTCCTGGGGTCAGCGGCGCAACGCTTTTGTCATTATGGACGAAATCCGCTCCCGGCTCAGCGATCTGTCCGGCGTAACGGCGGTGCCCATCATGCGCCAGGGTTTTGGCACCTCGGCGCAAAAACCGGTACAGTTCGTGATCGGTGGTGGCACCTATGAACAACTGGCCGAGTGGCGGGACATACTGCTGGAAAAAATCGACGAAGACAATCCGGGCCTTAGCGCCATCGACTGGGACTACAAGGAAACCCGGCCCCAGGTGGAGGTGCTTATCGACAGCAATGCCGCCGCCGATCTGGGTGTTAGTGTCAGCAATGTGGGCCGTACCCTGGAAACCATGCTGGGCTCGCGTCGCATCACCACCTTTATCGAAGAGGGTGAGGAATACGATCTGATTGTTCAGGGCGAGCGCGACGACCACCGCACCGCTACCAGCCTGGAGAATATCTATGTGCGCTCCGAGCGCAGCGGTGAGCTGGTACCGCTGGCGAATCTGGTGGAGCTGCGCGAGGTCGCCGACTCCAACCGACTCAATCGCTACAACCGCATTCGCGCACTGACCATTGAGGCGAACCTCGATAATGGTCTGGCCCTGGGTGAGGCGCTGAGCTACCTGGAAAATCTGGTGGCGGAGCACCTGCCGGAAAACGTGGTAATCGACTACAAGGGGCTGTCCCGGGACTACAAGTATGCCGGCGGCTCGGTGCTGTTTATTTTCCTGCTGGGGCTCTTGATCACATTCCTGGTGCTGGCGGCGCAGTTTGAGAGTTTTGTGCATCCTTTTGTGATCATGATCACGGTGCCGCTGGCTATGATTGGCGGTTTGCTCGGCATCTATCTCACTGGTAATTCGCTCAACATCTATTCCCAGATTGGGCTGATTATGCTGGTGGGCCTGGCGGCCAAGAATGGTATTCTGATTGTCGAGTTTGCCAATCAGTTGCGCGATCGCGGCGGTGAATTTATGGCGTCCCTGCTGGAAGCTTCCAGCGCCCGCCTGCGTCCGATTCTGATGACCGGCATCACCACCGCTGCTGGCGCCACGCCGCTGGTGCTGGCATCCGGCGCCGGTTCGGAAACCCGTTTCGTCATCGGTGTGGTGGTGATGTCCGGCGTGATTGCCGCCACCATTTTCACCCTGTTTGTAGTACCGGTAGCCTACAGTGTGCTGGCGCGCAAGACAGGTTCACCCAACGACGTGGCGCGCGCTTTGAAACAGCAGGAAGCGGACTACGAAGGAGCGGACTAGAAACCATCTCATAAAAGCTACCTCCATCGCTCCCAGGCGTCCATTACTTTTACCGGATAGCGATAGCTGCCGTAGCTGCCGTTGTAGCGGGCCAGGGCCTCGGCCAGGCGGCCATTGGAGCGGCGCAGGTAGTAGGCCAGAATGGTGCAGCCGTAGCGCAGGTTGGTTTCCAGATCGATCAGGTTGTCGTCCGGGCGACCGATTTCGTTTTTCCAGAAGGGCATGATCTGCATAATGCCCTGGGCGCCAGCCCAGGACAGGGCGTAGCGGTCGAAGTGGCTCTCCACCTCGATTACCGCCAGCACCAGTTCCGGTTGCAGTCCCGCACGGTGGGCTTCGCGGTGTACCAGGCGCAGAATGCGTAGGCGCTTGTCCGGGTCCGGCACATAGCGCGCCAGGCGGCCGGACATAAGCAGCAGCCAGGCTTCGGCGTCGTAGCGGTCCTCGAAGCTGTCCGCCTGTTCGATGCTGCGCAGCAACAGCTGACGCAGCTCGTCGTCCACTTCGCGATCCGCCTGGGCGGCGATACTGCCTGATGCTGCCGCGACAAGCGCCATTGCGCCAAGCCAGATGCTTATCGACTTGCGGATGCCCGTGCCGATCATGGCGGTTACACCTTCTGCAGTTTCCGCAACAGAAAGTCTACCACTGCATCGGCGGCGATCTCCTGCTTGTCCGCGTCCCGCCGACCCTGGTATTCCACGGTGCCCTGATCCAGACCCCGATCACCCACCACCAGGCGGTGAGGAATGCCCATCAATTCAGTGTTGGCCAGCATAACGCCCAGGCGCGCCTTTTCCTCGTCCATCAGCAGCACTTCCACCCCGGCGTCCTGCAGGGTCTGATACAGAGCGTCGCAGTGCTCGGCAACCCTCGCGGATTTGTCCCGATTGATGGGCACCAGTGCCACCTGAAAGGGCGCAATGGCCGGGGGCCAGATGATGCCGCGCTCGTCGTGGTTCTGCTCGATGGCGGCGGCGACAATGCGGGTGACGCCGATGCCATAACAGCCCATGATCATGGGTTGCTCCTTGCCGTTTTCGTCCAGCACCCGTGCCTTGAGCGCTTGGCTGTATTTGGTGCCCAACTGGAAGATGTGACCCACTTCGATGCCACGCCGGATTTCCAGTGTACCCTGACCATCGGGACTGGGGTCGCCGGGCTGGACATTGCGCAGGTCGGCCAACTGGGGCAGGGGCAGGTCGCGCTCCCAGTTGACGCCGGTCAGGTGGTAGCCGTCGCGATTGGCGCCGCAGGCAAAATCCGCCACCAGGGCGGCGGCGCGGTCAGCGTACACGGTGATTCCCAACCCCACCGGCCCCAGTGAACCGGTGCCCACACCCAGCTCGGCGCGAATGCGTTCCTCGCTGGCAAAGCTCAGGGGCGCGGCGACACCGGGCAGCTTTTCCGCCTTGATTTCGTTGAGTTCGTGGTCACCGCGCAGCACCAGCGCCACCAACGGTTGCCTGCCGTCTTCACCGGTTTCACCGAGCACGATCAGGGTTTTCAGGGTTTGCGCAGGGGTTACCTTGAGGAAACTGGCCACCTGCTCGATGCTGTGTTGGCCGGGTGTGGCTACTTCGCTTTTTTCCTGACCCGGGGCAGGGCGCTCGCCCTGTGGCGCCACTGCTTCGGCCTTCTCGATATTGGCGGCGTAGTCACTGCTGCTGCTGAAGACGATGGCGTCTTCACCGCTGGCTGCGAGAACGTGGAATTCGTGGGAGACGGCGCCGCCGATGGAGCCGGTGTCCGCCAGTACCGGGCGGTAGTCCAGGCCGATGCGGTCAAAGATGTTGCAGTAGGTGCGGTGCATCACCTGGTAGGTGTCTTCCAGGCACTGTTCAGTCAGATGAAAGGAGTAGGCGTCCTTCATGATGAATTCCCGCGAGCGCATAACGCCGAAGCGGGGGCGTATCTCGTCCCGGAACTTAGTCTGGATCTGATAGAAGTTCACCGGTAGTTGCTTGTAGCTGTTCAGCTCGTGGCGGGCCAGATCAGTGACGACCTCCTCGTGGGTGGGCCCGAGACAGAAGGGCCTGTCGTGGCGGTCGCTGATGCGCAGCAGCTCTGGGCCAAACTGGCTCCAGCGTCCCGATTCCTCCCAGAGCTCGGCGGGCTGCACCACGGGCATTAAAACCTCCTGGGCGCCGGAGCGATCCATTTCCTCCCGGATGATGGTCTCCACCTTGCGCAGCACCCTCAGGCCCAGTGGCAGCCAGGTGTAAAGGCCGGAGGCGAGCTTGCGGATCATGCCCGCGCGCAGCATCAGTTGGTGGCTGATGACCTCGGCGTCGGAGGGGGTTTCTTTGAGGGTGGCAATCAGAAATCGGCTGGCACGCATGGCGGTATGGGGGTCTCTCGGGTCGGTGGTCACAGGGTTGTTTTGGGGTTATTCTACGGTGGAAAGGCGGCGGGGTACAGAGAGAGAATGCCGCAATTGTCTGTGATCTAGCCAGGAGGACTTAGCGCTATGTTTGAACTGGATTCGGTGCTGGCCAAAGACAGTGTGGTGGTGGGCCGGTTTTCGCTGTCGCTGCTGTTGTTGAGCCGGGACGCCAACTACCCCTGGTGCATACTGGTACCGCAGCGGGAGGACGTATTTGAAATTCATCACCTGAGCGAGGAGGATCAGTTGCAGCTGATACGCGAGTCTTGCCGGGTGGCGGAGGTGATGACCAGCCTCTACGACGCTCATAAAATGAACATCGCTGCTCTGGGTAACGTGGTGCGGCAACTGCATGTGCACTGCATTGCCCGCTTCGAGGAAGACCCGGCCTGGCCACAGCCAATTTGGGGGGCGGTGCCCTTCAAGGCCTACGAACAGAAGGCACTGGAGGAGCGGCTCAGCGGGTTGCGCAATGCTCTGGCAGGGGAGGATTTTCAGGCAGTTTAGAATCGGGGCGTGATCCCCTGCGCGCCGGCGGCGGCAGGGAATCGGGTTTGACGCCTGCTTACAGCGCCATTTCCTTGAGCTTTTTCAGCGGCCGCACTTTCACCTGGGTGGAGGCGGGCTTGGCCTTGAAGATGGTCTCTTCACCGGTGAAGGGGTTGATGCCCTTGCGCGCCTTGGTGGCGGGCTTCTTCACGGTGGTGATTTTCAGCAGACCGGGCAGGACGAATTCACCACAGCCGCGTTTTTTCACATGACCTTCGATCACTGCGGACAGCTCGTCCAGCACCGCCTGAACCTGCTTCTTGCTCAACTGGGTGTTCTCTGCGATCTGGGTCAGGATCTGGGTCTTGTTGTAGCGCTCGGCTACGGCCTTGACCGTGCGGGTGGGGGCCGCGGCGGGGGCTTTTTTGGCTGCCACCTTCTTCTTGGCAACGGGCTTCTTCTTGGCGGTGGTTTTTCGAGCGGCCATAATTGATACCTTCATTGTTGACTGTAATGGGACAAATTTCCACCGAAAACCCCTTGAAATCAAGGGTTGAACGAGGGGTGGTTCCGGCTGGTGCTATATATATAGGATAAAACGGCCACTAGCAATCAAAATCTTCTAATTTTCCCGTCTCATTTTGTACTTGTGTCGCACTTCCGCTTTTGTATAGGTAGCCCTCGGTCGGTTGGGTCTGGCTGCGGATTTGGTATCTGCGTACGGACTCTCAGGGGTGCCGGGTTCAGCTTTTCTTTGCGACCTGTTGGTGCGCGGAAAATCCACAGCCTCCTGTGTTCGGCACCTTGAGCGCGCATCTGGCGCAGCGATTTGTGACTGATGGTGGGGCGGCGATAAATTCGGCTCACCACCAAAGGGCAGGCGAAGCTATGGTCAGGTACTTCTCCTTTCTCGGTCAGAAGTGCCAACATATTGATTTTGTTTGGGTTAAGCGATAGTGCCGGCCTTCGAGTCAGTCTCTGGCACAGCCTTTGCTCTAGCCCATACCCGGCCACAGAGTTTCTGTTACAGCTTGTTGACAGGGTCCTGTGCCCGGTATCCTGTTTGAGCCTGCCTCAAGATTGTGCGCCGGGTTTTGGCAAGGCCATGCCAACCGACCGTTTATCTTTGGAGATTACGCTATGAAGACTACCCGAATCGCTCCGCTTTGCCTGATGTTGCCCGCCGCGTTCTGGCTGGCCAATGCGCATGCGGAAACCGCAGGATTAACCGAGGCGCTGGCAGGGGGTGATGTTACTCTGAATTTTCGTCTGCGCTATGAACAGGTGAAGTGGGATGGGCTGGAAGACTCGGACGCTTTGACGCTGCGCACCCGTCTGACCTATCAATCGGGTAACTTTGCGGGCTTCGGCCTGACGCTGGAATTTGATGATGTGCGGGATCTGGATAAGGTGGATTACCGCACTGCGGGTAATGATTCCAATAATCCCGGCACGGCGATTATTCCAGATCCCGAGCACACGGAGGTCAATCGGGCGCTGCTGTCCTATCAGAACTTCGATACCGTCTTTAAGCTGGGGCGTCAGCGCATTATCCTGGATAACCAGCGCTTCGTCGGCGGCGTTGGCTGGCGGCAGAACGAGCAGACTTACGATGCCTTTTCCATCACCAATACCAGTCTGGCGGATACCCGGTTTTATTATGCCTATGTGCAGAACGTCAACCGCATTTTCGGCAAGGCCAATCCCATCGGCGATCACCGCCACGACAGCCATCTGCTGAATGTCAATTACGCGGGTTTGCCCTGGGGCGCGCTGAGCGGCTACGCCTATCTGCTGGACAACGAATCCGCACCGGTACTGTCGAGCAACACGTTTGGTCTTCGCTGGGTTGGTAAAGTTGCCGAGAACTATGGCTACACGCTGGAGTATGCGACCCAGAGCGATGCCGGCGACAGCCCGCTGGATTACAGCGCGGATTATTTTCTGGCGGAGGGTTCAGCGAAGTTTGGGCCTGTGTCGCTGACCCTGGGGTATGAGGTGTTGGGTTCCGATGATGGCGAGGTGGGCTTTATGACGCCGCTGGCGACCCTGCATGCTTTCCAGGGCTGGACGGATCGTTTTCTGGATACCCCGGCTGCGGGTGTGGAGGATCTGTATCTGAAGTTGTCTTCTCAGGTGGCGGGATTCAACCTGCTGCTGGCCTATCATGATTTGTCGGCGAACGAGGGCAGCGCCAGTTACGGCAGCGAGATCGGCTTTCAGGTGACGCGCCGGGTGGGTCCGGTGAATCTGCTGCTCAAGTACGCGGACTACAGCGCGGATGATTTCGGCTCAGACACCAAAAAACTCTGGCTGATGGCGGAAGCGACTTTTTAAAGTAGCGCCAACGCGGGGTGCTTCGTAAGGGAGGTGAGTACGGGCTTGCGGTACAGGGGTGTGAGACACGCTGTGAATACGGTCCCAACGCGCTCCCGGCGCTTCGGGACACTTCCCGCATCCATGTGGGTCGTCCATGTAAGCTCTGCACGCGCTTCCCGCGCGCGAAGGCCTCACACCCCTGTCCCACAATCCCTTATCCCGGCAAGTACTGAGCTTTTTTAAAGGTTCGAAGTGACGATGTTAAAGGAGGTTGGGGTAGTGCTTCCGGGACCGTGCGCAGCAGGGATGCTGTGCTCGAGCCCCCAGGGATGGGTTCACGGCGAGTCCCGGAAGCACTGCGCCAACCTCCGCCGTTGGCACCCAAACTAATAAAAGCCGGGTCTTTACTTCTCCGGATAATCCCGCTGCGTATATCCCGTATAAAGCTGACGCGGGCGTCCGATCTTGTATGGGCCGCTCACCATCTCATCCCAGTGGGCGTACCAGCCCACGGCGCGGCCTACGGCGAAAATCACGGTGAACATTTCGGTGGGGATACCGATGGCTTTCATGATGATGCCGGAGTAGAAGTCGACGTTGGGGTAGAGCTTCTTCTGAATGAAGTAGTCGTCTTCCAGTGCGATCTGCTCCAGGCGCTTGGCGATGTCCAGCAACGGGTCGTCGTCTTTGCCCAGTTCCGACAGCACTTCGTCGCAGGTCTGCTTCATCACCTTGGCTCGGGGGTCGAAGTTTTTGTAGACCCGGTGGCCGAAACCCATCAGACGGAAAGGATCGCTCTTGTCCTTGGCCTTGGCCACATAGGTGTCGATATTGTCGACGCTGCCGATTTCACTCAGCATGTTCAGCACGGCTTCGTTGGCACCGCCGTGGGCCGGTCCCCAGAGGGTGGCAACGCCGGCGGCGATGGCAGCGAACGGGTTGGTGCCGGAGGAGCCGGACAGCCGCACGGTTGAGGTGGAGGCGTTCTGCTCGTGGTCGGCGTGCAGCAGGAAGATGCGATCCATGGCCTTGGCCAGTACCTTGCTGACCCGGGGCGCCTCGCCAGCGTTGCCGAAGGTCATATGCAGGTAGTTTTCAGCGTAGGAGAGGTCGTCGGAGGGGGGGATGAAGTCCTGGTTGCGTCGGTGTTTGTAAGTCATGGCAGCCAGGGTGGGCATTTGTCCGATCAGCCGGTAGGCGGTGAGTTCGCGGCTGGCCGGGTCGGTAATGTCGATCTCGCCGTGGTAGACCGCAGCCAGGGCAGCGACGGCGCTGCAGATAATGGCCATGGGGTGCGCTTGGCGATCGAAGCTGCCGATCAGTTTAGCTACGGAGTCGGCCACTTTGTTGTTCTTGGCGACGGCCTCGACAAAGGTTGCCTTCTGTTCAGCATTGGGCAGTTCGCCCTTGAGAAGAAGGTAACAGGTTTCCAGGTAGTCGGAGTGATTGGCGAGTTGGTCGATGGGGTAACCGCGGTGGAGTAGAGTGCCTTTGGCGCCGTCGATATAGGTAATTTTTGACTGGCAGGCGGCGGTGGACATGAAGCCGGGATCGTAGGTGAAAAAGCCCTTTTTGGTAAGGCCGGTGACGTCGATGACGTCGGGGCCCACAGAGCTGGCGTGGATGGGCAGATCTGCGGGGGCATCCTGGCCATCTACCGTCAGGTGCGCTTTTCTCTCGGTCATCTCGGACTCCTGTAAAAAACAATATAAACAACTGTAAAACAATCAGTTACATCCATCAGTGCGCCTTCTGGCCGCTGCTGGCTGCCCGAGCGGGGCTGCGCGCTGGATCTGGGCTCCGCGGAGAGCGGGAAGGGGCTTCGGATTGATTGTTCTGAGCTGGCTGCGCCGATTCTGGCGTCGGCGTCTTAACTCGGACCGGCATTATAGATGAGATGCTCGCAAGGATGATAGTACCCGGACGCAGAGGTGGCTTAATGTGCCGTTTTGGGGCATTTTTGTGCCCATTTTGGGGGCGTACACCATCCCGATGACAAACTGGGGAGAAAGCCAGAGTGAGTTGGTTGCCAGTGCCCTGATTTGTTTGTCTTTTATTGGCTCAATCCCTATAATACTGCGCGACTTGCGGGGGCGGGCGCCCGGCTTGTCAAGGGCCGCAGAGCCCGTCCTCAATCAACCAAGACAAGCGGCCCCGAGGTGATCGTCAACAGTGAACAACAGACCTGTCAATCTCAGCCTCTCCACCATCAAGTTTCCCATCACCGCCATAGTTTCCATTCTGCATCGGATTTCCGGTGTTTTCCTGTTCGCCGGAGCGGGTGTGTTGCTCTGGTTGCTGGACAAGAGTCTGGCATCGGAAGAGAGTTTCGTGTCTCTGCAGCAGCTGCTCAACCAACCGATATGGCAACTGGTTGTCTGGGTTGTGCTGGCGGCGTTGGCTTATCACGTGGTGGCTGGCATTCGCCATCTGTTGATGGACTGTGGCATCGGTGAGAGCCTGCGCGGTGGCCGTCTGGGAGCCTGGCTGGTGTTGATCGCAGCCGCTGTGTTGATCGTACTGGCTGGAGTCTGGCTATGGTAACGTCGGTAACGAACCTCGGGCGCAGCGGCGTCTACGACTGGTTGATCCAGCGGGTCACCGCACTGGTGATGACCGTTTATCTCTTCTTTATCGTCGGCTTTATCCTCTACATGCCGGATCTGGGTTACGCCCAGTGGCAGGAGCTGTACCAGCAGTTGTGGATGCGTGTATTCAGCCTGCTTACGCTGCTGTCGATCATCGCTCATGCCTGGATCGGGCTCTGGGCGGTGTTGACCGACTATCTGACCGAGCGCGCCCTGGGTGCCACCGGCACGGTGCTGCGCATCTGTGCCCAGGTGATTCTGGCGCTGGTTGCCCTGACCTACACGGTCTGGGGCATCGAAATTATCTGGGGGCTGTAAGCCATGCGCACGATTTCCTTTGATGCCATAGTGGTGGGCGGTGGCGGCGCCGGTATGCGCGCGGCGCTGCAGATGGCCAGTTCCGGCTATAAGACGGCGGTGGTGACCAAGGTGTTTCCCACCCGCTCCCATACGGTGTCCGCCCAGGGCGGTATTACCTGTGCCATCGCCAGTGCCGACCCCCAGGACGACTGGCGCTGGCACATGTACGACACCGTCAAGGGTTCCGACTATATCGGCGACCAGGAGGCCATCGAGTATATGTGTTCGGTGGGTCCGGAGGCGGTGTTCGAACTGGAGCATATGGGCCTGCCGTTCTCGCGCACCGAGAATGGCCGCATCTACCAGCGGCCCTTCGGTGGCCAGTCCAAGGACTTTGGTCGTGGCGGCCAGGCGGCGCGCACCTGCGCGGCGGCCGACCGCACCGGCCACGCGCTGCTGCACACCCTTTATCAGGGCAATATCAAGAACAACACCACCTTCCTCAATGAGTGGTTCGCCGTGGATCTGGTCCGGAACCAGGACGGCGCCGTGGTGGGTGTGGTGGCCATCAATATCGAAGATGGCGAGGTGGTTTACATCAAGTCGCGCGCCACGGTGTTTGCCACCGGCGGTGCCGGGCGCATCTACGCCTCCACCACCAATGCCCATATCAACACTGGCGACGGTGTCGGTATGGCCCTGCGTGCCGGCCTGCCGGTGCAGGATATCGAGATGTGGCAGTTTCACCCCACCGGCATCTATGGCGCTGGCACCCTGGTGACCGAAGGTTGTCGCGGTGAGGGCGGTTATCTGATCAACAAGGACGGCGAGCGCTTTATGGAGCGCTACGCACCCAATGCCAAGGATCTGGCCGGTCGCGATGTTGTGGCCCGCTCCATGGTGCTGGAGATTCTCGACGGTCGCGGCTGCGGCCCCAATGGCGATCATGTGCTGCTCAAGCTCGATCACCTGGGCGAAGAAGTGTTGAACAGCCGTCTGCCGGGTATTTGTGAACTGTCGCGCACCTTCGCCCATGTGGATCCGGTTAAGGAACCCATTCCGGTGGTGCCCACCTGCCACTATATGATGGGTGGCATTCCCACCAATATTCAGGGGCAGGTGCTGACCCGCGACGCCAAGGGCAAGGACAAGGTGGTGGAGGGTTTCTACGCCTGCGGCGAGGTGGCCTGCGTGTCGGTGCACGGCGCCAACCGCCTGGGCGGCAACTCGTTGCTCGACCTGGTGGTCTTCGGCCGAGCTGCCGGTCTGCATATCGAAAAGACTCTGCGCGAGGGCAGCGAGCTGCGCGAGGCTAGTGCTTCGGATCTGGAAGTGGCCATGGCCCGCCTCAATCGCCTCAACGATTCGCCTGCCGACGGCGAAACCACCCCGGCACTGCGCAAGGAACTGCAGAATGTCATGCAGAACCATTTTGGCGTGTTCCGCAAGGGCGAGTTTATGACGGAGGGGATAGAAAAACTGAGCGCGCTGCGTGAGCGTATTGCCCGGGTGAGTCTGAGCGACAAGAGCAGCGCCTTCAATACTGCCCGTATCGAGGCGCTGGAGCTACAAAATCTGCTGGAAGTAGCCGAGGCCACCGCCATTGCCGCCAACGCCCGCACCGAATCCCGGGGTGCCCACGCCCGGGAGGACTACGAGGATCGGGACGATAAGAACTGGCTGTGTCATTCGCTTTATTTCCCCGGTGACAAACGGGTGGACAAGCGCGAGGTGAACTTCGCGCCGCGAACCATGGAATCCTTCGAACCCATGGTTCGCAGCTACTGATCTGGTGAGGCGACAAAGATGCTGAAAGTCGAGATATACCGCTACAATCCGGAAACGGACAAGGCGCCTTACATGAAGAGCTACGAGCTGGATACCGGCGGCAAGGATCTGATGGTGTTGGATGTGCTGGAAATGCTCAAGGTGCAGGATCAAACCCTGTCCTATCGTCGCTCCTGCCGCGAGGGCGTCTGTGGCTCCGATGGCATGAACATCAACGGTCGCAACGGGCTGGCCTGTATCACGCCGCTGTCGGCGTGCGTCAAGCGCAACAAACTGGTGTTGCGGCCTCTGCCGGGCATGCCGGTGATTCGCGATCTGGTGGTGGATCTGAGCCAGTTTTATGAGCAGTACCGCAAAATTGAGCCCTTTTTGCAGAATAATACTCCTGCACCGGCCATTGAGCGGCTGCAGTCGCCCGAAGATAGAGCTAAACTGGATGGTCTGTACGAGTGCATACTCTGCGCCTGCTGTTCCACCAGTTGTCCGTCCTTCTGGTGGAACCCGGACAAGTTCATCGGTCCGGCGGGCCTGTTGCAGGCCTATCGTTTTCTGGCGGACAGTCGTGATACTGCCACGGATCAGCGTCTGTCCAGGCTGGATGACCCTTTCAGCGTGTTTCGCTGTCACGGCATCCAGAATTGTGTGGCCGTGTGTCCCAAGGGGTTGAACCCCACCCGGGCGATTGGCCACATACGCAATATGTTACTGCAGCGAGCCACCTGATCTAACAGTGGGTCGCCAAGGGAAAGAGGGGAATGCGTCGTCCGCCAGTCGGTACGGCGCATTTCTTTAAAAGTCATCGCATCAGCGGCGCCCGCGGCCACAAGCGGCGGGCGTATTGGTTGCTAACAGGTGGATGCACAATGCAAGACAGCACTATGGAGCGGCTATGGCAGACGTCCCACATC
This sequence comes from Marinimicrobium sp., assembly GCA_050486405.1. Classification (GTDB taxonomy): domain Bacteria; phylum Pseudomonadota; class Gammaproteobacteria; order Pseudomonadales; family Cellvibrionaceae; genus JBJHDF01. The sequence goes on along the minus strand of JBJHDF010000009.1, from coordinate 106,938 downwards.
TCCGGTGGGAACGCCTCTTATGTCGAAGACCTCTACGATCAGTATCTGCATGACCCCAACGGGGTGCCCGAGCAGTGGCGCAGCTACTTTGACCAATTGCCCCGCGTCAACGGCGTAGTTACCCAGGATACGCCTCATTCGGTGATTCGCGCCCAGTTCGAGAAATTGGCGCGTACCCGCCCCCGCTATTCTGCTGCCACCGCCAGCAGCGCTGGTTCGGTCAGTATTGAGCACGAGCGCAAGCAGGTCAAAGTGCTGCAGCTCATCAGTTCCTACCGCTTTCGCGGTCACCAGAAAGCGGAGCTGGATCCTCTGTCGTTGATGCAGCGCGAGCCGGTACCCGATCTCGACCCGGCCTACCACGGCTTGACTGCGGCGGATATGGACACGGTTTTTCAGGCCGGCCCCCTGTATATCGGTCGGGAAGAAGCCTCGCTGCGGGACATTATCGACGCGCTGGAGCAGACCTACTGCGGCCATGTAGGCCCGGAAATCATGCACATCACCAACCTGGCCGAGAAGCAATGGTTGCAGCAGCGGCTGGAAAGCGTGCGCTCGAATCCCGACTTCAGCGCCGAGCAGCGCCTGACGGTACTGGAGCGCCTGACGGCCGCCGACGGGCTGGAGCGTCATCTGGACAGCAAGTATCCGGGTACCAAACGCTTTGGCTTGGAAGGGGGTGAAAGCTTTATTCCGCTGGTGGATGCTTTGGTCAAACGCGCCGGTGGTTATGGCGCCAAGGAGATTGTTCTGGGTATGGCCCACCGGGGTCGGTTGAACACCCTGGTCAATGTTTTCGGCAAGAGCCCGGCGGAGCTGTTTGGCGAGTTCGAAGGGACCAAACGCTTGGTAGATACCTCCGGTGATGTGAAGTATCACCAGGGGTTCTCTTCCAATATCATGACTCCCGGCGGTGAATTACACATGGCCATGGCCTTCAACCCCTCACACCTGGAGATCGTCTCTCCGGTGGTAGAGGGCTCGGTGCGCGCCCGCCAGGATCGCCGTGAAGACAAGAGCGGTGACCGAGTGGTGCCGATTGTGGTGCACGGCGATGCGGCCTTTGCCGGTCAGGGTGTGGTTATGGAAACCTTCCAGATGTCCCAGACCCGGGGTTTCCGCACCGGTGGTACTGTGCATCTGGTGATCAACAACCAGGTGGGCTTTACCACCAGCAATCCGGAAGATGCCCGCTCCACCGAATACTGCACCGACACGGCCAAGATGGTGGAAGCGCCCATTTTTCATGTCAATGGTGACGACCCGGATGCCGTGCTGTTTGTGGCGCAATTGGCCATGGACTACCGCTACCAGTTCCACAAAGATGTTGTGATCGATCTGGTCTGCTATCGTCGCCGTGGCCACAACGAAGCGGACGATCCTTCTGCCACTCAGCCGTTGATGTATCAGGCCATTCGCAATCACAAGCCCACCCGGGAGCTGTATGCCGAGAAGCTGATTGCGGCGGGTATTGTCAGCGCCGAAGAGGCTGAGGAAATGGCCACCAACTACCGCGCGGCACTGGATCGCGGGGAAAGTGTTGCCAGCGGTCTGGTTTCCGAGCCGGATCGTTCACTGTTTGTCGACTGGTCGCCCTACATCGGCCACGACTGGTGGGCTTCCGGTTATACCGGTTACGAGTTGAAGGATCTGCAGGCAGTGGCGCACAGAATGTGCGAAGTGCCGGACGGCGTTGTGGTGCAGAAACAGGTGGCCAAGATCTATGACGACCGGCGCAAGATGGCCGGTGGCGCCCTGCCCATTAACTGGGGCATGGCCGAGACTCTGGCCTACGCCACTTTGCTGGAACAGGGTTACAGTATACGACTCACCGGCCAGGATGTGGGTCGGGGTACCTTCTCGCACCGGCACGCGGTCATTCACAACCAGAAAGACGGCTCTGTCTACGTGCCGATGAAACACCTGCGGGAAGACCAGCCGCAGTTTGAACTGTACGACTCGCTGCTGTCGGAAGAGGCTGTGCTGGCGTTTGAATACGGCTACGCCACCACTGCGCCAAACGGGCTGGTCATTTGGGAAGCCCAGTTTGGTGACTTTGCCAACGGTGCCCAGGTGGTAATCGACCAGTTCATCACCAGTGGCGAGCACAAGTGGGGTCGCCTCTGTGGTCTTACCATGCTGTTGCCCCACGGTTATGAAGGGCAGGGGCCTGAGCATTCTTCGGCCCGGCTGGAGCGCTTTATGCAGTTGTGTGCCGAGCACAACATTCAGGTCTGCATTCCCACCACGCCGGCGCAGGTTTTTCATATGCTGCGCCGCCAGGCCATTCGTCCCATGCGGCGACCGCTGGTGGTGATGAGTCCAAAGTGGATTTTGCGTCACAAGTTGGCCACTTCCAGTCTGGAAGATCTGGCGCGGGGCAGCTTCCACAATGTGATCGGTGAGGAAGACCTGGATCCAGACAAGGTGCAACGCGCCATTATTTGCAGTGGCAAGGTGTACTACCATCTACTCGAAGAGCGGATGGCGCGGGAGATCGACAATATTGCTCTGATCAGGCTGGAGCAGCTGTATCCCTTCCCGGAAGAAGAACTCCAGCACGCGCTGTCTTTTTTCAAGAACCTGAAGGATATTTTCTGGTGTCAGGAAGAACCCATGAACCAGGGCGCCTGGTACAGCAGTCAGCACCATATTCGTCGAGTGGTCTACGATCACGATCCGAAACTGTATCTGGGCTATATCGGGCGGGACCCGTCAGCGGCGCCCGCGTCGGGCTATCTGTCCGTGCACCTGGAAGAACAAAAGCGCTTTATCGATGAGGCGCTGACACTGAAATAGATTGAATTGACGCTGCAATACCCCGGTATTGCCAGAACCCAAGCGACAGCTAAGGAAAAGAAATGAGTATTGAAATCAAAGCCCCCACATTTCCGGAGTCGGTACAGGACGGTACTGTGGCAACCTGGCACAAGAAGCCTGGTGAAGCGGTCTCCCGCGATGAGTTGATTGTCGATATCGAAACCGACAAGGTGGTGCTTGAAGTTGTAGCGCCCGCTGACGGCAGTATCAGCAAGGTACTCAAGGAAGAGGGAGATACCGTACTGAGCGGTGAGGTGATTGCAAAATTTGAAAAAGGTTCTGGGGCAGAGAAATCAGACACGAAAGCCGATGGCGGTGAAAAGTCTGCGGCGGGCAAATCCCAAGCCGGCTCAGCGGAAGGCGGTGACGAGGACCAGGGTTCTGACGAAGAGAAGCTGCTCAGTCCGGCGGCGCGCAAGCTGGCCGATGAAAATAGCGTGAATCCAGCTGACGTTGCCGGCACGGGCAAGGACGGCCGGGTCACCAAGGAAGACATGGTCAACTTCCTGAAAAACAAGCCCGAAAAATCACAGGAAAAGCCTGCTTCAGCGCCAACAGACACTGCCCCTGAGCCGCAGGGCGAGCGCCACGAAAAACGCGTACCCATGACCCGTCTGCGCAAGCGCATTGCAGAGCGCTTGCTGGAAGCGTCCACTTCCACAGCGATGTTGACCACTTTCAACGAAGTGAATATGGCGCCGGTGATGGAGCTGCGCTCGCGCTACAAGGACCAGTTTGAGAAGACGCATAACGGCACCCGCTTGGGATTTATGGGCTTCTTCGTCAAGGCGGCTGCCGAAGCTTTGCGCCGCTTTCCTGCTGTTAACGCATCTATTGATGGCAGCGATATCGTTTACCACGGTTATCAGGATATTGGTGTGGCAGTTTCTACCGAGAAAGGTCTGGTAGTACCGGTATTGCGTAATGCCGAAGCCATGAGTCTGGCTCAGATTGAGGGCACTATTCGCGACTACGGTCTGCGTGCCCGAGACGGCAAGTTGAGTATCGAGGAAATGACCGGCGGCACCTTCACCATTACCAATGGCGGTGTGTTCGGTTCCCTGCTGTCGACGCCGATTCTCAACCCGCCGCAGACGGCCATATTGGGTATGCACAAGATCCAGGAGCGGCCCATGGCGGTCAATGGTGAAGTGAAAATTCTGCCCATGATGTACCTTGCGCTGTCCTATGATCATCGCCTGCTTGATGGCAAGGACGCAGTGCAGTTTTTGGTGGCTATCAAGGATCTGCTGGAAGATCCGGCGCGGATACTGCTGGAACTCTAGCCGCACGTACATTTTCATTTATTTGGTTGCCGCTGGTCTGCACGCAGCCGCAATTAACAGATTCGGAAAAAGGCTATGTCTGACAAATTTGATGTAATCGTAATTGGCTCCGGCCCCGCCGGCTACGTGGCCGCTATCCGTGCCGCGCAGCTGGGTCTGAAAACCGCCTGTATTGAAAAGTGGCGCAACGACGAAGGCAAGGGCGTCAATGGTGGCACCTGTCTGAACGTTGGCTGCATCCCCTCAAAAGCGTTGCTGGACTCCGCCTACAAATACCACGAGGCAAAGGAAGAGCTGGAAGTTCATGGCATCAGCCACAAGGGCGTGTCCATCAATGTCGGCCAGATGCTGGAGCGAAAAAACAAGATCGTAAAACAGCTTACCGGAGGTATTGCGGCCCTGTTCAAGGCCAATGGCGTTACCAGCCTCTTTGGTACCGGGAAATTGCTTGCCAATCGCCGGGTGGAACTGAAAGACCACGATGGCAATACCCGCGAACTGCAAGCCGATCACGTTATTCTCGCGTCCGGCTCTACACCCATCGATATTTCCGTGGCCAAGATCAATGGTGACCTGATAGTGGATTCCACTGGTGCGCTGGAGTTTGACGCAGTGCCCAAGCGCCTTGGTGTGATCGGCGCCGGTGTTATCGGCCTGGAGCTGGGCAGCGTGTGGAACCGTCTTGGCGCCGACGTTGTGGTGCTGGAAGCCATGGACAAGTTCTTGGCCATTATGGATCAGCAGATTGCCAAGGAAACTCAGAAGATTCTTACCAAACAAGGTCTCGATATTCGCCTGAGCTGTCGGGTGACGGGCACTGAAGTCAAGGGCAAGAAAGTAGTTGTTACCTACACCAATCAGGATGGTAAGGAACAGCAGGAGACATTCGACAAACTGATTGTCTGTGTGGGTCGCAGACCTTACACTGAGGGTCTGTTATCCGCCGACAGTGGTGTCAGCCTGGACGAGCGCGGCTTTATTTTTGTGGACGAGCATTGTGCCTCTGAGATTCCCGGCGTTTGGGCCATCGGTGATGTGGTGCGCGGCCCCATGTTGGCCCACAAGGGGTCGGAAGAAGGCGTGATGGTGGCGGAACGAATCGCTGGCCAGAAGACTGTGATGAACTACGACGTTATTCCAAACGTGATCTATACGCACCCGGAAGTGGCGTCGGTGGGACGCACTGAAGAGCAAGTCAAGGCCGACGGTGAGCCGTACAATATCGGCACTTTCCCGTTTGCCGCCAGTGGCCGTGCCATGGCCGCCAACGAAACCGAAGGGTTGGTCAAGATCATTGCCCACGCCGATACCGATAGAATTCTCGGTTGCCATATAGTCGGCCCCAGCGCTGCAGATCTCATTCAGGAAGTGGCCATCGCCATGGAGTTTGGCTCCAGCGCGGAGGACCTGGGCATGATGGTATTTGGTCATCCGACAATGTCAGAAGCAATACATGAAGCAGCCTTGGCGGTGCATGGTCATGCCATACACATCGCCAACAAGAAGAAGCGCAAATAATAATCCCTAACCGCGCATATGGGGGCAGGCCATCACGGCCTGCCAATTGTCGTTCAAGGTCGGGCCTTAGCGCCCGCCCGTGGGTTAAGACGGAAACACATCATGAATTTACATGAGTATCAGGGCAAGCAGTTGTTTGCCCAGTATGGCTTGCCGGTATCCAGGGGCGTTGCTGCCCAGACGCCGGCCGAGGCCGCCGCCGCTGCCGATATCATCGGCGGCGACGAGTTTGTGGTCAAGGCGCAGGTGCACGCAGGCGGACGCGGCAAAGCTGGCGGTGTCAAGCTGGTTAAATCCAAGGCCGACATTGAAGCGTTTGCCAAGAAGTGGCTGGGCAACAACCTGGTCACCTATCAGACCGACGAAAATGGTCAGCCGGTCAGCCGGATTCTGGTAGAGACCTGCACTGATATAGCGCGTGAGCTGTATCTGGGTGCGGTAGTTGACCGCTCCAGCCGTCGCATTGTGTTTATGGCGTCCACTGAGGGTGGCGTCGAAATCGAAAAAGTCGCGGAAGAAACGCCGGAGAAGATTCTTCGCGCAGTGATCGACCCGCTGGTTGGCGCCCAGCCATATCAGGGCCGGGATCTGGCTTTCAGGCTGGGTCTTGAAGGCAAGCAGATTGGACAGTTCGTCAAGATCTTCCTGGCGCTGGCAAAAATGTTTAAGGAAAAAGATCTGGCACTGCTGGAGATCAATCCGCTGGTAATCACCCCCGCCGGTGATTTGCATTGCCTGGATGCCAAAGTGGCCATCGATGGCAACGCGCTTTATCGTCATCCGGATCTGCGCGAAATGCATGATCCTTCCCAGGAAGACGAGCGCGAAGCTCACGCCGCCAAATGGGAACTCAACTATGTGGCGCTGGACGGCAATATTGGCTGCATGGTCAACGGTGCAGGTCTGGCCATGGGCACCATGGATATCGTCAAGCTGTACGGTGGCGCACCGGCGAACTTCCTTGATGTGGGCGGTGGCGCCACCAAGGAGCGGGTGGTTGAAGCCTTCAAGATCATTCTCTCGGATAAGAATGTCAAGGCGGTTCTAATCAATATTTTCGGTGGTATCGTTCGTTGCGATCTCATCGCCGAGGGTGTTATCGGCGCTGTTGAGGAAGTGGGTGTCGAGGTGCCGGTAGTGGTACGTTTGGAAGGCAATAACGCCGAGAATGGCGCGAAACTGCTGGCCGACAGCGGCTTGAACATTATTGCCGCCACCAGTCTGACAGATGCAGCCCAGCAGGTGGTTAAAGCAGCCGGAGGTGCCCAATGAGCATTCTGATCGATCGCAATACCAGGGTAATCTGTCAGGGCTTTACCGGCGCTCAGGGTACCTTTCACTCCGAACAGGCGATTGCTTACGGCACAAAAATGGTGGGTGGCGTAACGCCGGGCAAGGGCGGCCAGACTCATCTGGGCCTGCCGGTATTCAATACCGTTGTGGAAGCGGTGGAAGCCACTGGTGCTGAAGCATCGGTCATTTATGTGCCCGCAGCATTTTGTAAGGACTCGATTCTGGAAGCGGCCAATGCCGGCATTCAGTTGATTGTCTGCATTACCGAGGGTATTCCCACGTTGGATATGCTCGATTGCAAGGTCAAGTGCGACGAATTGGGTGTGCGCCTTATCGGCCCCAACTGTCCCGGTGTTATCACCCCAGGGGAGTGCAAGATAGGCATTATGCCCGGTCATATTCACAAGGCCGGCAAGGTTGGCATTGTATCGCGATCTGGTACCCTGACCTATGAAGCGGTCAAGCAGACCACGGATTACGGCTTTGGTCAATCCACCTGCGTCGGTATTGGTGGTGACCCGATTCCGGGTTCCAACTTTATCGATATCCTGCAGTTGTTCCAGGATGACCCGGCCACTGAAGCGATTGTCATGATTGGGGAAATCGGCGGCACTGCGGAGGAGGAGGCAGCAGCCTTTATCAAAGCCAACGTCAGCAAGCCGGTTGTCTCCTATATCGCCGGTGTTACTGCTCCGGCAGGCAAGCGTATGGGGCATGCCGGCGCCATTATTGCCGGCGGTAAGGGTACCGCTAATGAGAAGTTCGCTGCGCTCGAAGACGCCGGCGTCAAGACAGTTCGCAGTCTGGCGGATATAGGCAGTGCCCTGAAAGAGTTGACTGGCTGGTAGCCATCGGCGAAAGTAGTACTCTGTGCAGTAACGGTAGGCGGTCCAGGGACCGCCTATTTCGTTTATTGGCGTAATTACAGGTGGTGACGACATTGAGTGAGAGCAACAAAGCGGCCAGTACCTGGTCGGTCAAACGTTCCGCTGAACTCTACGGTATTGATGAGTGGGGCAGCGGCTACTTCGGTATTTCCGACAAGGGCGAAGTGATTGTTCGTGCACCGGGTAATGGTAGCGAGGCTGCCGTTTCCTTGGTGGATGTCGTTGACGGACTTCAGCAGCGAGGCCTGGAAATGCCAGTGCTGCTGCGCCTGGAAAATCTGGTAGACAGCCGTATCAGTACTCTCAATGAAGCATTTGCCAGCGCCATCGATGCCTGTGGTTATCAGGGACAGTACCGCGGTGCTTTTCCCATTAAAGTGAATCAACAGAGCCATGTGGTGGCCGAGATCGCCCGCTTTGGTCAACGCTATCACCACGGATTGGAAGCGGGCAGCAAGGCGGAGTTATTGATTGCCATGGCTACCCTGGAAGACCGGGAAAGCCTGATCATCTGCAATGGTTACAAGGACGCCGAGTTTATTGATCTCGGTTTGCAGGCCTGCAAGCTGGGTTTCAAGTGTTTCTTTGTGCTGGAGACCCCGGCGGAAGTTCCTTTTGTGATCGAGCGCAGTCGCGCGCTGGGCATAGAGCCATTGATCGGCGCTCGTCTCAAGCTGTCCACCAAGGTGGAAGGGCACTGGAGTGAAGACAGCGGTGATCGCAGTCTTTTCGGGCTGACCACCAACCAACTGGTGGACGTTGTCGACAGCTTGCGCGAGGCAGGTTTGTTACACTGCTTTCAGTTGCTACATTTTCATCTGGGTTCACAGATACCCAATATCCGTAGTATCCGCAGTGGTGTGCTGGAAGCCTGTCGTTACTATATTGACCTGGTGGAGGAGGGCGCTCCGCTTGGCTATATTGATCTGGGGGGTGGCCTCGCGGTAGATTACGACGGCAGTAACAGCAATAGCGGCCACAGCCGAAACTACTCGGTGCAGGAGTACTGCGTAGACGTTGTGGAAGCCATTCAGCAGTCGCTGGCACCCCATAGTATTCCTCACCCCGTCATTGTTACGGAATCGGGTCGTGCCACGGTGGCCCACACCGCTGTGCTACTGTTCAATGTACTCGATGTTGGGCACTTTGAGCCCTCACCACTGCCCGATGAGTTGCCCGAAGGTGTGCATGAGCAGATTTCCAACCTCTGGTACGCTCAGAAAAATATTCGTATCGAAAATATCCAGGAATGCTACAACGACGTCATCTATTATCGGGATCAGGTTCGCGATCTGTTCTATCGCGGTGATATTAATCTGCGCAGCCGGGCCTTCGGTGAAAACCTCTATCTGGCAGGCCTGCAGAAGATCGCTGCGCTCCTGCCTGACCTGAAGCGTATCCCCGCAGAACTGGAAAGTCTGTCTGAACAGCTGGCGGATATTTACTACGGCAATTTCAGTGTTTTTCAGTCTCTGCCCGACTCCTGGGCCATCGACCAGGTGTTCCCGGTAATGCCCATACACCGGCTCAATGAAGAACCGGTGCGCAGTGCCATTATTGCCGACCTGACCTGCGACTGCGATGGCAAGCTTGACCGATTTGTCAGCCCGGAGGGCGAAAAGACGGTGTTGCCGTTGCACCCTGTGAAAGCGGGAGAGGAATACTATTTGGGGGTATTTCTGGTGGGGGCCTACCAGGAAACACTGGGCGACTTGCACAATCTCTTTGGCGATACCAACGTCGCCAGTGTGCGCATCAATGATGACGGCAGTCTGGATTTTGTGCACGAGCTGCACGGAGATAGTATCTCGGATGTCCTGAGCTATGTGGAATACGATCCCCAGGCCATGTTCCAGAAGTTTCGCCGCACTGCCGAGCAGGCGGTGCGGGATGGGCGCATCAGCGTCTCTGATCGCCAGCAGATGCTGGCTGCCTATTCCGAAAGCCTCAGAGGCTACACCTATTTTGAACGATAAGGGGAGGTAATACCGTGGCGAAAGTATTGATAATCGGTGCTGGCGGAGTTGGCGGTGTGGTAGCTCACAAATGCGCCCAGGTGCCGGAAGTGTTTTCTGAAATCGTTTTGGCCAGCCGTACCAAGGCCAAATGCGATGCCATTGCCGCGCAGATTAAGAGGCCCATCAAAACTGCCCAGGTTGACGCCGACAAGGTCCCCGAGTTGGTGGCACTGCTGCGTGAAGAAAAACCTGAGCTGGTGATCAATGTCGCTTTGCCCTATCAGGATCTGACGATCATGGACGCCTGCCTCGAGGCCGGTGTGCACTATCTGGATACCGCTAATTACGAGCCGCCGGGTGAGGCAAAGTTCGAATACAAGTGGCAGTGGGCCTACCAGGACAAGTTTCTCGGCGCCCGCCTGATGGCACTGCTCGGCTCCGGTTTTGATCCCGGTGTCACCAATGTGTACACCGCCTATATCAAGAAGCACTATCTGGATGAGATTCACTATCTGGATATCATCGACTGCAACGCCGGTGATCACGGCAAACCCTTTGCCACCAATTTTAATCCGGAGATCAATATCCGGGAAGTCACCGCCAAGGGGCGTTTCTGGCAGGACGGTCAGTGGCGGGAAACCGAGCCGCTGTCGGAAAACCGGTTGTTCGATTTTCCGGCGGGTATCGGCCCGAAAAAGATCTATCTGATGTATCACGAGGAGCTTGAGTCCATTACCCGGCACTTTCCGGACATCAAACGTGCCCGTTTCTGGATGACTTTCTCCGACAACTATCTGAAGCATCTTGAAGTGCTGGGTAATGTCGGCATGACGTCCATTGAGCCGGTGGAGTTTGAAGGGCAGCAGATCATCCCGCTACAGTTTCTCAAGGCACTCTTGCCGGACCCGGCCAGCCTTGGCCCCCTCACCAAGGGAAAAACCTGTATTGGTTGTGTCGCTCGTGGTGTGCGCGACGGCAAGGAAAAGACGGTATATATCTACAACATCTGTGACCACGAAGCCTGCTATCAGGAGGTCCAGTCCCAGGCCATTTCCTATACCACCGGCGTACCGGCGATGATTGGCGCCAAGATGATGCTGGAGGGCAAGTGGATGGCGCCCGGTGTCTGGAACATGGAGCAGATGGATCCGGACCCCTTTATGGCGGATCTGAATCGGTACGGACTGCCCTGGGAAGTCGTGGAACTGGACGGCACTCTGGGAATGGAAGACTAGGTCGTGCGCAATAACTTCGAGCATTTTGACGCCCGTCGCGTACCGTCACCCTGCTTCGTCGTGGATCGGGCGGCGGTGGAGGACAACCTTCGGGTATTGCACCGGGTGCAGAGGGAAAGTGGTGCCAAGGTGCTGGCGGCGCTCAAGGCATTTTCCTGTTGGAGTCTGGCACCCATGTACCAGGGTTTTCTCTCCGGTACCTGTGCCAGTGGCTTGCACGAAGCTCTGCTGGGACGCGAAGAATACGGCGGTGAGGTGCACACCTATTCACCGGCCTTTCGCCCGGAGGATTTCACCCGGCTGCTGGAAATTTCAGATCACATAGTATTCAACTCCTTCAGCCAGTGGCAGCGCTTTCGCGAACAGGCGCTTGCCGCGCAGAAGGAGCGCTCATCGTTGCAGTTCGGCCTGCGGGTGAATCCCGAACACTCCGAGGGGGAAGTGCCGCTCTACGACCCCTGTGCGCCCTGTTCCCGTATGGGTGTGCCGCTATCGCGCTTTCAACCGGAGCTGCTGGAGGGTATCAGCGGCCTGCATTTTCATACCCTCTGTGAGCAGGATTTGCCGCCATTGCAGAGAACCTTGACGGCCTTTGAGGCCAAATTTGGCCCCTGGCTCGAACAGATGGAGTGGGTCAATTTCGGTGGTGGTCACCATATCACCCGGCCGGACTATCAGGTGGACGAACTGATTGCGCTGCTGCGGGATTTTGCCGGTCGCCACGGCGTACAGGTCTATCTGGAACCCGGCGAAGCAGTGGCTATCGGTACCGGTGTGCTGATTAGCGAAGTGTTGGACTTGCCCTGGAACGGCATGAATCAGGCTATCCTGGATACCTCCGCCACCTGCCATATGCCGGATACCCTGGAAATGCCCTACCGAGCGGACATACTTGGCGCGGGCCTGCCGGAACAGTACCCTCATCTGTACCGTCTGGGCGGTATGACCTGCCTGGCTGGTGATATCATTGGCGACTACAGCTTTCCCGAGCCCCTGCAAGTGGGGCAGCGACTGGTGTTTGCCGATATGGCTCACTACACTATGGTGAAGACCACCACCTTCAACGGTATTGGGCTGCCAGCCATTGCGATATGGGATTCGCGCAGCGACGAGTTGCAGGTGGTACGGCAGTTCGGCTATCAGGACTTCAAGACACGGCTGTCCTGAAATCCGGGGTTTGTTTCTCAAGATATTGTCACGAGCACCAACCATGTTGCAGTTATTTGTACCTGCTTCCAAGGTCCAGAAAGATCGCCAGATCATGCGCGACACGGATTCCCGTGTGGCCAAGTACAGCCGTCGCGGTCTGATACTGAATTTTATCGTCTTCGTACTCTGCCTGAGTTATGGCGAGTTCTTTTTGCGTGAAACGACACTGGCCATAGTGCTGCTGACCGGTTTACTTTTGGTAACTTTGCTGCGCGGCTACTATCTATTTCGTTTCGACACACTATATGCTCGGGCACCCACCCGTTGGCGCAATCAGTATTTTCTGGCATCGTTTCTTGGTGCTGCCTGGTGGAGTATCATTCTTGTCAGCCTGACCTGGTCGCAAGGTATGCGCGGAGAAACGCTGTTGATGTGGCTCTACTCAGTGGTGTTCTATTCCACCATAACCAGCGTCTTCGCGCCCTATAGGAAGTTCCTCACCATCTATCTGTTCATCGGTCAGGTGCCTGCGGCGCTGACCGCCATTTTGCTGGGAGCTACGGAAGGCTACCTGTACGGCATCATCATGTTGATGTTCTTTCTCATGATCAGCTATCAGGCCAAGAATCTCTCCATTGCCTACTGGGAACGTTTGGAGTCCAATTACGCCCTGCGCGAGCGGGCCAAGGGCCTGGAGCATGAGCAGCGCAGCTCCAAGGCTGCCATTGCCTTGAAGAATGAGTTTTTGATCAATCTAGGACACGAGTTTCGTTCTTCGCTGAGTGACATTCTGAGTACTCTGGATCAGGCTGACGAAAGCAAGTTGGCCGAACGGGAGAGAGAGCTGCTGTTGCTGGCACGCAAGGCAGCCGAGCGGCAGCTCAACCTTGTAAACAATGTGGTGGATTTCTCCCGCATTACCACACGTTCCCTGGAGCTGGAGGTTTCCGAATTTGATCTGCGCCGTCTGCTGGAAAAGCAGATTCGGGATTTTGCACTACAAGCCCATCAGCAGGGCGTTGAACTGAATTTCCTGTTTGACGACTCCATGCCTGATCGGGTGCGTGGCGACGCAACCCGGCTTGAACAGGTGCTGGCTACGTTGCTCAGCCATGCCCTCAAGTTGTTCGATACCGGGCATGTGTTTATCGAGGCGGAGTTTGCATTCGACGCGTCAAATGATGGTGAACTGCAACTGATTATCAGCGACACGCTCGGTGGTGGAGAGGGGATTGTTGGTGGCGATGAGCAGTCATTTGGTGATAACCAACCGGTGGGAATAGCCCTATCCATCAGCAAGGGTCTGGCGGAGTGCATGGGTGGCAGTGTCAATATTCTCAAAACCAATCGGGGTGGGCATCGCATCGCTCTGGCGGTAAAACTGGAAGTGGTTGCCGGGGATATGGTGCCGGCGGTCAGTGACCAGAAGTTGGCAGGAAGAAGAGTGTTGTTGGTTGATTTTCCCGAAGTTGTGGCGCACGATATGGGCAATGATATGGAGCAATGGGGTGCTGCTGTTCAGATAGTGTACGGTTACGAGCAAGCTGTGGTCAAGTTGGAAGAGGCTGCGGCAAATGGCAAACCTTTTGATCTGGCTGTAATTCATAATCCGCTGCAAAGCTTGAACGCATTGGTGCTGTCCCGGGAAATTGCCAGCAGCAAAAAATTTCCTCAGCCACAGCAGTTGATAGCGCTGAGCTTGTTACAGAAAGACACCAAAGAAGTTAAATCGCATCTCAGAGCCTTATCTCAAGTTCGCTGTATTGAAAAGCCGATATTGCGCAAGCGCTTGTACGATGTTGCTGGCAAGGCACTGAAAGCATCATCAGAAAGTGCGGGGGCGAGTGACTCAGGCGAGAGCAAGAATGAAGATTCCGCGCAGCAGAGTATTAAGGAGCAGGGCGTGGGTACGGCAGAGGGAAACGGGGTTGCCCCGTTGCGAGTGTTGGTGGTGGAGGACCAGCGGGTCAACCAGATGGTGATTTCCGCCATGCTTAAAAAACTCGGCTGCAATGTTCAGGTCGTGAATAGTGGCAGTGACGCTGTATCCGCCATAGACCGGGAGCGATACGACATGTTGCTCATCGATTGTGATATTACCGCTGAGGAAAATCTGGCGGCGGTGGCGGAGATCCGGGCCGCGGAAAGTGCCAGCGCCAGCAAGCGGTTGCCTATCCTGGCCATGGTGGCCGGCGACGATGAAAAGTTGCAATCCCGCTGCCAGTCCGCTGGCACCGACGATCAGTTGGTCAAGCCGTTGCGCTATCAGGATCTGCAGCAAAGGTTGGCTCGCTGGTTGGACACCGCTGCCTGATGCCTTTTATGTAGCGTCAACGCCGATATCAATTTTCTTTCGGGGAGGTTCAATTGAACAGCGGCGACGATACCTCGAATGGCGCGAAACAAAACCTTACCCGTATTCGTGACGACGACGCAACTCAGATCGCGGATATTCAGTCCTCTCGGCTGGCAGCCAGCAAAGACCTTCGCCTGAGTCCTGGTGATGTCATTAAAGAGCGCTTTGTGCTTAAGCGCCTGCTGGGCACGGGAGGTATGGGAGAGGTGTTTCGCGCACTGGACCTGCGCAAGCAGGAAGCTGGTGATAATAATCCATATATTGCTATCAAGATTCTCGGTGAAGGTTTCAAACACCATCCCCAAGCGTTGATTACGTTGCAGCGTGAGGCCAAGAAGACCCAGGAGCTGGCCCATCCCAATATTGTTACCGTCTACGACTTCGATCGTGATGGTGAGCTTATCTACCTAACCATGGAAGAGCTCAAGGGTGATTCTCTGGGCAATATACTCGCCGATTCTCGCGGTACGCTGAGCACCCGGCAGAAATGGGATATCGTTCGTGAAGTTGCCAGTGGTTTGGCCTACGCTCACAGTCGCGGCATAGTGCATTCCGATCTTAAGCCAGCCAATGTTTTTGTGACTGAAGATAACCGCGTCAAGATTCTCGATTTTGGCATCGCTCGTGCCGTAAATCAGGAGGTCTATCAGGATAACTTCGATGCCGGTGAGTTGGGCGCCGTTACCTATCCTTATGCCAGCCTGGAAATGTTGCAGTTCATGCCGCCGCATCCCAGCGATGATATCTACGCATTGGGGATTATTGCTTGCGAGCTGCTAAACGGCAGGCACCCCTTTTCCGGCGCAGATGCCCAGCAGGTACACGACAATCACTCGGCGCCACTTCTTCCTCCTCTTAAAAACCCATTGCTGCGCTCATTGCTGCGACGATCACTAGCGTTGCAACGCAGCAATCGTATCGTCGACGCGGGGCAATTTCTGCGGCGTTTGAAATTTGCGATGGCGGGACCCAGGCGCTTGTCCATTGCCGCTTGTGTGATGTTGCTGGCGCTGGCGGGCAATTATTTCTACCTGGAATCCCGGATTCCAGGGCCGGTACCGTTAAGTGCCTTGCCCCAGGAAGAGCAGCAGGCGTTTTTGGAATATTTGGCAGAGAGTGAAAGAGCATTTTCGGTGGGCGCTTTGAACGATGCCGTTATCCATGTCAATGCCGCTTGGGAAATACACGACAGCGATGCACGTGTCGTCGAGGCGGTGGAGCGAATCACGGCCAGGCTTCGCGATAGCATAGCGCAGGAGTCGGACCCTGGCATGCAGCGGCTTCTGCGGCGGCAGTTCGACGAACTGCGTCGCTACCCGGCCTTTGCTGAGGCCGAGCCACCGCCATGATAGGTTAGGCTCAGAACTCGTACCGCAGCCCCAGGCTGATCATGTCAATGTCGTGGTGTTTCAGGTTTTCCACTCTTTGGTAGTGCACAAACCCTTGTACGCCACCGCTAACGGCACTGCCCAGAGTCCTTTGTCTGGCACCGCGTATGACGCTTGCCAGGCCAAGGGTCACTACATTGTAGGAGCCGTCCAACTCATCGGTTGTGATGTCGAACAGACTCTCACTGGTGGCGGCGCTGGCGTAGCGCGCACCAAGGGTGCGGCTTTTGGTTCGCGCCTGTGTCACTTGTTCAACACTGGCGTAGGGGATTAGTACCCCAAAAGGGGGGCTGAAAGTGTATTGGACAGTGACGCCAAGAGTACCCTCCAGAGAGTTATATTTTTGATCGTCAATAATCATGTCGTAGGCGTCGTTGTTGATGTCCTCTTCGACAAAGCCGTCGATGCGGATTTGCGCCATGTTCAGGTTGAAATAGGGCTCCAGCGTCAATGCCCCGTGACTGAAGGTATAGCCGGCTTCGGCGAACTGCGACAGGATTCGCCCACTGGTCTTGCTGGTGGCGGCAGTGTCCACGCCGGACACGTCAGGGTTGAGCGAGGCGTAGCGAATGGTGCGGCTGCTGTCAAAGGAAAGCCGTTGATAACCCAGAGAGCCGCTGATATAAAAGTTGTCGAAGTAATACATGGCAAAGGGCATCAGGCTGAAACCCGAAGATTCCACGCCGCCGCCAACCACACTGCGCCTGCTGTCAAATTCGATGCTCTGATCGACCAGGCCAAACACGCCGCCCACCACTAAGTTGTCCAGCAAACGGTAGTCGGTGCCGAGGGTTATCTCGTGACCGCGAAAATCAAAAGCATTTTCAAAACTCGTGGGCGCTCGTTTGCCCGAAGTGTAGGCGTAGTTGAGAAAGCCACCCCAACGGCTGAATTCGTCGGCGCTGGCACCGCCACCACTGGTATGGGCCAGGGCTAGGGCGTTGGTGGAGCCGGCCGGCACCAGGCCCAGGCTGAAACCGGAAGCACCCAGGCGCAGGGCGCCCAAACGGCTGGCGAGGCCGTCAAGCTGTCCCTTGGCGAATTCATTGGAAAGCGAGCCCTGGGCCGCGTATTCCTCA
Organism: Marinimicrobium sp.; assembly: GCA_050486405.1. Lineage (GTDB taxonomy): Bacteria > Pseudomonadota > Gammaproteobacteria > Pseudomonadales > Cellvibrionaceae > JBJHDF01. The sequence goes on along the minus strand of JBJHDF010000009.1, from coordinate 89,969 downwards.
GCGGCATTCCAGCGTAAAGCATTGCCCAGGCGAACAATATTGATGTCCAGGCTGAACTCTGTGGACCCTGATCCGACCAGCGCATTGGCGCTGTGTACCAGTTTGCGCAGGTTGTCAAAGAGCGCGAAGGTTTGCCCGGTACATTGGCCGGGCTGGTTAGTATGGTGGTAGTCGTTGATGCCAGTGCCGGGTTTGTTGTATTCCCACTCGCGTTCATCGTACTCGTCGTATTCGTCGCCGGGATCATGGTAGTCCCTGTCCCGACAGCCGGCCATGGCGATGAGGTCGTTATAGGTTTGCTGCACCGATATGGCCGCTTGTCGCTGTAGCTCGTCGGCATAATCGTCCATCAGTTCGGTGAGACTGGCCAGGGCCTGGCCGGGCAGGGCGATGGTGCCAGCAAGAGTGAGCGCGCCGAGCATCAGGCTCGGCAGGCGTCCACGGGATCTGTTTGGGCTCATGAATCCGTCCTCTGTTGCCTGACAAAGAAAAAGTCACCCACCTCGTGACCGGCACCTCTGATGGCCTTGAATTCCGGCACCTGTTCAAAACCAATGCGCTCGGTGGTCTCCGCTACGCGGGAGCGGACCAGCATAAACAGTTGGGGGGCACTGAGAATGCCGTCGGCGCTTTCCAGCACGTCGAGAAATGCCTGGGCAAACACCGAGTGGCCGTCGCCGGCATCGTTGTCCAGAACAGGATGATTGCCCCCGGAACTGAGCAGTAGTCGCGAGCGGTTGGGCAATTTGTAACGCACATAATCCTCGCCGAATTGGGCGCCACCCATGATCAGGTAGCCGGGGTCCGATGACAGCAAGCCGGCATAGCAGGAGTCGGCCACCACCATTACCCGCTTGGCGGGTATTCGGGACAGATGCCGGGTGATGAATTCGTTGGCCACCCAGAAGGTGTCGTCCGGTGGAGGCGTGGCGTTCACCGGCAACCAGTAGCCGGTTTCGGTATCACCGGCGCCGATGGTACTGCCGTGGCCGGCATAGAAAATCAGCAGATTGTCCTGTTCGCCCAAGCGATTATTCAGCTCGTTCATGGCCTGCATGATGCTGATATTGTCCGCATCCAACAGCAAGGTAACGTCGAACCCGTATTGCTCTTCGAGAACGCGCCGGGCGCGATGGGCGTCGGCATAGGGTGTGAGCAGATCTTCGATGTGTTGGTAGCTCTGGTTGGCGATAATCAGTGCGTGGTAGCGTCCAAATTCCATATCCCCAACGGTTATGGTCTCGCCGTTCAGGGTGGCAGCGGCGGCAGGTGTGCCGCTCTGTGGCTCTCGAAAGCGGGGCAGGTTGTCGTAGCGTTGGCGGGTGACGGAGTAATCCTGCTCCAGGTTGGCCACCCAGGTCTCCAACTGTGCCAATTCCTGCTGTGCCGGTGCGGCTTCGGCCAGTTGTTGTTCAGCCTCGGTCTGCAACTGGGCGATCTGGTTGCGCAGCAGATTGATGCGACCGTTTTTTTCCGCCAGCTCCTGTTCCAGCCGGGCGCGTAGATCTGCCTCCGCCTCCTGGGCCGCGGATTGATAAATCAGGTGATCTTCCGGCAGACCCCAGGCCAGGCGGTACCAGTTCAGTGCTTCCAGGCGATCCTGCTCTACCCCCAGCCCCTGCTCATAGAGGGTGCCCAGATTGAATTGAGCTCGTTGGTTACCCTGCTCAGCGGCGCGGCGATACCAGATGGCGGCGGCTTCGTAGTTGGGTTCTCCGCCCAGCCCTCGCTCGAAGATCTCTCCCACATGGGTTTGCGCTTCCGGGTCGCCGGTTTCGGCGCTGGGCAGCCAGACGTTGAGGGCGGTGCGATAGTCGGCCCGGTCGTAGGCCACGTACTCACCGCCGCGTATACGGCAGTCTGCCGCTGTGGTCTGGGTGGGTCGCCGGGGTGTCATATAGGCTCGACTGCTGCCCAGGCGACGCATATGCCCGGGCAACAGGCAATCGACAACCTGCAGGTCTGCCACTTGTGGTACTGGCTCGATTCCCGTGCTGGTGGGGCTGCTGCTGCAGGCACCCAGGGTGAGGAGGGCAATCAGTGCAATGCCCGGGCGGAGGGTGTTGCCGGTGAAGAAAGCTTTGTTCATGGTCTGGTCAATCCGTGTTGTGATATGTTGGCCAGTCATTGGCTGGCGTGAAACACTCGCAATGCAAATACGGAGTAGCACAGGCAGAGGTTGCGCAGGGGGTTCGCCCTTCGGCTCGACGGCGGTGTTGGCACCGCTGCTGATTATCGTGTTTGCCGTCGCTCTGGGCGCCTGTCAGGGCAACACTCGGGAAAATTTTGCGCGTTTGACGGCCGAGATGCAAGTTGATCGTGTTGAAGGCGCTGGCTTCAGCCATTTGATTCTGCGCCGGGCCGGCCGTGATCGTACCGTCGGGGCCGGGGGTGGCATCCTGCATGTGTACATCGAAGGCGACGGTCTGCCCTGGCGCCGCCGCCATCAGGTGTCGGCGGACCCCACACCCCGGCGCCCGCTGGCACTGGCGTTGATGGCCCGGGATCCGGCGGAGGTGCTGTATCTGGGGCGGCCCTGTTACTTCAACGACTTTGCCGACGACCGTTGTGAGCCGGGAATGTGGACCCACAGTCGCTATTCCGGGGAGATCGTTGCTTCTATGGCCGCGGCTCTGGAGCGTGCCCTGGGAGAGCGCAGACCCCGCTTGGTACTGATTGGCTACAGTGGTGGTGCCGCCCTGGCGTTGCTGCTTGCCCAAAAGCTGGAGAATGTTGCAGCCGTGGTGACGGTGGCTGGTAATCTGGATGTGGGCGCCTGGACGGAATACCACAGATACAGTGCCTTGAGTGGCTCTCTGGATCCGGTGACTCTGGCTGATCTGGCCAGTGTGCTGGAGCACATCCCCCAGAGGCATTTTGCTGGCAGCGATGATGTGCAGGTGCCTCCGGCGTTGACGGCTGCCGCAGCTGCGGAGTGGGGTTATCCGCTGATTGTGATCGAAGGCTTTGATCACCGTTGCTGCTGGGTGGATGTCTGGCCGGATTTGCTGGGACAGATTCGCTGATATATGGACGCGAGGCGGTTCTGGTGAGGTCGGTTTCCCGGTATACTCATTCTCGCCACTCTCGTTTTCTTTTCAGGATAATCATCTTATATGAGCGCTTCAGAATTACTCCAACAAGTTCGGCAACTGCTGGGGCAGGGCGAGGCTAGGGAAGTTTGGCAGTTGCTTTGCGAATCGGTGGTCGCCAAAAGCGATCCGGGTCTTTTGTATTATCGCGCATTGGCAGCGACCCAGTGTGACGAAATCGAGGATGCCCACAAGGCGGTGGCGGATTGTCTGGCACGCTCCCCCAGGCACCCAGGTGCGCACTTTCAGAGAGGTTTGCTGGCGCTGGATGTTGGCGATACAAAAACTGCCCTCGCGGCTTTTCAGAAAGCCGTTGAGTACGCGCCCGGTTGGGCAGAGGCTCATTACAATGTTGCGTTGCTCCAGGAACGCAAAGGTAATCTGAAGGCAGCGGAGTCTGGTTATCGCACGGCGCTCAAAGCAAATCCAGGCCTGTTGCCGGCGGCCAACAATCTGGCCAATGTGTGGGTGGCGCTTGGTAAGAACGATTTGGCGCTTAACCTGTTGCAGCAATTGGTAGCAGGAAACCCCGGGTTTGCTGACGCTTGGTGCTCTCTGGGCCGGTCGTTGTTGCTGGCAGATCGCCTGGATGACGCCGCTCAGGCTTTGGAACGGGCGCTTGAACTCAGGCCTGGCTTTGGGGCGGCTCTGGAGAATCTTGGCGAAGTTCGGGAAAAACAGCAGCAACCGCAAGCCGCACTGGCAGCGTTTGCCCAGGCGCTTGAACTGTCTCCCGATAACGATAGACTCAGGTTCAGGTGTGCGGTGTTGCGTGGTGAGAATCCGCAGCGCCCTCCGGACAGCTTCGTACGCAATCTGTTTGATGGTCTTTCAGGTGAGTTTGATCAGCGGCTGGTAGAAAAATTGGGTTATCGCTTTCCCTACGAACTGGAGGCCCACTTGGTGGGTGTGTTGCAGGCGCCGGCCAGTCTTGATGTATTGGATATTGGTTGTGGTACTGGGTTGGTTGGGATACACATCAAGCCTTGGGCGCGTCATTTGATGGGTGTTGATCTATCGTCCGGCATGGTGGTGGCTGCCCGTAAGCGTGGCGTCTACGATCAATTGCTAGAGTCTACCTTGCAGGACGCACTGGCCGATTCGAAAGACCAGTGTTGGGATCTAGTGATCGCCGGTGATGTATTTGTCTACGTGGGCGATCTCAACCAAGTACTGGCCCAGACGCGTCGTGTTTTACGGCCCGATGGACGTCTACTGTTTTCCATCGAGTGTTGCGCCGATGAACACGACTATCTGCTGCAACCTACCGGCCGCTATGCCCATTCCGAAGCCAGTTTGCGTCGTCTGGCGGCAGCTCATGGGTTTGCTGTGGAGTACTGCCGGTCCATCCCGTTGCGCAAGGAGTGGGAGCAAATGCTGGAAGGCATGGTATTGCGGTTCGGTCCTTTGAGTTAAACGAACTCCGCCCACACCGGGCAGTGATCCGAGGGGCGATCCATGGCGCGAATGTCGTAGTCGATGCCGGCGGCGACGCAGCGCTCCTGTAGTGGCCGGGAGGCCAGGATCAGGTCAATGCGCAATCCCCGGCGGGGCTCCCGGTCAAAGCCCTTGCTGCGGTAGTCGAACCAGCTGAAGCGGTCAGCCGTGTCCGGGTGTAATTCGCGAAAGGTGTCCTTTAGTCCCCAGGCCATCAATTGCTGCAGCCACTGCCGCTCCTCGGGCAGAAAGCTGCACTTGCCGTCGCGCAACCAGCGCTTGCGGTTGTCCTCGCCGATACCGATATCGCAGTCCTGGGGGGAAATATTCATATCGCCAATCACCAGCACCTGCTCATCCGGCTGGCAGTGTTGCTCGAGGTACACCATCAGATCGGCGTAGTAGCGCTGCTTGTTGGGAAATTTGACGGGGTGATCGCGGCTTTCGCCCTGGGGAAAATACCCGTTCAGCAGTGTGAGTTTGCCGCCCAGGGGTGACGTGAAGCGACCGCCGATAAAGCGGCGTTGGGCCAGAGCGTCGTCGCCGGGGAAGCCCTTGATTACCTGTTCGAACGGATGGCGCGACAACAGGGCCACACCGTAATGGGTTTTCTGGCCGTGGTAAACCAGTTCGTAGCCCAGTGACTGCACCTCTGCCACCGGAAATTCCTCGTCGGTGACCTTGGTTTCCTGCAGGCCGATAAAGTCCGGCTGGTGGCGATCCACCACCGCCTGCAGCTGGTGCAGGCGTGTGCGGATGCTATTGACGTTGAACGAGACTACTTTCATCAGAAATTGGCAACCCGCAGTTCTTCGCGGGTTTTCAGTTTTTCGATGAAGTCGATCAGTACATTGCCGGCTTCCGTGAGGAAAGGGTCGCTGTAGGGGTCGAGATCTGTCGAGGGGTCCGGAGCCGCCGCAGTTTCCGCGCCTTCTTCACCATCGCCATTTTCCTCGTCCATGGCAGCATAGGTTTCATAGGTGCTCTGTCCCTTGGCTTTGCGGCGACGGTTTTCCATGGCCAGGCTGCGTGCCTCCATGGCTTGCTGTTCCTCCAGGCGGGTGCTCTTGCGCAGCGATACCTTGGTGATATCGCTGTGTTCTTCCCGCATGGCCATCTGCTCATTGAAGAAAACAAAATCCGGATCCTTGGCTACGCGCTGCTCGTGGGACTCGCGAATGGCCTCCACCAGCTTGTCGGTATCGAAATAGCGGCGATGCGGCACCGAGTGAATGGTGTCCCAGGGCAGGCTATGGTCGTAGCTGGCTTCGCCCACTTCACTGAGGCGGAACAGGCTGGGCAGTTCCAGATCGGGCTCGACGCCCCGGTTCTGCGTGCTTTCGCCGGAGATGCGATAGAATTTCGATTCGGTGACTTTCAGCTGACCGTGACGCAGCGGTACCAGCGATTGCACTGAACCCTTGCCAAAGGAGGGTGAGCCGATCACCACACCGCGACCGTAGTCCTGAATCGCACCGGCAAAAATTTCCGACGCGGAAGCGCTCAGACGATTGATCAACACCACCAGCGGCCCGCGATAGGTGGCGGGTGCGTGAGAGCGGTAGCTGCGCGAAATCAGCTCGTTGGTCTGACGAATCTGCACCACCGGGCCCTGGTCCACAAACAGATCGGTGAGCGCTGTGGCTTCCTGCAGTGAGCCACCGCCGTTGTTGCGCAAATCGATGATGATGCCGTCGACTTCGGCCTCTTCCAGTTGCCTGAGCAGTTCGCGCACATCCCGGGTGGTGCTGCGGTAGTTGGGGTCGCGCTGCCGGTAAGCTTCAAAGTCCATGTAGAAGGTGGGGATCTGGATAACGCCCAACCGGTAACTGTGCTCTTCGCTGCCCAGCTCAAAAATGGCCTTGCGCGCCGCCTGGTCTTCCAGCTTGACGGTTTCCCGTTTGATACTGATGACCTGGGTGGCGCCGCCAATGCTGGCGCTGGCCGGCAGTACTTCCAGGCGCACTATGCTGTCCTTGGGGCCGCGGATCAGGTCCACCACTTCGTCCAGGCGCCAACCCACAACGTCCACCAGTTCGCCTTCGGCACCCTGGCCCACGGCCACGATGCGATCGGAGGGACGCAATTCCCCCTGGCGATCGGCGGGGCCGGCGGGTACCAGGCGCAGCACCTTGGTGTGTTCGTCTTCGGTTTGCAGTACCGCGCCAATGCCTTCCAGGGAAAGCGACATGTTGATGTTGAAATTTTCGATGTTGCGCGGCGACAGGTAACCGGTGTGGGGATCGTAGAGTGTGGTCAGGGCATTGACGATAATGCCGAAGGCATCGTCAGCGTCGTGCTGGCGCAGGCGTCTTTGCTGACCGGTGTAGCGACGGGTGAGCACCTCCTTGCTTTCTTCCAAGGTGCGGCCGGCCAGCATCAGATTGAGCAGGCCGGACTTGATGCGCTTGTGCCACAGTTGATCGGCATTGTCGCCATCGGTGGCCCAGGTCATCAGCTCCCGGTCGATGATCAGGTATTCATCGGCGTCGAAGTCGTATTCCAGTTCTTCGTCAGCCAGTTGTTCCAGTACCCAGCTCAGGCGAGTGTCGGCACGCTGGCGGTATCGTTCGAAAACAGCGAAGCTGGCGTCGAGTTTACCCTGGCCGAACTGCAGGCCGAACTGTTCCCGCTGTTTGTTGAATTCGTCGATATCCGCCTGCAGGAAATAACTTTTGCCTGGGTCCAGATTGCGCAGCAGATTGTCCAGAAAACGCGACGACAGTTCCTGATCAAAGGCCTGGCTGCGGTAGTGCTTGCTGGAGAGCTGCGCCACGATTTCGCCGGCGGTGCGCTCGTGAATCCGGGTGGGCTCCAGAGATTGCAGGCTGGCCAGGGCGAGAGAGGGCAGGGCGAACAACAGGGCGGCGATCAGCCACCGGGCTTGTTGGGTCAAAACCTTATGCATAGTCAACGATATCCAAAAGTGCGGTGCCGGGCTTACTGAAGTGTATGAAAGTACGGGTCGAACCGGCACGATAATACTACTATAGCCTGTAATACTTGACCATAAAGGGTGGTAATAGTTGTGGGCAAGCCCGAATATTTCACCAAATCGCTCGTTAATCCTCGCCACGCCCTTGCCGGCAAGGCCTGCAGGCGATTCAAGGCTGGCGACGTTTTGTCACCAGTCACGCTTGCCAGTTGCCGGGCTAGGTCCGAGGCCTTGTGAACGGACATGCTCCTTACGCCCTGTCACCAACAGTGCTCCAGTCGCGAGCCCGCTCACAAGGCCCCGGCCCGTCGCCAGCAAGCTGGCATTTGGTGAAACATTCGGGCTATCCGGTAAATTTCAGTAAAGAGGCTGAAAATGCCGCCATTTGACGGGTATTGGTGCGGTGCTTTCACTGCCGGAAAGCGATCCGGCAAAGGCGCTCTTGCAAAGCGCCGCTTTCCCGATATACTGTTCAAATATACAGTATTTCGGTGTTCCTATGCACGCCTTTCTCGAACAGTTGCAGCAGCGCCGCCTGATCTGGCGGGGGGCCGACCCGCGCCCCGACGGCGCCCGGCGCGCCACCGGCTTTGCCGCCCTGGATCAGCGCCTGGGCGGCGGCCTGCCGGACTGCGGGGTAGTGGAGGTACAGACCCCGGCGGCCATCGGTGAGCTGCGCCTGCTGCTGCCGGCCCTGGCCGGCGACGAACGGCTGCTGGTGTTTATCGCGCCGCCGGGGCGGGTCAATGCCGCCGCCCTGGGGGGGCTGGGCCTGCCACCGGAGCGGATGCTGGTACTGCGGCCCGAAAGCCCGGCCGCGGCTCTCTGGGCCGCCGAGCAGTGCCTGAAAAGCGGCTGTTGCGGCGCGGTGCTCTTCTGGCCCTCCTCCGGCCGCGCCGTCAATCACCATCAAGTGCGCCGCCTGCAACTGGCCGCCGCCGAGGGCGCGGCGCTTTTTCTGCTGCTCCGTCCCGCCGCCGGGGGTGCACTGCCGGCCAGCCTGACCCTGTCCCTGTCCTCCCACCCCCGGGGTCTGGCAGTGGCCGTGCCCCGGCGGCGCGGCGGCTGGCCCCTGGAGGCCTTTCGCGTGGATCTGTGCGAGCAGTGGCCGACCCTGACGCTGTCCAATCCGCCGGCCCGGGTTCTGTCGATGCCCGCGCCCCGGGTGCAGGCCGGCTGACCGTGAGCCTCTGGCTGTATCTCGATTTCCCCCGGTTGCAACTGGACAGCCTGTACCTGGCCGACGACCAGCCGGTGGCGGTGGTCAGCGGTCGGGACAACCGCTTATTGCAACTGAGCCAGGCAGCGGGCACGGCGGGGCTCAAACCCGGCATGGGCCTGGGCACCGCCGCCTCCCTGTGCCGTCAGTTGCAGGTGGTGGCGCACAACCCGCAGCGCGAAAGCGAGCGCCTGCGCGAACTGGCCGAATGGCTCTATACCGTGACCGCCGATATCGCCCTGGACAGCCGCTGCGGCCTCTGGCTCAAGGTCAGCCCCATGCTGACCCTCCACGGCTCCCTGGCGGGTTACTGGCAGGCGCTCAGCCAGCGGCTGGCGGAACAGGGAGTGGTCTACCGTTACGGCACCGGCACCACACCTCTGGCCGCCACCCTGCTGGCCCGGGCTCTGGGTGACTGCCTGCTGGACGACCCCCGGGCGCTGCGCGAGCACTGCGCCGCCTGCGCCCTGGCGCACACGGAGCTGCTGACGGCGGCACAGGACAGCCTGCGGCGGGTGGGCATCCGCCAGTTGGGCGAGTTGCTGGCCATTCCCCTCAAGGCCATGACCCGGCGCTTTCCCGCCGAGGTGGTGCAGTATGTGGGGCGCCTGACGGGGCAGTTGCCCCACCCGCTGCACAACCATCACCCGGCCGGGCATTTCGTCCAGTCTCTGGAGCTGCTCTACGAGATCGAACAGGTGGCGGTGCTGCAGCAGCCCCTGGCGCGCCTGCTGCAGGGGCTGGAAACCTTTCTGCAACAGCGCGACCAGGCGGCGACGGAGATTCAACTGCAATTGCACCTGCGCAGCGGCGAACCGCTGCCGGTGCGGGTGGCGGCGGCCCAGGGCGAATACCGCGCCCGGCGCTGGCAGCAACTGGCGGCCCTGACACTGGAGCGATTGCAGTTGCCGGCGCCGGTCTGCGCCCTGACCCTGAGCGCGCCCCGGGCGGTGTCCCGGCAGAGTGAGGCCGGTGACCTGCTGGCCGGCCGGCGTGGTCGGCTGACGCCGGCGGAACTGTTGTCAGTATTGCGCGCCCGCCTGGGAGAGGAACAGGTGGGAGGCGTGGCGCTGCGCGACGATCACCGGCCGGAAGTGGCGGCGGCGGAGTCTCCGGCTCTGGCGACCGACCAACCGGCGTCAAAGTCCGGGGCAAAAGACAACGCCCTGCGCCCCCTGTTTCTGTTGGACCCGCCGCAACCGCTGCAGGACATGGTGGACCTGCTGCAGGGGCCGGAGCGCATCACCACCGGTTGGTGGGACAACGGCCCGGTCACCCGGGATTACTACATTGCCCGCACCTTGCAGGGCGGCCGCTGGTACTGGGTATTTCGCGATCTGCAGGCCGGCGCCGAACAGCCACAGTGGTTTTTGCATGGGTATTTCAGTTAATGTCTTACGCTGAACTCTTCTGCCAAAGCAACTTCTCCTTTCTGACCGGCGCTTCGCATCCGGAAGAGCTGGTCAGCCGGGCCGACGCGCTGGGTTACAGCGCCATTGCCATCACCGACGAATGTTCCGTGGCCGGTGTGGTGCGCGCCTACACCCACATCAAAAAAGAACAACTGGGCATCCGCTTGATTGTCGGCAGCTATCTGCAGATGTCGCCCAAACTGCAACTGATTCTGCTCTGCCCCGATCGCCGCGCCTACGCCGAACTCTGCCGGATCATCAGCAACGCCCGGCGCCGCAGCGGGAAGGGCAGTTATCAGTTGGACGAGTGGGATATCAACAGCAGCAAACACTGCCTGTTGCTGTGGCTGCCCAGCGGCGACCCCGAAGCCGACGAATACTGGCGCGAGCAATTGCAGAAGCACCACCGCCAGCGCCTGTGGATCGGTGTGCGGCGTCTGCTGCTCAGCGGTGAGCGGGAACACCTGGAGTATTGCGATTCGCTGGCCGCGCAACACGGCATTCCCATCACCGCCTGCGGTGGTGTGCTGATGCACTGCGCCGAGCGGTTGCCATTGCAGCAGGCGCTCAGCGCTGTTCGTCTGGGCACCACCGTGGCCGAGGCGGGCACCGCCCTGTTGAGCAACGCCGAAGCCAGCCTGCGCCGGGTGGGCAAGTTGCAACAACTGTTTCGTTCCGAATGGATTGCCGAATCCCTGCGTATTGCCGATACCTGCCGTTTCGATCTGGGCAGCTTGCGCTATGAATACCCGGCGGAGCTGGTGCCCAAAGGCATGAGCGCCATGGACTATTTGTGTCAGCAGGTGGAGCAGGGTGTGGCCCGGCGTTTTCCCGAAGGGATATCCGATGCGGTGCGCGCCATTATCGACAAGGAACTGCAGTTGATCGACGAGCTGGGTTACGCGCACTTTTTTCTGACCATTCAGGATCTGGTGAACTTTGCCCAAAGTCGCAGCATTCTCTATCAGGGGCGCGGCTCGGCGGCCAACTCCGTAGTCTGTTACTGCCTGGGCATTACCGCCGTGGACCCCCGGCATATCTCGGTACTGTTCGAGCGTTTTCTTTCCAAGGAACGCAACGAACCGCCGGACATCGATGTGGATTTTGAACACGAAAGGCGCGAGGAGGTGATTCAGTACATCTACCGCAAATACGGCCGCCAGCGCGCCGCCCTGGCGGCCACGGTGATCAGCTACCGCTTCAAAAGTGCCCTGCGGGACATGGGCAAGGCACTGGGTATTCAGGAAGCGCAACTGGATTATTTTATCCGCCACTGCAATCAGCGCGAAGGGCACTGGGTGGAGCAATTGCGCCAGTTGGGGTTGGACCCGCAAGGCGTCAAAGGCAGACAGCTGGTGAGCCTGGTGGAACAGGTGCGCGGTTTTCCACGGCATCTGTCCCAGCATGTGGGCGGCTTTGTGATTTCCGCCGGCCCGCTCTACGAACTGGTGCCGGTGGAGAACGCCGCCATGGCCGAGCGCACGGTGATCCAGTGGGACAAGGACGACCTGGAAAGTCTCGGTCTGCTGAAAGTGGATGTGCTGGCGCTGGGCATGCTCAGCGCCCTGCGCAAGGGCTTTGACCTGGTGCGCCGGCATTACGACCGGGAGCTGACACTGGCGGGCATCACCGCCGCCATGGACGATGCACAGGTGTACCGGCTGATACAAAAGGCCGACACTGTCGGCGTGTTCCAGATTGAATCCCGAGCCCAGATGTCCATGCTGCCGCGCCTGAAACCCGCCTGCTACTACGACCTGGTAATTCAGATTGCCATAGTCCGCCCGGGGCCGATTCAGGGCGGCATGGTGCACCCCTATTTGAAACGGCGCAACGGCGAAGAATCCGAAGACTACCCCTCGGAGGCGATCCGGCAGGTGCTCGGCCGCACCCTGGGCGTACCGATCTTTCAGGAACAGGTGATCCAGTTGGCCATGGTGGCCGCCGGCTTCAGCGGCGGCGAGGCCGACCGGTTGCGCCGGGCCATGGCCGCCTGGAAAAAACACGGCGAACTGGAACCCTTTCGTGAAAAATTGATTAACGGCATGACCGAGCGCGGTTACTGCAGCGAATACGCCGAGCGCATCTACCGGCAGATCTGCGGCTTTGCCGACTACGGCTTTCCCGAATCCCACTCCGCCAGTTTCGCCTTGCTGGCCTACGCCTCGGCCTGGCTCAAATGCCACTACCCGGTGGTGTTTTACACGGCGTTACTCAACAGTCTGCCCATGGGTTTCTACTCGCCCTCGCAACTGATTCAGGACGCCCGACGCCATGGCGTGACGGTACTGCCGGTCTGCGTCAACCGGTCCGATTACGATCATCAACTGGAAGCCGCCGCCAACGGTTTTGCCCTGCGTTTGGGTCTGCGACTGGTCAAAGGATTGGGAGAAGAGGGCGCACAGCAATTGTTGGCGCAGAGACAACAATTGCCCGGCAAGCGCTTTCAGCATTTGCGGCAACTGCAGAGCCTGAATCTGCGCCGTGCGCACCTCGAAGCCCTGGCCAGTGCCGACGCCCTGAAAACGCTCGGCGGCGACCGCTACCGCAGCCGCTGGCAACTGATGGACAGCGAAGCGACCCTGCCGTTGTTTGCCCAGGTCGTCGCCGAGGCTGGGATACAGAGTACACCCGATGCCGAACAGGTACTGACTTATCTCAGCGCTCCCGCCGAACTGGACAACCTGCTGGAAGATTACGCTTCTCTCGGGCTTACTCTGGGCGATCACCCCATAGCGCTACTGGACCGCGCCGGCCATCTGGGGCGCTTTACCAGCGCCGCCGGCCTGCGCGACTGCCGGCACAAAAGCCTGGTTACCGTGGTGGGCGTGGTCACCGGCCGCCAGCGCCCGGGTACCGCCGCCGGTGTCACCTTTATCACCCTGGAAGATCACACCGGCAACAGCAACGTGGTGGTCTGGCGCGCCACCGCCCAGGCCCAGCAGCGCGCCTACCTCACCGCCCGGGTGCTCAGGGTGCAGGGCATACTGGAACGGGAAGGCGAGGTCATTCACGTTATCGCCGGGCGCCTGACCGATCTGAGCCACACGCTGGCGCAGCTGGTGGCGGAGTCGAGGGACTTTTACTGACATTCCTTGCGCAGGCCACTTGGTACAACATTCAATCTGAATTTGTCCCGAGCGTTTAAGTGTGATATTTTCCCCGGGCAGCGCCGGACATTTCCTCTCTTCCGAAATCCAATGGCGCTGTCTTTTCTGATTCAGGAAATAAGGAGTGCAGGGTAATGATAAAGAAAATTTCGCTGTATACGATTTACATGGTTATCGCGGCTATCCTTGGAGCCTGCGGCAGCGGTTCTGGTTCCAGTTCGTCATCCAGTTCCAGTTCCAGTTCATCGTCTGGCGGTGGCTCCGGTTCGGGGGGAGGGGTCAGTGTCGATTTTTCACCAGTGGTTGGGGTCTACGATGCTACTGTCAATCAGGGGCAGAACGAGAATTACCTGGTTATCAGTGACAATGGGCTGATCACCGCCTACAACTATCTGGGCGATGCCGAGAACGCCGGGGACAACTGCTATCGCGAGGCCCAGGAGGGGGAAGTCAATTTTGGTATCACCGGCAAAACCCTGACCTGGGATGCTACTGCCCGGGAATTCCGGGTGGATGTTGGTAACAATACCGCCTTCTGGCGCATTGATACCAGCAACAATATTACCCACGTGGGCTTTGTTGGTGGCATTCAGAGCGGAGCCACCTTCAGCATCACTTCAGGGGGGTCGACGTTGGTCATCTCAACCTCCAAAACCAGCGCAATCACCGTATCCGATATCGAAGCGGCAATTTGCACCTGATGCTTCGGCCCGGGTTTATGCCGGGCACCTTCATCTGGCAGTGCTGTCCCAGGCAGCCTGCCAGCCCTTCTGCCATCCCGCCTGCACCCGCTTTGCGCAGCGCTTTCCGAGCACACTGTGGAGCGATTGAGTGTCCTGGAAAGCTGTAAAGCAAACTGGGGACGTCTGCAATCTGGCATTTTTTTGAAAAATCTGCCGGATTTTCCTCCTTCGTCTTTCGGGAAACCGAAAAATCTCCCCGGTTTCCTGAAAAACTGAGCTCCGATTCCCTGAAGTCCTGCTGTCAGACGAGTTTTCCCCTGCCGCCCCGCTTTACAGGCGGCTTTCGTTTGATCCGGCAGCTTTCGTTCTGTCTTGTCGGCTACTCCCGTTGAAACCAAAACCCTGTCAGACGACCCTGCCAGGAACTGAAAAACATCGGCTCGTCCTGTCCAGGTTGGGCATAGGTAATGCCCTGTTTGTGGTAAGCTTCGTAAGGTGTCAGGCCGTCCAGATAGCCGTGTGGCCGAATGTTGTTATACCAGAATACGAAAGACGGGAGGTGCTGGTTGAGTTCTTCCGCTGTCTGAAACACCAATCCTTTGGCCTTGCTTTTTAGGATGCCAAAAAACCGCTCAATTCTACCATTCTGCCAAGGCGATGCCACCTCCGTGGTCTGGTGTATGATGCCTACTAACCACAACCCAAACCGAAAGGCCCGGCTGGTAAAGACGGGTTCATTGTCCGTTCTGAGAAATTTGGGTTTCTGACCCAGCCGTTCAATGACGTCGGCCAGGGTGCGTAGCAGGGTGACCGAAGTTTTATTGGGCAACGCCTTCAATGTCAAGCAGGCCCTACTGGCGTGTTCTAGCAGGCCAAGAATCGGTTGGCTGTTGCCGTGGGTATCGGGCGAGAAAGTCAGGTCAGTGGCCCAGACAAGGTGTAGTGGCACCGGCTTTATTCTGTGGACCAGGAACGGAAGGGTTTTACACAGAGCGGCCAGCAGATTGCGCAGGGCCAGTATCCAGTGGTGCAGGGGCATGGGCTGTCCTTGTCGTGGTGCTGTGGAGAAGTATTAGCTCAAGGGAAGATAACGAATGCGGATGTTGTCGTGAGTGATGGTGACCATGGCGGGATTTTTCAGCTTGGGCTGCAACCTTGGCCATAGCGTGTGTAGCCGTTGAGCGACGTCAGCTCCTTTCAGCCCCTCTTGCCGGATTCGGATCACGGAGGGCGTGGTTGCCTTCGAGATGGCCAAGATGTGATGAAAGTCGGCATCCAGTGTCATGCATATCCTTGCCTGTTCACGAGAATAGTCAATGATTTCCTGGTCGCTGGCCCGCTGCATTCCCAGGTCAGTTACATGCACTACGTCCCAGCCCAGGGCGTTCAGTAAAGCGGCTGTTGAATAGGGCAAGCCTTGGGCGAGCAGTAAGCGGGTCAAGCGGCACCCAGCGTGATGATTTCATCGTCCATACTATGCGCAGCTAACTCAAGTACCTGTCGAATATCCTCTTCTTCAAGCTCGGGGTATTCGACCATGACTTCCTGCCAGCTTGGATAGATGGCCAGCACTTCCAGAACACGTCGGACTGTCAGGCGCATGCCCCGAATGCAGGGTTGCCCATTCATAATGTCGGCATTCACGGTGATTCTGTCCAGTTTCATGGCTATGTACTCGGCTGGTCAGGTTCTATGGCTTGAGTCGGCCTCAGCCGACGTATGGTATTGATTACTATACCACAAAGGACCCCCCAAAAATAACAAGGCCACGCCATGCCCCGCTCGCCCGGTGCCTGTTTGCTCCGATCACAGGAGTTGGATCACCAGTATCCCCTTCCGGTTCGCCGGTTGCATTCGGCGTCGCGCCTTGCCGTCAACAATCCAGGTCCTTTCCCCGCTTTTGACGCCTCTTCCCTCACTTCCCTTGACGGCCGTGTCTTGGTACCGCGGCTGTACCTGTCCAGCGTAAACGAGTCGGAGTTGCTGTCCTGTGGCGCCCTGGTGAAAGTCAGCGGGGGCACCACCTCCCTGATCCAGCAGACGGCCGCCGCCGCCCAGAGCACCGGCACCTACGGTTTTAACGCCGGGCTGCAACTGGATATCGACGCCGAGCAGAGCCAAACCAGCGTTCATGAAACCACCTCGGTGGCCTCCCACCTGGACGGGGCGGGCATCGTTATGCAGACCGGCTGGCGGGCCGATGGCAACCACGTGCAGGACGGCACCACCACCACCATCCAGGGCAGCCACCTGAACGCCGACGACTTTATCAGCATCGATACGGGGCAACTGGATATCCTGGCCAGCCAGGACACCTACTCGTCCAGCAACCACACCGAACGGGGCCATGTCACCGCCCAGATGACCGTCTATGGCGCCGCCGGCGGCCTGAACGTCAACGCCGATTTCAGCCGCAGCCAGGCCACCAGCAGCGGCACCACCCACACCAACAGCACCCTGAACGCCAACAACATCCAGTTGATCACCACCGGGGACGCCAATATCCGGGGCGGCAATGCGCACGCCAATGAGCACCTGTTCACCGACATCGGTGGCGACCTGAACCTGGAATCGGTGCAGGATCGTCACCGCAGCCAGGACAGCAGTGTGGGTTTCAATGCGGGTATCGGCTTTGGCGATGCCGGGCGGGAGCGGGAAGAGGGCGAAAGCAGCAATCGGCAGGGCTTGCAGGACGTGGGCGGCGTCAGCAGCGCCAATGTGGGCTTTAACCAAGGCAGCGGCTCAAGCACCACCCGCGAGACCGTGGTCAGCTCCCTGACCAGCGGCGGCACGGTGGAGGTGAATGTGGCCGGTACCGCCCGGATCACCGGGGCGCTGATCGGCACTTTCAACAACGAGGGCAACATGATTGTTATTTTTTGGCAAAGCTGTAGCACTTTTCCACCTAAAGTCTCTGCTTTTAAGGCACAGGGTACCATCGGTCATCGGTTATACTGCCTGGAACAACTGCATAGGGAGCCACCATGAAAACCGCCTTCGCCATTCTTGCCGCCAGCCTGTTTCTGGCCGCCTGTACCGCCAGCCTGCCGCAGATTGCCGACACCGTCAGCCAGCCTACCCAGGCCGATCGGGTGCAGGCCATCAAGCAGGCGCTGGAGCTGGGCAGTACCCGGGCGGCTGAGTTGCTGTCCCGCACCGGGGGTTACAGCCAGAGCGATCTCTACAGGATCGAACTGCCGGAGGATCTGCAACCGGTGACGCGGCGCCTGCGTCAGGTGGGGTTGGGTGGGCAGCTCGATCGGGTGGACTCTTTGATGAACCAGGCAGCCGAACAGGCCGCCGCCGAGGCGCGTACTGTGTTTGTTGATACCGTGCGCGAGATGACCGTGGCCGATGCTCTGGGGATTGTGCGCGGCCACGATACCGCCGCTACCGACTACTTTCGGCAAAATACCGAAACTGTACTGCGGCGGCGTTATCTACCCATCGTGCAGCACCACTTGCAACAATTGGGTTTCTACAACGAATACCGCAGTTTTCTCACCGCCTACGAGCAACTGCCGCTGAGCAACAAACCGGATTTGGACTTAGAGGAGCATGTCCTGCAGCAGAGTCTGAATGGCCTGTTTCACCGGCTGTCCGTGGAAGAGCGCTTGATTCGCGAAGACCCGCTGGGGCGGGGCAGTCGGTTGATTGAAAGAGTATTTCGTCAAGGTTGAAAAATATTGGCGCCGAAAGCTTTTTACTGCCGTTGACTCTGCTTGCCGCTGCAGTAGACTGGATGCCGGTCGGTTGTTGCCGGCTCAGTCAGACCCCGTACCGTCAGTGATCGGGGGCACAGGGATTGTGTGCTTTTCATCAATACAGCACTCACTCCTCACCGTTACTGGACCCCTGTTACTGTCAGGGCGCGGCGGTCTTTTCGCCATGTGAACGCAATGTGAACATACAAGGAGTCGACGTTATGAATATCAAGCAAAAAGACGGTAATCCTATCCCCATGCCTTTCCAGCCCGTCGTGCGTGTCAGCATTCCCGCCAGGGCGGCCTATGATCTGGGCTCATTTCAAAAAAGTCTGGCAAGCCTCGCCGAGCGGCTGGGTTGCCCCCAGTGTTTGTCCGGCGCCAACTGTCTGTTTGAATTACAGCAGGACTTCATCATCAACGACAATTTTCAGGCCGTGCCCAGGCAACAGTTTTGACGCGTGAAAGCCTTTGCTCAAAAACCCGACGCCTTGGGCGTCGGGTTTTCCTACAGTACCGCGCTGGAGCCGGTGATCCAGCAGTGTCCGGAACTGCTGGGCGTACTTGAACTGGAGCCGCAAACACTCTGGGTGCCGCAGTCCGGAGGTGGCTACCGGGTGGACTGGCAAACCGTCGAGCGCATCAGAGGGTTCGGTGTTCCCATATTGCTGCACGGCGTGAACAATCCCGTGGGCGGCTCCTTGCGGCCCGACAGAACACAGGCCCGTTACTTCGCCGAAACCGCGCGTGCGGTGCAGGCGCCATGGGTCAGTGAGCATTTGAGTTTTAACCGTGTGGCAACCGACGGCGGCGCCACCGAATTTGCCGGCTTTATGTTACCGCCATTGCAGTCCGCCGCCGGTGTTGAGGAGGCCGCGAACTCCATCAGAGCGCTTGCCGAGGCGGTGGGATACCCGCTGGCTATAGAAACCGGTGTCAACTATCTGCAACCGATACCGGGTGAAATGGAAGACGGGGCCTTTGTCGCCGCCGTGGCGGAGCGTGCAGACTGCGGCATTCTTCTGGATCTGCACAACATCTGGACCAACCAGCGCAACGGTCGCCAGTCGGTGGAAGGCTTTCTGTCCCAACTGCCGCTGGAGCGGGTGTGGGAAGTGCACATGGCAGGTGGGTCCGAGCGCGATGGCTACTGGCTGGATTCGCATGTTGGAGGCGTGCCCGAGCCTCTTTGGGCGCTGGCCAGGGAACTGTTGCCTGATCTACCCGCACTGGGTGCAGTGATCTTTGAAATATTCCCGGTCAATGTGCCCGCGCTAGGTATTCCCGGCGTTATCGAACAACTGGAGAAACTGAATAAACTCTGGTCAGAAACCCGCAAGGGCGTTTCGCGCCGCCCAGAGCGCAAGCCGCCGATATTGACGGAGTTCAAAACTGAACCCGGTTCAGTGTCGAAGGAATCTCCGGCGCAGTGGGAGCGGGACCTGGTTGGCAGCATCCGGCAGTCGGGCGCTGCGAGCGCGAGAACCACGCGGGTAAGTGCTGATCCCGGCGTGGCCATAGTGTCGTCGCTGGTGGACGAGTTTCGCGCTGCCATGGTGGTGCAGAATCTGCAACTGACATCCACGCTGCTGTTTCTTACCCTGGGCAAGCAGGAATTTCGAGATCTGCTGGCTAATCACGCGAGACGATGGCCACCGGAACCCTTTGCGGTGGACGAGGCGCGCGCCTTTGCCCGCAGCCTCGAGGAGGCGCTTCCCACTGTTCCATACCTCGGCGAGGTGCTCGCCTTCGAGAAGGCCACGCTGGATACACTGCTGGATGGCGAGGCTCGAGTGGTTTCTTTCCGTCACGACCCTCTGCCCCTGCTGCGGGCATTGGCCCAGGGCCAGATGCCGGCGAACCCCGGGGCGGGCAACTACGAGGTGGAAGTGACCCCCGATGAGTTGGAGTCCCGCCACGGCTACGGATTGGCTGTGTCCCACTGAATGGCAGAGAATTCTGATTAAGGTCCGGTCAACGTGGTTATTGACGCCGTAACGAGCAGTATCGTCGAGCCCAGTACCATTTCCACTTGAATGCTTCTGGTCAGGGATTTTTGCGTTCTCGGCAGCCCCGGCACCAGCCACCACTTGTTGCCCGCTGCCAACAGCAGCAGTGCGCACACCATCATCAGTTTCAGCAGCAAGCCGCGGCCGTAGACGCTGGTGAGCAGTTGGTCCGGATGGTCGAGCAGCAGGTAAATCATGGTGGCGCCACAGAGTATCAGCACTGCCACTATGCCTGCTGCCCACTGGCCGAAGCGGATCATACTGTGCCGGATGGCGGCCAGATCCGTGCCGCGACTGATGTGCCAGAGCGGAAAGAGTGAACCCATCCACAGGGCCATGGCAAGAGTGTGCAGAGTGGCGGGCGCCTGACCGGGAATTCCCGCGTCGCTCAGGTGGCCGATCTGCCCGAACGATGTACACAGTAGCACGGCGCCGGCTGCAGCGATAGCTCGGGCCAACCAGCGCAGAGGCTTGTTGCCGGCGAACAAACCCGTCGCGCCAACAATTAAAAGAACGAATGCCAACAGGCGCCACAGCGTCATACTGGCGACCGGAGTCTGCCTGAGTATGCCGATGATATCCGCGTCGAACATTCCCGCCAGACCGCGCCCGGAAAAGCTGCCTACCTGAATAAAAAAGCCACTGATGACTGCGACAGTGCCCAGAACACAGGCACTGTAAGTGTAGCGCGAAATAGCCGCCAGACTGCGATGGTGACGGTGCAACAACAGCAGGGAAAAGACGCCGCCAACGGCGCCGGCCGTGCCCAGGTAGAGTAACAGCTTGCTCGCCAGGCTGGCGATTTCCCAGCCGTCGATTGCCATCAGTCGTCAGCGCTCTCGATGGTGAAACGAATGGAGCCGGTCATGGCGTGCCCGTCGCTGGCCAGGGCGCGCCAGTTCAGGGTGTAGTCGCCGGGGGCAAGGGGCTTGGGCAGGGCGTGTTCGTGTCCGGTATCCGGTTCGCCGGCGGGACGAAAACCCAGGGCAATATCGCGGCCGTCGCCATCTTTCAATTCGATCCGCATCAGCCGCACAGGGTCGGCAAAGGTCAAACGCAGGGCATCGGGGCTTGTGGTGAGTGATTGATTGTCGGCGGGTACTGAATCGCTGAGCACGGTGTGTGCCGATACCGGAGCGGCCGATAACAGCAGGCAGGTCATGGAGAAAAGAAAAATACGCAGAGTCTGAATACGGCCGGAAAAGAGTTTCATCGGGATCGCTCCTGTTGCTTGATCATGGTGGCAATGGGTTCGCGCAGCAACGGGCTCAGATCCACGCCATTGGACGGGTGGGGAATGGAATTACCGGTGACCAGCCGACGGATGCCCTGCTGGCGCAAACGCCCGTCGACGCCGTCGGCAAAAATGCCGTGCACCGACACGCAGTCCACGGTTTCGGCACCGGCCTGTTGCAGTGCTTTCAGAGTGTCGAGAATGGTGTGACCGCTGGCGATCACATCGTCGATGATCACGGCGGTGCGGCCGCGGTAGGGTGTGATATCCGGCAGGGTAACGGTCACATCCCGGTCGCCGCGTCTTTCCTTGCGGCCTACCACAAACGGCTGCTGAATCTGTTCGGCAATGGCGGATACCCATTGTTCGCTTTCGATGTCCGGCCCCACCAGTAGCAACTCTTCCTCTTGCCCGGACAGCCATTGCGCCAGGGCCGGGGCGCCGGCCACGGTGACCGAGGGAATGCTGTAGATCTCATCGAGACTGTTGTAGCGGTGCAGGTGCGGATCAACAGTGACCAGCCAGTCCAGTTCGGCGGAAATCAGTCGGGCGAATATGCGCGAGGTGACCACCTCGCCGGGGTGAAAGCGGGTGTCCTGACGCATATAGCACAGGTAGGGCGCCAGTAGTCCCACGGAAGCGGCGCCCATTTCCCTGAGGGTGGCTGCCAGAAACACCAGGGGCAGAAAGCGGCCGTCCGGGTTGGACAGGTCGGCCAGCAGGAGGCAGTGCCGGCCCGTCACGTCATTGTGAATACGCTGATAGGTTTCGCCGTCGGGAAAGCGGCGGCTTTCCAGCTCGCCGGCCTCGGCGTTCAGTTGCGCCAGCAGGGGAGCCTGCAGGGGCAGGTCGGGCTCCAGGGTGAACAGCAGTGGCTTCACGGTCAGTCTCCGATATTGAACAGATCGCGATTGTCATGGTAGAACGCCCGGGCGTAGGCCAGTTCCCCGGAGGTGGCGGCAAACAGCCGGGCCAGTGTTTGCCCCTGCCGGACAGTATCGCCCACGCGCACCTGCAGGCGCAGACCCGACACCGGGGAAGAGGGCGCACCGGCAAGCTTGGCCAGTTGCGCCAGGCGGCGGTTGTCCATACTCAGCAAATGTCCTGCGCTGCTGGCGGTAAGTTCTTCGCTATGAGGTGCGTCGGGAATCTCCTTGCGCACGCCCTGGGCCTGACAGATGCGTTCGAACTGCTCCAGAGCCTTGCCCGAATGCAGTATGACCTGGGCTTTGGTGGCCGAGAGTTGCAGGTCTTCGCCGGAGGCCATGGACAGCAGTTGTGCCGACAAAAAAAGTGCGCGCTCCTTCAGATCCTGAGGCGCGTCTTCGTCGTTGCGCAACACCGCCAACACATCCCTGGCTTCTTCTGCCGGGCCTATGCCGCGCCCGACGGCCTGGCTGCCGTCGGTGATCACGCAGTGTACCTGTACGCCCAGCGCCTTTGCCACGCCGGTAAACAGCCCGGACAGGCGTTGCGCCTGCTTCTGGTTGCGTACCTTGGCGGTGGGGCCCACGGGAATATCGATCAGGATATCCGTGGAGCCGGCGGCGATTTTTTTCGACAGCACCGAGGCAATCAGTTGGCCTTCGCCGTCCAGATCCAGCGCCTTTTCGATACGGATCAGCAGATCGTCCGTGGGGCTGAGCTTCACCCGGCCGCCCCAGGCCAGACAGGCGCCGGTGCTGCGCACCACCTGCTGCATCTCCTCCAGATTCATGTCCACCCGGGTCAGCACCTCCATGGTGTCGGCGGTGCCGGCCGGAGAGGTGATGGCCCGCGACGAGGTTTTCGGCATGATCAGTCCGGCGGCGCTGCCGACGGCGATAACGATGGGTGTGGTGCGGTTGCCCGGCAGGCCGCCGACGCAGTGCTTGTCGAACACCCGCGGATAGTCCGGCCACTGCAGCCGGTTGCCGATGTCGATCATGGCCTTGGTCAGACCGGTAATTTCCGCCAGATTCAGGCGATTACCGGCGCAGGCGGTAAGAAAGCTGGCAATCTCGATATCCGAATACAGGCGCCGGGCAATATCGCCAATCACGGCGGCGATTTCCGCTTCGCTGAGCTCGTGACCGTGCACCTTTTTGCGCAGGGTGCTGAGCGAGCGCACCACCGGCGCGTGCTGCACGGTCACGGTCTGCTCATCGTGCAGACCCAGGTAGCGCCAGGCACTCAGGGAGCAGCCCATGGTGTCCGGCGCCAGGGTATCGGCGGTCACAATGTTCAGGGTGGCGATAATGCTTTTGTCGGCACTGCGCACCTGCACCCGGGCATTGGCGGAAAACCCTTCGGAGCGGCAGATATCGCAGTCGCTGCGCATATAGACCACCGGCTCTTCGTGGGTATCGATTCCCATATTCACGGCCAGCAGCCGGTTGACATCATTCATGCGCAGATTCTTATTTCAGTGAACGCTTCAGCA
The DNA here is from genome assembly GCA_050486405.1 of Marinimicrobium sp. GTDB lineage: Bacteria > Pseudomonadota > Gammaproteobacteria > Pseudomonadales > Cellvibrionaceae > JBJHDF01. The sequence goes on along the minus strand of JBJHDF010000009.1, from coordinate 66,712 downwards.
ACAGTGAATTGCCGATCACCGACAGTGAACTGGCGGTCATGGCAATCACCCCGATCATGGGATGCAGCAGACCCATGGCGGCAATGGGAATGGCGGCCACATTGTAACCGCTGGCCCACAGCAGGTTGTGCACAATCTTGCGAAAGGTGGCGCGGGACAGTCGCATGGCGTCCACCACACCGGTGAGTTCGCCGCGCACCAGGGTCACATCCGCCGCCTCGATGGCCACATCGGCGCCGGCGCCTATGGCGATGCCGACATTGGCCTGTTTCAGTGCCGGGGCGTCGTTGATGCCGTCGCCCACCATGGCCACGTGCGGACCGAAACGCTCCTGCAACTGGCGTATGGCGTCCACCTTGCCCTCGGGCAGCACTTCCGCCTGCACCTCATCGATGCCCACTTCGTCTGCTACCGCCTGGGCCGCCCGTCTATTATCACCGGTGAGCATGACCACCCGCAAACCCAGAGCGTGTAGGTCGGCGATGGCCTGGCCCGATGACGCCTTGATGCTGTCGGCCACGGCGAGGATGCCCAGTGCAGCGCCATCGGCGGCCACCAGAACGGCGGTGCGGCCCCTGGCTTCCAGTGCCCGCAGGGGTTCATCCAGTGCCTCCAGGCCGCCGACCCCGTGTTCTTGCAACAACTTGTGGTTGCCGATCAGCACGTGGCTGCCGTCCACCGTGCCGGACACTCCCCGGGCACCGGTGGAGCGAAAGTCGCTGACATCGGCCGGTTGCACACCCCGCTCGCGAGCGCCCTCGACTATGGCACGGGCGATGGGGTGTTCCGAGGCGTTTTCCACGCTGGCCGCCAGGTGCAACAGGCGCTGTTCAGCGACGCCCTCGGCGGCGGTCACTTCGGTCAATTGCGGTTCGCCCCTGGTAATGGTGCCGGTTTTGTCCAGCACCACCACCTTGATGTCCTTGAAGGTCTGAATGGCCTCGCCGGAGCGGATCAGGATGCCGCGCTCGGCGCCCAGCCCGGAACCCACCATCAGCGCCGTGGGTGTGGCCAGGCCCAGGGCGCAGGGGCAGGCGATGACCAGCACCGCCACGGCGGCCAGCAGCGCCAGAATGGGTGTCGTTGCCTCCGGGTTGACCCAGGGCAGAAAGCTGTCGCCCCAGTACAGAATCGGGCGCAGGGCCTCGCCGGCCAGCAGCCAGGCGAGCAGGCTGCCCAGGGCGATCAGAATCACCACCGGGACAAAGCGGCCGGTCATGCGGTCGGCGAATTCCTGAATGGGAATGCGTGAGCTCTGGGCCGACTCCACCAGCTTGATCACCTGCGACAGAAAGGTATCGCCGCCGACCCGGGTGGCGCGGACTTTGAGCCGGCCCTCCTTGTTGATGGTGGCGCCGATCACCTTGTCGCCGCTGCTTTTATAAACGGGAATGGACTCGCCGGTGGCCAGGGATTCGTCCAGATGGGATTCGCCCTCGGTGACTTCACCGTCGGTGGGAATCTTGTCGCCGGGGCGCACCACCATGATGTCGCCCACCTGCAGTTCCTTCACCGGCACTTCGGTTTCCGCTCCGTCGCGCTCGACCCGGGCGGTCCTGGCGCCCAGGGTCAGCAGACGGCGAATGGCCTGGGAGGCGCGGCCCTTGGCCCGGGTCTCCAGGTAGCGGCCGACCAGGTGGAAGGTCATGATGGTGGCCGCCATTTCCACGAAGGACGTCATGGGATAGACGAAGCCCACCAGCCCGATAAAAAACGGCGGCAGGCTGCCCAGGGAAATCAGCACATCCATATTGAAGGTGCGGTTGGTGAGCGAGCGCCAGGACGCCTTGTGGGTGGCCCAGCCGCCGCGCAGAAACACCACCGGAAACGCCAGTAGAGAGACAATGGCCAGATAGCCGGGAATCGGCTGCCAGAACATGTGCGGCATCATCAGGATCATGATCAGGGTGGTGGGAATCGCGGCAAACCAGAGCCGCTGCCGCGCCTGCTTGAGGTAATCCTCCTCAATCTGCGCATCGGCGTCGCTGTCATCGTCCTCCGCGACCCGGGCCACATCGTAGCCGGCGTTTTCCACGGTCCGGCGCAACAGCGCCGCATCGGGGCCGCTGTCACCCACCGATACCGTGACCCGGTGACTGGCGATATTGGTGTCGATATGCTCGATGCCCTCCAGGCGCTGCAGGCTGCCGCGCACTATGCCGGCGCAGTGATCGCTGCCCATGCCGGGCACGGTGACCAGGTATCGTTTGCGTTCAGTCATGATCGGGCTCCTCCAGTTTGTCCAGAATAGGGCAATCCGGGCGGCGGTCGCCACGGCATTGCTTTGCCAGTGTTTCCAGGCTGTCGCGCATGGCTTGCAGCTTGTGAATCTGTTGGTCTATGGTGGCGATATGCTCGCGAGTCAGCCGTTTTACGTCAGCGCTCTGGCGCTGGTCGTTCTGCCACAGGTCCGCCAGTCGCCGGACCTGCTCCATGGTGAAACCCAACTCCCGGGCGTGGCGGATAAAACGCAACAGGTGTACGTCCTGCTGCCGGTAGAGCCGGTAGTTGCCCCCGGTGCGCGGTGCAGGAGGCAGCAGACCAATGGACTCGTAGTGCCGGATCATCTTGGCGCTGACCCCGGATTGGCGGGCTGCCTGGCCTATATTGTACGGGGCGGATAGATGGCGGCCGCTCATGGCTGTTTTTCCGCTCATGGCTGTTTTTCCGCTCATGGCTGTTTCTCCCGAAGTTCTCCCGATGGTTGTGTGGCTACAGCTTAAACCTTACCATGACTGGAAGGTCAAGCCTTGTGGGTTGGCCAGCTTGTCGGGGCGGTTGACGGGGCTCCAGCGACCCTGTACAACAGGCGAATATTATTTTACTCATAAAAAGCGAGGTGCTCTGTGCGGCAACCCCTGATTCAAATAGCTGCGAACTTGGCCGTAGCCAGTATCCTCGTCGGGTGCGCCTGGCTTGCCTCCGATCGTCCTGCCCCCGAAGCCCACGACCCTCTGACGCTCTGGTACGACGCGCCCGCCAGCAACTGGAATGAGGCTCTGCCGGTGGGCAACGGTCGTCTGGGAGCCATGATTTTTGGCGGCACCGCGCGGGAAGAATTGCAGCTCAATGAAGACACCATCTGGGCAGGCGGGCCCAACAACAACGTCAACCCCGCTATCGCTCCCTACATAGAGAAGGTCACCCAGCTGATTTTTGAAGGTCGGCATCTTGAGGCTCAGGCCATGGCCGATGAGCACCTGCTCTCGGCCACCAATAACGGCATGCCCTATCAGACGGCGGGCAGTCTCTGGCTGGAGTTTCCCGGCCACGAGCAGGTCACCGACTACCGTCGCGATCTGGATATCGGTCGCGCACTTGCGAGTGTGAGCTATCGGTTGGGGGACACCGTCTTCAGGCGTGAAACTTTTTCATCCCTGACCGAAAACGTCATGCTGGTGCACCTGTCAGCCAGCAGCGCCAACAGCCTGACAACCGGATTGAGTTTTACCAGCCCCATGCGGCACCAGGTCACTGTGCACGAAGACCATCTGCAGATCGATGGGCGGGGCGGGGATCACGAGGGGCAGGCGGGTGAAATCGAGTACACGGTGCTGATTCACCCGGTACTCGACGGCGGTCACCTGGAGCGCAACGCGCAGAGCCTGGGTATTCGCGATGCCAATGCGGTGACCCTGTATATCGCAATCGCCACCAATTTCAACAACTATCGCGACGTCAGCGGCAACGCCGAGGCCAGGGCGCGCACTCACCTGGCGGACGCGCTGTCTCAGGATTTTGACTCACTGCGTCAGGCACATATTGACGCCTACAGGTCCCAGTTCGACAGGGTATCCCTGGATCTGGGCACGTCTCCCGCAGCAAAGTTGCCCACCAACGAAAGGGTCGAAAAGTTTTCACAACACGACGATCCGGAAATGGCGGCGCTCTACTTTCAGTTTGGTCGCTACCTGCTGATCAGCAGTTCCCAGCCGGGCACGCAACCCGCCAACCTGCAAGGCATCTGGAACCGTCATACCACCCCGCCCTGGGACAGCAAATACACGGTCAACATCAACGCCCCCATGAATTACTGGCCGGCGGAGTTGACCAACCTGTCCGAACTGCACGACCCGCTGTTCGCCATGCTCGAAGACCTGTCGGAAGCCGGGCAGGAGAGCGCCGGAACCCTGTACAACGCCGGGGGCTGGATGATGCACCACAACACCGATATCTGGCGCATTACCGGCCAGGTGGACCCGCCCTTCTGGGGGCAGTGGCAGGGCGGTGGTGCCTGGCTCAGCCAGCATATCGGCTACCGCCACCAGTTTACCGGCGATGACAATTTCCTGCGCGAGCACTATCCCATTCTGCGCGGCGCGGCGCGCTTCTTCGCCGACAGTCTCAAGCGCGAGCCCGAAACTGGCTGGTTGGTAGTGGTACCCTCAAACTCGCCGGAAAACGACTACAGCCACGACCGGGAGGAAAACGCCTCCATCGCGGCGGGCACCACCATCGACAATCAACTGGTATTCGATCTGTTTTCCCTGGTTATCGACGCGGCGGAATTGTTCGACAAGGATCACGACCTGGTGCAGGAACTGAAAGCAAAGCGGGAAGAACTGCCGCCCATGCAGATCGGTCAGTATGGCCAGTTGCAGGAGTGGATGCACGACTGGGATAGCCCGGACGACAAGCACCGCCACGTATCGCATCTGTACGGCCTGCACCCCGGCAACCAGATATCACCCTATCGGACCCCGGAACTGTTCAGCGCCTCCAGAGTATCCATGGAACACCGGGGCGACGAGTCCACCGGATGGTCCATGGGCTGGAAGATAAACCTCTGGGCGCGCCTGCTCGATGGCAACCGGGCCTTCAGTCTGCTCCAGAACCAGATTTCACTGGTTACCGAAGACTCGGTCACGGAAGCCGGCGGCACTTACGCCAACCTGCTGGACGCTCACCCTCCCTTTCAGATCGACGGAAACTTTGGCGTTACCGCCGGCATCGCCGAGATGCTGGTGCAAAGCCACGATGAAGCCATCCATTTGCTGCCGGCACTGCCCGACGCCTGGCCGAACGGGGAGGTCAGGGGCTTGGTCGCACGCGGTGGCTTTGTGATTGATATGCGTTGGGAAAATCACAAGGTAACCAGCCTGACTATCCACTCCCGCATTGGTGGCAATGCCCGTTTGCGGCTGCACAGTGCGCTGGTGCCCGTCGGTGGATTTGAGGTTACTCCGGTGATCCAGGGCACGCCCAACCCCAACCGTTTCTACCGGGTGCCGGAGATCAAGACGCCGTTGATAAGCGAACGGGCTTCACCGGCTCAACCTGCTTTGGCCGAGGCTCATCTGGTTGAATTCAACACTGAAAAAGTTCACAGCTATCATTTTGTGGCGCCCTAGAACTTTTAGGGGAGTTCTGAATAAATTCTTGAGCGTGCAAGAAATTATTCAGAAGCTCCCCGGTTCAACGCTAGTTAGTTGCAATAACTATACTGCGGGCGCCGGTAAGGTAGTCTACCGCGTACAAGCCTTTGATTTTGGGATCTAAGATGTAAAAACGCTTACTGTCATCATCGTAGGTAAATCCACGAGGGTAAAACCACAGGAGACCATCGCCGGTTGTTGGTCCGGAAATTTCCCGGTGTTCCAGCGTTGTAATGTTTAGCAATGAAAGCGACTTTTCTGTCGGGTCCAGCAGCACAATTTCTGTCTCCGAAAAAGTCCGCATGTCTGAAATGTTAGCAATGCCCAGATTCGCTGCTTCAGCACTGGAAAGCAACAGTTGCCGATCCAGAGTGTCGGGATCAATTTCTATCAGCCTTATAGCGCCTGAGCTATCTTCGTCGGCGACTATCAGTTTGCCCGAAGGCAGGATGCTTATCCTGATAGGTGAATTAGGCGATACGCCGGTGCCTGTATCGCTATTAGATACAAAGCTTCTATCTCCGGTTGTCAGGTTTACTGCGACAATCTCAACGGGAGACGAGTTGTTCAAGTAATTTGGGGCGTTGAGAAGGTAGGCCAGAGCTCCGTCATTGGTTAGCGCAAGGTCAACCGGGTTCATCATTTCTGGTCCGCTACCCATTCCTCGGCCGGATACTATGGTGCCTTCGGCACTGTCGATATTAAACGAAATCAATGCATTGCCGTTTTCTTCGATATCAATAACGTACAGGAAGGAACCGTCTGGACTTACGGCTGATGTGCTCAGTTGTTGTACTGTCAAGTCTCCGCAGTGCCGATCGCATAGGAATTCGCCAATGTGAGCTGCATTGGGATCCACTCTAAATATTGCGGAAGCGCTTGGTATAAATATTTCGTTGGTCTTGCGAGAGAATGCCAGGCTGTCGGAGCTTTCAAGTGGAGGGGACCCAGACCCTGTTGCTGTACTGATAAGAAAGCTGCCGTCAGGCCCCACAATTGCGTTGTCCCGGTCTGCGCCAAGATACATTTCTCCCCCTGATGTAATACCTATGCCGGTAATCATAGGGAAATTGTCAGATAAAAATTGCCTTTCTCCGGTTGCTGTGTCCACGGACACTGCCGCGCCATGACTCGAGTCTGATATGAGAAGCCGGTTGCTTACGATGTCGTAGAGGATTTCATGAGGCATAAAAAGTTCGACTCCGTGACTGCCGCTGTCTGAGACAATGGCGCGATTGCCGTTTGTCAAATTAACTGACATAATCTTGAAGGGGTGCTCATCCATAACATAGGCGGTGTTGGATTCTGGGTTCACGGTAACGCGTCTTGGAAAGTTCATGTTCGGCCCTGATCCAACCAGGGGTGATGAGACTATCGAGCGGTTTCCAGTGCTCAATTCCACTTGTGTCAATTGGCTGTTGTTGCCTTCGGTTACAATTGCCATGTCATTATGTATGGTAAGACCCCAGGCGTTAAGTCCAATTGGGAAGCCCGAGCCAACTCCGTCGCCTGAAATAATGGATATGGCGTGGGTGTTGAGGTCTTGTGCGAAAATTACTGTCTCTCCAAAGAAAACGAATGGGTCGGAAAGGTGGCCAATCGCAATCAGTTGATCGTTTTTGATGTCCAAGGCGACTGCATACATATAGGAAAGATGCTCGTCGACAAAATCATTCAGTGCAGTCATGGGTCTTGAGCTGCTTCCATCAAGAGATATCTCTAAGACTTTCATGGATTCAGAATCATAGATCAGAAGTCGGTTGCGCGTTTCGTCGGGCACTATTATTGACGGAGAGACGATGGGTGTGAGATTTGTGATGGTAACATTGTCGTCAAGCTGAACGTTTTCGTCTATCTCGACTAAGAGTCTGATCTGACCCGAATCAGTTGTTGGGATCGTTGCAGACCAAAGCATGTCGGACTCGTCCAAGGGCGCCAGGGGAAAACCGTTGACAGAAGGTTGTGGTAACAAAGATAAGTCGAAATCAGGGTTGCCGTCGTTGGCAATTTTTGCAACCACGGTGTGCTCGTCCACTCCTCCAAGATTGGAGCCATCTGGAGGAAAGACAATCTCGATGTGGAGGTCGGGCAGGACGATAACTTGAATGGTTGCGGTTGCGCTGAATTCTCCGTCATCGGCAGTAAGGATGAGCTCGTATGTATTGGTCTCGCCGGACTCGGGTAGCTGAACATAGCTGGGAGCCGAGAGAAACGTCAGGGTATTAGTGCTTCCGTCAAACCCAAATAGTTCTTCATGATCGCCGGCCAGAGAAAATACCAGGGTGTCTCCATCTGGATCCGAGGCGGGAACTTCAAAGCCCTCAATCACGCCTTCTACCGCGTGGAATTCATAGTGTGAAGCACTGAAGCTTGGTGGTTGATTCGTCGTGCCTCCGCTACTGCTACTGCTACTGCTACTGCTACTACTGCTACTGCTACTGCTACTGCTGCTACTACTACCGCCATCTCCGCAGGCACTCAGCGCAAGCAGTAGCATGGCAACTAATATAGTGGTATTGAATCGCATGGTAGGCAGGCTCCATTGATAGTTGGCGGTCCGACGTTCTTCCTTAATTATTGCCTTGGCCTGTAGTCTCGCGTGGCTTCGTGATGCTGGCAGTTTAGGGCTGAAGCGCTGGAACTGAAAAAAGGAACGTCAATGTTTTATTCGGCAGGTTCAGATCATTCCTGATGCTGAAGGGGCTATGATAGGTAGAAGGGCAGCGACTGTCAATATCTGCGTATTGCCCATCGGCAGCGGTTGCTTCCGCTGCCGATGTTCTCATTTACATTCTCGAACGATTTCATGAGCCAACACAGCTTGTGGAGAAGTCAGTTGGTGGATACGCTGTTGGAGTCAAAGTGACTAAATGCCTGGTGTTGGGTCAACTTCATTGTTGCCGCCTTGTTTGCCAGATTTGCTGCGCCACTTACGCCAACCACCGTTGGCGCGCAGTTGACGCCAACCCCAGGGCAGCCAGCGGGTAAGGGCAAACGCCAACCACAGGGACCAGCCCAGCATGGCGACGCGGTAGGCCCAGCCCGGCAGGCTGAACACCCAGGTGGCGGCTATGGTTTGCGGGCTGTAGTCGACATACCAGGTCAACAAATCCGCCCGCGAGGCGTTGCCGGTGACTATGGTATTGGCATCTGTCGTCAGGCCCAGGGGGATGATGCTGATCATTGCCGCGAGCGACAGCAGTGACAGCATTACCAGCAGCACCTGGGATGTATTGAAGAAGCGGCTGTGTTCGGCAGAACGGTATTGGCCGCGCCACCACAGCGCCATAAAGCACAGCGCCACCAATAGCAAAAGGTACAGGCTCAGCACCAGCGTGCCCACACCAAGCAGTGCCCACTCCCAGGTTTTCAGGGGTGTCATGCCGGTGCGATTCAAGCCGTAGGCGGCCAGCAGTACGATCAGCAGCGCGCTCCAGAGCAACACCACCGGGCCGACTCGTGGGCCGCCAGTGGCCAGCACCAGGCGGTTGTCCGGCAACGCCTGTCGGATAAAAATATTTCCCGCGTGATGACCCAGATCGATTGCGGGCGTGCGAACCACAGCGCCCATTGCTTTGGCAGTGCGCCAGCGCAGTTCGATACTCTGTTCGCCCGGCGTGATGGGAATGCGCAGTTCGCCACGGGTGTCGCGCAGCGGCTGGCGCTGTCCGCGCACTGTCAGTTCGGTCAGTTCGGCATTATCGGGGAGCGTAAAATCGTAGTAGCCGCCCTGATAGGTTTTGATGTTCAGCGACAGGCTGGTGTTTTGCCCGCGCGGGTTTTGTTCCTGATGCAGGTAGGCACGATTGATGGTCAGCGTCTCGCCACTGGTGGCAGCGGGCCGGGCAATGGTCAAGGTCAGGCGGTCGCCGAGTCCGGGACGCCAACTGGCGTGCTCTCCTTCGCCGAAGTGCAGCGGCGCATCGCCAGCGATTTGCACGTGCCAGGGCAGGCTGGCGTTGACGGTCCAGACTTCGTGCCAGGGCACAATTTCGTCTTGGGGGGCTTGCAGTATCAGTTCGTTGCGCGGCGACAAATGGGATGTCCAGCTGTATTCCATGGCCGAGGGGCTGAGAGACACGGCCATGGCATTGTCTTCGATAACATCGCCGGACAGGGGTACTTCGCCGGGCAACAGGGGCACTGTCAGGTTGATGGCGCCGCGCTGTGGCGCCAGCCGCTGCACCCGGGTGTCCAGCGTCCACTCGTGGGCCATGTTCAGTGTTCGCGTAATCCGCACAAACGGTGGCATCTCATCGGCGGTGAAGGAAACCTCGGCGCTGTCGTCCGTGTCGGCGCGGGTGCGCTCCAGACGCAAATCCTGACTGGTGATACGTCCGCGAGGAGCGCCGGACAGGCGCCAGCCGTCGACGGCGCTTTGCAGGTTGCGGATGGGCAGCCCAAAGGGCAGATCGAGCTGCGCCACGTCGGCCAGGGAACCGTTCAGGGCGACCAGGTGGCTGCCCCTGGGCACTCGAAGCACCAACTGGCCGCTGCCGTCGCGGGCAACGGGCGCGGCAGCTCCGTTCAGCAGTACCTGTTCCGGTTGCCAATGCTGTGGCTGCACAGGCAGCGGAAAGGCCAGCGGTTCCGCAGCGTGGATACGCATTCTGATCGTCAGCGAATCGTTTTCAATGCGCAGGCTGACGCTTTCGATGGCCGCGCAGCGGGGTATGCAGTCCGGTATTTGCGTCAGGCGTTTTTCCAGTTCCCGCAACAACTCCGGCGCCGGCGTGCTCTGTGCCTGCGCCTGTTCGCCGGGTAAAAACAGCAGAACGGCCAGCAGCACTGCCGCGCTGCCGGTTGGCGGTGAACGCCAGCGGGTGGGGGTGGGCAATGCCATACTGCGCCACAGCAGCAGAGCTAGCAGCAGTGGTGCCAGCGCAGCGAGGAAATACCCGAGGCGATTGATCAAAGGAGGAACCAGCAATAACCGGGTTGTCCGTTCGGCGTCGACGGCATGTCCCCAGTGCAGGTGGCTGGTGTGCCAGTACCAGTCGGGTTTCGGTGGTCCCGACTGGATCAGTTGATCGTCGCCGTAGTGATCCAGGCTGGCGACCTCTGTCGTCAGGGGTATTGCGCTTAGGCTGGGAGCATACTGGGGCTCCATCATGTCTCCCACGGCCATGGAGGCCCGTTCCAGAGCCGCTCGGGGGCTGCGCATGCTGGTAACCATGATCTCCTCGAGTATCTCGTCGCGCTTGGAGGCTTCCTGAACATGGCGGTGCTCCAAATGAGGATAGAGCCCCAGACGTGCCTGCTGTGCAACAAACGGCAGGAGAAAAGCTGCCAACACTGCAAAGCTGGCCAGCGTGTAGATTCGCACCGGCTTTAGCCAACGCTCTGTTACCAGCTTGAACATTACCAGACACGCCGCCAGATTCAGCCATAGCAGTACCGGCGCACCCGGTCTCTGGTACAACAACAGCAGAGTGAACAGGGTCAGCAGGCCCAGCGGCCAACCGCCGCAACGGCCAACCACCAGACTGATCAGCAGCACCAGAAAAATGCCCCACAGCGTCCAGTTGTTCAACCAGGCGCCGCTGGCGTGGTCGGTACCAACGGCGGTGAGCAGTGACCAGCCGGGTGGCAGATGCAGTTGTGTACTCACACGGGAAAAATCCTGCTGCCAGCCACTGACGGGCAGTGAATAGCGTCTGGGCAGGATACTGAGTGCCGTGATATCCGCGCGGGCGCTGCGCACTTCGATACCCGGCCGATTCGGGTCTTCCAGGTAAGACACCAGCAGGGGCGTGGACGCGCTGGTGGCGCTGCGCAATGTAAAGGGCTCCCGGGTTTCCAGTCGTGCAAAGCCGCTGAGCTGACCCTGTATCCGATCCCTGGCGACAAACCCGGAACCATCAAAGCTGAGCCAGAGCTCCCGGTTTAACCTCAGATCGTGCCGGTCAAACCCACTGGGTGCCTTGCGCGGCTCCTCCAGCGTCAGTGGCGTCTGTGGCGCCAGGCGAAAGGCAGGATAGCCGTGCCAGTGTTGCGGCAGTGACGTCTGCGACGGGTCCACTGCAACCCCGCCCGCCACCTGCACGGTGCGGTATTGGGGGTCGGTACTCAGGGACCAGATTTCGTTGTCTGGCCAGTGATCCGTGGTGCGGCTGAATCCCAGCGTCTCCCGGTGCGCCAGGGAGTAACTTTGCAGTTCGACCAGCCAGCGCCCCGGCCGCAGTTGTACACGCAACTGGCCATCCGGCTCGACTCTGGCCGGCAGGGAGGAGTCCAGATGCCGGGGGCGGAATCCGGGGGGTAATATCTGGCCCAGCAACAGTTCCCGCTCGGCGCCGCTTACATCCATATGTACCTGGGTGGTGAGCTGCTGATAGGGGCCGTCCTGCAGCAGGCGGTACACCCGCAGGTTCAGAGTGTCCTGGCGCTGGGGTTCGCCGATTGGCTGCGGTTCATCGCCCAGCACCACCTGACTGGATGCCTCCAGGCGGACCGGACTGACGTTCTGTCCATCCACCTGCAGAACAATCAACCCGGTCTGTTCCGGCACACGAAGCAGGCGGGGTCTGGTCTGCCAGCGGATATGGGCCTGCACCAAATGTTCCCCCGCAGGCAGGCGGGTTACGGGAAGGCCGTTACCAGTCTCCAGCAACACAGCGGGCTCGCCATTGACTCTCAGGTTCTCCGGCCAGTGTTCCGGCTCTCCGGGCAATGGCAGGGTACCATCCCGGTACAGGGTTACAGTTTGGCTGAATTCGACGCCCTGATCCGAGACCTCGAGGCGCAGTCTTCCCGGCCAGATACAGTGTCGCTCGGGCTCCGTGGCCAAATGCGGGCAGCCGTATTCCGGGTGGTTGTGCAGCACCCACTCCACCCAGGGTTCCAGTGGCTCGGGAATGGCGGTGGCAGCCATGGAGCCCAGCGCCGGGCTTGCCAACAATATGACGGCGAAAGTGAGCCAGCCTTGAGCAAGCCAGCGCTGAAAGCGGCGGGGCAGAGTCTGGAACATGGTGGCAGGTATCCTTGTCGTTATGCTCTGGCGTTACAATACCATTTTTAGGCCCGGGCGAGCTGAATGTGGCTATGTAATTGTGTGTAACCAATGGTGTGTAATCTTGCCCCTAAGGCGCCATTCTGCTAACGTCAAGCTATGATCCTGAGCAACCTGACACGCCAACACCGCCTGCTGAGCGCCCCGCTAATGGGTGTTCTGGTGGTGTCCTGGTGCCTGTTGCTCTGTACCATGCCCTTGCAGGCGGCGGTGCTGGAGGTTCCACACCATCACGCCGGGGAACCTGTTGGCGCTCAGGAGGCCATGCCGCCCTGTCATGGGGACAAGGGCGCTGCCCACGCCGGGGCGACGGAAGCAACGCCGGTAGATCACGACTGTGTCAACTGCGCCGCCGAGCCGGAATCGGCCACCAGTGCCAGCGTACCGGCGATGATTTTTTACACCCTGGACTGGATGCAGTCCCTGACGGCACCTGCCGTTACAGTGGCGTCCAGCGCGCCGCTCCCCCCCGATACCCATCCGCCACCGGCGCGATTACATCTGTTGAAAGCCGTTTTCCTGATTTGATACCGGGCCGTCGCTGCTGCGCGAGTGCCCGTGTGTCTGTCATTCAGGAAAACGCCCATGAAATCTGTTCGTTACGCTCTGCCCGTGTTTACCGCCCTGTGGTTGGGTGGCTGCACCTCAACAACCCCGGTTACCGGTGAACTACCGGATGCTGAAAGCATTGCGGGTGTCCAGCCGGCAGTTGTCCTTTCCCGCTTCCACGTGCCCGATGGTGCCGGCCCCGACGAGCTGAAGGCTCTCGCCCTGAAGCACCATCCTGAACTCCTGGCCGCCGATGCTGAGGTGGAGGCTGCCGAGGCAGAAGCGGTGCTTGCCGGTGCGCTTATGGACCCGCAACTGAGCCTGGGTGTCAGCGGTTCACGCCAGCGACTGGCGCTGGAACAGCGCATTCCCTTGTTCGGCAAGCGTCGTCTGGCGCGGGAGCAGGCCGCTCACCGGGCGGAGGCGGCGCGCGCCAGGCGCGATCAACGCCGCCTGGAAATTGCCGAAGCCGCCGTGGCGCGCTACGCCGATCACGCCTACGTGCTGGCGGCGGAAGCCGTTCTCCACGAACAACTGGAACTGCTTGCGCAACTGACAGAGGTGGTGCGGGTACGCTACCAGAGCGGCGCTGCCAACCAGGCGGAGCTTTTGCGCATGCAGAACGCGCGCGACAGCCTGGCCAATGACAAGGCCAATCTGCGCAATCAGCGTCAGGCCGCCTCCGAACAACTGAATGTTGCCCTGGGTCGTCCGGCTCAGGTGTCCTTGCCCCCGTTGCAACCGCTTGTTTATCGGCGCGCCGAATTCGACGAGAAAATACTGCGCGCTCACCTGGAGGAGCGCAACCCTGAACTCAGGGCGCTGTTGCATGAATTGGCAGCGGCCGAATCCGGGCGCGAACTGGCGGGTCGCGCCGGCACGCCGGACTTGATGCTGGGCATAGAGCATATGCGTGATGAGGGCATGAGCGGCAGTGACACCGGCCTGATGCTGGGCGTTAACCTGCCGGTATGGCGCGGCACCTATCGGGCCGAGCGTCGGAGTGCCGACGCTGCCTATCGCGCCACCCAGGCTCGCCATCGGGATCTGCAGGAGCAGCTTCAGGCCCGTCTTACCAGCGCACTGTTTCGCTGGGAGGAAGCGGAGCGCAATCACAAGCTCTACGGCGATCTGCTCAACCGTCGGGCGGAGCAGGCACTCTACGCCGCGCGCACCGGTTACCGCAGCGGCGATGTCAGTTTTGCCGACCTTATCGACAGCCAGCGTCAGTGGCTGGCCTTTCAGCTCAATCATCAGCGCGCCCTGGCGGATATTCTCGTCTGGCGTGCGCAACTCGACACATTGACCGGCGGCTCGGTTGTCCAGCCGGAGGAGGGTGATCGTCATGAATAGCAAACTGCAACTGTTGGTGACTGCGGTTCTTTTAGCCGTTCCCATGTCGTTGTCGGCCCAGCACCGGGATCACCACAACCACGAGAGCCACAACCACGACACTCACCACGGCGATCTGCCCGCTGGTACATCGCAGCAGGATCGGCAGGTGCTGACGGGTGAAACAGTGTACACCTGCTCCATGCATCCCCAGGTTCGCTCCACAAACCCGAACGACCGCTGTCCCATTTGCGGCATGGCGCTGGTGCCGGTGGAAGACAACCACAGTGAGCACGAGGGCGCGGATCGGGAGACCTTGCGCTTGAGTCCCCGGGCTCTGGCGCTGGCCGGTGTCGTCACCGAGCCGGCACAGCGGCGCACCTTGACGGCGGAGCTTTCACTGCCCGGCCGTATCGAGGTGGACGAAACCCGGCGCCACACCCTGGCTGCCCGTATCGGCGGTCGGCTCGACAGCTTGCACGTCAGTTATGTGGGCGCCGGCATTGCACGCAATGATGTGGTGGCGGAAATCTACAGCCCGGAACTGCTGGCGTCCCAGGAGGAGCTTCTGCAGGCGTCGCGCCTGGGTGCGCGAGACAGCCTGCTGGCGGCTCGGGAAAAACTGCGACTGTTGGGCCTGAGTCGCGAAGATATCGCCGGTATCGAAAGTGCAGGGGAAGTACGCGAACATCTGCCCGTGCGCGCCAGTGCCGATGGCGTTGTACTGGAGCGTCTGGTGTCCCGGGGCGACTATGTGCAGACCGGCCAACCACTCTACGCCCTGGCGGACCTGTCCAGGGTCTGGGCGTTGCTCGACGCTTACGAAACCGATCTGCCGCATCTGCAGGTGGGACAACATGCGCACTTGCAGCTGTCGGCCATGCCCGGCGAAACCTTTCACGGCGATATCGTCTTTGTTGATCCGGTGGTGGATGGCCAGCGTCGCACCGCGCGGGTGCGAGTGGAACTGAACAACGATAAGGGTCGTCTGAAACCCGGCATGCTGGTTAACGGCCGTTTGTCGATTGCGGGCGAGTCACAACTGGCAATACCCGCCAGCGCGCCCCTGCTTACCGGCGAACGCGCACTGGTGTATGTGCGAGAGCCTGGCGACGATGCGCATTTCAGCATGCGCGAAGTAACCCTGGGACCCAGAGCCGGAGACTACTACCCCGTTTTGGACGGGCTGCAGGAAGGCGAGCAGGTTGTCAGTCAGGGGGCGTTTCGTCTGGACAGCGAGCGGCAGATCCGCGGCCTGACCAGCATGATGGCGCCCGAGGGCAATGGCGCGCCAGCGCACGATCACGGGCCCGGTGAACACGACGATCACGACGGCCACGGCGAGCACAATGAGCACGGCAACAACAGCGATCACTCTGATCACAACCATGCCGACGCGGCTGATTATCCCCCGGCGGAGCAACTGGCAGAGCTGTTTGAGTATTACGATCAGGCACAGCAGGCACTGGCCGACGATCGTCTGGACGACTGGCGTCGTGCCACAGAACAGCTTCAGTCCCGCGCTCGCGCCTTGGACTGGCCAGATTCGCTGAGCGAACAGGCCGAGGCTTTGCAGGCCGGCGCCGGACATTTGTCGCATGTGGACACGCTGCCCGCCGCTGGCGAATACTTTTATCACCACGCGCAGGCCGCCATCGCCCTGGCCAAATTGGGCCTGGCGCCGGGAACCTGGCACATCGCTTACTGCCCCATGGCTGAAGTCGCCGGACAGAGCGGCGCCGAATGGCTGCAAAGCGAGAACTTGTTGAGCAACCCTTACTTTGGTCACGCCATGTTGCGCTGCGGTGAAATGCGGGAGCAGTTGGAGGGCCGCTATCATGAATGATGGCGTGGACATGAGTGATGGCAGGGGCGTAAATGACAGTTCCGGTGCGTTGAATCGTTTGATCGACTTGTGCTTGCGCGAAAGGCTGGTGGTGTGCCTGTTGGCGTTGATGCTCGCCGGCTGGGGTTTGGCAGTGGCGCCCTTCGACTGGGAGCTGGGTGCGGTGCGCGATCCGGTGGCGGTGGATGCCATTCCCAATCTGGGCGAAAACCAGCAGATTGTCTTTGCCGAATGGCCGGGTCGCTCTCCCCGCGATGTGGAAGACCAGGTGACCTATGCCCTGAGTTCGGCACTGATGGGTGTGGCCGGTGTACGCGATGTGCGCAGTCTGTCCATGTTCGGATTTGCCAGTGTCTCGGTGATTTTTGACGAGGACGTGGAGTTTTACTGGTCCCGCACGCGCCTGCTGGAAAAACTCGGCAGCCTGGGACCGGACACGCTGCCCGCCGGTGTGCAGCCGGCGCTGGGGCCGGACGCCACCGCGCTGGGGCAGATCTTCTGGTACACCCTGGAAGGGCGCACCCCGGATGGTCAACCCGTAGGCGGCTGGGATCTGCATGAGCTGCGCAGCGTGCAGGACTGGATGCTGCGTTTTGGTTTGCTGTCCGCGGAAGGCATTGCCGAGGTGGCATCCATCGGCGGCTTCACTCGAGAGTATCAGGTGGAAGTGGATCCGGATGCGTTGCGCGTACACGGCGTCACTCTCGATCAGGTGGTGATGGCGGTGCAGGACAGCAATCTGGATGTGGGCGCCGGCACCACGGAAATCAACCGCGTGGAATATCTGGTGCGCGGCGTGGGACTGGTGCAGTCCATCGAGGATATCGAACAGGCGCCGGTGCGCAGCGGCCCGGACCAGATACCAGTGCGGGTCAAGGATGTGGCGCGGGTGATTCTGGGTCCCGGTCTGCGGCGAGGGGCCCTGGACGTGGGCGGCGTGGAAGCCGTGGGTGGCGTAGTTACCGTGCGTGAGGGTTTCAATCCGCGCCAGGCCATCGCCAACGTCAAGGCGCGCATCGACGAAGTCAGCCGCGCTTTGCCGTCCCGGGCTGTGGTGAACTGGGAAAAAACCGACGCGGACCAGGTGGCGGCATTCGCCGGTCGTCAGGGGCTGCCTGACTATGCCCGGGACGAAGCGACACAAAGCCAGTGGCGGCAGTGGCTGCGCGCCAACGCCGACGACGCACCACCGTGGTTGAGCATCAGTCAGTTGACAGTGGTGCCTTTCTACGACCGTACGCAACTGATCGACGAAACCCTGGGCACCCTCAGCGACGCCTTGCTGCAACAGTTGCTGGTCACGCTGGTGGTGATACTGGTGATGCTGGCGCACCTGCGCGCCGCGCTGGCAGTGGGGCTGATGCTGCCTATGGCGGTGCTGATGGCCTTTATCGCAATGAAAGGGTTCGGCGTGGAAGCCAATATCGTCGCCCTGGCGGGCATTGCCATTGCTATTGGCACCATTGTCGATATGGGCATCATCATTACGGAAAATGCGCTGCAGCAACAGCGGCTGCATCCCGACCGTCCCCATCTGGAAAATCTCAGACGTGCTACCGGCGAGGTGGCCTCGGCAGTGGTTACCGCCATTGCTACCACGGTTATCAGTTTTTTGCCGGTGTTTGTCATGACCGGCGCCGAGGGCAAGTTGTTCGCGCCCCTGGCCTACACCAAGACCTTTGTGTTGCTGGCGTCGGTACTGCTGGCGCTGACGC
Organism: Marinimicrobium sp.; assembly: GCA_050486405.1. GTDB lineage: Bacteria > Pseudomonadota > Gammaproteobacteria > Pseudomonadales > Cellvibrionaceae > JBJHDF01. Next base: position 48,883 of record JBJHDF010000009.1, on the reverse strand, counting down.
TGGTACCGGTGGTTCTCTACTGGCTGTTGCGTCCGCGCCGCGCACAGACAAGCGGCGTTACGCCGCTGATGTGGGCCGGTTTGGCCGGCGGCCTGTTTGTACTGGGTCTCTACAACGGCTGGTTGTGGGTGGTCTTGGTTTCGTTGCTGCCCGCCGCCATTGCCTGGTGGCGTTGGCGCGGCCGCTATCATCCGATGTTGCCGCTCTGGCGCGAACAAATTTTTACTCACATGCCGGAAGTGGTTAGCGCCCGCCTGGCTCTGTTGCCGGTGATACTGGTGGTGGCGCTGGTGGTGATCGTGCTTACCGGCGTTTGGGAACCACTTGGACCGGCGGCTGGCAGTGTGCGCAACCTGCTTTTTATCGCGCTGCTGTTTGGCGGTGTGCTCGGGTTGTTTATCGTGTTTATCCGTTTTTATGTGCCGATGCTGAGCTGGTGTCTGGCGCACAAAAAACTGTTTTTGAGTCTGCCGTTGTTGCTGATTGCTCTGGGGCTGAACATCTGGCTGGGGTTCGATCGGGTCTTTTCTGCGGTGCCCAATACCCTGGCCAAGGTGGGCATCAGTGAGCAGTCGGTGCGCAGCAGTCGCCCCTGGTCAGCAGCAGCGCACACCTTTCCCGGGCTGGGGCGCGAATTTATGCCGGCACTGGACGAAGGCAGTTTTCTGTGGATGCCCAGCACCATGCCCCACGCCTCCATCACCGAAGTGCTGGAAGTAATGAGTGAGCAGGGCAGAGCCATCGCCGCCATTCCCGAGGTGGAATCCGTAGTGGGCAAAGCGGGCCGGGCGGAGACGCCCCTGGACCCGGCGCCGCTGTCCATGCTGGAGACCGTTGTCAATTACAAAAGCGAATTCCGCAGCGACAGTAGCGGCCGGCGCGTCAATTTTCGCTACGACCGACGTGCTGGCGAATTTGTGCGTGACGACAAGGGCGAACTGATACCCGATCGCCGCGGTCGACCCTACCGCCAGTGGCGCGACCATATCCAGGGTCCCGACGATATCTGGCGGGAAATCGTTCAGGCGGCGCGCATGCCCGGCAGTACCCTGGCGCCCAAATTGCAACCCATAGAGACCCGACAGCTCATGCTGCAGACCGGCATGCGCGCTGCCATGGGCGTCAAGGTGCAGGCGCCGGATCTCGATAGTCTGGAAGAAGCAGCGCTGCAAATGGAAGAGGCAGTGCGCGGTGCGCCCGGTGTGTCCTCGGGCACGGTCAATGCCGACCGGGTGGTGGGCAAACCCTGGCTTGAGATTCATGTGGATCGGCGGGCCGCTGCGCGTTACGGACTGAGCGTGGCGGATGTGCAGCGGCATATCAACGCGGCCATCGGTGGTGCCGAAGTCAGCCGCACCTTGGAAGGGCGCGAGCGCTATATTGTGCGGGTGCGCTACCAGCGCGAGCGTCGTCAGGATCCGGAGCAGATGGCCCGGGTTCTGGTGGCCACGCCCGATGGTGCGCAGATTCCTCTGGAACAGGTGGCGGAAATCCGCTATTTGCGCGGCCCGCAAATGATCCGCACGGAGAACACCTTTCTTACCGCCTACGTTACCTTTGGCGGTCAGCCGGGCTGGGCGGAAGTGGATGTGGTGGAAGCCGTGCGCGAGTATCTTGAGGAATTGAGCAACAGTGGTGAGCTGTCCTTGCCTTCCGGTGTCAGCTACAGCTTTGCCGGCAGCTATGAGCACCAGGTGCGCGCGGCGCAGACTCTGGCCCTGGTGATCCCACTGTCTCTGGGGTTGATTCTGCTGCTGCTCTATCTGCGCTTCCGCGCTGTGTCCACGGCGCTGATCGTGTTCAGCGGTGTGGCGGTTGCCTGGGCCGGCGGTTTTGTTATGATCTGGCTCTACGGTCAGGAGTGGTTTGGCAATTTCAGTCTGCTGGGCGTCAATATGCGCGAGCTGTTTCAGCTACAGCCGATCAATCTCAGTGTTGCCGTCTGGGTGGGGTTTCTAGCGCTGTTCGGGATCGCGGTGGATGACGGTGTGGTTATGGCAACCTATCTGAAACAGAAGTTCGACGGCGCGCATCTCTCCGCCAGCGCAGCGAGGACGGTTGACAAGGTGAGAGCGTTGACAGTCGCAGCTGCCAGTCGCCGGGTGCGTCCCTGCCTGATGACCAGCGCTACCACCATTCTGGCTCTGCTGCCGGTGCTCACTGCCACCGGTCGTGGCGCCGACCTGATGATTCCCATGGCCATTCCCACGGTGGGCGGTTTGACTTTTGTCTTGCTCAGTATGTTTGTGGTGCCGGTATTGTACTGCTGGAAGGAAGAGGCCAAAGCAGTATCCGAAACGGGTTAGAGTTGAAAACTATGACGCTTTATACAGAACTTTGCGATTCGCTCGACGATGACCGCAAACAACACCTGTTTCACTGGCGAGACAGGGTGTTTCCCGAGGAAGGTATTGACAAGCAATGGTCCGATGTCGCTTGGCATTTGCTGGCGTTTGATCGCGGCAAGTTACCCATTGGCCATATCGGGTTTGACGGGTTTGACCTGCAACTGAGAAGCGAACCGCAGCGGGTGATCGGTGTTGGCGGTGTTGTGGTGCGGCCGGAATGTCAGGGACAGGGGGTTCCGGCGGTAATGTTTGCGGCGCTGCACGAGCAGGCACCGCAATTGATTGGCGTGGCTCACTTTACGTTGTTTTGTCCCCCGCGCCTGGTTACCTACTATCAGCGGCACGGCTACACCCTGCACAGGGGCGAGGTGCGCTTTATGCAGGGTGCGGAAGAGGTGGTATCGACCTTTTGTTTTATGCACCGGGGCAACCTGGATGCCGATGCGCCGGTGCGTATCCCATCCCACCCCTGGTAAGCGTTTAATGGCGATGCATGCGCCACCAACTCACCGCCAGCGCCACGATAAGCACCAGCCCCACTAGTCCCAGTAGCGGATAGACGGTGCCCACCAACCGGGTAAAGCCGACAAAGCTGAGCAGCAGGCCCAGCGCACAGGCCCCCGCACTGAGCAGACGAAAGCGCGCAGTGCCGACGGTCGCAAAGCGGCTGCTGAACGCCATAAACATGCCCACCGCTGTGCTGTAGATCATGCACAGAAGTACCACGGACATGACCGTGCCCAGTATTGGCGCAATGCGCGCGGCCAGCACCAGAGTGGGTATTTCCACTCCCTGCAGATGATTCAGGTTGGTGAACAAGCCGATATTGAGCAGAATAATCAACACACCCAGGCCCAGGCCGCCGAGCAGGCCACCCCAACCACTACCGCGGCTGTTGCCGCCGCTGGCACCGCCGAGCAGCGAGAGGATGGGCAGCCCCACCGCAATATTGAAGGAGGCGTAGAGGACGGCGCTGAGCAACCAGTGGGGCGCGGCCCGGGGTAGATCGGATGCCATCTGCTCCAATTCGGCGACCTCGGCGTCGCCCATGCCTGCCGAATACAGGGTGACCAGCAGCACCACTGCCACCAGCAGGGGCATTACCAGGGCAATGGCGTTGACGATGCCGCGCAGGTTCAGGCACAGGGTTGCCGCTACCAGCACGGCCATCAATCCGCCGCCAGCCAACACCGGCAGGCCGTACTGTTGATTGAAGGTTGCGCCTGCGCCGGCCAGCATGGCCACGCCCACACCGAAAAGGAAGAAAGTCAGCACCACGTCGAACACCAGCCCCGCGTGCTTACCCAGCAGGTGGTTGAGCACTTCTTTGTGCGAGTGTGCGTGAACGCGCGCGCCGGCGCGGGCCACCTGCATGCCGAGAAAGCCGAACAGCGCCGCCGAGACCAGCACGCCCAGGTAACCCCAACTGCCAAAACTGGTAAAGAACTGCACGATTTCGTTGCCCGATGCAAAGCCGCCGCCGATGACCACCGCCATAAAGGCAGCGGCAATTTTCAGGGTGTGGAGATTCATGGTGAGTTTTCCAGAGCTGTGAAGGTCAATGGTAGGTGCCTCCCGGATACTATACAGCGCGGTGAAAACTGTCCACTTGACAACGTTGTCAGTTGGGCGTCAGACTGGCTGTAATCACCCAAATCGCTAGAGGGCTTGTTATGAAAACCTTGATTCCGATGGCAGTGGGCCTGCTGCTGCTCAGCGCCTGCAACGGCGGCAGTCGTCCGGACAGCCCTCCGGGCCAAAACAATGGCCCACCGGGAAATGGTAATGGCAATGTAAACGAGCAGGATTGCAGTGTTCCGGCCGCCACTTCGGGGGGGGAATGGCAGTTGGTGTGGTCCGATGAATTTGAGGGCGATGAGATTGATCGCGACAAGTGGGGTTTTGAAACCAATTGCGCCGGCGGCGGCAACAATGAGCTGCAGTGCTATGTGGACACTCCGGAAAACGCCTTTGTGCAGGATGGTGCGCTGCATATTCGGGCCTACAACGAAGAGGTGGAGGGGTATGACGGCTGGTTTGGAACCAGCGGCAACTGGGTTACCCGCCATTACAGTTCCGCGCGTATGCGCACCCTGAACCGGGGTGACTGGATCTATGGTCGTATCGAGGTGCGGGCCAGGTTGCCCTACGGGCAGGGAATATGGCCCGCCATCTGGATGTTGCCCAGTGGCAATGTCTACGGCGGTTGGCCGCACGGGGGTGAAATCGACATCATGGAAGCGGTGAATCTGCGCACCGGCGGCGCCAATAACAATCGCTCGTTCGGTTATATGCATTTCAGCAATGTCAACGGACAACTGGGTTCCAGTGGCTCAGGTTATGATCCTGGTTCGGATTTGGTGGATGAGTTCCACACTTATGCCCTGGAATGGGAGCAGGGTGAGTTGCGCTGGTATATCGACGATATTCATTACCTGACGCAAAGGCAGTCGGTTTGGAGTCATTGTGGGCGACCCGGTGCCAGTGCTCAACGAAGCCCCGCTGCGCCTTTTGATCAGGATTTCCATCTCCTGATCAATCTGGCCATCGGTGGTAACTGGCCGGGAAGTCCGGACAGTACCACCACCTGGCCGCAGACTTTTATCATCGATCACGTCAGGGTCTACGAATGTTCCGCCGATCCGGCAACGGGACGCGGCTGCGCCACAATTTCCTCCGCTGCCGAAGTGAAGGAGTAGATTTCAGTCGTCCCAGCCCAGTTGCGGTTCGCGGTAATACTGAATACCCAACTGATCAAGGTGGCCGCGCAGTTGCGACAGACGTTGTGTGAACTGCTCGTATTGCCGACTCTGGGCCGGCGACCAGGATATCTCGGCGATGGCCGCCAATCGCGGCCAGTTGCGGTTGTCCGCTGTGGCAGGGTCGGCAACTTTTTCTGACCACATGGGCGCTTCCACACCCACCACCTGGGTATAGTCTTCGGGTCTGAGGCTGTATACCCGCTCCAGGGGGATGCCTTCGGCCCGGCACCAGGTGTATACGTCCGGTTGGCCGTCGTAGTTGCCGTGGTCCAGATAGGTATAGCTGCAGGGAGACAACACCAGGTGAATGCCCTGTTCCAGAGCCGGCTGAATGTCGTAGTCGTCATTCCAGAATTGCAGCAGTGAAGACGAACGGATGTCGCCGACGGACGCCTCTTCCCAGGCCAGCATATGGCGCCCCAGTGACGCCAGTATGGTGTCAACGCGGGTGATGAATTCCGGGAAGGCGTCTGCCTCTTCATTGAGCACTTCGTCGCCGCCTATGTGCAGGTAGGGATAGGGGAAGATGTCGGCAACTTCGCGCAGTACATCCTCGACAAAGCCGTAGACCAGATCGGGCTTTTCGCTGGCGCAGAGCGCGCTGAAACCCACACAAGTGCCCTCGTACAACTGTAGACGGGCGTCGCCGACAACATCCGTGCAATTGTTTTGCGGCGGGTTGTACTCAATGCCATCACAAGCCAGTTCGTTGTACGCGGCAATGGCCGCCTGAGTGTGGCCCGGCAGATCTATCTCGGGAATAATCTCGATCTTGTGCGCAGCGGCAAATGCTACAAGCTCCCGCATTTGCTCTTGGGTGTAGTAGCCGCCGGGGCCTCCCCCCACCTGAGTGGATCCGCCGACCTCGGCGAGCTTGGGCCAGCTTCTGATTTCCAGGCGCCAACCCTGATCGTCGGTCAGGTGCAGGTGCAGCCGGTTCAGCTTGAACTGTGCCATGCGCTCGATATGTTGCTTTAGATAATCCAGTTCGAAAAAGTTGCGCGCCACATCGATCATACTGCCTCGCCAAGCGTATTGTGGGTAATCGCGCATATACAGCCGCGGAAGCTGATACGTAGTTTGTGCCGTGGCTGGCAGTAGTTGCCGTAGAGTTTGCACACCGTAAAACAGCCCGGTATCGGTCGCGGAACGGATCACCAGATCCTGATCAATACTCAGTTGGTAGCCTTCGTTGCCCAGCCCCACACTTTCGTCGAGCACCAACAGAATGCGGATATCGGCTTCGGCGTCATGGCTGATCTGTAATTGCTCCATTAGTTGTAGCAGCGCGCGGCTACTGTCCACGGCGGTGGCTTCCGGAGTGATTTTGGCCGTGTTTGCCAGTAACAGGTAACCCTCCAACTGTTGCAGCTCGGCCGGGTGGGGCACCAGAGGCAGCTGCCCTTGTTCCGGGGAAGCCGTGGGCGGTGTTGCGTCAGTGCTGTCCGGTGCCTTGCTATTGCACGACAGCAGAGTCAGTGTTGCGATGAGAGCGATTAGGCCCTTGAAATATTTCATGTTGGCTATCCTGCTATTCAAAAGTATGGAAACTGCACTTACTACCCGGAACCAGGTACCGCAAACCCATCAACCAAGTTAATGATGGTGGTCGTGGTGATGGTGATCATGGTTGTGATGATCGTGGTGTCTGTATTCTTGCTCGTAGTCTGGATGGTCGCTCGGAAGGATTGCGTCTGTCTTCAGATCGGGATCCGTTTTAAACAACAGGCCACTGGACGCTATCCATCCGTCATTGCCGTGGGACTGGATTACATAGTGACCCCCGTCGGGTGTCTCTATGCCACCAAAGGTAATATTATTGCCGCGGGTAAAGCTGACATGATAAATCTGTCCGTCTGGGCCGTCTATATGACCGTACCAACTGATATTGTCATAATCGTGTTTCTCTACCCGATCAATCGAAACGGCGTATTCAACCCCCAAGTCATCAATCTGGATTTTTACTTCGTCTCCGGGCATAAGGGTTTCGATTTTCAAGCTGTCCAGCTGGATAAAATCCCTGCCATCTGTAAACTCATCCGGCTTCAAAGGCAGGTGGCGCGGAATTTCTTCGGCTTCTGCCCAGGCCGTTTCGCGGGCCACAGCAGCCTCGACTTCAGCGGGATCAAAGTTCAGCTCTGGTCGACGGTTTTGCATTTCCCGCATACGCTCTTCGAAATTCATTTGGTCTTGCGTCTCGCTGGCGGTTCGAGCAGTTGTGGCGGTGGTGGTTGTGGTGACTGTTGTGGTTGGCGCTGGCGTGGAAAAGGTGGTTGTCTCCTGGGGCAGAGTCTCGGCATCTGCTACGCTAGGCAGTTCCTCAAGTACCGGTTCTTCAAGCGGCGAACGGAGATTCAGCAGCACGAGAGCAACAACGGCGACGGCCGCTACTACTACAAAATACTTGATGTTTTTCATGATGTGTACCTAATAGGGGGTAATCTTGACATGCATTCGAGCACAGACGAAGCAGAGGATCCATAGCCTCTGCTTCGTCGTGGCAGCGCTCAGTGCGTCACGGCGGACTGCTAGATGCGCGTAATGCGCCACCAGTTAATGTTCCAACCGCCGGATTGAGCAAAGATGCCAAAGTTGTAGGTGCCCGCGTTGATATGCACCGTATGGCTGACAGTGGTCCAGTTTTGCCAGCCGCCGGTGTTGGGTATATCCCGCTGGCCCAAGACCACGGAACCGCCATTCAAGTCCAGAGACAAACGGCCGCCGCCATTAAGACTGGCTACCCGGTATTCAACCCGGTAATTGCCGGAGCTTGGAATAGTGATGCCGGAGTAAGCCATCCAATCGCCAGCGTCAATCCAGCCAACATTTTGGCCGCCACCTACATCAGTGGTGTTCTCCAGCTGTACGCCGGCACTGGCGAAGAAGTTTTGGGCCTGAATGGTCTGACTGAAACCACTGCTGGTTTGGGACACGACAATCGAAGACGTTAAGTCATTAAAACCATCGTCAACAAAACAGTTGTCGTCTGCGGTTTTGGTCAGCATGTTGCCGGTGAAATTGCCGTTTTGAAACATGTCGATTCTGTAGCCGCTCTGTACGCGGACAGAGGATATATCGTTATTGATCACGCCTCTTTCCTGAAGTTGCGACAAGTTGTAGCTGCCTACCGGCAATGCAACCTCGTAGCCACCATAGTTACAGTGTTCGTAAACCCGTACCGGACCACTGACGCTGGGCGGGTGCCTGAAATTGGCCATTTCTTGGCGCACATTGTTGATCGCCAGGGCGGCATAGGCCTCTTGCTGGTGCCCAACCGGCACGCCACAGGGTACGCCGTTACACTGGATGTTTGGGTTGGAAAAGCGTGATACCCGCGGTGCGTTAAAGGCACTGCTATAAGCCATTATCGAAACGAAGGTATTGTCTACGCCGTGGCCAACGCCGTAACGGTAGCGAGTTCCCGAGTCGTTACCCTGTCTGCGGGAGTGGTGCAAGCCCATATTGTGGCCGAGCTCATGAGCCAAAACGATGGGCCCACACTGGGGGCCATTAACGCTCCAGGTCCAGTTGGGGTTTACCGCCACATAGGCCACACCGCAGGCGCCGGTCTGGTGGATTTGGGCAACGAAATCGGCACCCAACTGGTCTCGCAGGCTGATAGCGGCATTGTTCGATCGCAAGTTATGCAGCACATCAGTCATGTTGGAACCGTTCTGCTCCATGTGACGGACGCCCACCAAGCGTAACCTAACATCCACTTGGCTGGCACTGTAGGCAGCGTTAATCGTGTTCACCCAGTTTTGCATGGCGCCTTGCGGGTTGCCGCCAAAGTAGTTTGCTGTGTAGTTGTCGTATAGAATCAGCAGGTCCAGAGTTGTCTGTGCTTGAGCAAAGTTCGAAATACTGGCACAAGTTGCCAACACCGCAACTATAATCGATCTTTTTATTTTTCCAATTAGTGTAGTTTTCATAGTGGCGCATCCTCTAGTTATTATGACATTATTGTTTGGATATAAGGCTTGCAGAGCTGTACGCTTCGCAGCAGCTCAACGTATCACCAACCTTAATATGTTGCGTATAGTAAATCGTTCACAAACCCTCCCTATGGCCCTCTTTATTGTCTAACACATACTAGCTTTTCGTCCCCATTCCGGGGGTGTCTCCCGCTACACGGAAATGATGATTTTCTTGCGATGCAGCCACCAGGCCACCAGCCACATAATGGCTACGCTTAACAGCGCGAACAGCAACGATGCATTTTTGGCGCTCAAGAACTGCGCGAATAGCTCGTAGAACCACTGGTAGGCGGACACATTGCCTATGGGTATCAAGTACAACGTCTTGGCCCACAGGATGGATAGAACGTAGATGAACAGGGGGTTTTGCCCGAGTATTGCGAACGCCCGATACACGGGCTGCGTCCACGGAAGTGGCTCCAGCACAACCAGAGCCACCAGGGTCAAAATGGCGGCACCGCCGGTGATCAGTACAAAAGAGCTGGTCCACAGGTATTTGTTGATCGGGAAAAACGGGTGCCAAATCAATGCCAGCGCCACCATAACTGAGCCGGCCGCCAGTAACTGCAGCAAAGCTTTGTGGCGGCGATCGGCTGAGCAGAGCACACGGGTAGCCTCAAAGCCCAACATGACGGTGACTACTGAAGGCAGGGTAGATAAGAGGCCCTCCGGATCAAATGCCACTCCCTTTCCTTGCCAGAGGTGGTCGGCGCCAAATACCCAGAGATCCACCTGCCGTACTACCGAGTGCATCAGGCTGTAGGGGTCGGAACTCAGTTGCAGTAGCGCCCAGTAGCCCAGTAACAGGGTTGCCATGACGATCGCTCGCCAGTAGACGCCAAGAAACAGGGCCAGCGGTGCCGCCAACAGGTAGGCCAGGGCTATGCGCTGCAGAACCCCGGGGATGCGAAGTTCCGCCAGACTGCCGGTAAACGGGTAGGCGTTGAGCAGCACGCCGATCAGGAATATCAGCGCGCTACGGCGCAGTATGCGCCACAACATTTGGTTGGGTGCTTTTGCCCCCCCGCGATTGGAAAAGAACAGTGCCGAGCCAACGATAAACAGGAAAAAAGGAAATATGTAGTCGGTGGGTGTGGCCCCGTGCCAGTCCGCGTGCAGCAGTGGTGCGTAGACGGCGCCCCAGGAGCCGGGGGTGTTGACCAGTATCATCAACGCCAGGGTGAGGCCGCGCATGACGTCCAGGGACAAAAAGCGTTGATGTTGTGCCATAGACGCCTCTGCAGACAGTACAAGAACTCCAAAATAGCGCGAATAAGACAACGTTGTCAACACGCAATCACATTCGCCCGATAAAGCATAGTCTGTGTTGGGGAGCGGGGATCCCCTGGGGTTTTCCGACTCAATGCGGAAACGGAGGCTGTTCAGGTGGGCGCTCAGGTATTTTCCGGCAAAATTTACAACGTTATTGTGTTAAGAAATAACACAGAGGCTTTATGTAACTGATTGAATTTTAAGTGTAAATAAAAATTTTGGGTGGTAATGGCCGCCACAATTCGGGCAATAACAACAGAAAATATGTTGACAACGTTGTCCGAGAGGAATACAACTGTACGGTCGTTACGGGTGATTTAACGACAAGGTGGCGGCCGTCCGAATGCCGCGCTGGGGAGTATCGGCAGGACTGCTTGGGGGGGTCGGGGGTGGGTAACTCCGACCGGTTAAACATGTATACCGGGTCTTGATTAAGGAACAGATATGACTACCAAATTCAATCGAAAACTACTCAGTCTTGCCGTGTGCGCCGCTTCCGTAGGCTTGTCCCCCGGGGTCGTTAATGCCCAGGAGGAAGCTGACATCGCAATTGCAGAAGAAATCATCGTTCGCGGTATTCGCTCCAGCCTGGAGAGCGCCCAGGAGATAAAACGCAATGCTGATACTGTGATGGATGTTATTACCGCATCCGATATCGGCGCCTTGCCCGACAAAAGTGTCACCGAGGCCCTGCAGCGGGTTCCGGGGGTGACCATCGAGCGCTTCGCTTCTTCCACTGATCCCAACCACTTCGCCGCAGAGGGTAGGGGCGTAGTGGTGCGCGGTCTGGACCGGGTGCGCAGCGAGTTTAATGGCCGGGATTCTTTTAGTGCCAATACTGCGGGCGGGCTCAATTACGAGGACATCCCCCCCGAACTGCTTGGCTCGGTTCAGGTGGTGAAGAACCAAACCGCTGACCTGATCGCCGGCGGGGTAGCGGGAACAGTGAACCTTGTCACGCGCAAGCCCTTTGATTCGGCGGGGCGCACGATATTTTTCAGCGCCAAGGGCAGTTATGGAGATCTGGTTGGGGATATTTCACCTGCTTTCTCTGGTTTGTTCAGCGATCGCTGGGAGACCGGCATTGGTGAATTTGGCTTTCTGATCAGTTTGTCCACGTCTGAGTTCAAGGCTCGCGGGGATGGTATCAATATAGAGAACTTTTACGAACGCAGTCAGAACCAGACGGAGTTCGATTTTGAAGGGTCCACTGCGCTTGACGCTTTTCCCGATCAAACGCTGTACATGACTCACGGTGCGCAGGTGCGCACATCGGACTCGGATCGGGATCGAACCGGTGTCACCGCGTCGCTGCAATGGCAGAACCCGGATGAAAGCATAGTTGCCACGGCTGAATATATACGATCCTCTTCTCACGAAACATGGAGGGAAAGGGTCATTATGCGCGGCATTCAGGGATTCTGGCCGTTTCGTGATGGCGCCAATGTGCAGTTTTTGAACGACGGCGCAGACGCCACTTTTGATAGTAACAATTTTTTCACCAGCGGCTCAGTCGAGTATACGGGCCCCGATTACCGGGCGTCTTCACGCACTCGCTCGGTGGACAATACTATCGAAGATTACAGTTTTCATTTGATGTTTAGACCCAACGATAATCTGCAGCTCGATTTTGATGTGCAGCGTCTCGAGGCCACTTCAGATGTCTATGACAACAGCGTGACCAACGCCTTTGCGTCGAGCGATATGCATATTGATCTGCGCGGCAGCACGCCGAGAGTGCGGTTTCTGAACGACGACATCACCTCACCATCGACCGACACGGCCTACTACATGGCCTCGATAATGGATACCAACGTGATGGCCGAGGGAACCTTGAATGCCTTCCGGGCGGATCTCTCTTACGAGATGGATGCCGGTTGGTTCAGGGGTGTGTCCACTGGTCTTTACTATTCCGACCGGGAACAGGACATTCGCGATGATGATTTTGCCAACTGGGGCGGTGTGTCAGCGAGTTGGGGTGGTGTGGTCCATCCCGATTACCAGGGTTTGCCTCCGGAGGAAATTCCCTCCGACAAGACCGGCGTGCTTACGGGTTACGTTGATCGGCCGGAATTGTTCGAAGAGTTTACCTTCCCCAGCAACTTCTTTGGCGGCGATGGCCTGGTCGGCGACAATCGGTCGTTCCTTTTCCCGCGCATGAGCGACGCCACCAATGTCAACGCCTTGGACGATTACCTGTTTGACAACTATCTTGTCAATGCCGGCAGGGTCAGGCTCACTGATCGACCTGGTGCCGACAGCGATGGGTTTCTGCCACACGAAAGGCACATTACCGGTGAGGAGCGGCAGGAAGCCTATGTGCGGTTTGATTTTGAAAACGACGCGCTGGCAATGCCTGTCCGCTCCAACCTGGGCTTGCGCTATGTCAGGTATCAGGTGGAATCCACGGGGTCATCGCGTTTCCTGAGGGTGCTGGCCGAGGGTAGTGCCTTTCAGCCGGCGCTGGAGGAAACCTATCCCGATGTTCCGCTTTTCTTTGATGGTACAGGCACGCCGGCGCAAACGCATAAGGCAGATGCCTACTCCACGGTTTTGCCCAGCTTGAATGTGAGCGTTGGCGTTACCGACGATGTGATCTTGCGTCTGGCGGCCTCCAAGGCACTGTACTTTCCTCAGCTGCGCGATCTGCGCAATACCGGCACCTACCGGGGTGCGGTATCCACTTCCTGGCTCTATGATGACCTGAGTGAAACAACCGCGAGTTGGGCCTGCGATACCTGGACTGACCCGGAAGTGCCGCGCTGTAACGAGCCATCAGGGGTAAGCAACCTGGGCACCGCCGGTTACCGCGGCAATCCGGACCTCAAGCCCGAGGAATCAAACCAGGTGGATTTGACGGCGGAATGGTACTTTGCACCGGTCGGCTCCTTGACCCTGAGCCTTTTCCACAAGCGCATCAGCAATCTGTTCCGTGAACAGAACTTTATGGAGACCGTTACCAGGCCGGATGGTGTCAGCCGTAACATGAGTGTGCGCATGCCCACTAACGAAGGTACCGGTACCATTCAGGGCTTTGAGCTGGCGTACCAGCAAATGTATGACTTCCTGCCCGGCATATGGAGTGGTCTGGGCTTACAGCTCAACTACACTTACATTGACCAAAAAGACCTGAATGACAGAAGGGGGGAGATTCCCACGGAGCGGCCTGACCTGTCGCCAGACGGTGATACCAGAAATACGTTCCGAAATTTCACCAATCTTGGGTTGCCCGGCTATTCGGATCAGACGTACAACATAGTGGGTATTTATGAGGCGCACGGAATATCAGCGAGGCTTGCGTATAACTGGAGGTCAAAATACCTTTTGGCCAGACGGGATGCTGATTCCTTTTCTGCGATTTACGCCAACGCATCAGGCCACTTGGACGGGTCGATATTCTACGATATCACCGACAACATCAAGATTGGATTGGAGGCGAGCAACCTGCTGAATACTCGAATTGAGACAACTACTCAGTTCAATCAGGAAGGACTCCAGACGCCAAAATCGTATTTCCTGACGGACCGAAGGTATGCATTGGTATTGCGCGGATCATTCTAAATGTAATGACGTTTGAGGTGGTAATGGTGGCATCGTACTTGATGTGCGTCGCGCAAGCGACGCACATCCTTTTTTTTGGTGTTGGCAATTCCTGAATGTTCAAGCCCGTTAGTCAAGTCGTCGTAGTCGGTGGCGGTACCGCTGGATGGATGACGGCGGCGGCACTTTCCAGGGTCGTCAACGCCAGATCCTGTTCTATTACCCTGATTGAATCAGAAGCCATAGGCACTGTCGGTGTCGGTGAGGCGACTATTCCCCATCTGCGGTTTTTCAACCAGATGTTGGGTGTTGACGAATTTGAATTCATGGCGAAAACTCAGGCGACCTATAAGCTTGGCATCGAATTTTCAGGGTGGGGTCAACTGGGGGATAGCTATATGCATCCCTTTGGTGGCTATGGCCGCACCAGAGCAGGCGTTAGTTTGTTTCAATACTGGTTGCGAGCCAGGGCGTTGGGGGATGGTTCGGACCTCGCCAGCTACAGTCTGCCTATTGTAGCGGCGCGAATGGGTAAGTTCGGTTATCCGACGAACTTCAGGCACGAGTATCTTCCGACATTCAGTTACGCCTACCATTTGGACGCGTCGGCCTATGCCGAGTTCCTGCGCAACTATGCCGAAAGCCGCGGGGTCAAGCGGGTTGAAGGAAAAGTAGTAGACGTCGTACGGCATGCGGACAACGGGTTTCTGCAGTCCCTGACTCTTGAGTCCGGTCAATCGGTGAGGGGTGAATTGTTCATTGATTGTACTGGGTTCTCCGGTTTATTGATCGACAAGAAACTCTCTGCGGGGTTTGAGGATTGGAGTCACTGGTTGCCCTGTGATCGGGCGGTTGCTGTACCCACAGATTTCTGTGAAGATCTGTCTCCTTACACTAAAGCGATAGCGCGCACGGCAGGGTGGCAATGGAACATACCTCTGCGCCAGCGCACGGGAAACGGACTGGTCTATTGCAGTCAATACCTGAGCAGTGATGAGGCTTTAAGTGAGTTGCTGGAGAACTGCAGCGGGCGGGCGACAGCAAGTCCAAATTTTCTGCGTTTCAAGGCCGGCAGGAGAAGAAATAGCTGGACCAATAATTGCGTAGCCATAGGTCTGTCCTCGGGATTTCTGGAACCGTTGGAGTCAACCAGTATCTATCTGATTCAGGTCGCTATAATGCGGCTGTTGGAGAACTTTCCAAGAGTTGATTGCAACCAAAGAATCGCCGAGGATTTCAACCGCGCCATGTCCCTGGAGTATGAGCGCATACGGGACTTCCTGATCCTGCACTACAGTGCGACCAGGCGTAGCGACACGCCTTTCTGGCGAGACTGTGGTGCCATGTCTATTCCAGACAGCTTGGCGGAAAAAATCGAACTGTTTCAGGAGCAAGGTTGGGTGGCGCAGAGTGGTGCGGGGTTGTTTCTCGATCCGAGCTGGATTTCGGTCTATGTCGGCCAGGGCATCATGCCCAGATCCTGGCACCCGCAGGCGGATGGCTTGCCAAAGGCTGAGTTGCTGTCGTATTTGCGTTCGGTCAGAGAGGCGGTGGCCGAAGTGGCGGCGGCAATGCCGGACCACGCTACCTTCTTGAAGGCCGGCTTGCATAGATCTGAGGGCAAACCGCCGGAAATGGCCGCCATGAGCCTCTACGGTGGTTCTACATGACGCAAGCCAGGTCGACCATTGCCATCGTCGGTGGCGGCTGCTCAGCCTGGACAGTGGCCCTTGCCTTGGCGCGATCTTTGAGCAGCGACAAGCGCATAGTGGTGATCGATGTAGAGTCCAGGCGGGAATCGATATCACCAATAGAAAGCACACCATTCACCGCAGCCGACTTCTATTGTTACCTGAATGTTCCAGAGCGCGAGCTAATCAAGTCCACGCACAGCAGCTATACCTTGGCCAACCGATATATCGGTTGGGGCTCGCAAAGGCCTGACGGTTCCTATCGCGATTATTACATGTCGTACTCGAGTCATGGCTTTGTGTTACAGGGCTTCGATTTTGCGACTCATGCGATACGGCACAAAATCCAGGGCGACAAGACCGACTACGATGCATACTCGCTGTCGTCAGTCGCCGCCGGCTTGGGGCGGTTTCGCCATCCCTCTAGCATGGATAGATCCTTGTATTCCACCTTGTCGTATGGCTTGCAGTTGAATACAGAAGCTTATCGGAATTTGTTGCGGGCCATGGCGACTGCGTCAGGCGTTGACTGGGTTCGTGCTGGATCCCTGCTGGGCAAGGTATCGCCCGACAGCGGCGCCATACTCTCGCTGCAGCCACGGGAGACCGACGGCGGCTCTGTGTTGCCGCAAGTCACTGCCGATCTCTATATCGATTGCAGCGGGTATCCGGGAGCCTTGGTGGATGATATTCTGCAGCTTGAGTACGTTTGCCATCGCAGTCAGCTGAAGGTTGACCGGGTTTATCGAGTATTGTGTCCCGATAACGGTGTTCAGGCGCCCTTTGTCTCATTTCGGCCGGCCCCCTATGGCTGGTGTCGGAAATTGAGTGCTCAGAACAGAACTTTGATGGAGTACTATTTTGACAGCGACCATGTATCTGATGATAGGGTTCTCCACGAAGCAGGGGAGGGGATCGGCGTGTCGGAGGCAGTGCACGCCCAATTTTATCCCTATGCTACGGGCAGTCGAAGGAGCAGTTGGTACCAGAACTGTGTAGCCATCGGGCAGAGCGCTGGCACCATTGGCCCTTTTTTCGGGGGTGATCTGCAATTGTTGCAGAACTCAGTGATGCGTTTGTTGCAGCTGTTTCCCAGCTTTCGTTCGGGTTACCATGCGACCGCGCGGGAGTACAACCGATTGGCAGAAGCGGAATATCGCAATGGCATGGACTTTCACGCCTTACATCATGTGCTGGGGTCCGAGTACGATACCGACTTTTGGCGCCAGTGCCGTGCGGGCGACGGACCGGTAGAACTGGTGGAAAAGATGGAGATATTTGCCTGTAGCGGTAAGTTTCCGCGTATTGAGAGTGAGGGTGTTACCAGCGACAATTGGATATCGTTGCTGCTGGGTCATGATGTGTGGCCTCACTCCTACGACCCTTTGATTGAGCAGGTGCCGGTGGGCTGGTCGGCGCAACAGCTGCAGCGTATCAGATCGACCATTGGCTCAGCCGCGCGGGATATGCCGATGTTGGGCGACTACCTGGCGAGCTACCAAAACAATAACCCAGCGTGATGGGTGAGGGGGTATCCTTATGTATAAGGCTGCGGAGCAGGGCGATACGCGCATTCGTCGCATATTGATCGTCGGTGGCGGTACGGCTGGCTGGATGACAGCGGCGACGCTGGCCAATTTGTTCGCTCCCGAAGATTGCCGTATCGATCTGGTGGAGTCGGATCAGATAGGCACCGTCGGTGTTGGCGAAGCGACTATCCCCAATATGAGAGGCTTCAATGAGCAGCTGGGCATTGACGAGAATGATTTTCTCAGTAAGACTCAGGGTACTTTTAAGCTGGGTATACAGTTCGTCAATTGGGGAAAACTGAATCACAGCTACTTCCATCATTTCGGCACTCTGGGGACCACCATGGGGTCCCTGATGTTCTACAATTACTGGCTGAAGTACCACAAGGCGGGCCAAAGTGCCGACCCGGGTGAGTTCTCCATCGCGCAGCAGGCCGCGCTGCTCAACAGGTTTATGCCGGCGCAGAATATTCCCAACTCGCCACTGTCGGATATCGGCTATGCCTATCACTTTGATGCCGGACTCTATGCCCACTATTTGCGCAACTACGCCGAACAGCGTGGCGTAACCCGGCACGAGGGAGAGGTCGTCAAAGTGGATCTAAGGCCGGATGACGGCTTTATCGAGGCGGTGCAGCTGCAGAGTAGAGAAAAGCTGACCGCTGATCTGTTTATCGATTGCACTGGCTTTCGTGGATTGTTGATTGAGCAGACACTCAATACCGGTTTCGACGACTGGAGCGACATGCTACCTTGTGACAGTGCCGTTACCGTGCCCAGCAGCAACGTTGGCGATCTTCCCCCCTATACCCGCTCCACTGCCCACACTGCGGGCTGGCAGTGGAAAATTCCCCTGCAACACAGAACAGGTAATGGCCACGTTTACAGTCGCAAGTATATGAGCGACGACGAGGCACAGAGCATTCTTCTGAATAACATTGAGGGCGAAGCACTGGCGGAACCAAGAATCATTCGATTCAAAACCGGCAAGCGCAAGAAGTTCTGGAATCGAAACTGCGTGGCCATAGGTCTCTCCAGCGGATTTCTTGAACCCCTGGAATCCACCAGTATTTACCTGATTCAGTCGAGTATTCTCAAGCTCATCAGTCTGTTTCCGTCCAAGGCTTTCGCACAGACAGAAATTGACCGTTACAATCGCATGTTGGGAGACGAGCTGTCCGCCATTCGCGATTTCGTCATACTGCATTACAAGCTAAACGAGCGGACCGATTCGCCTTTCTGGAATTACTGCCGAGCCATAGAGCCATCGGAGCATCTGCGCGAAAAACTTGAGGGCTACTGCGCCAGCGGTCGTATACAGCGTTGGGAGCTGAGCCTGTTCAAGGAAGAGAGCTGGGTGGTGGTGATGCATGGTCAGGGTCTTGTGGCGCGTGATTATCACCCGGTGGTCGATCTGTTTGACGAGAGCAATTTTCAACAGTTGATGCCCAAGATTCGGCGGGTGATCAAGGAGTCGGCCGAGATTATGCCCACGCATCGGGAATATATCGCCAAATACTGCGCGGCAATAGGGTAATTGTTCGCGCCGGACGATGGTAAATGCAGTAGAGGAATTGCGGTGACTAGTGAAGAATCTCGACATGCCAGGGATATTCTCATCGTCGGCGGTGGTACCGCAGGCTGGATGACTGCAGCGGTGTTTGCTCATATGCTCGCCAGTAGCCGCTACCGCGTTCGGCTGGTTGAGTCCGACAGTATTGGCACCGTCGGTGTGGGCGAAGCCACCATTCCTGGTATTGTCAGTTTCAACAAGATGCTGGGGATTGATGAGAACGAATTCCTGCGCCGCACTCAGGGCACCTTTAAACTGGGTATTCAATTCGTCAATTGGGGCAGCGTCGGAGATCGCTATATGCACCCGTTTGGCGTGCTGGGGAATACGTTGGGGTTCCTGCCGTTTTACAACTATTGGTTGAAGTATTATCAGCAGGGGAAAACCGCGCAGATTGAGGAGTTTTCCGTATCGGCGCAGGCGGCGCTGCGCGGCAGGTTCATGCCGTCCGCCAATCTGCCCAATTCACCCTTGTCGCAAATCACCTATGCCTATCATTTTGATGCCGGCCTCTACGCCCGCTTTTTGCGCGATTACGCAGAAGCGCGGGGCGTTCAGCGTCTGGAAGGTGAGATTGTCGATACCCGGTTGCGCGGCAGTGACGGCTACATCGAATCTGTGCAGCTCAAGGATGGCAGGAAGCTGGCAGCGGACCTGTTTATCGATTGCAGTGGCTTTCGCGGTTTGCTGATCGATGGCGCCATGAACGGCGGCTATGAGGATTGGAGCAATTATCTGCCTTGCGACAGGGCGGTCACCGTTCCCTCCGGGACGCTGCAAGAACTACCTCCCTATACCCGCGCCACCGCACACGACGCCGGCTGGCAGTGGCGTATCCCGTTGCAGCGCCGCACGGGCAACGGCTATGTTTACAGCAGCCGTTTTACCGACGACGAGTCGGCCAGGAATACATTGCTGAACAACCTTGAGGGCGAACCGCTGGCCGAACCCAGCCTGATCCGTTTCAGAACAGGCATGCGCAAGCGCTTCTGGGTCAACAATTGTGTAGCGATTGGCTTGTCGGCGGGCTTCCTGGAGCCCCTGGAATCGACCAGTATTCACCTGATTCAGGCCGGGATATCCAAGCTGCTGATGTTGTTCCCCGATAAACGCGTCGATGCGGTGGATGTGCAAAAGTACAATGATCAGATGGCGGAGGACTATCTCGCCATTCGGGACTTCGTTGTTTTGCACTACAAATTGACCCAGCGCCGCGATTCCCGTTTCTGGAACCATTGTCGCACCATGGATGTTTCCGACCGCTTGCGTCGCAAGATCGAACTCTATCAGGCCAACGGCCGGCTGTTTCGCGATAACAATGAACTATTCGATCACGGCAGCTGGCTGGCCGTGATGCACGGGCAGGGTTTGCGGTCACGCTGTTATCATCCGCTGGTTGACAATCTCGATCAGCAGGTGTTCGAGCGCCAGATGGAAGAGATCAGGGGGGTGATAGAGCGCTCGGCGCAAGCCATGCCCACGCACGTTGAATATATTCAGAAGTTCTGTGCTGCGGAGCTACGACAGTGATGCTAATCCTATGAGCGACTGCCCAGGTCCTGATCAGGCGCCGGTGAATATAGTTATGGCACCCGGTTCGCCTGCCGCCGCTATAACCGTGCAGCAGGCACTGGCGCTGGCCAGGCAGGCGTTTGAGTGCGGCGAACCCGGGCGCAGCGAGCAGATCTTGCAACAGGTAATACAGCAGCAGCCCAAGGTGAATTTCGCCTACAGCATTCTGTCCGGCCTGCTGCAGGAGGACGGCCGCTACCCCGAGCAGGAAGCGCTGTGTCGACGCTGGCTGGCCGAGTTGCCTGAAAGCCTGTTTGCGTACCGGGGCTTGTGTGAAGCGCTGCGCGCGCAACAGCGAACCCCGGAAGCTATTGCCGTGCTGAAGAGGGGGTTCGCGCTTGAGCAGCGCAATGTGCATCTGATCAACCATCTGGGTGTGCTTTACAAGGAAATGGGGCAAATGGCCGAAGCGCTGGAGTGTTTCAATCTGGCCATCGCCACGGTGCCGCTGTTCAGCCAGCCCTATTGGAATCGCGCCGATATCTGCGACGACATACCGGAGGCCGAACTGCAGGCCATGCGAGCCATGGCGCAGGACGAGACGCTGCCCCGGGAAGACCGGGTGCACTGGTGCTACGCTCTGGCGCATGCCTGCGAAAAGCGCAAGGCCTATGGCGAAAGCTTTGCCTTTATGACACTGGGTGCCCAGCTCAAGCGCGGCTTGATCGATTATCAGCACCACAGGGAAGTTGAAGAAATGCTCAGGATACCCACACGGTTTTCCGCTGCCGCCATGGCTCCGACAGTTGCCGTGCCGGGCAGCGCCAGCCCCATTTTTATCTGTGGCCTGCCCAGGTCCGGCACCACCCTGATTGAGCACATAGTAGCCAGCCATCCCGATGTGGTGGCTGGCGGTGAGTTGTTGGAATTACCGCGCGCGGCCGAAGTGGTGTTGCGGCAAAGGGGCGTGCAACTTGCCTATCCCGATTGGGTGCCGTCGGCGTCGGAACAGGATTGGCAGGCTATCGGTGAAATCTACCTGCAACGCACGGCCCACTTACAAACGCAGCGCCACTTCACCGACAAGATGCCGTTGAACTTCAAGGCGCTGGGTGTGGTGCATATGGCGCTGCCGCAGGCGCGGATCATTCATTGTATTCGGCATCCGCTGGACACCCTGTTGGGTTGCTACAAGCAACTGTTCAGTGCCGGCATCCGCTTCAGTTACGATCTGGATGAGCTGGCGGATACCTACCTCTGCTACCGCGCCGTGATGGATCACTGGCGCGGTAGTTTTCCGGGCAAGATTCTGGACGTGCACTACGAGGACATGGTGTTCGATCAGGAGCGGCAAACCCGCCGGATACTGGATTTTCTCGAGCTGGACTGGTCTGCTGACTGCCTGGCGTTTCACAAGAGTCGCCGCCCGGTGCGCACCGCCAGCAACAGCCAGATACGGCGCCCTATTTTCCGCTCCTCGCTCAATAGCTGGAAAAACTACGAGAGCCAGTTGGCCGGCCTGAGGGCGCGCCTGGAGCCGGTTACCGGCCCCTTGTAGATTACAAGGGGCCGGGCCTGGCGCAAGGATCGCCGACGCTGTACTGGAGCAGATCTTCGACAGCGTAGGCCAGGGCCACGACGATTTCCTCCTCGATGCTCTGCGCCAGGCGCAGCCGCTGCAAAGCGGTTTGCTGCAAACCGGCGGGCAGCGTTTCGCCGGTTTGCAGCGTGCCCATCAGCACCAGGCCCCAGGCAGCGGTGTTCTGCACGCGCTCGGTCAGGGTGCGAAGGGCGCCCGGGTCACCGTTCCGCTCTATATCGGCCAACAGCAGGCGGGCGTTTTTCTCCCAGCCGTGCAACTCGGCACGTGCCTGGGCGAAGCTTGCCTGATCTTCCGGGTTTGCCAGCCAGTCGGCGAGCTGCTGTCGCCAGCGACGCACGGCGTGGCTCTGGGATGGTAGGCCATCCACATAGCGGTCCAGGGGATCGCGTCGTGAATAGGTTTCGCGCACCGATTTCTCGTGGTGGCGGTGATAGTACTGGGCCGGTTCCAGCGCGTGACTGAGTTTGTACGCTAGAGGTACCTGACTGGCCGGCAGCAGGCGTTCCAGGCGAGCCTGGGTCTGTTGTCGGTGCATCAGCCCCAGCGATTGCTCCGCCCAACGGTCGATCACCTCCAGGCGCCGGTACATGGAGTTCTGATCCCGGCGTTCGCGCGGTGACCAGAAGCGCTCGGCGGCGGCAAAGGCCCGTGGCCAGAGTCGCCGGTCTATGCTGTATTCGTCTATCAGTTCCGACCAGAGGGTGATCTCGCCACCCAGCACCCGGGCCCGGCTGTCGTCGTCCAGGGTGGGTCTGCTCAGGTCCGCCGCCGGTGGGGCACTGCGGTGATCGCCCTGGCCGATCAGGGTGAACGTGACCGGGTAGGCGGCATTGCCCACCACCAGATCCCCGTCCAGCTGTTTGCCCTGGCGCGTGAAGCGCGCGCGCACCGGTCCCATCCAGGTGTCCAGGGTAAAGTGGATGCCGTTCGCGCTCAGGCACAGCTGCTCCGCAACCTGGCGGGACTGGCCGGTGAAATTGATGAAGCCGCGGGCCTTACCCTCAAGTGACTCGATCAGGGTAAAGGTACCGCTGATAGGGGCGCCGCGCAGCCGTGGAAACTCGAACGCCCAGCTTGCCCAGTGCTCCCGCTCGCCGGGCTGATCACCCACCAGCGGCGCGCGAAAGAACTGCTGGCGGTAGTGATAGCTGGCTGGTTGGGGCAGATCGAGATAAAAACCCATGGAGAGGATGGCGTAGTGCCCCTGCTTGGCGGCCAGCCCCAGGGCGTCGGGGCCGCGCCAGGATTGCACCGCGGCATCCCGGGGCAGGTCCGGGTGCAGAACCTCGTCCCAGCCGATCATTTTGCGGTCGAGCCCGGCCAGAATCTTCGCCAGGCGCTGATTGAAATAGGCGTGCAGCGCCTCGGCATCCGGCAGTTCCCGCGCGGCCATAAAGGCCAGGATGTCGGGGTTTTCCAGCCAGTCGCGCGGGTCCACCTCGTCGCCGCCGATATGCACGTAATCGAAGGGAAACAGCTCGGCCACCTCGGCCATAATTTTTTCGGCAAAGGTATAGACAGCTTCGTTGGCGGGGTTGAGGAGAGGGCGGTGGACGCCCCAGCGATCTTCCTCCGGGTAGGGCCCGGGGGCGGACATCAGCTCCGGGTAGGCGACGCCTATGGCGCTGGTGTGACCGGGCATATCGATTTCCGGCAGCACTTGAATGCCGCGCTGCGCGGCGTAGTCAATCACGTCGCGCACCTCTTCCCAGGTGTAGTAGAGCCCCTGGGAAGCCAGTTCGTGCAGCTTGGGGTAGGCGCGGGATTCGAGGCGCCAGCCCTGGTCGTCGGTCAGATGCCAGTGAAAAACGTTGAGCTTGGCTGCCGCCATACCGTCCAGTTGGCGCTTGATGGTGTCCACCGAGATAAAGCGGCGTACGGAGTCCAGCATCAGCCCGCGCCAGCGAAAACGCGGTATGTCGTCGATGACCATGGCGGGCAGTTGCACGGAGCCGCTGAGGTCGCTGCCGATGAGCTGCAACAAGGTTTCCAGACCGTGCTGTCCACCCAGTTGGGTGGTGGCCGTCAGGGTGATCCGCGTCGGCGCTATGGTCAATTGATAGGCTTCGCTCTCCAGCGTCATTTGCTCGAGGTTCAAATAGGGTTCCAGTTGCTGCGCCACGCGGATGACCAGGGTGGGAGACTCGCCGTCGTCGGCTTCATCGGCCAGGGTCAAACCGGTTTGCAACTGCAGGCGGCGGTGAAAGTCGTCGATGGTCCGCTGGAATTCGGCGGTTTGCGCCGCGCCCTCGGTGATGATGACCAACTGCTCGTCCAGGGAAAAATAACCCTCGGTGTGAGTCAGGCTTTTGGGGTAGGGCATCAGCACTGGTTCGTCGGCGTTGGCCAGTGGCAGCCCGCCGATCAGCGTGACAAACAGCCAGATGGCGAGGCGGTGGCTTCGGGTGTACTCTTGTCTGTTCATCGAAAGGCCGTTGCGACTGTGTCGATCAGGTTGTACTGGTCGTCGATAACCAGCAGTTGCTGCCATTTATCAAAGGTCAGGCAGGGGTGAGAGGTGGACAGCGCCAGGATATCTCCCACTCGCAGGTCGGCGTCGGCGGGAATGTTCAACCGGCTGTGGTGATCCATGATGTGGGTGAGTTGCCAGTCGGGAGGTGCCGCCGAGGGCGCCGGGTCGCCGGGCCGGTAGTGCAGGCTCGGCTGGGGCAGGCCGGCGTCAAAGGCCACATCGCGCTTGCCCAACGTCAGCACCGCCATGCCGGGCTCGGGACGGGACTGAACATAGGCCCAGACCTCCAGGCTGGATTGCAGGTCGCCCCGGGGCCGGCAGCCTTCCTCCAGACGTTGTATGATGTCCCGTTGCGCCTGCCAGTAGATGCCCTGGTCGTGGATCAGATAGCAGCCCGGACGGATAACGGGCACAATGCGGGGGTGCGCGGCTTGGCCAAAAATGTCCGCCACCCGGTCGTACCAGGCGGAACCGGCACCGGTAAGGATCACTGACTCCGTGTCGAAGCGGCCCTGTTCGAGCAATTGCAGACAGATATTCCGCACCCGTCGCAAATGCTCGTCGATCCGGGCCAGGACATGGTCGCCGCGAATGACTCCCTCGTAGGTCTCCACCCCTGCCAGACGCAGCGCCGGCTGCTCTCGCAGGGCCGCCAGCACCGCATCTATCTGGTGCTGGCGGCGGCAGCCACAGCGCCCGTCGGGCACGCCGATTTCCAGCAGAACCTGCAGCGTTTGCCCGCGCTCGGCGAAAAAGGTGCCCAGTTGGTGGACATTTTCCGGGGAGTCCACCAGGCAGTAGAAGTCCGGCGGTGCCCCTGAGCTCCCGCTCAGTACGCGGCTGATCAGCTTCATGTTGGCCCGTCCCACCAGTTGGTTGGCCAGCAGCACCCGCTCGGCGCCGGCGGCCACCGCCGCGCTTACCTGGTGCGGTGTGGCCAGCGTCAGGCCCCAGGCCCCGGTCGCCAGTTGCTGCTGGAAAAAGGCCGGCGTCATGGTGGTCTTGCCGTGGGGGCACAGCTTGACCCCGGCCTCGTCGGCGAAGCGCTGCATCCAGTCAAGGTTGTTGCGCAGACGGGAGTGATAGACCACCGCTGCCGGCAGGGGTAGGTCTTCACGCAGCAGATTGTCCGGTGTTGGCTGCTTGGGGGGTGGCTGCGAGGGCATAGGGGACCTGTGTAGTGCAATGAGTGCCGGCCCTGTCGATCGGGCGCGTGTTATTGGACAATAATGTCGTTATTGGCGAATACTGCCAATGATAAAAAGTACCACAACAAAAAGTCAATAATTGAAAGTTTTAAACATGCTGCTTATACTAGCGCGGGCGCCATGACAGCGTTTGACGCGGTAAGCCCCATCAGAGGACGAAAGCCAGTGAGTTATGAACCCGACATCGTCTCGCGTATCAACGCCCTGTACAGCCACTTGCGGGAGGCGGAGCAGAAGGTGGCGCGCCTTGTGCTGGATGACATGGCATTTGTCGCTCAGGCCAGCATCGGTGAGATGGCGGCCCGCGCCGGCGTCAGTGAAGCCACCATTACCCGCTTTGCCAAGGCCGTGGAATGCAGAAACGTACGCGATCTGAAGGTGCGTATTGCCCAGGCCGAAGCGGTGGGCAAACGGTTTTACACCGACGTGCCGCCCGAAGCAGGTGGCATCTACAGCGTGTACGACGTGATCAAGTCCACATTGGACCACAACGCGCGCCTGGTCACCGAAGCAGTGGTGACACCGGCCGTGACCTGGTTGGCCAAGGCGCGCCAGATTCTGGTTTTTGGTGTGGGCGGCGGCTCCACCTTTATGGCTCAGGAGTGCCAGCATCGCTTTTTCCGCCTGGGTTTGCCAGCGGCTGCCTACTCGGATCCCATGCTGATGCGCATGTCCGCGTCGGTGGTTGACGACAGCGACGTGGTGCTCTGCCTGTCACTGGGCGGTTACAGTCCGGACGTTCAGGAGTCGGCGGAAATCGCCCGGGAATACGGTGCACGCACCATCGCCATTACCGTGGCGGATTCACCCCTGGCCAAGGCCGTGGAGCACCTGATTCCCATTGAGCCGCTGGAAACGGACTACATTTTTAAACCCAGCGCTTCACGCTACGTGATGTTGGCGGCCATTGATGTTTTGGCCACCGAATTGGCGGCCAAGAATAAACGCAAGAGTCGCGAGGCCCTGCGGCGCATAAAACACACTTTGGACGGGCACAAGCGCGGCCGAGACCGCCTGCCGTTGGGTGACTGAGTTGATTGAGTTGATTGGTGCATTCACCACATGACTTACCACACCCTGATTCGCCGGGCACAAATCGTCGACGGCACCGGTGCTCCGGGCTATACCGCCGATCTCGCTATTCGCGATGACCGCATAGTCCGTATCGCCGAAAATATTCGGGAGCCCGCCGAACATGTAGTGGAGGCGGAGGGGTTGTGCTTGGCTCCGGGTTTTATCGACGTGCACACCCACGACGATTTGGAAGTGATTGCCAATCCCGGTTTGCCGGCCAAGATCAGCCAGGGTGTCACCAGCGTGATTGTCGGCAACTGCGGCATCAGTGCCAGCCCGGTACAACTGCAGAACGAGCCGCCGGACCCGCTCAACCTGCTGGGCGAGCGCGGGGATTTTGTTTATCCGGAGTTTGCTGATTATGCTCGCGCCGTCGCGGCGGCAAGGCCGGCGGTCAATGTCGCTGCCTTGGTGGGTCATACGGCGCTGCGCAACAATCACCTGAAAGACTTGCGCTGTAAGGCCAGCGCTGCCGAGCTGAATGCCATGCGCTTGCAACTGCGCGCTGCGCTGAGCCAAGGCGCGTTGGGATTGAGTTCCGGCCTGGCGTACGACAACGCCAAAGGTGCCGACAGCGAAGAGGTGTTGGCACTGGTACGGGAGCTGGCGCCATTCAACGCCGTTTACACCACGCATCTGCGCAGTGAATTCGACGAGATTGTCAGCGCCATGAATGAGGCGCTCGACACCGCGCGGCGGGGATCGGCGCCGCTGGTGATTTCGCATCTGAAGTGTGCCGGTCGGGGCAACTGGGGCCGCAGCGATGAAGTGCTGGGTCATCTGCAGGCGGCGGCGCTGACCCAACGTGTGGCCTGCGACTGCTATCCCTATACCGCCAGTTCCAGCACACTGGATCTGGCGCAGGTCACCTCCGATAGCGATATTTTCATTACCTGGTCCCGGACGCATCCGGAGCAGGGCGGCCGTCCATTGGCCAGTATTGCCGAAGACTGGCAGGTGTCGCTGCTGGAGGCGGCGCAGCGCCTGCTGCCGGCCGGCGCCGTGTATCACTGCATGGCCGGCGAGGATGTGGAAAATATTCTGCGCCATCCCCTGTCCATGGTGTGCTCCGATGGTCTACCCAAGGATCCACATCCACATCCGCGTCTGTGGGGCAGCTTTCCGCGGGTTCTGGCTCACTATTGCCGCGAGCGCGGGCTGTTTGATCTGCCTACGGCCATCCACAAGATGACCGGTCGCTCGGCCGGCGAATTTCACATCAGCGAGCGCGGTGTGATCACTGCGGGAACCTTTGCCGACCTGGTGCTGTTCGACTTCGAGCGCATAGAGTCGCCGGCCAATTATCAGCAGCCGCAGCAGGTGGCGCGCGGCATTCACAGTGTCTGGGTCAACGGTGTTTTGAGCTACCGCCCGGACACCGGCTCCACCGGTCGCGGTGGGCGCTTTCTTTATTCCGGTAATTCGATGCAGGAGAGTAATCGTGGCAATTAGACGTTATGGTGTTGGCGGTGGAATCGGAACCGGGGGGCAGCCGCTGCCCTTTGCCAGGGCCGTTGCCGCCGACGGTTGGTTGTATGTTTCAGGCCAGACACCGATGCGCGACGGTGAAGTGGTGGAAGGCGGCGTGGTGGAGCAGTCGCAGCTGGCCATCGACAACTGTTTTGCCATTATGCGCGAAGCCGGTTACGGGCCACAGGACGTGGTGCATGTCACGGTGATTCTCACCGATGCCCGCTACTTTCAATCGTTCAACAAGGTGTTTAAAGAAAATTTTGGTGAGCATCCGCCGGCGCGAATCTGTTCGGTGTGTGATCTGGTGGTGGACTGCAAAGTGGAAGTGGGAATGGTGTGTTATAAAACCCCTGCATCATGAGCAGCCAGCTTTTTCTGACATTTTTTACCCTCTATATTCTCTGCCTGATCGTTTTGAGCTGGTGGGTGTCGCGCAAGCGCACGGGAGGCGAGGACTTTCTGCTCGCCGGCCGCAGCCTGCCAATATTGCTGACCGTTGGCACTACCGTGGCAACCATGGTGGGCACGGGATCTTCCATGGGCGCCGTGGGATTCGGCTATGCCCACGGTTGGGGCGGCGCCCTGTACGGCATCGGCGGGGCCATCGGTATTCTGCTGCTGGCGGTTTGTTTCGCCCCGGTGCGGCGGTTGCGCTTTATGACCATGAGCGAAGAGTTGTCCTACTATGTGGGCGCCAGTCGCCTGGTCAAAAACTTGGTGGCACTGCTGATTCTGTTCGCCTGTGTCGGCTGGTTGGGGGCGCACATTTTGGGTGGTGGTCTCTATCTGGCCTGGATCGCCGGCATCGATCTGCTCTGGGCCAAGACACTGGTCGCCCTGGGTTTTGCCATATACGTGGTGGTGGGTGGCTACCGCGCCGTGGTGTGGACCGACAGCATACAGGCGCTGGTGTTGTTCGCCGGTTTTATCCTGATGGCGCTGTTGGCCGTTGCTCAGGTGGGCGGCTGGAGTGCGTTGCTGGCCGCGCAGCCCGAAGGCAATGTGGCGGCCTTTGCCCTGCAGTCCATGGGTGTGTTGCCCGCCGTGTCGCTGGTGGTGGTGATTGCCGTGGGTGTGCTGGCCACGCCGTCGTTTCGCCAGCGTATCTACTCCGCCAAAAGCGTCGGCGCCGTGCGCCGCTCCTTTGTCTTCGCCGGTATTCTGTATCTGCTGTTTGCCTGTGTGCCGGCGATCATCGGCATGGCGGCCTACGCCATACAGCCGGAACTGAATAACCGCAATTTCGCCTTCCCCTTTCTGGCGGTGGAAGTGCTGCCCGTCGCCGCGGGTCTTGTGGTGTTGATTGCCGGTTTGTCCGCCACCATGTCCAGCGCCAGCTCCGACGCGGTGGCCGGGGTGTCGGTGCTGATGCGCGACCTGTTTGTGATGGTATTGGGCCGGATGCCGGCGCGGCAGCAGGTGGTGCGCGACAGCCGTATCGGTCTGGTGGTGATCATTGGTGTTGCCTGGCTGCTGGCGTCCTTGTCCGACGATCTGATCGGCTACATCACCGGCATGATCGCCACCATCATGGCGGGCATGTTTGCCGCCGGTGTATTGGGCCGCTTCTGGCCGCGCTACAACTGGCAGGGCGCGGTGGGCTCACTGCTGGCGGGAGCCGCCGTGTCGCTGACGGTGATGGCGCGCTACAACGACTACTGGGGCAACCCCATACTCCCGGCCCTGGCTGCCGCCCTGTTGGTCGGTATCCTGGTCAGCCTGCTGACCCCACCGCAGCGCCTGACGCCGGAGCAGGCACTGGCGCAGTTGGATCGCGAGCGGGAACAAATGGAAACCGGTCGCTAACCCCTTTTCCCTTTTCCCTTACGCTTTTCCCCTGTATCCTTTTTTAAGCCATTGTCCGTCAGGGAGAGTCCGCCATGTCCACCGATTATCACCACGCCGGCGCCTTTCTGGCGGAGGTGCTGCAAGGCACGGATCTGGAGGCTTTGCGCCAGCGCCTGCGGCCGGATTTTTCGCCGGTGGAGCCGTGCCTGCCGCGCTCACCGCGATTCAGTGCAGAGTTGGCCGACAAACGCCTGCAGTTGTTGCAGGGCAATCCGGCAGCGGGTGAACACCTGATGGATGCTCACACCCGCGCCTACCTGAATGACTACGCCGGCAATATCGAATACGGCATAGGCACGGTAAAAATGCCTGTGGGCGTGGCCGGGCCGCTGCGGGTGCGGGGCCTCTATGCCAACGGCGACTACCCCTTGCCTCTGGCCACCAGCGAGGCGGCACTGGTGGCGTCCTATCATCGCGGTGCCCTGGCAATCAACGCCGCCGGCGGTTGTCTCAGTACCCTGTTGCAGGAGTCGGTGTCGCGGGCGCCGGGCTTTGCTTTTGCGTCCCTGAGCCAGTCCGGCGAGTTCGTTGCCTGGGCCGTGAATCAGGTGGAACAGTTCCGGCAGGTGGCGGCGGGCACCACCCGACACGGGCGCCTGCGCTCCATGGATGTCAGTCTGGAAGGCAACCACGTCTACCTGATTTTTCAGTACACCACTGGCGATGCCTCCGGGCAGAATATGGTGACCCTGGCGACCGAGGCGGTGTGCCAGTACATTCTGCGGCACAGCCCGGTCACACCCGACTACCACTTTGTGGAAGCCAATCTGTCCGGCGACAAAAAGGCCAGCGCCCAGTCGTTTTTGACCGTACGCGGTCGCAAGGTCAGCGCCGAAGTGGAACTGCCCCGGGGCGTGGTGGAAAAGGTGCTGCAAACCACTGCGCAGCGCATGGAAGATTACTGGCGCTTTTCCGCCATGGGTGGCGTGCTCAGCGGTACCATGGGTGTCCACGGCCACTACGCCAACGGCCTGGCGGCGCTCTATATCGCCACGGGCCAGGACGCCGCCTGCGTGGCCGAATCGGCGGTGGGCGTCACCCGTCTCGAACAGAAAGGCAACGGTAGCCTGTACGCCACCCTGACCCTGCCCAATCTGATGCTGGGCACCGTTGGCGGCGGTACGGGCCTGCCGAGCCAACAAGTCTGTTTGCAGTTGATGGGGCTGGCCGGCAACGGCAAGGCGCGCGCGCTGGCGGAAGTGGCCGGCGCCCTGGTGCTGGCCGGCGAGTTGTCCATTATCGCCGCCCTGTCCGCCGGGCACTTTGCCCGGGCCCATCGCAAGCTGGGTCGTGAACGGCACAACCCCGAAGGAAAATCCAGCTTGTGAACGAAACCGAACAGACGTTGCCCGCCGCAAAACGCTGGTGGATCTACCAGCGCGAGCGCTTCCCTCTGCTGGCCCACAGTCCGCTGGTGGCCGCCATGAGTTTTGGCGCCCTGGGTTATGCGGTGGCGATCAGTGGTGAGGCACTGTCGGTGGTAGCGCTGCTGTCCTGTTGGCTGGGATTGCTGGGTTTTTTCTTCCTGCTGCGTGTGGCGGATGAATTCAAGGACTACGACACCGACTGCCGTCATCGACCCTACCGCCCGGTGCCCCGGGGTCTGATTCAATTGCGTGAACTCGCACTGGCCGGTGCTGCGGTTGCGGTGATCATGCTGCTGTTGGCGTTGCTGATGTCCCGCTCGGTGGGGTGGGGCGTATTGCTGTCGCTGCTGGCAGCCGCTGTCTGGATGGCGTTGATGACCCGGGAATTTTTTGCTGGCCACTGGCTTGAGGCGCGCCCGTTGCTGTACCTGATCAGCCATATGCTGATCATGCCTCTGCTGATGCTGTACGCCCTGACGCACAGCGGCTCCTGGCGCGAAGAATTCTACGCGCTGCTTGGCGTTGCCTTTGCGGTGGGGTTGTGCATTGAAATCGGCCGCAAACTGCGCCGACCCGAGGACGAGGAGACCGGTGTCGACACCTATTCCAAAGTCTGGGGCAGGGCGGTGGCGTCTGGCGCCTGGTTGGTGTCGACCTGCGCCACACTGGTGCTGATGCTGGTTGCCACTCGCAATGCCGGTGCGGGCCTGTGGGTGCTCTGGCCGGCATTGCTGATCGCGTTTATGTCCCTGTTGCTGGTCACCGTCTACCTGCGCCGTCCCAATGGTATTGCCGCCAGAGGGTTCGAGGGATTGTCCGCGCTGACTACACTCACGGTGTACCTGCTACTTGGAGCTCTGCTTTGGATTTGACACAAACGTCGCCGCAGCCGCTGCACTTCCTGACCCACTGGCGGCAGTAAACCTTCGTCAGACAGCAAGGCGAAAACATCCAATAGTGATATGATTTGAATCGATATAAGAGGTCTGCGGGGCGGCTGTTCGTGCCACTAATTCCGCAAAATGTGGGACTCGCCGCATCGTACCCAGAAACGGCGCCGTGACAAGCATATAGGCCGTTTTAACGCCGCAAATACAAGGGTTTATCGATACGAAATGAATCTTTAATGGGGCAGGGAAAGCCAAATCTTTGTCACTGTATTTCTCGCCCACTTGTGGGACGACGCTTCCACGTTTTTCAACTTCAATGACCCCAAGATTTCGACTCGGCAAATTCTGGTTGGATCAGGGTGTGTCAGGTTGCTGCGCCCTCCGCCTTTTCAGCTCCGGTCCCCGGCCTTAGCCGGGTCCTTTGTAACCCGGCTAAGGCCGGGTTTTTTTTATTCCCTCAATGTCGTCAAGCGCGCCATAACTTGACGCCAACGGTAGCCACTGCCTATCATAGCTCGCCCAGGCAGTGCCCCGGCGCTGTTTGTGTTTGATAATAAGAGATAATGCCATGACCACCCAGCGTCGTGAAAAAGGCTCGTCCAATACAAGAGTCCTGGAGATTATCGAGGCTGTGGCACGTGCTGAGCGTCCGTTAAGCCCTGCGGACCTCTCGATTCAGTTGGCTATTCCCAGGCCCAGCGTACATCGTCTGCTGCAGCAGCTCGAAGCCAACCAATACCTGCAGACCGACATGCGTGGCTTGATTGTTCCCAATCATCGGCTGCACAGCATTGCCATTGGTGTGTTGCATAACAGCTGTTACAAGGCCGAGCGGCGGGCAATCCTGGAAAGTCTGGCACACAAGATTGGCGAGACGTGCGGTATCGCCATTCCCGATGGCACCGAGATGATTTACTTTGACCGTGTGCAGAGCAACTGGCCGTTGCAGATCTATTTGCCGGTGGGTAGTCGTACGCCCCTGTGGTGTACCTCCAGTGGTAAATTGTATCTAAGTTCACTCTCCCGGCCGCAGCGGCAGAGAATTATCAATCATCTGACCCTGGAGCGTCGGGCACGCAATACTCTGACCGATCCACAGGCTCTTGAAGAGGCATTGGTCGATATACATAAAAACAAATTGGGCGTTGATAACGAAGAGTTTATCGACGGTATGGTAGCCTGCGCCGTACCCATCAAAGATCAGGGCGGAAAACTGTTTGCCTGCCTGTTTTGTCACGCCCCCGTGATTCGTAAAAGCTTGTCAGACCTGAAGGCTCTGGCGCCGGAATTGCGCCAGGCCGCAGCACTGCTTGAAGAAATGATACGCGCGCCCAGCACGGATTAGGGCAGGTTACACACAGCGTTGTCTTTGTTCGCCCAGGCCGTCAATGCCCAAATGCACCAGGTCACCGCGCTTGAGAAATACCTGGGGTTTTTGCCCTGAGCCCACGCCCGGTGGGGTGCCTGTCGAAATAATATCCCCAGGTTGCAATGACATGTACTGGCTCAGGTAAGACACCACATGGGCCACGCCAAAGACCATGGTGTTGCTGTTGCCATCCTGAAAGCGACGCCCATTGACCTCCAGCCACATGCCCAGGGCTTGCGGGTCTGCAATTTCGTCGCGGGTTACCAGCCAGGGACCGATGGGGCCGAAGGTATCGCAGGACTTGCCTTTGGTCCACTGTCCT
The DNA here is from genome assembly GCA_050486405.1 of Marinimicrobium sp. Taxonomy (GTDB): domain Bacteria; phylum Pseudomonadota; class Gammaproteobacteria; order Pseudomonadales; family Cellvibrionaceae; genus JBJHDF01. The sequence continues at coordinate 15,052 of JBJHDF010000009.1, read as the reverse complement.
TCATGTTCAAGCTGGTAGGCGCGTTCGGAGACGTCATTGATCAGGCAGTAGCCGGCCACATGATTCAGCGCTTCGGCCTCGGCCACGTATTTGGCTTCTTTGCCAATCACCACTCCCAGCTCCACCTCCCAGTCGGTCTTTTCCGAGCCGCGGGGGATTTCGATGTCATCGTTGGGGCCGCACACGGCGCTGGTGGCCTTCATAAAAATAATCGGTTGCTTGGGCAGTTGCATGCCGGCTTCCGCCGCGTGGTCGGAAAAGTTCAGGCCGATACAGATAAACTTGCCAATACCCCCCACGCAGGGACCAATACGCTGGCTGCCGTCCAACTGGGGCAGAGTGCTCAAATCCAGATTTTTCAGCTTGGCCAGACCGGCATCGCCGAGCACCTCACCGGCAATATCGCTCACCACACCGGACAGATCCCGCAGGCCGTGGTTGTCGTCCAGAATTGCGGGCTTTTCCTGCCCCTTGGGGCCTACACGTAACAATTTCATAATCGACTCTCAAATCTTCCTATACAGTAGTGGGGCGACCAATTTTTTTCAGCACATCGGGGTTGACGACATTGACTGGAGGTTTGCCATCGAGAAAATCCATCGCTGCCGTAATGGCCATTCGTCTCAGGGCGGCGATCGACTCCTGGGTTTGGTAGGCCGTGTGCGGCGTTACAACCACCTGCTCGAACCCGAGCAACTCGTGGTCCGGGTCCCGCAGGGGCTCGCCCTCGAGCACATCCAGGCCAGCGGCGGCCACCTGGCCGGACTTCAGGCCGCGAATCAACGCCTGGGTGTCGATCAGTTCACCCCGCGCCGTATTGACGATGCGTATGCCGGGTTTGGTCAATCCGAGGGTGCCGTCATTGACCACATACTTGGTCTGGGCGTTCAAGGGCGCCATCAGCGCCAGGGTGTCGGATTGTTGAAACAGTGCTTCCAGGCTCACTTGCTCGACATCGAAGCGGGAAAACTGCTCCGCCGGCAACAGTGGATCAAAAGCGATCATGCGGTAATTCAGCGGCGCGCAGCACTGCGCCAGGTGACGGGCGATACGGCCAAACCCCAGAAACCCAAGGGTTCGATCCGATAGGCGGTGCATGGTGTAGCCTTCACCATCATCCCAGCTTCCCTGGCGGATACGGCGGTCAAAGTAGGCAATTTTGCGTTCGGTGGCAAGAATGAGTGCCAGCGCGTGAGCCGCCACTTCTTCGACCCCGTAGTCCGGCACATTGATGGCCGCCACACCTTGGCGGGTAAAAGCTTCCAGATCGTAATTGTCCACGCCGATACCCAGGCGCACGGCAACTTTACAATTGGGCAGTTGTGCCAGCAGGGTTTCGCCAATCCTGGTGTAGATCACCAGCAGGGCATCCGCATCGGCGGCTCGGGCGAGGATCTCATCGTCGCTGTTGCATTGCAGTATAGCCAGTTCGCCGCCACGCTGGGCACAGAGGGCCTGCATTTCGGAATAGTCACCTTTCTTGGAAAAATGACTGTCAATCAGTGCAACTTTAAACATGGCGCGCTCCGTAAATATCTGCGTGAACCTGGGCGATGAAACCGTTTATTGCTCACAGCAAGCACTGGCTGGCTACTTCATCATCGTCGGCATGGAAAATGAACTGCCCTCGCGCACATTGGCCGAGGGCCAGCGCTGGGTAATGGTTTTGCGCCGGGTATAGAAACGCACTCCATCCGGGCCATAGGCGTACAGGTCGCCAAACAGGGAACGCTTCCAGCCGCCAAAGCTGTGGTAGGCAACCGGCACCGGCAGCGGGATATTGATCCCCACCATGCCCACTTGAATATTGTCGGTAAAGTAGCGGGCCGCTTCGCCATCGCGGGTAAAGATACAGGTCCCGTTGCCGTACTCGTGGGCGTTGATCAGCGCCATGGCCTCCTCCATGCTGGCGACTCGCACCACTTGCAGTACCGGCCCAAAAATCTCCTCCCGGTAGCTGAGCATGTCCGGTGTGACATGGTCCATCAGGGTGGCGCCGAGAAAGAAGCCATCCTCGCAACCGGCAACCCGTAGGTCGCGACCGTCCACTACCAACGCGGCTCCCTGTTCCTGGGCGCTGCGAATGTAGTCCTGTACCTTGGTTTTGTGCTCGGCGCTGATCAGCGGACCGAAATCGTTGCTGTTGTCGTTGTAGGCGCCCACCTTCAGGTTTTGCATGGCGTCGCTCAGCTTTGCGACCAGCGCATCGCCAGCGGCGTCGCCCACGGCCACGGCTACCGACAGAGCCATACAGCGCTCGCCGCAGGAACCAAACGCCGCGCCAAGGAGTTGGCTTACGGCGTTATCCATGTCCGCGTCGGGCATGACTATGGCGTGGTTTTTTGCTCCACCCAGCGCCTGACAGCGTTTGCCTCTGGCGCTGGCGCTGGCGTAGATCTGCTCGGCAATCGGCGTCGAGCCAACAAAACTGATCGCCTGCACGCGGGGATCCGTCAGCAGGGTATCCACCGCTTCCTTGTCCCCGTTGACCACGCTCATGACGCCGGGGGGCAAACCGGCCTCCTGCAGGAGCTGAGCGATAAACAGCGCTGCGCTGGGGTCTTTTTCGGACGGCTTGAGGATAAAGCAATTGCCGCAGACAATGGCCATCGGATACATCCACAGCGGCACCATGGCGGGAAAGTTGAATGGTGTGATGCCCGCCACCACGCCAATGGGCTGAAATTCACTCCAGGAATCGATATTGGGGCCGACGTTACGGCTGTATTCCCCTTTGAGAAACTCTGGCGCGCCGCAGGCGTACTCCACATTTTCTATTCCGCGCTGTAACTCGCCCTTGGCGTCGTGCAGTATCTTGCCGTGTTCGCGTCCGATCAACTCGCAAATGGTATCCGCGTGCTGCTCCAGCAGCTCCTTGAAGCGAAACATAACCCGTGCGCGCTTGATCGCAGGTGTATTGCGCCACTCGGGGAAGGCCCGCACGGCGGCGGCAATGGCCCGCTCAACCGTGGTGGCGGAGGCCATGTCCACCTGTTCGATCACGGTGCCGCTGGCGGGGTTGTAGATATCCCGGGTACGCTTGCCCTCGATGACAATTTCCCCGTTGATAAGATGTCCTACTGTCATAGTTAAAGTACCTTGTCATAGCGCTGCAGAGTTAATCCACCCATAGCTGTTGATACAGCTCGATAATTTCCGCTGCGCTGGGTACCCTGGGGTTATTGCCCGGCGACCCGGACGCCAGTGCCTGTTGGGCCATGGTTTCCAACAGCGCGAAATAATTGTCTTTTGTTATGCCGAATTGCGCCGGTGTGGGAACAGCCAACTCCTCGTTCAGCGCCCGCAGTTCCGCCAGCAGTTTGGCGTTGGCCTGCGCGTCCGAATCCGCGACTGCGGCCACACCCATGGCGCGGGCGCAGTCGGCGTAGCGCGCTGCGGCCGCGGGAATGGAATAGGCGGTGACGCTGGGCAGCAACATGGCGTTGGACAGGCCGTGAGGCACATGGAAGTTGGCGCCTATGGGCCGGCTCATACCGTGTACCAGCGCCACCGAGGCGTTGGAAAAAGCCACGCCCGCCAGGGTGGCGCCCAGCATCATGGCCTCGCGCGCGGGCATGTCCTCGCCGTTGTGGTAAACCCGGCGCAGATTGGGTGCCAGCAGGCGCATGGCTTCCAGGGCCTGGGTGTCAGTGTAGGGGCTGGCCTTTTTGCTGACATAGGCCTCGATGGCGTGGGTGAGGGCGTCTATGCCGGTGTCGGCTGTGGTGCGCGGCGGCACGGACACGGACAGACCATAGTCCACCAGGGCAGCCGCTGGCATAAAACCCATGCCCACACAGAGCATTTTTTCGTCGTTGGTTTCGTCGGTGATGATGGTAACCCGGGTGGCTTCGGAGCCGGTGCCTGCGGTGGTGGGAATGGCGATTACGGGCAGGCCGGTTTCGTTGACCACGCGGGGGAACTTGTAATCGCGCATAACGCCGCCGTGCTTGGCCAGTATGGCGATGGCCTTGGCGCTGTCGATGGGGCTGCCGCCGCCCAGAGCAACCAGACAGTCATAGGGATGGCTGCGCGCCATCTCGACACCCGCCTGGATGGAGCCGACGGTGGGCTCGGGCACCGTATCGGCAAAAACCTGGGAATCCAGATCCCGCTGGTTCAGTGTTTCCTGCAGGCGCTCGACATAACCCAGTTGTACCATCATCCTGTCGGTGACAATCAGCGGACGCCTGCAGCCCAAGGCCAGCAGGACATCGGGCAGTTCCAGACTGGCACCCTTGCCTATCTGCAGGATTCGCGGGAGTATGACCGGGGTAGACATATGAATTGCCCTTGCCTAATATGGGGTGACCTTGGGCCAGGATGGCTATAACGATAAATATCATATCACTATCGAGGGCCGATGTAAGCTGGTGCATCGCCTGTCCGGTACAGATAGATTCAATACAGATTGAGAAGCAGCGACAGTGCTGCTTTCCGGTATGAAGAATAACACTATGATGCAAACCACTCTCTCCACAGTTAGATCCCGTACCCTGGCATTCGGCCCTGTGATCACGGTAGTGATCCTGCTGGCGGCCCTGCTTACCAGCCTGGCGGCCAATGCCCAGGCCCCGCAGCGCTGGAAGTTGCACTCCGCCTACGGCTCCAATATGCCGGTGGTGGGCAGTACGGCCCAGGACATCGCCCGGGACGTGGCCACCCTGGGCAACGGCCGGCTGCGAATCCGTGCCTTCGAGCCAGGCGCGCTGGTCTCCGGTGCCAATTACTATGATGCCGTCTCCAGGGGTGCCGTTGAGGCCGCTTTCGGCAATTCCGCCTACCACGTGGGCAAAAATTCCGCTTTTGCCTTCTTTGCGGCCGTGCCCTTCGGTCCCCGCGCCGGCGAATACCTCGCCTGGATGTTGCACGGCGGCGGTCAGGAGCTGGCTCAGGAGCTCTACGCCAAGGACAACATCAAATATCTGTTGTGCGGCATTGTGCCGCCAGAGAGCTCCGGCTGGTTTGTCAAGGAAATCAAGTCGTTGGAAGATCTCAAGGGCCTCAAGATGCGCTTTCTTGGCCTCGGCGCCAGGGTGATGGAAAAGCTGGGTGTGTCGACGCAGTTGTTGGCGGGTGGGGATATTTATCCGGCGCTGGAGCTGGGTACCCTGGATGCCACGGAATTTTCCATGCCGGCGGTGGATCGCGCCCTGGGCTTTTATCAAGTGGCCAAGCACAACTATTTCCCCGGCTGGCACCAGCAGTCCACCGTGCAGGAATTGCTGATCAATATGGACCGGTGGAATGCTCTGGATGCGGTCAACCAACGGCTGTTGGAAACCCTGTGCCTGGCGCAGACTACCCGCATGATTGCTGAAGGCGAAGCCCTGCAGTTCAAGGCCATGCGTGAAAACGAGAAAAGCGGCGTGACCAACCACCGCTGGCCCCAGGAGATGCTGGATGCCTTTGAGCGCGCCTGGCTGCAAGTGGCCGAAGAGGAGGCGCGCAGAAACGCCGACTCCAGGCGCGTCTGGGAGTCCTACCAGAATTTCCGGGAGCAATACTCCATCTGGCGCGACTATGGCTACCTTTGAGTTGGCCGAGTAGCGTAGTCATGGCATTTGTTGTAGCGGTTCTCAATTTTATTGATCGCTTGGTCGGGGGTATCGGGAAGTTCGGCAGCTTTCTGATAATCCCCCTTATCCTGGTCACGGTATTTGACGTGGTCACACGCAAGTTTACCGTGCTGCAGCAATATATTGTCTCATCTCCTCTGCGAGATTTTCTCTCTCCCACCAAACTGCAGGAGCTGGAGTGGCACTTGCATGCTGCCATCTTTCTGTTGGTGTTCGGCTTCGCCTACCTCTCCAATGCCCATGTGCGTGTCGACCTGATCCGGGAATCTCTGGCGCCGCGCAAGCAAATGCTGGTGGAGTTGCTGGGGCTGTGCTTTCTGGCGCTGCCTTTTGTTGGTGTGCTGGTGTATTACTCCTGGTTTTTTGTCGAGGCATCCTATGTGCAGCGGGAGATGTCGCCGGCCATGACCGGCTTGCCCTATCGCTGGGTGATCAAAGCGGTGTTTCTGGCCGGCATCACGTTGCTCTGTCTGTCCATTCTTACCACCATTGGGCGTCTGTTGATTATCCTGTTGTCCCGGGCCGGCAGCCTTGATGACGCTTTGCGTGCCGCCGGCACTAATCAGGAAGATTTTCATGTGCTGGCGCGCAAGCAGGAAGACGAGGCGGTCGCCAAGTTGGGTGTTCTGGGCGCAGAGGAACTCAACAGGATTCATCGCCTAACCCAGCAACCAGGGCGGAAGTAGCCGTGTTTGCTCATTTCCAAGAATACCTGGCCCTGTACATGTTCCCGGTGCTGGCCATATTGTTGTTTACCGGTCTGCCGGTGGGCTATGTGCTCGGCGGTACGGCGCTGCTGTTTGCCATCCTCGGAATCTGTCTCGACCTGATGGTGGTGCCGGAGCTCTATCTGTTTGTCGAACGCGCCTGGCAGAGCAGTGCGGAAAATCTCGTGCTGGTGGCGATTCCCTGTTTTATTTTTATGGGCAATATGCTCGAGCGCAGTCGCGTCGCCAATGACCTGTTGGATCTGTTGCAGATTCTGCTGCGCCGGGCACCCGGCAGCCTGGCACTCGCGGTAACCCTGATGGGCACCATCATGGCCGCGACCACTGGGATCATCGGCGCCTCGGTGGTGATGATGACGGTAATGGCATTGCCCACCATGCTGAGCCGTCGCTATGCCCCCGAACTGGCTACCGGTTCCATAGCAGCATCCGCCACTCTGGGTATTCTATTGCCGCCGTCCATCATGTTGGTGGTCATGGCGGATTTGCTTACCATTTCGGTTGGCAATCTGTTTACCGGCGCCGTTCTGCCGGGTCTGATGCTGGCGTTTTTGTACCTCACCTATATCTTTGCGGTGACCAGATTAAAACCGCAGTTGGCGCCGCCACTGCAGATAGACGAAAGCACTTTGCAGGGCAAAAAAATCTATGTGCTGTTGCTCAAGGGTTTTGTGCCACCGGTCTTTTTGATCGGCCTGGTGCTCGGGTCCATATTCGGTGGCTGGGCAACACCAACCGAAGCGGCGGGCATCGGTGCCTTCGGCGCACTGCTATTGGCGGCTGTAAAAGGCAAGCTGTCCCGCAAGGTGCTGAGTGAAACCTGTCAAAGCTCGGCGCTGACCACTTCGATGATTTTCCTGATCATATTCGGTGCCACGGCCTTCGCCTTTGTGTTCCGCGCGCTTTGGGGTGAAGATCTGATTATCGAGCTGATGAATGCCACCGGCCTTGGCCCCTGGGGCTTGCTGATGATTATTATGGTCGGCATTTTCCTGCTGGGCTTCTTTTTCGACTGGATAGAAATCACCTTGATTGTGTTGCCGGTGTTTGCGCCCATTGTCGCGCAACTGGATTTTTCCGGACATGTGGCAGACACGGAGTTGCTGTACTGGTTCGCCATCCTGGTGGCGATTAATTTGCAAACGTCGTTTCTTACACCACCCTTTGGCGCTGCCCTGTTCTATATGAAGGGCACCGCCAAAGCGGCCGTCAAGTTGCAGCACATCTACCGCGGTATTGTTCCCTTTGTAGTGCTGCAACTGGTCGGCCTGGGTCTGGTGATCGCCTGGCCAGATATCGCCCTTTGGCTGCCGCGTATGCTCATGGACTAGATATCTGCACCCAGTTGATGCCGACACCGGTAGTGGCGGCTTCGATGCGCAGGGTGTGCTCCCCAGCAGTTAGATCGACTTCGCCGCCAAAGGTCTGCCAGGCTTGGGTTCCACCTGTGTGGATTTGCTCCTGGGTAAGCAGCGGCGCGCCATTGAGCAGGACATTGATTTGCCGGTCGGCGAGGTCACTGGCCAGGCGCAGATCAAGACGATAGCTGCCAGCCTCTTCAACAACGATATCGTATTCGGCCCAGGCACTGGTGTTGGCCGGTATCAAATTCACGTAGCCCGAACTGTCCTGGGTGGGCTGGTGTCTGAAGTCACTTTGGCGGTGAGCGCCCTGGGCGGGAATTCTGGCTGGCAGATAGTAGCGAAAGTCCGCCGCAGGAATTTCCGTGTAGAGTCCACCGAGAGGGCTCAGTTCACCGTCGTCCGCCAATATGTCGATATAGGGAAAGTTGTCGGGCCCGTCGCCGCGACCGATAAACCACGAATACCGATAAACATTGGGGTTGGCTTCCAGCCAGCGCACCGTGTCGGCCAGATAGTCCATCTGATCGTTGACATTGTCGGGGCCGCCCTCATCCCAGGAAGCCCACTCGGTGACCCAGATGGGCAGCCCGTAGCGCTCAAATTCACCAATAAACCATTCAAACGCACCGGCGTATTTCATATAGGAATGCACGGCGATAAAGTCCACCTGGCAGTCTGTGCAGGCGTCAAAAAATGCGTCCAGGTACTTCCAGGGGTCCCAATTGTCATCGGTGCCGGGAATGTCCACATCGCCGGGGCTGAAGTTGATGGCCGGAGCCACCAGTTTCAAGTCGTACTCCTGCGCAATGGCCTCCAGGGCGGGCCAGGCAGCCGCCGCCTCGGCCGGCGTCATATTGGCTTGCGAGGCGAAGTTGGGTTCGTTAAAGCCCAGCAGATATTTTACATCCGGGTTGTTGTTCAAAAAGTTACGCAGATTGTTTTCGTTAAATTGCGCGTTCCAGGCCATGGGTACAAATTCAAAGTCGTACTCCTGGTAAACATGGATCACGGCAGGTTCGGGCGTGATATGCCAGTTGTACCACCAACTGACCCGGCCCTGCATGGCCACCAGATCGTTGGGTGAGTGGTGTCCATAGCTCAGGCCGCGCTTGTGACTCTTTTGCAGTTGGTCGCCGCGTCCGTCGTCCGCGAACGGTGGCTCGGACGTATCCGGTGGATCGGACGTGTCCGGCGGGTCAGGCTGCGGAGTAGTGTCGTCGGACGAGGAGCTGCCGCCGCAGGCGGTCAATGTTATGGCGGCCGCCAACAGCAGTACTGTGGGCCGGTTTGCACGGATGGCATTCAGATAAGCAAATAGCGACATGAGAGCACTCAATTGGTAGGGCGGATGTGCGCTATGCTAGAGGAACCGTTTGTGCCGAGTCCATATGGGACGCGAGTTCGTGGGTCTGTTTGAGACAAGAGGGGATCAAAATGCGACCAGAGGGGCGATTGACTGTCTGGTTCGAACTTGGGCTGCGCCCGCAGGGGAGTTACCCCGCGAGCGCAGCGATTACAAGATTACAATTTGGGCAGAGAGGGGATGGTCTGGTTACAATCACGGGCCAGCGGCAGGTTGTTGCAAACATATTGACCCGCCGAGTTCTCGGTGGCGGCGCCGGCCGGTGCCGGCAGATGCACCCGCTGTTTCCAAAGTTGCCACAACATAAAGCCGTCGTTGGGCTGCCCCCAATTCTTGACGAATTCAACCATGGTTTCCACGTTGTAGTAATCGGTGGAAATGTCGTTGATTCCGTTCAGGAAATTGGTGTCCCACTGTACGCCCGCCGGTGAGTTGATGGTCAAGACCGCACCACCGGATCCCTCGGGCGCAATCTGCATACCCATATTGATGGGACCGTCATAAATGGCGCGGTAGGAGGCGAAGCCTTCGCGAGGATCGTAGTATTCGCCGCCGTCGTAGGACATCAGGTTGAGGAACTTCAGCTTGTCGCCATGGTTTTTCACCACGTTGTACATGGTGCCGCCAAAGGGTGAACCCCACTGTACCTTGCCTTCTTCGAAGGGCGTTCCCTGTACGTAGTAAGCGCCGGTAGACCAACCCGCTGCGGAAATACCAATGTCCACATTGCGCGCGTTGATTTCGTTGTACAGGCTTACCAGCACACCTTCCACTTCGGCATCGCCGGTGCAGCTGAAGGTTTCTGCAGGCCCTTTGTTGCAGTTCGAACCGCTGGCCTCCCAGTCGATGTCGATACCGGCTGCGCCCAGATCCAGTGCCAGATCAACCAGGCTGGAGGCGCTAAAGTCTTGCCACGCGGTGCCCTGACTGTAGGACCAACCGCCCACCGACAGCCACACCTTAGTGCCGCGGGCATTCAGTGCGGCGATTTTGTCGATCAGGTCCTGGGCCTCCTGAGCGGAGAAGGTGTTTTGCCCGGTAAAGCCGGTGGCACCTTCGACAAACTCAAAGCCGGTGACTGCCTGGTCAAACGCCAGGGACCCGGCTTGATAGGCGGTGTCCGGACGTACAAACGACAGGTTCAAATGGGTGATGTAGTTGGGGATGTAATTGACATCCAGGTCGTAGATGCTGGTATTCCAGGTGCTGGCGTATACCACATAGCGACGACCGTCCGGACCACCGGAACTGGAGCCGGAACTGGAGCCAGAGCTGGCACCCGAGCTGGAGCCGGAACTGGTGCCCGAGCTGGAACCGGAGCCAGAGCTGGAACCAGAGGTATCGCAAGAGCCCTGGCTGCGCCATACGCCCCATTGTCCAGACTGGCTGGGATTTTCGCCCTGGGTCCACCACTGGGCTTCGTAGCGCACGCCGCTGTATTGAACCAGGTCGGTACCGTGATAGACGGTGCTGCTGGACCAGACGGACAAGCCCTCGCAGCCGGCGGTGCCACCCGAGCTGCCGCCCGATGAGCCACCATTCGAGGAGCCGCCGTTCGATGATCCACCACTTGACGAGCCACCGTTCGACGAGCCACCGCTTGATGAGCCGCCACTCGATGAACTGCCGTTGTCACACTGGCCCAGGTCTGTCCAAGCGTATTCCCAGGCCCAGCCAACACCCGGCTCATAAGGGCCGCCTTGGGAGCACCAGCCGCCAACGTCGCACTGATAGCCGCTGTTGTTGTGCTGCACCGAAGCACCGGTGCTGATATTGCCGCCGTTGTAGGCGGGGAGATTACTACAGTCGTAGGCCATCACACTCGATGACCAAAGCGCGCCTGCCATCACACTTAGTACAAAGGATGAGAGTTTAGTCATGTGGGATTTTCCCCTGTTATTGCTTTAAGAACGCCTTATTTGCTCAATAAGGATGTGCTATTGCCAGCAGCCGTGCGTCCCTACGGCAGATTACCTACCACACGGCAATAGAACGGCAAGCATAACAGGACAACGTTGTCACGCGCCATCTTTAGGCGTGCAAATATCACAAAATATAGGGGAGAATGTCACATTTCTCCTCGTTTATGTGCCTTTTGTCGAGAAAATGGACTCAAAATGGGCGTTGCAGGAGTCAGGTGCGCCAGGTCTCAGCCTGGGCTCAATTGTTATGGCTTGGCGCCTGTAACTGCCTGGCGGTTCAGCACCTTTTCAATAAACTCGTTCTTTCTGGCGCGGTAGTCATCCGGGGGCAGGGCGCGCGCTTGCTCCTTGACGTGGTTGTAATCGTCCACCAAATCCGGAGACGCGCGCAGTGCATCCCGGAATTCCAGGAATCTGAAAGTCACCACCTGCGGTGTGTTCAACTGGATACCAAACTCCAAGCCGCCCCGCATCCCTTTGAAGCTGGCGAAGAATGCGATGTCCTCCATATCGTTGACTTGATACCGGTCGCCGAGCGCGGCTGCTGCATCCACAAAGTCTGCCTGATCGACGAAAACGGCCAGATCCACATCGCCTTTGGTTAGCGAGCCGGGTATTGCGGTTGACCCGATTTCCTCGACTCGAGCCGAGGGGATAGCTGCCGTGATCTCGCCGGAGAGCGCTGATACCAGCGCCCGTGATGCGGAGCGAATATCCTTTTCGAGTACAAGGTGAATGGTCATATTTCCCGAATTTTTAAGATGTTGAGGATTTTACAGGTTTACTTCACTAAATGGTTCTACAGCTCTGAACACTCCAGTTTTGGTCATGGTGCGCCGCAGCTCAAACAATTCAAGGCTTGCAACCGGATCCAGCCTAGACAGTTGATCGAAATTGATCTGCATCCATTGCTCGCGGGAGATAATTGCGCTGTACAGGTACTGATCTTCAGTATCGCCGGTACCTTTATTTACACCCTGGGTGTAACCGGACACCAGCGCCTTTTCAACCGTTGGCAGACACGCAAAAATCTCCCCGGTTACCCTGAATGCGGTGGAATGCACATAGTCGCGGTAAAGTTGCCTCAGTCGAGTGGCGCTGAAGGGTTTGCTGGTCAGTCGGAACTGTCGACCGTGCACCTGCCATTCCTGATTCGGCAACTGTTCCTCTGTTGGAAGATCGATATCAATGGCTATGGTGCTGTCGTCTTCGCCGATATCAAAGTCAATGGCTGTTTCGCGCGGCCAGGTGATGGCTTCCAGTCGCTCAGATAGCACTTCCGCCATAACATCCGTGGAGTGGTTCACTTCAACTTCATGGCAATGTTTTCGCTTGGCCTCGGACTGGTTGTGCCTGTCCCGGCGTCGTTCCCAGGCGACAACCGCGGCCAGATGTTCGTTTTGCCGTTGAGCGTTCTGCTCCTCTACCCGGCGTCGATAGGGGCGCCAGAGAAAGCCCCGGATTCCGGCGCTCTTTTGAAGCGGAACAGGGGGCGTATCTTCACCAAAGGGCACACAATGGTATACGGGGTGACGCGTGGGGGAGGGAGTTGGCAAGTGCAGGCGGGCGATATCGTCCAGTGCCTGGTTGAGATTCTCGCACACGCCCGCCAACTGTTCCCGAATGTAGGACCCATTTTTGCGGCACA
>JBJHDF010000009.1:0-2348 GCA_050486405.1 Marinimicrobium sp. | reverse complement strand
TAACAGACCAGGCCTGCCCAATTTTTCCCAGGCGAAGAATTCGGATCAGACGCAGAAACTTCAGCAGCCGAACAAACACAAGATTGACGCCGCCGAGAGTCAGAATAAAGGGTAGTATGGCAATCAGATCAATGATGGACCAACGGCTCACCAGATATCGGAGCCTGCCAGCAAAACCGGCGTATCTGGGATCTTCGCCGGCGGCAATCAGGCGTGCGATATATTCCAGGGAGAACAGGGTAATGAAAAGAATTTCGGCGTACTGAAAGAAAATGGGAGAGAGTGAGCGAACTTTGATTTCGGTTTCCAGAACCGCAACCACTGAAGCGAGCACAATCAGCAGAGCAATAAGACGGTTTGTGGGAGACAGCTTCAGCCCCCAGGCTCCGGGTTCAAGATGGCGATGTAGTGATCGTCTTAGTGATTTGTACATTGGCTACTTGAGTGGACGGTCTTTTTTTCTGACGGGATTTTATACCACGCCCCGAGGAACGCGTCACGTTTCGATTGTGCGGTGTGGCAAAAAACCATTTTCTGTGCTGCCTTATTGAAGGCAACGATGTTCGGCCAATTGCAACATCTTGGGCCGTCTAATTGCTACATACTGGTGCGGCTGATTACAACCTGTTGGCCCTCTCCCCAGCTCTCTACGGCTTTGGCTCCTGCTTTGCTCTAGTGGGCTGCGTCCCTGCAGGCGTTCCCCAGGTGGGGATAGGGGGTTGATGGTGCCCCACCTTGCGAAATCCACGCACTCCCCTTAGTCTGGCACCGGAATCCCCAGCCAAGGACAACCGATTGAAACAAGCCCCAACCCAGGCCCAATCCCCAACCCAGGCCCAAATCCTGTTCCCCGACCAGGCCCAACCCTCGCAACTTGGCGGCAAGGGCGCCGCTCTGCAGGCGCTGTCCGACGGTTTTCCGGTGCCTGACTGGTTTGCCGTGGTGGCGCCGCCGGAGCTGGAGGCGGACACCGGCGAGGTGGCGGGGCTGGCCGAGGCGCTACGGGCGCTGGATGGCGGCGACGGGTGCTATGCGGTGCGTTCGTCCGCCGCCGATGAAGACGGCAGTGCCCATTCCTTTGCCGGACAACTGGAGTCGTATCTGGAGGTGCCCGCCGGGGAAGTGCTGGATCGGGTGCGGGACGTCTGGCGCTCGGCGCGCAGCGAGCGGGTGCTGGCCTACCGGCGCAACCGGGGCCTGGACGGCGCGGGACCATTGCCCACGGTGCTGGTGCAACGCATGGTGCCGGCCGAGTGGGCCGGGGTGGCCTTCAGTGCCGACCCGGTCAGCGGGCGGCGTGGAGTGCGTGTGGTGGCGGCCGTGGCCGGGTTGGGCGAGGCGTTGGTGTCCGGTGAAACCAGCGGCGAGACTCTGCATTTTGATCGCGACGGCCAGCGGCTCGACGAGGAGCAGGTCCGGGTGCCCGTGACCATTGCACAGTCCGCGGCGCAACTGGCCGCAGATACGGAAGTGCATTTTCAGTGCCCCCGGGATATCGAGTGGGCCTGGGCGGACGGGCGCCTCTGGTTGTTGCAGTCCCGTCCCGTCACCACGCTGCGCGAACTGCCGGACCCGGACGGCGCGCCCATCCTCTGGGACAACAGCAATATCGCCGAGAGCTACAGCGGCGTCACCACGCCCATGACCTTTTCCTTTGCCCGCTATGTGTACGCCGGTGTCTATCGCGAGTTCTGCCGTTTGCTGCGCGTGCCCGAACCGGTGATTGCCGCCAACCACACGGTGTTCGAACAGTTGCTGGGCCTGATTCGCGGGCGCATCTATTACAACCTGCTCAACTGGTACCGCTGCCTGGCCATGCTGCCGGGGTTCAGTGTCAACCGCTCGCTGATGGAGCAGATGATGGGCGTGGGCGAGGCCATGCCCGAGGAATTCCTGCCGTTGGTGGTGCCGCCCAGAGCGTCATTCTGGGCACGTATGCGCGACGGTTTGCGTTTGCTGGGCAGCGTTATTGCCTTGACAAGAAGTCTGCGTCGTTTGCCCCGGGATATCCGCGCTTTCTATCAGCGCCTGGACGCGGCACTGGGTTCGGCGCAACGGGATTTTTCCGGTATGCGCGCCGACGAACTGGTGGCGCATTACCAGCAGTTGGAAGAGCGCTTGTTGTCGCGCTGGGACGCGCCCCTGGTGAACGATTTTTTTGCCATGATTTTTCACGGTGTTCTCGGCCGTTTGTGTCAGCGCTGGGTCGGTGAGGAGGGGCGCGACCTGCACAATGCCTTGCTGGTGGCCGAGTCCGGCATTATCAGTACCGAACCCGCCCGGCGGGTGGCGGCGCTGGCGCAGCAGATGACAGCGCACCCGGAACTGGTGGCGCTGATGCGCAGCGG
>JBJHDF010000008.1:0-133448 GCA_050486405.1 Marinimicrobium sp. | reverse complement strand
GCGACCTGCACAATGCCTTGCTGGTGGCCGAGTCCGGCATTATCAGTACCGAACCCGCCCGGCGGGTGGCGGCGCTGGCGCAGCAGATGACAGCGCACCCGGAACTGGTGGCGCTGATGCGCAGCGGCGACGAACGACAGATCCGTCAGGCCCTGGGTCAACACGACCAACTGTTGGCGCAGGTGCAGGCATATCTGGCGGAGTTTGGCGATCGCTGCGTGGAAGAACTGAAACTGGAAAGCCGCACCCTGAACGAAGACCCGCTGCCGCTGTATCGCGCCCTGGGTGCGCGCGCTGCCACCAGTGCGCAGTCCGCTTCCCGTACCGGCGAAGACCCGGCCGCCGTGCGGCAGCGCGCTGAAGCGCGCATGGCGCAGGCCCTGCGCGGGCGCCCGTTGCGCCACTGGCTGTTTCGCCGCGTACTCAATCAGGCGCGGGCCCGGGTGCGCGAGCGGGAGAACCTGCGTTTTGAACGCACCCGGTTGTTTGGCCGGGTGCGGCGCATAGTGCACGAACTGGGCAAGCGGCTGTACGCCGCTGATTGCCTGGATCAACCCGATCAGGTGTTCTATCTGGAGTTGCAGGAACTGCTGGGTTTTGTGCAGGGCTACGCCACCACCACGGACCTGCGCGCCCTGGTGCGGGTGCGGCAGGCGGAGTACGCCGGTTGGGAGCAAGGGCCGGCGCCGGCCAACCGTTTTGTCACCCGGGGCGCGGTCAATACCGGCCACGATTTTCGTAGCGAAGAAGTTGAGCCTGTCCTCTCCGCCGAAGGCGACCTCAAGGGCACCGGCTGCTGTTCCGGCGTGGTGCGCGGCCGGGCCCGGGTGGTCACCGATCCGCGCGGTGTCAGTCTGGAGCCCGGCGATATTCTGGTGGCCGAACGCACGGACCCGGGCTGGATACTTTTACTGTCCGCCGCCGCCGGTGTGGTGGTGGAACACGGCAGTCTGCTGTCCCACGCCGCCATCGTCTCCCGCGAACTCGGTCTGCCGTCGGTGGTGGCGGTGCCCGGCGTAACGCGCCTGTTGCGCGACGGCGAAACCCTGGAAATCGACGGCGCCAGCGGTGTTATTCGTCGCCTGGACAACTCCAACAATGATGATGACAGCGATGAACCCTGACGAGACACCAACCGCCAAAAAACACAGCGAAGTGGAAGCCCACGCAGCTTTTGACAGTATCCGTTACGCCCAGTGCTGGGAAGACGCGGATTTATTAGTGGCCGCCCACGACGGTCCGCCGGGGCGCAACTTTGTCTCCGTGGCCTCGGCCGGCGACAACAGCCTCGCGCTGCTGACCCTGGACCCGGCCCGGGTCATTGCGGTTGACCTCAATCCGGTACAACTGCACTGCCTGGCGCTGCGAGTGGCAGCCTATCGAACGCTGGATTACAGTGAACTGCTGGAACTGATGGGTTCACGCCCCAGCGACAGACGTGCCGCGCTGTACCAGCGTTGCCGCGCCGAATTGCAGGACGACAGCCGCCGCTGGTGGGATGAACACCCGGAGCTGATTGCCCCGGGCATCGGTGCCAGCGGACGTTTTGAGCGCTACTTCGATCTTTTTCGTCGCCGGGTACTGCCCCTGGTGCACAGGCGCCGCACTGTCCTGTCACTGCTGGAACCGCGCAGCCCTGAAGCGAGGCGCGACTTCTACGACCGGTGCTGGAACACCTGGCGCTGGCGTCTGCTGTTCCGGTTGTTTTTTTCGCGGAAGGTGATGGGCGCTCTGGGTCGTGACCCGGCGTTTTTCCGTCATGTGCAGGGCAGGGTGGCCGATCATGTGCTGGCGCGCACCGAGTACGCTCTCACTGAACTCGATCCCTCACACAATCCCTACCTGCACTGGATTCTCACCGGTCATCACGGCGAACACCTGCCTCTGGCGTTGCGTGAAGAACACTTCGACAGTATCCGTCAGCGGCTGGACCGCCTGGAATGGCGCACCGCCTCGGTGGAAGCCGTGGCCGACGAGTTGGACGGCGTGGACGGTTTCAACCTGAGCAATATTTTCGAATACATGAGTGAAGAAGTGGCAAGTCAGTTGCTGCAAGAGCTGGCCAAAACCCTCAACCCCGGTGGCCGTCTCGTCTACTGGAACCTCTTTGCCCCCCGCAGCCGGCCGGACCACCTGGCCTCACTGCTGGAGCCGGAAACCGAGCGTGCTGCGGAACTCTTCGCCGGGGACAAGGCGTTTTTCTACGGTCGGTTGGTGGTGGAGCGGCGCTTGTGAGCAGCGACTGGCTCTTACTTCCCCTGCCTCTGGCGCTGATCGGCGCCTTGGGGCTGACCCTGTGGCTGGCGCGGCGGCGCTGGGTGATTCACCCGGAGTGGTTGCGCAAGGGCATGCACGTGGGCACCGGACTGATTTGCCTGGGGCTGCCCTGGCTGTTCGACACGCCCTGGCCGGTGCTGGCCATGGCCGCCGTGGCGGCAGCGGCGCTGTTGGTGTTGCGTCTGCTGCCGGCGGGCGAGGGCGGTATTGCCGGGGTGCTGCACGGCGTGGCGCGGCGCTCTGCCGGTGAGTTGTATTTTCCTCTGTCTGTGGTGATTCTGTTTCTCCTTAGCCACAACGAGCCCCTGTTTTATGTGATCCCCCTGCTGGTGTTGACCCTGGCCGATGCGGTGGCAGCGCTGGTGGGATTGCGTTACGGCCTGCACCGCTATCAGGCCGAGGAAGGCGAAAAAAGCGCCGAAGGATCGGTGGCGTTTTTTACCGTGGCCTTTATGGCCAGCCATGTGGCGCTGTTGCTGTTTACCGATATGGGCCGGCTGGAAACCCTGCTGCTGGCCAGCGTGATCGGCCTGCTGGTGATGATGCTGGAGGCGGTGGCCTGGCGCGGACTCGACAACCTGTTTATTCCCCTGGGCACCTGGGCGCTGCTGATGGCCTATCGCGATGCGCCGGCGGCGGATCTGGTTGAAGTGCTTATCGTGAGCATGACGCTGTTGGCCGTGGCCTTTGTCTGGCGGCGGCACACCACCCTTAACCATTCAAGTCTTTTTGCCAGCGTGCTGGTGGGTTACTTTGCCTGGGCCGTGGGCGGCTGGCTCTGGTTGTTGCCGGCGCTGCTGGTGTTTCTCAGCTACACCGGGCTGGCGCGTCTGGGCGGCCAGCGTATCAGCCACGATGTGCGCGCCGTGGGGGCCACCACGGCTCCGGCGCTTATCTGCCTGCTGGGGCAGTTGGCGGTGCCGGAGATCAATTTTTACGTGGCCTATGTGGGCACTCTGGCCGGGCAGCTTGCCATCATCGGCCTGGCCCGCATCCATTTCAATCGCCCGGAACTGCATCCCGGGCGCATCTGGCTGGTGGCCAGCCTCCAGGGTTGGGCCATAGTGGTGGTACCGGTAACCTTGCTCGGTGCCGACTTTCCGTCCGCGCTGGTGTACCTGCTGCTGAGCTTTCCGGTGGTAGCCGTCAGTGCCTGGGTTTTTCAGCAGTGGCAACCGCAGATGGCCGATTGCCCCACAGACGCCCCCCGCTGGCGCCGTCAATTAATCGCCGGCAGCCTGCCGGCTCTGGTGGCGGCGCTGTTGATGTGGGCGGGTGCGCCCTGGGTGGGATAAACCCCATTATGTAAAAGCTTTGTGACAGGAACTTCAAGTGACACTGACAGTGATTCAATTCAACCACAGCGAGGACCAGCAATGGCATTGGAAAACTGGGCCGCTGCCCGAGCTTCCGGCAGCCGAAGAGCAACTGGTGTGCGTTGATGGCGACGAAGTATTGGCCCGCTGTGGTTTCTGGTGGCAGCAGGTGCCGGAGCTGGACGGCGAAAAAATTGGCGTTATCGGTCAGTATGCAGCGGAGACGGCCGACGCGGGTGAAGCGCTGCTGCTCGCGGCCTGTGACAGGCTGCGACACCAGGGGCGGTGCAGAGTCATCGGCCCCATGGACGGCAGCACCTGGCACAGTCACCGCTGGGTGACCTGGTCCGACGGCGAGCCGTCGTTTCCGCTGGAACCGCAACAGCCGGCGCGGTGGGTGGACGATTGGCGCGCGGCCGGGTTTGTACCCCTGGCCGGATACCACTCGTCGCTGGCGTCGCCGGAGTCGGTGGATGAGGCGGCGATGAATGCCCGGTTGCAGGTATTGGAGGAGCGGGGCATTCGCATTCGACCCATCGACGACTCACGTTTCGTCGAAGAGCTACAGGCGATTCACGCCTTGAGCCTGCAAAGTTTCTCCGACAATTTTCTCTACCAGCCGCTGACGCAAAAGGAATTTGTGGCGCTCTACAGCCCGTTTGCAGGGCGCTACGATCCCCGCGCCAGCGCCCTGGCCGAGCGGAGCCTCGACGGAAAAAATCGGAGCTGGCGGGTTTTGTGTTTGCCTACCCGGCGCCGCCGGCCGATGCCGACAGCGGACCGCGCCTGGTACTGAAAACCCTGGCGGTACAACCGCAACTGCGACGCCTGGGGCTGGGCAAACTGTTGGTGGAGCGCGCCAATTGGGCGGCGCGCCAGACCGGTTATGCGCAGGTGATTCACGCGCTGATGCAGGACGACAATGTCTCCGCCCGATTGCGCGCCGAACACACCCGGGTGTTCCGTCGCTACACCCTGTTTGTACGCGACCTTGAGGCCGCGTCGTGACATCTGCCAACGCCAATATTGTCGAATTGTTTGACGCCCGGGTTGCCGCCGACGGCAACGCCCCGGCGCTGATCGACGCCGCAGACAAAAACCACACCTCGGTGACCTTTCAGCAGTTGCAGACCATGTCTCTGGTGATGGCGCGGCAGCTGCGGGCCGACGGCGTCGTTGCCGGTCAGCGCGTGCTGGTGGCGGTGCCGGTGTCGGTATCCCTTTACGCCTTGTTGCTGGCGCTCTGGCGTCTGGGTGCGGTGGCAGTGTTTCCCGATCCGTCCGCCCCGCGCGCGCAGTTGAACGATTGCTGCCGGCGCCTGCATCCGGGTGTTTTTATCGGCATCGCCAGGGCCCATCTGTTGCGACTGTTGTTGCCGGCGGTGCGCGCCATCGGCGTCCACTATCACGTCGGCGGCTGGTTGCCGCTGACACGCCGCCTGCGCGTGCAGGGCGAAGCCGGTGACGTGTTTCTGACCGCCAGCGACGAGCAAAGTCCGGCGCTGATAACCTTTACCAGCGGCAGCACGGCGCGACCCAAGGTGGCCTGCCGTAGCCACGGATTTCTGACCGCCCAGTACCGGGTGATTCAGCGCACCCTGCGCCTGCTGCCGGGCGAACGGGACATCACCACCTTGCCGGTATTTGTGCTGGCCAATCTCGCTGCCGGCGTCACCACGGTCCTGCCGCCGGGGGATCTGCGTCGCCCGGGCAGTGTGGCGGCCGAGCCCATACTGGCCGCCATGGCGCGCCACGGCGTCACCCGCGCCAGTGGTTCCCCGGCATTTTTTGCGCAGCTATGCCGCCATTGGCAGGGCGACGAGCCCCTGCTGCAGCAGTTGTACACCGGTGGCGCACCGGTCACGCCGGCCATGATGGAAGAGTTTTCAGTATTGGCAAAAGACGTGGTGGCGGTGTACGGCTCCACCGAAGCCGAACCCATCGCCGAACTTCCTTCCGGGCAGATGAACGACGAGCATCGCACCGCACCGCTGGCGGGCCGCGGCTTGCCCGCCGGCATTCCGGTGCCGGAAATCGACTTGCGAATTATTCGGGCCCGGGCAGACGAGCCGGTGCATGCCAGCAGCATGGCCGAACTGGATGCTTTGCGTTGCCCTACCGGCGAGGCTGGAGAAATCGTGGTGTCTGGTGACCATGTGCTGCCCGGTTATCTGAATGGCGAGGGCAACGAAGAAACGAAATTTTCCGTCGACGGCCGTGTGTGGCACCGCACGGGCGACGCCGGCTATCTGGATGATCGCGGCGAGCTTTGGCTGCTGGGCCGCCTCGGCGCCAGCGTCAAGTATAATGAAAAGGTGCTTTATCCCTTTGCCGTCGAGTACCCGGTGATGGCCAGCCCGGATGTCGAGCGCGCCGCTCTCACGGCAGTCAATGGCCAACCGGTGCTGGCGGTTCAGTTTTCCGCTGCCGCCACCCATGACCGTGAGAACGCCCTGACCAAACTGAACCTCCCCGAGTGGTTCCCCCGTGAATGGGTTCGCCCCGTACCGGCCATCCCCCTCGATCGGCGCCACAACGCCAAAATAGACTACGGTGCTCTCAAAGTGCTATTGACGATAAAAATGTGAGGCACAACCTTCTTTTCCCTTCTCCCTTTTACTTAAGCTTCAAAATGAATTTCCACTCCTCCGGCGCCACCGGCTGAATGGACAGGCGACCCTGCTTCAACAACACCATATTCTCCAGCGGTGGTTGTTGCTTGAGCAATTGCAGCGGAATCACGTCGGGAAACTTTTCCACCAGTTTCACATCCACAGCATACCAGCGGGGTTTGTCCAGAGTGGCTTTGCTGTCGTAGTAATTGTGCTTCGGGTCGAACTGCGCCGGGTCCGGGTAGGCGGCCTTGACCACCTCGGTAATGCCGATGATGCCGGGCACCTTGCAGCGGCTGTGGTAGAAGAACACCTTGTCGCCCACCTTCACCTGATCGCGCAGAAAGTTGCGGGCCTGGTAGTTGCGTATGCCGTCCCAGCGGGTGATCTGCTGTTTTTCGGCGGCCAACTGGTCGATGCTGTAGACGTCGGGTTCGGATTTGAACAGCCAGTATTGGGGCATGTCGATGATCCTTGTATTCTGTTCGTTGGGTGAGTAAGGCAACAAAGTGTACAACAGCCTTTTGTTGTGGTGCCACGTTGCTTGCCGGTAACGCGGGGGTTGTGCGCAGTCCGGCGGCTTCTGTACAATCGCGCCCTTACTTTCCCCGGGGCTCGCCCGCCCCGATACTCATGTGGCCTTTGGTAGGGGTCACCACTGAAAAAGGAGGCACTTATGCCTGTTATTACTCTCCCCGACGGTTCCAAACGCGAATTTCCCCAACCCGTGACCCTGATGCAGGTGGCTGAGAACATTGGCCCCGGGCTGGCCAGGGCCACGGTCTGTGGCCGTATCAACGGCAAACTGGTGGACGCCTGCGAACTGATTACCGATGACGCCCAGGTGGTATTGATCACCGGCCGCGATCCGGAGGGCCTGGAAGTCATCCGTCACTCCTTTGCCCATTTGGTGGGCCATGCCGTCAAGCAGCTCTTCCCCGAGGCGCGTATGGCCATAGGCCCGGTGATCGAGAACGGCTTCTATTACGACATCGACTACGAGCGCCCCCTGACAGAACAGGATCTGGCCGCCGTCGAGCAGCGCATCCAGGAACTGATCCAGAAGGACTACCCGGTCATCAAGCGGATGACGCCCATCGATGAGGCGCGCCAGGTGTTCGTCGGTCGCGGTGAGGACTACAAGGTGGAACTGGTGGATGAACTCAAGGCCGCCGGTGAGCAGGCGGTGGGGCTCTACCACCACGAAGAATATATCGACATGTGTCGCGGCCCCCATGTGCCCAACACCCGGGTAATGCGCCATTTCAAACTGATGCGGGTGTCCGGCGCCTACTGGCGCGGGGACGCCAGCAACAAGCAGTTGCAACGCATCTACGGCACCGCGTGGAACGATAAAAAGGAACTCAAGGCCTATCTGCACCGGCTGGAAGAGGCGGAAAAACGCGATCACCGCAAGCTGGCCAGAAAGCACAACCTCTTTCATATCCAGGAAGAGGCACCGGGCATGGTGTTCTGGCATCCCCGGGGCTGGAGCATCTACAAGACCCTGGAAGACTACATGCGCCAGCAGCAGAACCGGCACGGCTATCAGGAGATCCGCACCCCCCAGGTGGTGGACATGACCCTGTGGCAGAAGTCCGGCCACGCCGACAAGTTCGGCGATGACATGTTCACCCTCAAATCCGAAGAGCGGGATTTTGCCGTCAAGCCCATGAACTGTCCCTGCCACGTGCAGGTGTTCAACCAGGGCCTCAAGAGCTACCGGGATCTGCCCCTGCGCCTGGCGGAGTTCGGCTCCTGCCACCGCAACGAGCCCTCCGGCTCACTGCACGGTATCATGCGGGTGCGCGGTTTCACCCAGGACGACGCCCATATTTTCTGTACCGAGAGCCAGATCCAGCCGGAAGTGGCGGATTTCATCGATTTCCTGCATCAGGTCTACCGGGATTTCGGCTTCGACGAGGTGATCTACCGTCTGTCCACCCGCCCGGAGAAGCGGGTGGGCAGCGACGAGAGCTGGGACAAGGCCGAAAAGGCTCTGGCCGATGCCCTGACGGCCAAGGAACTGGACTGGGAGGAACTGCCGGGGGAGGGGGCCTTCTACGGACCCAAGATCGAATTCTCCCTCAAGGACTGTATTGGCCGGGTCTGGCAACTGGGCACCATCCAGGTGGATTTCTCGATGCCGGGCCGGCTGGACGCCCAGTATGTGGCCGAGGACGGCTCCCGTCAGGTGCCGGTGATGCTGCACCGGGCCATTCTGGGCTCCTTCGAGCGGTTTATCGGCATTCTGATCGAGCACTACGAGGGCGCCTTCCCGGCCTGGCTGGCCCCGGAGCAGGTGGCGGTGCTCAATATTACCGACAATCAGGCCGAATATGTCCGAAAAGTGGAAAAAACCTTGCGTGATAAGGGCTTCCGGACCATTTCGGACTTGAGAAACGAGAAGATCGGCTTTAAAATCCGCGAGCACACCCTGCAGCGTATTCCCTACCTCCTCGTGATCGGGGATAAAGAGATGGAATCCGGCAACGTCGCGGTCCGTACCCGGACCGGCGAGGATCTGGGGGTTATGGGTCTGGAGGCCTTTGTCCAGCGACTGGGCGACGACATCGCCCGGCGCGGCCGGCAAGCCTGAAGGCCGCCCTGGGGTTAACCCGAGGGCAGCCGGGGGCGCCGTCGCCTTCAGTATTTATGGAACCAGGAGAGAGCAATTATCAAACGAGCTAGCACCCAAGGCAAGTCCAAGAAAGCGCGGATTAACGATCAGATCGAGGCTACCGAGGTCCGCCTGATCAACGAGAACAGCGAACAGGTGGGCGTTGTCCCCCTGGAAGAGGCCCTGGAGCGCGCTCAGGCTGCCGGACTGGATCTGGTGGAACTGGTGCCCGACGCCGAGCCTGTGGTCTGCAAGATCATGGATTACGGCAAGCACCTGTTTGAGTTGAAGAAAACCAAGGCTGCTGCCAAGAAGAAGCAGAAGCAGCAGCAGATCAAGGAAATGAAGTTTCGTCCCGGGACGGAAGACGGGGACTACCAGGTCAAGCTACGCAACCTGGTACGTTTCCTGGAGCATGGGGACAAGGCCAAGGTATCACTGCGATTCCGCGGCCGGGAGATGGCTCACCAGGAACTGGGTATGGAAATGATGCAGCGCATCGAGAAAGACCTGGAAGAGCTGGGTACCGTGGAGCAGGCGGCAAAGATGGAAGGCCGACAGCTCATCATGGTTATAGCTCCCAAGAAACGTAAGTAATCAACCCGGCACCAGCCGGGTTGATGCAATGTTCACTCCGGCACTAGCCGGGTTGACGCACGACAAGGATGTCGTGCCTCGCCAGCCGAAGGCTGGTCGCGAGCCCTTGAAATACCAGCAAGCCCACGCGGCTGCGAAGTCCTTCCATGGACTTCGCCCTGCGGGCCAGCTAAAGCTGTCCAAAATCGCTCCAGGCGATTTTGTGCGCCAGTATTTCAAGGGCGACGATTTAAAAGATCAGGATAATCACTCCGGCACTAGCCGGGTTGACGCACGACAGGGATGTCGTGCCTCGCCAGCCGAAGGCTGGTCGCGAGCCCTTGAAATACCAGCAAGCCCACGCGGTTGCGCCAGTATTTCAAGGGCGACGATTTAAAAGATCAGGATGATCTTTTAAATCTATAGAAAGGTAGTCGGGCTTTTAGCTGCCTGGGTTACCGTTTATTCATTTGCACTGGAAGTTTTTATTATGGCAACCAAAGCTAAAACACACAGTGGCGCTGCCAAGCGCTTCAAAAAGACGGCCGCGGGCTACAAGCACAAGCACGCATTTCGCAGCCACATCCTCACCAAGATGACCACCAAGCGCAAGCGTCAGCTGCGTGGCACCAGCATCATGAACCCGGCCGATTCTCCGGCTGTGGATCGCATGCTGCGCGCCAAGTAGTCACCTTTGGTTCATCATTTTTAAGAGGAGAGCATCATGGCTCGAGTAAAACGTGGGGTTCAGGCCCGCCGTCGTCACAAGAAAATTCTCAAGGCCGCCAAAGGTTACTACGGAGCGCGTTCGCGTGTATTTCGCGTAGCCAAGCAGGCCGTTATCAAGGCAGGTCAGTACGCCTATCGCGATCGTCGCGTCAAGAAGCGTACCTTCCGCAAGCTGTGGATCACACGTATCAATGCCCAGTCCCGGGTAGAGGGTGTCACCTACAGCCAGCTGATCGCCGGCCTGAAGAAAGCCAACATCGCTCTGGATCGCCGTGTGCTGGCCGATCTGGCAGTGCATGACAAGGCCGCTTTTGCGGCAGTTGTTGCCCAGGCCAAAACAGCTCTCGCTGCTTAACCAGCAATAACTGTCCGGCGCCATTGCGGCGCCAGTCAAGCGAAACCAGGGGAGAGGCTGTGTAAGCGGTCTCTCCCTTTTTATTGGATATAACGTGAGAATCAACCGCGTCCTTAGGGCGTGGTCATGAGTGACAGGCTCGGTCTGTTACGGTCAGTGGCTAGGTTTCGGTGCCACTAAGCTGGTCGGCCAGTGAGGTCGGTAGCGCCTTTGACAAACGCGGTGAATACATCCGTGTAGCTCCCGCGCGTCATCCATGACGCGAGGGTTGCCAAAGACGCTCCCAACCTCCGTCGGTGGCACTCAAGGTGATAGAAACAATAAGTCCCCTATAGGGGGCGTCAGGCAAAACCGGGCTCTTTGAACCCGGATGTTTACTTAAATTTGGAAGATTCGATGGACAATCTAGTCTCTCTGACCGACTCAGCATTGCAACTCGTGGCCGAGGCATCCGACCTGGCGGCGCTGGATCGCGTGCGTGTGGAGTATCTGGGCAAGAAGGGCAGCATCAGCGCGCAGATGAAAAATCTCGGCCAGTTGTCGCCAGAGGAACGCCCCGCCGCCGGCGCTGAAATCAATCGGGCGAAAGACCGGGTGCAGGACGCCATCGCCGAGCGCAAAATCGCTCTGGAAGCCGCTGCCATCAACGCGCGGCTGGCGGCGGAAACCCTGGATGTCACGCTGCCCGGTCGCGGTCAGGAAGCCGGTGGTCTGCATCCGGTCACCCGCACCCTGGAGCGTATCGAGGCCATTTTCTCCGCCGTGGGCTACACCGTGGAAGAGGGGCCGGAAATCGAAGACGACTACCACAACTTCGAAGCGCTCAACATTCCCGCGCATCATCCGGCCCGGGCCATGCACGATACTTTTTACGTGGACGATCGCCACGTTCTGCGCACCCACACCTCGCCGGTGCAGGTGCGCACCATGGAAAACCGCAAGCCGCCCATTCGCATCATCTGCCCCGGGCGGGTGTACCGCTGCGACTCGGATCTGACCCACACCCCCATGTTTCACCAGGTGGAAGGCCTGGTGGTGGATGAGGGTATCAGTTTTGCCGACCTCAAGGGCACCGTCGACGAATTTCTCAAGGTCTTTTTCGAGGCGGATGTGCCGGTGCGTTTCCGCCCCTCATATTTCCCGTTTACCGAACCCTCGGCGGAAGTGGACATTCAGTGTACTCAGTGTCGCGGTGCCGGCTGCCGGGTGTGCAAGCACACCGGTTGGCTGGAGGTGATGGGTTGCGGCATGGTGCACCCGGAAGTGTTTCGCCACAGCGGTGTCGACCCCGGGCGCTACACCGGTTTTGCCTTCGGTATGGGAGTGGAGCGGTTGGCCATGCTGCGCTATGGCGTCAACGATTTGCGCCTGTTTTTTGAAAACGACCTGCGCTTTCTCAAGCAGTTCTGAAATAGGATGTCCTGTTTATGAAAATCAGCGAATCCTGGTTGCGTGAGTGGGTAAACCCCGCCATTGATACCCAGGCCCTGGTGGCACAACTGACCATGGCCGGTTTGGAAGTGGACGCGGTGGAACCAGTGGCCGGCGATTTCACCGGCGTGGTGGTGGGTGAAATTCTCAGCGTGGCGCCGCACCCCAACGCCGACAAGCTGCGCGTCTGTCAGGTGGCCGGCAACGGCGAGCCGTTGCAGGTGGTCTGTGGCGCGCCCAATGCCCGGGCCGGCATCAAGGTGCCCTTTGCCGTGGTGGGCGCCCGCTTGCCCGGCGACTTCACCATCAAAAAGGCGAAGCTGCGCGATGTGGAGTCCTTTGGCATGCTCTGCGCACAGACCGAGCTGCAGGCTGGCGAGGATGACGAAGGCCTGTGGGAATTGCCCGCCGATGCCCCGGTGGGTGCCGACCTGCGTGATTACCTGCAACTGAATGACCGCATCATCGAACTGGACCTGACGCCCAATCGCAGCGATTGTCTGGGTATCAAGGGACTGGCCCGGGAAGTGGGTGCACTCAACCGCGCGGCGGTGACGCCGCCGGCTATACAGCCAGTGGCGCCAGTGATCGACGATGTGCTGCCGGTCACCCTCACGGCCGCTGCCGAGTGTCCGCGCTATGTGGGCCGGGTGATTCGCGGCGTGGATATCCGCCGTCCCAGCCCCGCCTGGCTGCAGGAAAAACTGCGCCGGGCCGGTCTGCGTCCCATTGATGCCGTGGTGGATGTCACCAACTATGTGTTGCTGGAATTGGGTCAGCCCATGCACGCCTTTGACCTCAAACGCCTGGAAGGCGGTATCGAGGTGCGTCTGGCCCGCCCCGGTGAGCCCCTGCGCCTGCTGGATGGCCAGGAGGTGGAACTGGACGGCGAAACCCTGGTGATTGCCGACAGCAAGCAGGCACTGGCCATGGCCGGGGTCATGGGTGGCGAAGCCAGCGCCGTGCACCAGGGCACCCGGGATATTTTTCTGGAGAGCGCGTTTTTCGCGCCCCTGGCCATCGCCGGCCGCGCCCGCCGCTACGGCCTGCACACCGACTCCTCGCACCGCTTTGAGCGCGGTGTGGATTACGACCTGCAAGTCACCGCGGTGGAGCGGGCCACGGCGCTGTTGCTGGAGATCGTCGGCGGTGAGCCAGGCCCGGTGATTCACGCCAGCAAGCCGGAGCAGATGCCGGCAGTGCGACAGGTATCCCTGAGCCGCGCCCGAATTGTCAGCGGTCTGTCCGTGGATCTGGCTCCCGCCGAGGTAGAGGACATCCTCACCCGCCTGGGTCTGGTGGTGGTGGAGCGCAGCGAACAGGGCTGGCAGTTCAGCGTGCCCAGCTACCGCTTCGATCTGGCTATCGAGGAAGACCTGCTGGAGGAGCTGGCCCGGGTTTACGGCTACAACAATCTGCCCACACGCTCCCTGGCGGCGCCCATGGCCATAGCTCCCAGGCCCGAGTCGGTGCTGCCCCTGAGCGCTGTACGCCGGCATCTGGTGGCCCTGGGCTACGAAGAGGCGATCACTTACAGCTTTATCGACCCCAAGCTCTCGGTCCTGTTTGCGCCGGAACTGACACCGGTGGCCCTGCGCAACCCCATCAGCGCCGATATGGCGGTGATGCGCCCGTCGCTCTGGCCTGGCTTGGTGGAAACTCTGCGGCGCAACCTGAACCGTCAACAGGGACGTGTAAGGCTGTTTGAAAGCGGCCTGCGCTTCGTGCCCAGCGGCGATGGTTGGACTCAGGAGCCGATGCTGGCTGGCCTGATCTATGGCTCCAGGTGGCCGGAATCCTGGGCTCACGGCGATGCCAATGTGGATTTTTACGACATCAAGGGTGACCTGGAGTCGCTGCTGGCGCTTACTGGCCAGACGATCACCTTCGCACCTGGAAGCCATGCGGCCTTGCATCCGGGGCAGTGCGCCCAGTTACTGCAGGGCGAGCAGCCCTGTGGCTACCTGGGCAGCCTGCATCCACAACTGCAGCAGTCCCTGGATATTCCGGCGCCCGTCCTCCTGTTCGAAATACCCCTCTCCCTGGTGGCTGGCGCCCGTCTGCCGGCCTTTGCGCCCCTGTCCCGCTACCCCGAGGTGCGCCGGGACCTGGCCCTGCTGGTGGACCGCTCACTGCCTGTGGAAGCCCTGCTGTCGGCGGCCCGGAGCCGGGCGGGCGAACATCTGGTAAACTTAAAGGTGTTTGACGTCTATCAAGGGGAAGGTATTGATCCGCAAAGAAAAAGTGTCGCTTTGGGCTTGACCTTTCGGCACGCTTCCCGCACTCTTACGGAGGATGACGTCAGCGCTGCCACCCAGGCGGTGGTTCAGCATCTGGAAGATCGGTTCAATGCCACACTAAGATAACAAGGCGGATTGAATGCCAGAAAAGGCTCTGACAAAAGCTGATTTGGCGGAAAAGCTCTATGAGGAGCTGGGGCTGAATAAGCGCGAAGCCAAGGAGCTGGTGGAGCAGTTCTTTGAGGAGATTCGACGCTCTCTGGAAAACAACGAGCAGGTCAAATTGTCCGGATTTGGCAATTTTGACCTGCGCGACAAGAATCAACGACCGGGGCGCAACCCAAAGACCGGGGAAGAAATTCCCATCAGCGCGCGTCGCGTGGTCACCTTTAGACCCGGCCAGAAGCTCAAGGCCAGGGTGGAAGCCTATTCAGGAGCGAATCGCTAGCCATGCTGGAACCAGGCAATAACGACGAACTACCGGTCATCCCCGGCAAGCGTTACTTCACCATTGGCGAGGTCAGCGAGCTCTGCGCGGTCAAACCCCATGTGCTGCGTTACTGGGAGCAGGAGTTCCCCCAACTCAAGCCGATCAAGCGCCGGGGTAACCGCCGCTACTATCAGCGCCAGGATGTACTGACCATCCGCCAGATCCGCTCACTGCTTTACGATCAGGGCTTTACCATTGGTGGCGCCCGCCAGCAGATGGATGGCGAGGGCGAGGTCCTGCCCGCCACTGAGTTCCGCCAGTTGCTCAGCGAAGTGATTGATGAACTGGAACAACTGCTGGAAGTGCTCAGCCGCCGCTGAATGGCCGCCCCCCACTGTTGCAAAATCCCGGAATTGCGGTATTATGCCGGTCCCTTGGCTCGGCCAGCATCTTTAGGCGCGGGCGGGGGTCTTTCGGAGCGTAGCGCAGCCTGGTAGCGCACTACACTGGGGGTGTAGTGGTCGTGGGTTCAAATCCCGCCGCTCCGACCAAACCCTTTGATTTTGTTGGCTTTTTTCAAGTCGTCAGAATCATTTTCCTTATGATTTCCGTATTTTTTCCAAATCATTGTCGCCCGGGGCCTGAAAAATTAACAGGCCCCTGCTTTCAGCGGTAACGCTTTACCCATCGGCGCACACTCAATTCACAGCCCATGGTCAATGCTATTCCGTTGCAGGCACCAACATGCGTTGCGCGTTTTCCGCACCCGCAATGACACCGCCGCCTGCTGCGCGGAGGTGATTTTGCCAGGGTTCTTGTGTGAATCTTTGCGTTCGCATACCCAGCCATGATCTACGCCTCTGCTGAATCCGCCAGCGCCTTCAGCGGCCTGGACAGGTCAGTTTCCCAGTCAACGTCCTTCAGGTCCACGGAGCTCAGCGACAGGTCAGCCTGTACGCGCACCGGTACCGGCTTCTCATGGCCTTCCACATACCGGGCCTTCATCTTCTCGCTGGCGTGTCCGGCCAGGGCCATGATGTACTCGTCTGGGTAGCCGGCCTTGTGGTAGAGCCAGATGCCCAGTGCGCGGATGGAATGAAAACCCGGCCGCTCAATCTTGGGCAGGTGATCATAAACCCCGACCCTGTCCCTGACTTCGGAGTAGGACCGGGTCAGGTACTCCGGCAGTACGGCAAACGGGTGGGGCTTTGTGTCCCTGGATTGCTTCGTGATTCGCGTTGGCCGGTGGTGGATCAGGTAGGGGCAGTTGATGCCACTCCAGGCGCTGGCCATGACCGCCTGGTGTAGCTCGTCGCCCATGGCAATGTCGATGAACACCGGGGCGTCGTAGTTCCGGGTCTTCTGCTGCAGGATGCGGACGGTGCGGGCCTTCAGGTCCACATCGCTGTCCAGGCGTATGGCCACCAGGTCACCGCGGCGCTGCAGGGAGTACAGGGCGGCGTCCTGGGCGTTCTTGAGCCACCAGGGCGAGGCCTCGTAGATTGCCCGGTATCCATCCCATGTGTGCCGCGCACGGCGGCGCCTGGCGGCCCTGGGCCGCTCGATGTCCACCATCGGCCGCTGTGTGGCGTAGCCTTCGCTGGCGGCGTATTTGAACACCTGCTCCAGCAGAATCCGGCTCTGGCGGGCTGACTCTGGGGCCAAGGTGCGCAGGAACTGGGCTACAGCGAAGGTGTCCAGATCCCCTACCCGGGCGTGGGGCCACTGCCGGCGGTACTGCTCCAAGCGCCACCGGCGTCCCTGGAGGGACTTGTCACTGTAACCCCGGGGCTCCAGCCATTCCGCCTCAAAGCGATCCAGAACCTCCACGAAGGGCGGATTGCGGACGGTGGGGCGCGGCGGCTGGGCAAGAATACGCTCCACCACCTGCCCACTGGGGCGCAGCGCCCTGTTCAGGGCGTGGGCGGCCTCGATGCTGGCGGCTTCATCGTCGTGCACCAGTGCCTCCAGGGTGCCGTCTGGCATGGTGTAGTAGTAATACCGCCGACTGCCCCTGGCTACGACCTTGATGTTGGTGCCGGTGAGGCGGGAGTTTTGTGTGCTTCGGTTTCTGGGGGTCAATAGTTGCTCCTATTTATCTGAGCCTGGATTTCATTTTCCCAGCGCATCTAAGGCCGCCGCAACCACTTCAGGCCTGGTGCTCTCGTCCATGCCGTCCTCAAGAAACAAAAATTGCTCCAGGCAGCGGCGAAGCTGGCGGTTTTCCTCTTCTGGGTCAAGGGCTAAAACAAGCTCATAGACCAGACCTTCAGTGCAATTCATTCCCATTTGATTGTTAATAGATTTCCCGAGCTGCTTGATGATCTTGATTCGGGTGCTTGTGGATACCCCCTCCATCCGAAAGACTTCAATTATTGCTTGCATCATTCACTCCTCGCTTTCTGGGTGGTCGGAATAGCTAGTTCTGACTTTCGCTTTTTAATATATTCCTCCCATCTCGGGGCAATATGTATCACAAAGCCAGCCAAGTTTTCGCCGATTTCAAGCCCAGCCCAAAATGCGCGCTTGGCCTCTCTTTCCCAATCAGGCACCGCTGAGGTAGCTGGCTGTGGGGTAGCAGCGAGTGCTCCAGAAACATCCGCCATCATCATGGCGATATTGCCCACATCGGCGGCTTCGTTTCGTATGGCTTCCTTATCACCGATAAACAGCGCATCAAGCAGTTCCTGCACTTCCTCATCCAGCTTGTCGGTTAAGAATGCGATTGAACAATCGGCCCACCCACTCCGGCTGCCGTCAGGGTGACGGGGCCAACCGGGGCCGTCCTTGTGCTTGTTCTTGTCCAGCTTGTACTGCATGGCGTAAGCGTACACCATAACTGCGGGGTTTACGGATTCCGGCACCGCTGCGGGGGCCGACGTGTAGAGAAGCCGATATTCAACCTCATAGCCTTGCGAATCGACTTCCCAGCTTGGGCGTGTTTTATCGACTTCAGCTGGTTGCCATATTGACCAGTCTGGCGCGGTCTTTTGTGGGTGTCGGAATCTTTGCTGCGCGGCTACAGGTTCTCCCTGAGCCTGCTGGGATTGCTCAATGAACTGGCACAGAACACGGTACGCTCCAGTTGGCTCGATCTCTGCCATGCTAGAGTACATATTTTCGAGCGCCGTTATTGCTTGGGTTGTTGTGATTTTATCAGTCATGGTTGTCTCCACAAAATAGGCTGTTGATCATCCGGCACCCGGTTTCGGCCCCGGGCCATTGGATGCAGCGGGGCGCCCGATTTCGTGGTGCCAAGGCAATAGATGGGGTGGCCGGTCCCCTCCATTACCTCCGCGCAAAGGTGGGTAGCAAAATCCATTACCCACGCGGCCGCGCCCCATCCTGCGACGACCATCTGGCACTGCTTTGCAGCCTCGACCACCACGGGCAGATTCTGGAAATGTATAGCGTCCCGGATATACCAATCCCGGCTGCCCTCCCAGCCGGCCCAGCGCCGGCATTCCTCCGGGCTGGATGACCGAAATGGATACAGATTCACCACTATTAGGCTTCCGTAACCCCATGCCTTGCTGAAATGAATGCACCGGCGAAGTGTCGGATCATCGCGTTCTGCGTCTGCCGTGCTTGGGTTTAGCATGATCCAGCACACGCGGTAACCGTCGCCCCACTTACGGTGCAGGGTCCACCGGTAGTTACCGCAACGACTGATAGCGGCAGAGCGTTCTATTTCTGGCTTTATGGGGTTAACTTGCATCACTTTCGACAACCTCCACAGAAACCTTCACCTTCACGATCTCGGCATGCGTCAGAAATATATCGCCACGCTCCCGCCGTAACTGCCGAACCTCGGCCCTGGTGGTGCTGACGGTCCAGTCCAGCGGCTGGAGGGCGCCCCTAATGCGTAGCGCCCATCCGTCATAGCCCCAGCGGCGTGATCTGTGAGAAAGGAAAGATTTCATTTATTCCTCGCTAGATTTCTTCCGGCATAGGCCCGGTGTAAGGCTCAAGCCTGCGAGAGTCCATGTGGTACTCTAAGAAATCACCGGATTTGTCCAGTAGCCCCAAAATTATATCTAATGGTTCCCGGAAATACGGCGTTCCAGAACCTTGTTCGTCACTCACAATGGGTTCATCCAGAACGCGCCGAACTATGGCAACACCTCCGTGCATCTTTTTGATGGCCATTCTCGGTTTGAACTGCACCAGATCGCCAACTTCAAACTTGTGCTCAACCTCCATTGATTGATGAGCTTCCTTGAGCGTCCCGGCGATTCCGGCCCTTTGCTCCCGGCTGACTTCTTGTTCTGGCCTGTCGGAAACTTTCTGTATTAGGTCTTCTATTCTCATGGTTTATCCTCGATGTCTACGTTAGGTGGTAAAACCGGATCAACGAACGGCAAAACAGCAGCATCAATAATTGCTCGTTTTGCCTTGGCTTGCGTCTTGTAATCTCTGGCTTTTGCAGCCAGCTTCATCTCCACGATGCGGAGCAAGTCGTGCTTTATATTTTCAAGCTCAGCAATAAATATTGCGCCTTCTTCGGAATCGTCCAGTTTGGTTCCACGCTGACCGTGATACCAGACCAAATCACATATAATACTATGTAGCTTCTTTCCAGACTTTCGCTTTTCAGCCCAATGTTCGGCACCATTGGAAAATGTCCGGCCTTGTCTTTCAAGTTTGTCCGCCTCTGTTTCCAGTTTTTTTAGCTCTTCGTGGCTCATTGATTGGCCTCGATGTTTACGTTAAAAAATCCCAACCGGCCCTTGCAGGAAACGAAATCCAGCGGTTCAGCGTTGGTCAGCTGAAACCCATAATCACCAAAAAACCACGGGGAACTACTGGATTCCACGCACCCGACAATGTTGGCCTTGCCGACGATGCCGCCCCGTGGCAAGTCTTCCAGTTCCGGCATCCACACATTCAAACTGGCAGCAAACTCCCGCGCCTCGTAATACTCACGCTGGGTGCAGCCCTTGCCGGCATGGACAAGAAACTCTCCGCGATACCGGGTTGGCCAGCTTCGGTTCTCGATGTCCTTGTGGCCGTTGACAATGAGCCAGGCCCAGGGCTGTCTGATAGAGAGTGCTTTCATGGTCTTGGCTCCGGAAATTCGTCCCAAGTTCTGCCGTCCAGGGTGCGGCCGGCGGGCATAAACCGTCCCTGGGCGTCGCGTCCACGCTCGGCGTTGTGATGGGCGTTGTGGACGCCCCTGTTCATCAGGCGCAGATTGTCGATGCGATTGTCCTGCTTGCTCTCGTTCCGATGATGCAGGATCTGGTCTTTGCTGGGCCTGGGCTTTCCAGCCGAGACCCAAACAAGAAGGTGCTCGTAGGCGTAGCCATTCGGGTCGGCAAGCGGATGATCCTTGCCAACTCGGACTTTCGCGTACCCTTCGCTGGATATGATGCGGCCATTGTTCCAACGGTAATGATCTGGACCAGACGGCTTTTTGTTCTTGCCGCGGCCATCTGGAACCTCGTCGATAGAGCAGCCGAGTGCCTTCGCTTTTTTGAGGCGCCGGTAATATGCGCTCTTGCTGTATTGCGTGCCTCTAAAGCCCATTGGGATACTCCTGAATTCGCAGATCCTGCGACCATTGATCCATCGGGATTTTTTGCCCCTTGTCGTTCGTGATCTGCTTCATGAAAAACGGCACGCCAGCCGCTTGGCATTGGTCACGGATGCTGCGTACCCAATCAGGATGCATTGGCCTGGCGCCGGGGCCGGATTCTCCACCAGTAATTACCCAGTCAATACCAGGGCGCACCCAGGCGTTCCCGCTCTCCACTCCCATGCCAAGCATCGCGGCGGCCAAAGGGTCTTGATCCGCGAGGCCGTGGTCACCACGATATAGCCATTCGGTTAAATCCACCGGCCCCAGAAGCGGCTCCATGCTCAGGAAGCGCACTGCCGCAGGGACTTCCAGCAGTTTCGGAATATCGCGGTCGGCTTCTTCCTGGTTGACCACTGTGGCGCCCAGCCAGACGTGGGACCAGGGCCAGGGCATAGAGCCGGACGTGCGCAGGTGGCCATCATTCAGCGCCTGGTTAATCATCTGAACGGCGTTACCGATGCGCTTCGTTAATATCAGCCAGTCCAGGTTCGGTGTGGCGTTGATCAGCCGGAAGAGGTCAGCCCGCCAGGACGGGTTCACTTCATTGTCAAACACGTCAGCCATGCTGGCGCAGAACACCCGGGGGCGCACAGAAAAACTTTCCGATTCCGGCAGCGCCGTACAATCAGGGTTTGAGCAACAGGCCAGACCACCGGGCGGCAGAGCGTCATCCCGCTTTCGTATTTCCCGCAAGCCGCATACGTCGCACTCAACAAAACGCCCCAACTTCGCGATCTTGTTCCAACGCAGCGGCAGCTTCCAGTTCGCTTCGCTGGTCCGACGCCGTGGCGCACCGGGTCCCCAGTTGCCGCCCTTGAACCGATTATTCATGCTCTCGGCATAGCAGTGGTCGCAGCCCGGGCCGACCTTGGTGCATCCGTGCCATGGTGAAAACGTATGGTCACACCATTCGATCTCGCTGTTCTGCGCCATCAGGAAACCCTCCGCTCCAGAATCTTATCCGCCACCGCATTACCCGTCCCAGAGCCCTGCTGCGGGCTGAAATCAGGCCCCTGGTAACCGTGGGCTGGGGACAGGTCGGCGTGTACCCAGACGTACCATGCGCCAGACGCTTCCTGCCCACCGGGCAGCCGGCCCGCCTTGATGTCGTTGATGATCGACTCTTTGGTCCTGTCGACGTGCCAGCGCGTTGTGTATTTCATCGCGCTGAGCTTCTTGGGCCACTGTTCAGATACTGCTTTCATGTCGTTGGTCTCTCAAGGTCTGTGTGTGCCAAACATGCCGGAGCCATATCTAAGTATGTCCTGCATTTGGTTGATGTCGAAGCGGGCCTCGGGCGGCTCTTCGGGCTGGCAGTCCTGGTATTCCCTGAGCAAAGCCAGCGCCGCCTCGGCCACAGAAATATTGTGTTGAT
The DNA here is from genome assembly GCA_050486405.1 of Marinimicrobium sp. Taxonomy (GTDB): domain Bacteria; phylum Pseudomonadota; class Gammaproteobacteria; order Pseudomonadales; family Cellvibrionaceae; genus JBJHDF01. The sequence goes on along the minus strand of JBJHDF010000008.1, from coordinate 111,906 downwards.
GACTTCTCAGGTCGGCCTTTGCGCTTTCCTTTTTCTGGTCCACAACAGACTGGAACAGGTTGGTCTTACCGCTGGCCTTCACCCGGCCCGCCAGCTTTTCCAGTCGCGACAAGGTCGCTTTGGCAGATTCCTGTTTTCGCCGAAGGCTATCCAGCGTGTGCCGGATTGTCTTTTCGGCCTTTTTGATGAGATCGCCCCGGTGCTCGGAATCAATAATCCGATCAAACAGGTCGGCCAAGGATTTTTCCGCTTCATCTTTTGGACTGCCCCTATCTTCGGTGTCGCCAGTGTTGTCGTAGCGATCCCGCCGATCTGGGTCAGACAGCACTTGGTAGGCCAATGAGACTTGGTGGAACTCTTCAGGGTCGCCGCCACGGTCAGGGTGCGACCGTTGAGCCTTAGCCTTGTAGGCCCGCTTGATTTCCTTGCTGTCGGCATCTGGCGGGACGCCCAGGGTGTCGTAGAGATTATTCATCGTCGTCCAGCCTTTCAGTGAGCGTGTTTATGGCGTCTTGCAAGTGATTCGGCAAGCTGCGCCAGCATTCTGTTGACCTGTCCACAACGTCTGCGCCATCACGCAGCTCAATGCCCTGGATGGCGACGAACTCAATTAAGCGCTTTACGTCGTCACGGAGTTTCGCATTCTGTGCCTCCATCTCTGCTCGTCGAGTCTGCTCTACAAGTAGGGCGGTTTCGGCCTTTTCGCACTGGGATTCGAGCTGGGACACGCGGTGCATAGCCTGCTCGTAGTCGTCCCGGGATTTGTCGAGCTCACCTTGCATTTTGTGAATAGCGTCTGCCACTGACTTCGGGCCATCTTCACCAATCGCGTCCATCATTGCCATTTCCCACTGCCTTTCAGCACTCCTAAACATATCCACGTCTTTCTGCATCTGAGGAACGGCCTGGAGGATTCCGATTGCCTCATCAACGGCTTCCCGGCTGACAATACAGTTGGTGCCGTCGGGGTCACATTGGGTTTGGTGCTGCAAGGCTTCAACTAGCCCTCTGGGTACGGTAATCGTCATGTTATCTGCATTCATGTGGTGGTCAATTTGCACATCAGCCAAATGGGCGCCCAGGTCACCACTGGCTTCCCGCTCTGTTTCGCGCCACGGGCCTTGCCAACCACAAGGGCAACGGCCACGATGGCGGCGGTATCTCCTGGTGTTGTTGGTCTCAATGCTCAATCTGTGCTCAGTGTGCAGCATTAATTCGTTCATTGAGCGCCCTCCTGATATGGGCAAATAAGAATTTTGACCGGCTCTGTGGCCACCACTTCACAGCGACTGGTATCCAGCGGAGCAGGCGCGTACACCACGGAAACCGAGTACGCCACCCAGGCAATCAGGAAGGCCGCCAGCGCTATCACGGCGACTTCCATGATCTTTGCCAGAGCATTGCTCATCACTGCACCCCCAGGCATTCGATCTCAAACTGCGTGTGCTGGTATTTGTCCTTGGCCCCGTGCCGCATGGCGTCCTCGATTTGCTCCATGGCGATATCGTTCAACTCGGAGAATACCGCCATCGCCTCCAGTTCTCGGGTTTCCATCTGGTCCAGGCCGTTCTCGTACTGGAAAACGGCCGTGATCGTGACGCGCCAGCGGAAACGCTGCCGATTGATGATCCAATCAAAGTGGCGGGTCAATATCTCCCGGGCAAGCAGCCTCAAGACACGGTTTTTGTGCGTGATTTCTCCAGCCAACGGGTCAGTGCTTGACTCCAGTGGCTTGTCGTCATTCCACCGGATGATCAGGCCGCGCACCTGGTTGAGGGCGCGTTTTTTCAGCTTGTGGTTCATGCGACCCCACTCCTCCGTTGCTGCGATTGCTGAACGTAATTGGCCGCGACGATTGCCTGGGCGACTGGCGGGCAGACGGAATTGCCGCACAGAGCCACTTGGCGGTACTTTGGTATGGGCTTGCCGTCGGCACCCGCGTCTATTACATAGTCCGGCGGAAACCCCTGGGCGGCGAACAGCTCATGGGGCTCCAGCATCCGCATGCCAATGTCCACTATTTGGTATTGCTCACCTTTGACGGTTACCAGACCAAAGCGGTGTTTTGTGGTGATGGTTTGCAGTGGCTCGTTCGGCATGTGCCCAATGTTGGTGCCGTAGTATTTCAGCAAGAACGCCCGGACCTCGCCGATGTGGTTGCCGCCCGCCGTGATTGTCGGCACTGGTGCGCCTGTGGCGCTGCCGGTGTTGGTGCCGCGCAGCTTGATCATGTGGCTGGTGACCAGAGCATTGTGGTCCACGGTTGTTACTGTGGGGCACGGGTGCTCCACATCAGCACCTGGACCGGTGTAGTTACCGCCGTAATGCTTGGCAATAAATGCCGCTACCAGCGCATGTTTACCGCCGCCCGCTACCACGGTGCCCAAAGAGTTGTGCAAATTTAGTGATCTCGGTTGCTGTCCTGATCTTTCGCCGTAGCCAGTTTGAATAAGTGTGGGGCTGACCAAGGCATAGCCGTTTTGGGCGGTTACGGTTTGCAGTGGCTCATTCAGGGGCTGGCCACGGAATGGATCACGCCCATGATTGGCTTTAACGATGAACGGCTTTGGATTGTCCAGCACAAAGCGCTGTATGCCGCGCGCGATTCGGCGCAGGGTGTTCTCGCTCAACGGTCGCTTGCGCTCAAAAAAGATGCTGGGGCAGGGCAGGCTCCAATCAATGATGTCCGACGCAGTGCGCCATTTTTTAAGGCCGGACTGCTTAAAGCCTGTAACCGATGGATCGCCATGGGTGGGTCTTGGCCAAACTATGGGCTGGCCGTCGCAGCGGGCAATCAGAAACAGACGTTTGCGGGTGGTCGGTGCGCCGTAGTCGCAAGCCCGAAGCAGTTTCCGTTCAACTCTGTAGCCGAAGCTCTCCAGTTGCCGGACAAAGCTGTCGAATGTTTTCCCCTTGCGCTTAGGGCAGGGCCGATCATCCACCACCGGGCCCCAGGTTGTGAATTCTTCCACATTTTCCAGGATGATGATTCGGGGCCTGACCGTGGCCGCCCAACGAATGGCTACCCAGGCCAAACCTCGGATATCCTTGCTGACAGGGGTGCCGCCTTTTGCCTTGGAGAAGTGCTTACAATCGGGGCTGAACCAAGCCAGCCCCACCGGCTGCCCACCGGCGACTTCTCGTGGGTCTGCGTCCCACACGCTCTCACAATAATGCTTGGTGGCGGGATGGTTGATTGTGTGCGTGGCAATGGCTGTCGCGTCGTGATTGATCGCAACATCAACGGGGCGTCCCAGCGCTGCCTCAATGCCGGTACTGGCTCCGCCACCACCAGCGAAGTTATCCACAATTAACTCGTCTAGGCTCAAGCGTCTTTGGGGTGTTGTTCTGTAACGGCTCGTCATGTGAGATATTTCCTACAAAAATTTCAGACATTGCCCACTGTTCGCTGGGCGTCTATTGCCAGATACTGGCCGCAATTGGCCCTTCCCTGGACCAATCCCCCGGCGGCGCCACACGGATGCGGGCTGCCGGGTTTCTAGAAAGGATCGCCAGACGCCACCTTCACAGGGGGTTCCGGCTCCACCTCTGCTGGCTTTTCTGCCGACTGCTGAGCCGGCGCCTCCAGATCCTGGATGGCGAAGTAAATATCCATGCAGGCCCTGGTGTCTGCCATGGCGTTGTGAGCGTTCTCCAGTGTTTTTCCTGTGAAGTGCAGCAGCGCCTCTGGCAAGGTATGCCCCTTCGCCCCTCCCATAATTCGCTTGGCGTTGAACAGGGTGCAGTAGTAGCGGCTGCGGTCTTTCCATTCCTCGTCCGGGATCAGGTCTGGGCGGTAGCGTTTGAGGGCAATTCTGATCAGTCTGTTATCATATGAGGAATTGTGAAAAACGCGCAGATCGCACTTCCTGTAAAGCTCTATGTACATATCGAGGGCTTCCGCCTCCGGAATGCCTTCATCCATCGCCCGCTCATTAGTGATACCATGAATGTCGATACATTCTTGGGGAATGACCCAACCGTCAGGGCGGACGATAACGTCCATTTCCTCCTGGACTTCTCGGGTGTCGCCATCCACTAAAATGGCAGCCAGTTCAACGAGGTGTGGTTGATGCTCGGCATCTGACGGGTCCTTCCACGAGGGTATTCCGGTTGTCTCCGTGTCTCCAAAAAGAATGTTCATGCTTTTCACCTTTCATTGGTTGTCGGGGTGACCACATATTGCGGCCTGTTAATTGGGCTTATCACCAGGCTAAGCACTTCTTCATCTGGCAGCCCGGCCCGGATGCGTGAATAGACGGCTGACCTGTTGATGCCAAGCTTCCGCGCCCACTGAGCGGGAGTCATGGTTAGTCCGTTGTGGGTGATAAATCTATTGCTTCGCCTGTTGTTGCTTTGAGCTCTCATGTCCACCCATCGGCAGTTTCCCGGCTCGTAATTTCCGTCATTGTCTTTCCTGTCGAGAGTCAGGCCTTCATGGTATCCATTGGCTAGCGCCCAATCCTGAAACACTGAAAACTCCTCCCATTCTGGGCAAACAGAAATTCCCCGGCCCCCATAGCTGGGGTAGGCGGTGGCGTTTTTATTGCGGCACCTATACCTCATTTCTCGCCAACGGGTGTACAGGCTTGTTCGTGATCCTCCGTGCTTTAGGCTCATCGCTGTCATCATGCGGGATGACTGTTCGCGCCGATGGCACCCACAAGAAACAGTAGTTCCAGTCCGAAGTGAGCTTGCCGCCATGTCTTTTTCAACTCCGCATTCACACCGGCAAAGCCAGTACGTGCTTTTCCCTCGGCTCTCAGCCCGACGAATGACCACCAGTCGGCCAACGCGCTCGCCGGTCATATCTATTAGCTGCTTTGGCATGATTCACCTTTCTGCGCACTCTCTTGCTGCTTGATGTATTTGGCCTGGGCGGCAATAGCGTCGTCCCGGTCCGCGAACATACCAATCGAATGGCCCTCATGCGTGGCTCGCCACTTGCCCCTGACCTTGTGTATGCCCTTGACCCCGCTGGCGCCAGGCGGCCGTTTGCTGCTGGGGTATCGTGGCTTGTTACTGGCCAGCTTGCTGTTCACGCCGGGTTTGAAAGTAAACTCCTTCACCGGCATGACTTTCTGATTGAACCGGCTATAGCCATCCGGCACTTGATCGATAACCCCGCCTCGGGAAAAGAACTCGTCCATCTGCTGCTCCAGCTCTTTGATTTCGATGCCGCTCAGGCGGCGCTGTATGTCATTCATGGCCTGCGATCCTCATTAGGGTTGCCCTCTCTGTCGCCACCGGCGAGGGCGCACCGGCCTGGTTAAACGGCGGCTTGCAGATTCACCTCTTGGGGTACGCCGCCAAGGCGTTAATTTGGGGGCGGGAGGCTAACGCACATCTGCCATGCACATGGGGACCGTTACAGCGAGAATTTGCCCCGATACAGAGTCACGTCGGTCTCCACCAGCAGATCGTCCAGAATCCTCATAAACGTCTGGCTCAACTTTTCTTCTTCCGCCTCAAGCTGCTTGATCCTGACAACAAGCCGTGGCGCTTCTTCGCCGGTAGTAATGGCGATGCGGCAATCGAAGTCGTGAGGTCCAAGTCCTGCATAGGGTTCGAGCTCAAACATGAGCCCGGCGGGCATGCCGAGGTCGCTGCTGGCCTCGATGGTCTCCAGGGCGGACTTGGTGGACTTGAAGTTCTGCACCTCATGGCCCTCCTTGCGACTGCCTTCAATGGTCAGGCGCCGGGTGGCGGATATAGCCTTGGTTGTATCAACCACATTGCCTTCGTTGTCGTAGAAGGTAATGTGACCCCGCCAGTCCTCGAACCACTCGGCCATGGTTTTCTGTGAGGTGCGATTGCCGTTGAGGCCCAGCAGCGCCTCGTAGGCGCTGGTTTTTCGCAGGGTCAGAGTCGCCAAAAATTCACCGTGACCCGGAAAATCTCTGTCGCCAAGATCGAAAAACGTCTGAGCTCTCATGTTTTTGGGGTCTATGAAACAGGCAGAGCCGGTCTGCTGGTGGTCCTTCACGTAGCGTATAAAGTCATTAATAATGGGGGTCGTCATGCTGCCACGATAACGAGATCTGAACGGCATGTAGGACTCCAGCCTGTGGAGCTTCATGCTTTCAGGGACGGCAGCGACGGGAATGGAGCCGTCGTTGTCCCCCTGGCATGAAGTCATCGACTCGCGCATCTTCCTATTGGCCTCATCGACGGCGCTGGCCAGTTGGATTTGTTCAATTGCGGATTTGTCCATACTCATGATTTTTTACCTTTGGTGTGAGTGTGTGGGTTTTCGGCCTTGATTACCGAGGTTGGCGCTCGCCGGGAAAGGCGTCTTCGGCAGGCTCCCCTTTTTTGCCGAACATCTGTCCCTGGTTTTCCGGGAAAAACGTCATGGCGCCGCCGGTGCCGACGTGCATGGGGGTGCTGGTAGTTTCGTCTTCCGACGCTGAGCCTCGGGTTGTCGGCCGGGAATGCCGCATTTTGCTGTCCACCTGGACCTGGTACCCACTACCGATCTGTTTGATGCTCAGGTCTATGGTGATTTTGCCCTGGCGGCCGTGATCCACTACGGCGCCAGCCACCTGTGACAGAATGTGGGACAGCTTTTGCTCAAAAACGCCACCATCCAGGTCGGCAATGAACTGATCTACTTTGGTGCTCATCTTGGTGTGCTCCTATAGCGTGTTAAAAAGGCCCCTCAGAGAGGGGCAACAGCGGACTGCTGAACCCTGTTTCACTTCTATGGCGACAATCTCAATCAGCGACTGCCACGCTTCGTTGGGCGTGTGGGCAATTGACGTGATGACCCGACCATTCAGGTGGTAGTCAGCTCGCCACAGGCCCAGGTATTTGAATGGGCGGATCATTTAACTATCCCCAGCGCTTCCCCGGCCTCCAACGTATCCATGTCATGCAGCCAGCCAATGACTGTTACGGGGTGGGCGCCGTAGTGCCTCGCCAGAACCTCTATGATCTCTTTGTCGGTCGGGCGTGGCTTGCTTGCCTCCTGCTCAGGTTTGGCTTTTGATCCGTCGGCGTTGTAAGCGACTGAACCGTGCGGCCCGTGAAGTGGCGTTGCCTGCGCAACGGGGGCAGGGCGCACAACCGCTGACTGCTCGGCCTTGGCCCGCTCGTCAGCCCGAATCTGCTCTTCCCGTTTGTGCTCAGCTTCTTCGTGTTCGGCCACACGCTGCTTAACAATCGCTTTCAGCGCTTCGGTTTCATGGGACTGCACAAGCTGAACCTTGTCCGCAAACAGAAACTGATGAGATGCTTCCACGGTTTTCAGGGTTTCCAGGTTGGCTTCGATTCGGCTTGCGATACGGTTGGCCTCGATACGGGCGCACTCGCACTCGTCGTTGGCAGCACTGCGCAGACTGTCGATCGTGCGCTTGTTCTTCATGGCGCCGTTGAAGTCGGTTTGGATGGTGGGCATGTAGTTGCCGCCCAGGGCTTTGTTCAGGGTGGCGATATGCTCGTCAAACTGCGCTTTGGCTTCATAGGCGATTTTCACCTTGATGGCTTGCTTTTGGGCCTTGACGGCCTTCTCTCCAGCTAGGCGGGCCTGTCGAGAGATTTCGTAGTACTGGGCTTTGGTCCGGCGCATTTCTTCCACTGCGGCCATTTGCGCAAGAGCGTTGTCCTCGGCAGCCTGTAGCGCGTCTTCCGCCTTTTTCAGGTTTTTGCAGGCCGCTTCCAGGTCCGCGAACTCCTGGTCCGTTTCCGGCTCAAGGTTCATTTGTTCCACATAAGCGGTCAGTGCTCTACCGAATTTGTCCAGGTTGCTGATAACGGCAATCTGGCCGTCCAGTCGCACGGATACGGCAGGGAGCTGGGTTTGTGCGGCCGCGATTACTTCTTGCTCTGGCTCGCGCGGTTCGTAGGCTTCCAGGTCTTTGGCGAACTGCTCCCAACCCTCAATCAGGCGAGCAATACGGCCTTCATCACGCGGGTACCAAAACCAGACGCAGTTGCCCTCAGTGCCATCGGAAGCCATGAACAGGATCTTCTCGGCGCCGGTCACCATCATCTGGTGGTCCATTTGGACCTTGTAGTGCTCGGCCAATGTTTCGGCGGTAGCGCCGCGCAAGTCGTTGTTGATCAGCTTGTGCTCAAAGCCGATGTCTTCCATCATGGTCAGGCCATCCATGGAAGCCAGATAAGCCCCAGAATCGTCCACGCAGGTGCAGGGGAACAACTCGTGCCCGACAATCTCTTCAGCAACCGGGCGGGCGGACGCTTCGGCGTCGTGACCATTATTAAAAATGCGCTGCTGCGCTTCACTGACTTCCGGCACCTCGCCAGTGGCTTTCTGGCGCAAAAGCTGGTCCCGAGTCATGTGCTTGCTCACGCCAGCCATGGCGGGTGCCTCGCTGGCAGTGAAGCGCTTGGCGCGGGCCTCATGCCACTCAGGTGAGCCTTGTTGTAGGGTTAGGATATTCATGCGGCCACCTCAATTTGTTTTAGCTGGGCTTTTTGCTCACCGGTCAGTGCGGCTTTTGATTCCAGTGTCGCAATAACCTGGTCAGCGGTTTTTTTGCCAGACTCAATGACCGGGCCATACTTCTCAATCAATCCCAAGAACTGATCTTCCGAGTAGATCTCGCGCTCTTGCCGCTGGGGCTCTGTGCGACCGCCAAAACCGCCAGCCTCCACGCCGCGCTCGTACTCATCCGGCTCGATGATCCCAGAGAAACCAAAGGCGTAGCGGGCGGCCTGAATGGCGGCCTTGTGGCGCAACATGCGAGCTGGCCACTTCTTCCACGGTTCGGTTCCTCGGGCGCACTCGGCCATGTATTCGGTCACCACAATGGGGTGCTCCCGGTCTTTTCGGAAGATGCGGCAGGTGATCGACAGGATGCCGCCCTTGTCGTCCAGCTTGTCCTCGAACTCCATGCCGTTGAACTGCGGGTGGCTGTTGATGATCTTCAGCCAACCATCAATGGACACGATGGGCTGGATGCCGCCGGATTTGTCTGGGAAGGCATAGATTTCCTTTGTGATCGGGTTCAGCTTGTATTCCTTGGCCACCATCAGGAATGCGGCGATTTGCTCCGGTGCGGCCCTATCGTCCTTGATGACTGTGCGCATCAGGGTCTTCTTGAAGCCACTAACGTCCAGGTCTTGAGTGTCCAATCCGCAGCTGCTGGCTACGGTGCGAACCAAGCTGTCGGGTACGACTTGGATTTGATTTTGCTGGCTCATAAAAACTCCGTCCTATCAATGATCAAAGAGGGGCTTTCGCCGGTTAATGTGCAGTAGTGGGCCATCATTTCCACGGTGCCTTTGGTGGCTTCGGCAATGCTGTCGGCCTCGCAGATGAAGCCCACTGTGCGGCGGGCCTGGTGGCCGGGCTTGTGCGGCAGGCGCTGGAAGCTGACTACTGCCGTGCTGCCGTCTTTGTTGACTATGGTTTCGATTTTCATGGCATAAACCCCAAGTCATCAGCGGTGCACTCACCATACAGGTGCACAGCAGCGGCCCGCTGAGCGCAGCGGATAACCAGATCCCTCATGGGGTCTGGGTCACCGGCACAGGCCGCAAAAACCGCCCGGTCGTGCAGATCGTGCTCGTACACGTCGCACAGCAGGTCTTCCCGGGTGTAGGGCCGGCCATACCGCTGGATGGCGACCGGCAGACCCTGAATGAAGTCCCGGGCAAGATCCTCGACCCGCTCGCGCATGTCGGGCGCCTCTTGCTCAAACTGGGCGGTCGCCCGGGCCTGGGCTTGGTCGTGACGAAGTTCGTCGTCGGATACCCTGCAGCGCTGCATTCTCATGATTGGCCCTCCACGATGACCGGCCGCCCGTCGTCGAGCGTGTAAAACGTGTCGGGCAGAATGCCGTCGCGGCCTGCAATACCAGCCCAGACGTGGATGATTTCCCAGCTGTCGTTGCGCTCAACCAGGAAAATTGCAGAGCCCTCGCTGGCCTTGGCTCTTCCGCCCCTGCCGCATGCCATTGCGGCACCCCGGTCGCCGGTGGCTGATGCGGCACCCTGGACGCCGGTGGCTGATGCGGCACCCTGGACGCCGGTGGCTGATGCGGCACCCTGGTAGCCGGTGGCTGATGCGGCACCCCGGACGCCGGTGGCTGATGCGGCACCCCGGTAGCCGGTGGCTGATGCGGCACCCCAGTTGCCGGTGGCTGATGCGGCACCCCGGTCGCCGGTGGCTGATGCGGCACCCTGGTAGCCGGTGGCTGATGCGGCACCCCGGTCGCCGGTGGCTGATGCGGCACCCTGGACGCCGGTGGCTGATGCGGCACCCCGGACGCCGGTGGCTGATGCGGCACCCCGGTAGCCGGTGGCTGATGCGGCACCCCGGTAGCCGGTGGCTGATGCGGCACCCCAGTTGCCGGTGGCTGATGCGGCACCCAGGTCTCTGATAACGTGGCTTCTCTTAAACCACTTGGCGCGCGCGAAAACGTAATCGACAGCCGCTTTCACCATGTCCGGGATTTGAATTTCTGCTTTGATAGTGATGGTTGCTGCAGCGATTTTGGTATCACCGTCCCCGCCAGCCATTTCGCCAGACAGCTCAACAAGGGCGAACCGATTACCCGCAGGTTCGTAGTAGCCGAATACATCCAAGGGGTGTTCGCAGGCATGGAACCCGGTTTGGCATATCTCTATGTGGCCTTCATGGGTGTAGGTCTGGCCGATCTCGTACTGGAACCCACGACACGTCAGGTCGCTGCTGAACCCCTTGTAAGCGGTTATTTTTTTGTCTGGCACATTAACCCCCGGCTTTCTGGTTTTTCGTGGTTTGTGGGGATAAAAGTACCTCAAGGGTACATTTAAGTCAACACCCAAAAGGTACATTTTTTAAAAAAGTTTGCTAAAATGGCCGGAAGCCAGTCAGGGAGAGGGCTGGGAGGGAGTTAATAATTGGTTATTGGGAAGGCTTTACAGATAAGCACAGGAGGTGGCACCCATCCCTTAGTTGCCCATCACCGGCACTTAGGGAGTGACTTGGGCGTGGACCGTTTGTGAGGCTTCACCGTTACGGTCTTCGGCCCAGACTTACCCGCGGTGCGGGCTGGGCGGCACTTGGTTTTTGATGCCATATTTATCACCTCCTTACGGCGGCTGGTTGCCTACCGCCACGCATTAGCAGGCGGCCAGTGCTTGGGAGGTGAAAGGCAAAAATGGGTGCCACCTCCTGTGCTTATTTGTCCAATTCGGCGCCAAAATCAAGGCCCGCGCCATCGCAAGCTATTTGCAGCATGGATAAATCAATCGGGGTAAGGAACTTGAGTCTGCCGATAGCATCACGAATGGCGGACTCTGCTGCGGATTGACATGCGCAGCCAACAATACTTTCTGTATCCGCCGCCGACGCAAGGACAAGGGCAGTGAGCGGGAGAACCTGGGGCGCTATGGGGTCGCTTGGATTAAAGAAGTTCGGCATATGATGGATGGCCCGCACGGTAATCTCCGTCGCCAAATCATCGGCACTAAACCCAATGTGTTTGGCTCCGGCCAGCTCCAGGTATACAGATACGTTGGCCGCCACCTTAGCTTGGCGATTGGTGGCTCTAAGCCTACTGAAAAACCCCATACCCACCCCCATTTTGTGAAGTCTGTCGCAAGAATCTACAGTATTCGGCCATAAAACCTTCAGAAGGACGTCATTATGGACCGAGAGACAATAAAACCCATGACGGCAGATGCCGTGCTGAAACACTGCAAAACCCTGACTGCCCAGGAGCTGGAGCGGGTGCTGGCAGCCGCCCGGGCTATCCGAGCTCGCCGCGCTTGCGGCGCTTTATCAGGTCGATCTGGGCCATCAGTTCCGCCAGCTCGCCCTGGTTGAAGTCGGTGATCTCCTGCGCGATCTGGCCCAGGGTGCTGTCGGTGCCAGAGTCGTGCAGTTGATCAAGCCAACCATGTGGCTTTCCGAATGCCGCCTCAATTTCCCTGGCAATTTTCCGCCCGATGCCTTTTCTGGGATTGCGCCCAGCGAAAGCGCTGGCTTGGGTGGGCACCTTTCCGATTTTGTCCGCGAACGCCTGCAGGCTGCCGGACTGCGCCACCAGTAGCCTCGCGTTCCTGTACCTGATTTCAGTTATATCCATGGCTTCCAATATCGCAATAAGTACCTTAAAGGTAAAGAACAAAAAAGGTTGACAGTAAATGTACCCGTGGGGTACCTTTTGCAGAGGTATTTCTATTGGAGGCAGCATGAAGCTGGCTGATTACATCAGATCCTTGTCCTCGGAAGAGCGGGAGGACTACGCCCGCCGGTGCGGAACTACGCCGGCGTATCTCCGCATTCACATACTGACCGCAAACAAGGAGCCCAGAAAGCCGCTGCGCGAGGCGCTGGCCCATGAAAGCAATGGGCAGGTGAGCATCAAAGAGGTGCTTGAGCATTTTGGGATGGTCGGTTCATCAGCAGCATAGGGGGTTCCCATGTACAAAGACAGAAAGCGCGTTCGTGAAAACCATGTCCGCATTTACCTGAGCGACTACGAGCAAGCCGAAATTGACCAGGCTTCTGTGGACGCCGGCCGGGAGCGGGCGGCCTTCATTCGTGACGCCGCACTGGTGGTGGCTCGATACGTTCGCGGCTGTCGCCCAACCCGTGGCGACCTCCTGGTTCAAGTGCAATTGCGCCTGGCCCAGCAGGAGGCCGCCAACGACGATCCCAGTATGTTCAGTCTCGCAAGCTAACGGAAGGCTACGATTGCGCCCCCTGCAGAGGGGGCTTTTTTCTGTTTTTTCGGGGGCCTAAATAATGCTAAGAGACTGGTTTCACGAGATCCGCATTGCCGTCTGGCGGCAACTGTTTCGTCTGCTGTTGGCGCTGGGCGCCCGGCGGGCGGCTTGGTATTGCCTTGATCGGTTTGTGTGGCTCTGCAAGTGCCGCAGTGAGGCTCAGAAGCAGAGAATGACCGACCGCTTGCACGACAAGCTGAGGCGGGCGGGGATCAATATGGACGCCCACCTGGGGGCCGGTGAGTGATGCACTACTACAAACGAAACCTGGGCGATTACGCCAAAAAAGCCGGCCGACTGTCGATGCTGGAGCACGGAGCGTACACGCTTTTGATCGACTCGTGCTATGACCGTGAACAGTTCCCCACCAAGGAGGAGGCAATCGACTGGACTTGGGCAAGAACGCCCGAGGAAGTGGCCGCAGTTGAGTTTGTTTTGGGTAAATTCTTCACACTTGAGGGCGACAAGTACATACAAAAGCGCATCCAGGAGGAGCTGGAGGCGTACCACGAAAAGGCCAAACAAAACGCAAAAATAGCCAGAGAGCGTGAGGCAAACCGTAGAAAAGGGAAACGAAACGTGCACGAACCGTGCACGGATGGTGCACAAAGCAATAACGAATCGCCACCTAACCAAGAACCAATAACCAATAACCAAAGTAATAAAAAACAAGCAAAAAAACCCAGCGGTAAACCGCTGGTCACTTTCCCTGGTTGGCTTGATCGACTCAGGGAGGCGGGGGAGAAGCCCATCCCTGACGACGATCCGGTGTTTGATTACGCCGAGCGGGCTGGCATACCAGCAGAGTACCTGCGAGCAACCTGGGTTGAATTCAAGGCCCGGTACTCCCTGGTTGACAAAAAATACAAGGACTGGCGAGCGGTATTCAATCGAGCGGTTCGCGGGAACTGGTTTGAGCTGTGGTGGCACGACGGATCTGGGTACCAGTTGACCACCAAGGGGCGGCAGGCCATGGCTGCCATGAAAAATCAGGAGGCGGCATGAGATACAGCATCGAGGCAGAGCAGAGCGTGATCGGCGGGTTGTTATTCAATCCCGAGCGGATTGATGCCCTGCAGGAGTTTTTATTCGCAGAGGATTTTTACCGAGGCGACCACCGGATGATTTTTTCCGCCATCCTCGACATGATCAACGATGGCCAGTCTGTGGATCACCTGACGCTGGCAGAGCACATGCATGAGCGCGGGGAGCTTGCGCGGGTTGATGGCGGAATCGGTTATTTGGTGGAGCTGTCCCACAACACCCCGTCAGCCACCAACATCCTGGCCTACGGGCGCATCGTTGCTGACCGGGCCATTGAGCGCAGGATTGCCGATGCCGGTCGCCGCATTGCCGAAATTGGCGACGACGAGTCCGTTCCTGTGGATGACAAGATGAATCTCCTGCACGGCGAGTTTGCCGCACTGGAGCGACATGACGCAGTGGAAGCAACGCCCTTCGAGCAGGTTCTGAAAAACTGCGTACAGCGGATTGATGACAAGTTTCGCGGCCGGGTTGTCGACACAATAAAAACCGGATTCGAGTCCCTGGACAGGCGGTTATTCATTGAGCCGACCGATCTCTGGGTGGTTGCGGCGCGGCCGTCTCAGGGCAAGACTGCGTTGGCCATGAATATCGCCCAGAGCGTGGCCAAGACCGGCAAGGAGGTGTTGGTTTTCTCGATGGAAATGAGCAAGGAGCAGTTGGCGGATCGGCTTGTTTGCTCAGCCTCCGGCCTGAGCACGGATGTTGTCCGTAGCGGGAAGCTGGCCGATGACCAATGGCCGAAGCTCTCTGCCGGAGTCGTCCAACTCAAGAATTTGAAAATCCACATTATCGAAATCCCCGCCATTGACGTGAACCGAGCGCTGGGGATAGCGCGCAAATTTGCGAAGCGGGGAAACATTGGTTTGGTTGTTGTGGACTACTTGCAGTTGATGACCGCCCCAGGGAAAAGCCGGTTTGACATTGTGAGTGAAGTCAGCCGAAAGTTGAAAGTGATGGCTAAGACGATCGGTGCGCCCGTGCTGGCGCTGAGCCAACTGTCGCGTAAGTGTGAAGACCGTCCAGACAGACGCCCCAAGCTGGCCGACCTTCGCGAGACGGGGCAGATTGAGCAAGACGCTGACATCATCAGCTTCATCTACCGGGATGAGGTTTACAACCCTGATACTCCGCACAGCGGGATAGCAGAGATCATTACCGCAAAGTTCAGAAACGGCGAAATTGGAACGGATTACCTGGCCACACAACTGCAATTTTCCAGGTTTGCCAATCTGTCCTACATCCCCAAGCCTGAGCAAATATATGCGCCCCAGAGGGAGGCCGGCGGGTTTGTGTGATCGAGTAAATCGTGGGTTATTTGTTACGAGGAGATATTGCCATGAGTACCAGAACCGTTTTGTGTGAAGTGGAGCAGGAAAGAGAGCGGCAAGACCAGAAGTGGGGCGGGCCGCTGCACGACGACGAGCACAGCACTGCTGAGTTTGTCCAGTACATCGAAGACTATGCCGGGTGGGCAAGGCAGATGGCGAGCATCCCGAATAGGGAGAAAGCAAGACGGCGACTGGTCCAGGTTGCAGCGCTGGCTGTTGCTGCCGTGGAGTCCATCGACCGTAGGCATGAGCGGCATGAGCGGATGATAGAGAATCTGCCGGAATAACATGCAGACCATACGCGGAATGACAAAAGCGGAAGTTGCCCAGGCCATAGAATTGGAATCCGAGGGGCTGACACTGAAGGAAGTGGCGCAGGAGTTGGGCAAGATGCCGACGTTGGTGCAGTCCTGTGTGATTCTCGCCAGGAAGCACGGGTTTGCGGCATGGGAAAAGGTTTCACAGGAAACCAAAGAGGCGGCGGCGGAATGAAAAAAAGCAAAGCCCAGAGACTGATCGCAGACCGGAAAAAGGAAAAGTCCCGCAAAGGGTTCCTGAAAATTCCACCGGAACAGTGGCCGACAACCGGCCATGATCCGCTAAGAACCCGGGTCTGGCAGAACTCGCATTATCTGATCCAGGAGTTTCAGGAAGAGGGTGACGTGATTCGGTTGACCGTCTGCCGTGTAACGCAGATCGACGGACAATGGTCCGACGGGATAACGTGGGACGACCTGCAGGCAATCAAAAACGCGGTCGGCTACCAGGATGCCTGTGCGGTTGAGATATTCCCGCCGGCTGAGCATGTGGTGAACGTGGCAGCCATGCGCCACCTGTGGGTGCTGCCTGAGCCGCCTGAGTTCATGTGGAGGCAATCCTAGTGGAAATGGCTCTATACCCCAGAACGGACGGCCTGCTGGAGCCCAGGACCACCAGGGCTATGGAATGGATCAAACAGCAGTGCCCGGGGACGGTGATTGTCGGCCGGTTTGTCGATAACGTCCGGTCCGACCTGCAAAACCGCTACCTCAATGGGTGGATTTACAAGCAGGCCTGCAGGGCACTGAACGAGGCCGGATATTCGATCAGGGGAATGACGTTCACACGGGCCCGCCTCCATGCCATGTGCCAGCAGTTGTTTCTGGTGGTGGAAGAGGTGCCGCTTGCCAGCGGCCGGATCAGTTACATCTACGAATCCACGGCCAGCATGAGCACAAAGCGGTTTTGTGAATACGGCGAAGAAGTGAAGAACTGGCTACACCAGGACTTTGGTATTTCAGTGCCTGACCCCAAGGATCCGGGCGACCAGTATTACATTGAGCTGCACAGGCAGATTTACGGTACCGGGAGGCCTGACTGATGTGCTGGATATCACTCAAAGACCAAACCCCCTGGGAGGGCCTGCTGGTGGATGTGTGGGTTGTCCTGGACGGCGTCGGCTTCCGGAAAACCAATATCCAATACAGCGGGGGCGCGTATCACCACTACGACGTGGGCCGCCAGCGTCGGATTATTGAGTTGCCAGAGAGGTCGCAGGCTGGGATTACCCATTTTAAGCCGGTGCCGGGGTCGCCAGAATGAGAAAAAGCAAAAAATGGTTAGCGGCCGTCGGCAGTATTGAGTTTTGTGTGCTGTGTCACGATGACCACATGCTGCAGGTTGCGCACAGGAACATGGGTCGCGGAAAGGGCCAGAAGGCGCCAGATCACGAAACTGCCAGGCTGTGCCAGAAGTGCCACCATGCCATCGACAACGGCAAGGATTTGACGCAACTGGAGCGCCGGGAGCTGATGCACCGGGCAATTGTTCAGACTCACTCAATTTTAATTGGAGAAGGCAAGGTGGTTTTGTCGTGAAGACTAAAAGCTACCCAATAACGCCATACCCCAAGCCGCGAATGACCAGGGCGGACAAGTGGAAAAAGCGGGATTGTGTTTTAAGGTACAGGGCGTTTCGTGACGAATGCAGGTTGCGCGGCGTGAATCTGCCGCTGTCAGGGGCCAGTATTGAGTTCGTTTTGCCAATGCCCAAAAGCTGGAGCAAAAAAAAGCGGGAGCGAATGAACGGACAGAGCCACCAGCAGAAGCCGGACTTGGATAATCTGCTCAAAAGCCTGTCTGATGCCGTGTACCACGATGATTCTCGAATTTGGAATTATAGCGGTCTTCGCAAGATTTGGGGTGAGACTGGGCAGATAAACATAACTGTTGAGGTAGGCCAGTGAGATTCCACCACGCGCGGCAAGTTATTCACGATGCCTTTATGTCCGACGTTACCAGCATTGACGCCAGCGACGGCATTGTGAATTTCGGTGTGCAGTTCAGCGCCCGGGGCGCCACGAATCGGATCATGGACCACTGCGAGAAAGGGATTATCCAGCAGGCGTTGGCGGTGCAGAAAATCACGGACAAGACGGCGTGGGCCTGGAATATGTTTGCGTATGCGCCACCGGGCGTCTGTGCCGGGTTCGAGCGCTCCCACCTGCTGGGCTGGATGCACGAACGCCACAAGAAACACCAGCGGGGAGACCTGCTGCTGACGTCAGCCCTATCAAACCTGGCCCGCGTGGCCATGCAAGACGTGGCCCGGGAAGATCGCACCGGGAAGCGCTGGCGTCGGCGCCATGCTGAGCTGTGCGTAGTGGTGGGGGTGGACGTGGATGACTATCTGGAGCATTGGCACCGGCACTATATCCAGTTCCGGGGCTACCTGCAGTCGCTGCCAGAGCGGTCGCTGCCACCCATCGCCGGGGTAGTGTCGCTGATGAACGCCAAGGCCAGCGGATCGGAAACGGCAGCAGCCGATTTGAGGCGAGCGCTGAAAATGCCGGAGGGCTCAGAGTGAACACACTGGAGCTGATTATTTTAGCTGCCCACCTGCTCTGGCTTGCGGGATCTGCAGTCTGGCTATGGCTCGCGTACAGCATGGCGAGATACGCAGAACCGGAGTCGGCTGCGGCAATCAGGATTGTGGGCTGGTCTGCTCCGGTGTTTGTGTACGCAGCGGCCTGGGTGCTGGTGGGGGTGTTTCCGTGAGTCCGACCTGCCCAATATGCAAAAAGGGAAAGCTTTCTCGGGTCACGGAAATTGTCGAGCATGAATTCCTGGGCCACAAAATGACCAGGGAGCTGATCTATTCGGTGTGTGACGCTTGCGGATCCGAGCAGGCCGGATCTATCGAGACTAGGGCCAACAAGCTGAACATGATCAAAATCAGGAGGCGGATCAATCAAGCCGCCGCCGTAAGGCTACTACCAGGTCGATATCTGGATCGATGGTAGATCGAGCCGTCGCGGAAGTTGCGGTGGTGATAAATTTGGGGTTGACGAGGCTTCAGCTATCTGCTCAAATGCCAGTGTGGGGTAACTGACCCCAACCGAACAACCCCAGAGAGGGGCGCCCGGCAGCAGTACCGCCGGAGCCGGTGCAGGAGAGGTCGCGAGTATCCTGCACCGGTGCCCCGCAAAGAGTCCTCTGAGCCGTCGCGCCGGCAAAGAGCGTTGTCACGCGAAAAGTGACCCCGTCTAGTCGGTATCGCCGAATGTGCCGGCAATGAAGACCCCGGAACGAAGGTAACCCGGAACAGCATGATAAATTGACCAAGACCAAAGCCCGGCCGGGAAACCTGCCGGGCTTTTTTGTGCGCGGGAGAAAATTTTGGCGGAAGAATCGACACCAACTGAGCGAATGGCGATTATCGAGCATCGCGTCAGCGCTCAAGAGGCCCTGGCGTCCCGTGTTGAGCTGTCCATATCTCGGATCAGTACGTCGCTCGACAAATTGGTGCGGCTGGAGGAGCGCCAGGCAACGGCCTCTGCGGCTCTGGAGCGGGCGTTTTCTGAGATTGCGGACCTGAAGCGCCGAACTGGCAACATCGAGCGCGAAATGCCGACCATGGTGTTGGTAAGGCGCATAGTGTTTGGCTGCGCGGCCCTGCTTGCGGTCAATTCCGCCGGCCTGCTGTGGCTGCTGATGATTGCGCCCAAGGGCCCGTTATGACACCCAGCGACATCATCGAAAAAATCATCGAGACCGAGGGCGGTTACGTCGATGACCCCAATGACCTGGGGGGCGCCACCAATTGGGGCATCACCGAAAAAGTGGCCCGGGAGCACGGCTACACCGGCGATATGCGCGATTTGCCGCGGGAAACGGCGGCCAGCATTTACAGCTCCACGTATTACATCAAGCCCGGCTACGCCAGGGTCGGCATCCATTCCCCCAAGATCGCGTATGTGCTCACGGATATGGGCGT
The DNA here is from genome assembly GCA_050486405.1 of Marinimicrobium sp. Taxonomy (GTDB): domain Bacteria; phylum Pseudomonadota; class Gammaproteobacteria; order Pseudomonadales; family Cellvibrionaceae; genus JBJHDF01. The sequence goes on along the minus strand of JBJHDF010000008.1, from coordinate 92,593 downwards.
CAACATGGGCCCCGGGGTCGCCAGCCGGTTTTTGCAGCGCTCGCTCAATGTGCTGAGCCGGCAGGGCCGGGACTATGATCCCCCGGTGGCAGACGGCGCCATCGGCCCCAAGACACTGGCGGCCCTGGAGGCGTACCTGGACAGGCGCGGCAAGCAGGGCGTGACAGTGCTGTCCAGGGCGTTGAACTGCCTCCAGGGCGCCCGGTACATCGAAATCAGCGAATCCCGGCCCGAGAACCAGGCGTTCACGTTCGGCTGGCTGGCGAATCGGGTGAGCCTGTGATGGCCTGGTTCAGCCGCCTGTTTGAAGAGCACAAGTTCGCTCGCCGGGCCACTCTGTTGTGGGCCTGTTGGCTGATCACGGTAGTCGTGCTGAGGGTGACAGAGCGCGAGGTGATCATGGGTATCTCTACGGCCGGTTCCGTGGTGGTGACCGGCGTCATCGGCATACTGGCCACGGTCATCGGGTTTTACCAGTGGCACCGGAGCAAAGACGGAGCGGCAACTGATGATCAGCATTAAGCTCGTAGCCACCCTGGCCCTGGTGCTCTCCCTTGCCGGCGGGAGCGTCTGGGCAGTCCAGTGGGGCAAGATCAAGACCCTGGAGGCGCAACTGGCGACCTGTGAGCACGAGCGTGGAGATGCGGAGCGGCTGGTGTCTGATCTGAGGGATGCCATCGAGCGCCAGAATGCCCGGGTCCGGGCCGCTGAATCTGTGTCTCTGGCCATGAGGGAGCAGGGCGAGGCAGCCAGGGCGGATGCCCGGGTGGCCAAAGAGGCAGCGGATCAGGCGATTGCCCGGCTCCGGAGGGAGCAAGCCGCAACCCATACCTGCGAGCAAGTCCGGCAATCCCTGATATCTGAGGCCACTGGCCATGAATTCCGGTAACGCTGCGCGAATCCTGGGGGTGTCGGCCCTGCTCGCGGCCATTCTATTCACGCTGGGCGGCTGTATGAGCACTCGGATCATCGAAAAACCGGTCTATATCGACACTCCGGTGACTGAGCCCTGTATTGAGCGCATCCCGGAAGAGCCGGATTACGAGACCAGACACCTGCAGCCGGACGATCCCATTGGGGTTGTCGGCCAAGCGTATCGGATCGAGCGGCAGCAGCGGGAATCCTACATATCAATTCTGAAAGCGGAAATGGCAGGGTGTGTTGACCCCGGGGGCAGCAATTCATCCTATGGCCCCGCCGAGCGGAACAGATAGGCGTCCTAATGACTGAACTGGAGAGGCTGAAAAGCGAACTGACCGAGGTGGCCAAGACTTTGGCCAAGGTGCCAAAGCGTTTGGCTTTTGCGAAGGGTTTGGCTCAGGGAAAATCTCAGGGAAAGGCATATTCAGATGCTGGCTACAACAGCAAAAAGCCGCATGAAGATGCCAATAAAGCAATTACCCGTTACCCAAATATTGCCCAATACAGGGATCTGTTCCAAAAAGTGGCGCATTTGGAGTCTCTGCCGGAGGAATTTGCCAGCTTTACCGAGAAGCGACGGATGCTCTGGGATGCTGCCCAGCGTTGCATGCAGGAGATTGAACCCAAATACGAGGGGCAGGGCGAGGACCGCGAGCTGGTGGGGTTTATCTTTGATGCAACCGGTATGAGAGGCTGCATTGCAGAGCTGAACAAGATGGACGGCGACTACGAGCCGACCAGGGTTGATATGGGGCTGGAGTCGCTGCTAAACGAGCTGACCGGCTCTGGCGAAGATGCCGACGACGGATAAAGCGGAGCTGCTGCGGGGGCTGCTGAAGCAGTGCATACAGGATTTTGAGTTTTTTGCCGCCAAGCAGCTAAAAATCAAGCTGAAGTCCGGCGGCACGGCGCCCCTCAAGCTCAACAAAGCCCAGCAATACATCCATGAGCGCCTGGAGGAACAGCTTTTTGAGGATGGCCAGGTAAGGGCAATCATACTCAAGGGCCGGCAGCAGGGCGTCTCGACCTACGTTGAAGGCCGATTCTACTGGAAGACCATTTTCCGCCAGGCGGTCAAGACCTTCATTCTGACGCACGAAGACCCGGCGACACAGAATCTGTTTGCGATGGTCGAGCACTATCACCGCAACGTCCACGATGCGCTCCGGCCGGCAACCAGTCGGGACAACGCCAAGGAGCTGACATTCCTGCGCAACGGCAGCGGTTACAAGGTCGCCACGGCTGGCTCGAAGGGCACAGGCCGCAGTTCCACAATTCATTATTTCCACGGTTCCGAGGTAAGTTTCTGGCCCCACGCGCACACCCACGCTGCCGGGGTGATGCAGGCGGTACCGGACGGCAACGACACTGAGATCATTTTGGAGGCCACGGCCAACGGTATTGGCGGCTATTTCCACGAGCAGTGGCAAAAAGCGGAGCGCGGTGAAAGTGAGTTCATCGCCATTTTTGTGCCCTGGTTCTGGCAGGACGAATACCGGAAGGCGCCGCCGGCAGGCTGGGCTCCCAGCGAAAGCGAAGCCTGGTACGTCGAGAACTACGGACTGGATGCCGAGCAAGCCTACTGGATGCACACCAAGAACGGTGAGCTGGGCGGCGATACCGGTGAGATTGGCTGGCTGTTCCTTCAGGAGTATCCATTCACCGCCAGCGATGCCTTCCAGGCGTCTGGCGAGGACAAGATATGCGACCCCCGGGACGTTTCTGAAGCTCGCCGGTGTGTGATTGAGGACAGGCAACTGGGCGCCCACGTCATGGGCGTTGACCCGGCAAGGTATGGCACGGACCGCAGCAGCTGGATTCACCGCAATCGGCGGGTGGCCTGGGGCGTTAAATCATTCCGGAAGCTGAGCACAACGGAGTTGGCCGCCAAGGTGGCCAATGAGATTGATCGCTGCGCCGACGAAGGTGATCCGGTCGACGCCGTGTTCGTTGACGTGGTTGGCCTGGGTGCCGGGGTGGTGGATACGCTGAATGACCTGGGCTATCGGGACATAGTGATACCGGTCAATGCTGGCGAAAGCGCCGACGAGCCCGAGGAATACTACAACAAGCGGGTGGAAATGTGGGACCGGCTGGGGATTTGGCTTTCAGAGCCACCGGTGTCGATCCCGGACGTTGATTCGCTGCATGCCGATCTGATAGCGGGCACCTACACCTACAACGTCAAGCAGCAGAAAGTACTGGAGACCAAAGAGCAGATGGCTAAGCGCGGAATTCAGTCGCCCGACGAGGGTGAGTCCCTGGCGTTGACATTTGCGTACCCCGTTAAGCCGAAACCCAGCAGTGCGAATCGAGGCCGCAAGCGCCGCCCAGTCAACTGGAAAACCAGGTAATCAATGAGCGATCAGGATTTAGCCCAAAAACCAGCGTTTACTCTGGATCAGTTGTCTGCCCTGCTGTCCGATATTCGGTATCAGCCGACCTGGCGCCCAGAGGCGGACCGCGCTGGCGATTACTATGACGGCCTGCAGCACACGCCTGCCGAGATTGCGGACCTGGAAGAGCGCGGCCAGCCGGTTATCACCAACAACCTGATACAGCCGACGATCAATGGTGTCCTCGGGATGGAGGCCAAGACCCGGACGGACTGGCAGGTGCTAGCTGATGATGACAGCGGCCTGGAGGTCGCCGAGGCCCTGAACGCGGAGTTGAACGAAGCGGCCCGCATGAGTCGAGCGTACCGGGCCTGTGCGGATGCCTACGGAGACCAGATCAAGTGCGGCCTGGGGTGGGTTGAGGTCGGGCGCAACAACGATCCGTTTGACTACCCATACCGCGTGAATTTCGTCCACCGGCGGGAAATCTTCTGGGACTGGCATGCGCAAGACCCGAATCTCAAGGATGCCCGCTGGCTCATGCGGCGCAAATGGCTGGACATTGATGAGCTGATACTGGCGTTCCCGGATCACAAGGACCTGATCGAAGCTGTGGCCACTGGCTGGTCGAGCATCGACAACTGGGACGAGCACGAAGTGCTGTCGCAAAGCTCCCAGCTGATGAGCGCCTATTCCGACCATATCAACAGCCCGATCCCCGAAGAGGACTGGTGGGACAGTGAGCGCAAGCGGGCCATGACCTACGAAATCTGGTACCGGGTCTGGGAGCGCAAAACGGTGATTCGGTCCCAGACCGGGGAAGTGGCGGTCTATGACCCGGAAAACCGGATGCACAACGCCCTGGTGGCCAGTGGCAAAGTAGAGGTGATCGTCGCGCCGGTCGCCAAAATGCGGCTGAGCTTCTTTGTCGGCCCGCATCGTCTGGCCGATCTGGACAGCCCGCACCCGCACAACAAATTTCCCTATGTGCCGTTTTGGGGCTACCGAGAAAATAAATCCAGAATCCCCTACGGCATGATCCGGGGCATGATGACCCCGCAGGACGAGATCAACAAGCGCCGCAGCCGCCTGACCTGGCTGCTTAACGCAAAACTGATCGTTGCCGACGAAGACGCTTTTCTGAACCAGTCCAACGAGCAGGTGGAGGATATCGTCAACTCCGGGCAGGGTGTGATCAACATGAACCCGGGTCGGAAAAATCGGGACCACAACGCTTTTCGCCTGATCACCGATATCGGCATTGCTCAAGAGCAGTTCCGGGTGATGCAGGAGGCCAAGCAGACTATCGAGGATGTGGGCGGCGTCTATTCTGCGTTCCTCGGCAAAGAGTCCGGCGCAAAGTCCGGTGTAGCCATTGACTCCCTGGTGGAGCAGGGCACCACGACACTGGCAGAAATCAACGACAACTATCGGTTTGCCCGGCAGCAGGTCGGGGAGCTGCTGCTGGCCCACATCGTGGACGACATCGGCGATAACCCAAGAGACGTCAAGATCAACGTCAATCAGCCCCACAAAATGAAGGTGATCCGCCTGAACAACCGCCACGAAGACGGCGGGCAGCAAGAGATCACCAACGCGGTCAAGCGGACCAAGGCCCAAGTGGTTGTGTCCGACACAATCAACACGCCCGGATACCGGCAGCAGATGGCCCACAACCTGATGCAGATGGTTTCCGGGTTGCCCCCGGAGTTCGCGTCGGCATTTGTCGATATGATCCTGGAAATGTCCGATATTCCCAATCGCGAAGAAGTGCTGAAGCGCATCCGGCAGATTACCGGCAATGTAGATCCGGAGGATCTGAGCGAAGAAGAGCAGCAGCAGATGCAGCGCCGGCAGGAAATGGCCCAGGCAATGGAAGAGATGGGCTTCCAGGAAGCGCAGCTGCGGCTTGAGAAGCTGGCGGCCGAGGCCCGGGAAGTCACATCCAGGGCCATGGAGCGTGAAGGCAAGGCCGAAGGTTTTGAAATCGAGAACGAGAAGACCCTGGCCGAAATCGAGCGTATCCGCGCCGAGGTCAAAGATATTGTGACCAATGTTGCAGTGAAGCGAAAGCAGTTCAAGGACACCATTGAGGGCGAAATAGCCCTGCAGCGCCGAATGCTGCCCTATTGACGACAGCCCGCTGCGGCGGGTTTTTAATACCAAATTCCAAGAGCCCGCCACTGTGCGGGCTTTTTTGTGAGCGAAATTCGCTGGCCCGAGCGTTAGACGGCAACCACTTACGCATCCATGCGACAACTGGAGAGAGGAAGAAATGGGTACTGAAAGCGAAAACGAAAACCTGGAGATCGACGGCTATACCGAAGCGGAAATCGAGGAAATCATGGCATCGGATGACCCGGAAGCCATAGAGGCAATGCTCGAAGGCCGGCGGCCAGAATCTGATGACAGTTCTGCTGACCCTGAGTCAGGGGGCGATCAATCAGACGATGAGCCAGACGGCGAACCCGCACAGGAACCGGAAGAAGCTGAATCTGATAATGCGGACGATAAAGACGGTGCAGACACGTCCGGCGCCGACGATGATGCGGAACCCGAAGAAAAAGCCACCGATGATCCCGAGGATCAACCCTACGTCGAGAGCAAGAATGGGGAGCACAAAATTCCCTATGCGGTACTTGAATCGGCAAGGAGACGGGAGCAGCAGGCGCGCCAGGAACTGCAGGAGGCAAAAGACAAGCTGCAGCAGTTGGAAGGATCGAGCAGCAAAATGGCGTCCGTGCTCAAGCAGCAGGGTATCGACCTGGATTCAATGGAAGATGGCGACATGCTCACAGAAGAGCAGTTGGCGGATATCGCCGACGCCGACCCAACGATTGCCAAAGCCATTGGCATGCTGCAGTCCCGATTGCAGGCGACTACCGAGCAGTTGCAGTCGCTGCAAACACAGGAAGTTGTTGATCCTATCGAGCTGGCAATCCGAGAAAACACTGACCTCAATACCTGGCGACGGAGCGATCCGGACCGCTGGGCCACAGCAGTGGATTACGACGATTTGCTCCGGCAAGACCCCGCTTTCAAGGACAAGCCCATGGAGGAGCGTTTCGCTGAGGCCGTTTTGCGCACCAAAAAGCTGTTTGGTGACCCGGTTGATGCTGACGATCCCGGCCCCTCTCAAAAAACCAATTCTGGGAAAAGCGCTGCCGAGCGAGCCCGCGAGAAAGTCGACGCGGCCAGCAAGCAGAGCACTCCCAAGTCCTTGACTGATGTTGGTCGGTCCCCAGGCACTGAAAAGCCGCTGGTCGAGCAGATCAAAGAAATGGACGAGAGCGAGTTAGAGGCTCGCTTCTCGAAAATGTCTCAAGATCAAATTGACCAGGTTTTGGCAGATCTTGCCGCCGGAGGCTGACCAGCCAACGGAGTATTGAACCATGCCTACTGAAATCCAATCAGGTTCCCTGGCGGCGAACCGTATTTTTAACGCTGCGCTCTTCACCGAAGCAACGCGCCGGAACAGCATGACCAACATGCTGACCGGTACCGCGCCGAAGAAAGCCAGCAAGTCCAAGTCAGACGGTCGCAAGCAGACCGAATCTGGCGCTCCCATCACGCGGGTTACCGATCTATCAAAGCCGGATGGCGGCGACGAAGTGACGGTTGACCTTTACCATCAACTGCGCAAAAAGCCCACAATGGGCGACAAAAAACTGGCCGGTCGCGGCGAGTCACTGACCTCCAGTCAGTTCACGCTCAAGATCAACCAGGGTCGTCACATGGTCGATTCAGGGGGCCGCATGACTCAGCAGCGGACGGCGCACGATCTGCGCATGACCGCCAAGACCATGCTGTCTCCCTACTGGAACCGACTGGATGACCAACTCACCCTGGTCCACATGGCCGGTGCCCGTGGTGACCACATTGATTCGGACTGGATTTTGCCCCTGGCAAACGATCCGGAGTTCGATGAAATTGCGGTCAACCCGCTGACACCTCCCACCTGGGACCGGCACTTTGTCGCCGGTGGTGGACGTGGAGCCAACGACTTCGGCGATCTGGACTCTACCGACCTGTTCAACCTGTCGGAAGTGGATCGGCTGCGACTGGAACTGGATGAGATGCCCTATCCCATTCAGCCCATCAAGTTCAAGGACGATCCGATGGCCGAGGAATCGCCGTTCTATGTCCTGTTGGTAACGCCGCGCCAGTGGCATGACTTCTGGACCAGCACGGATGCGGCTACCGGCGGTGTGGCGCTTCGGAATCTGCAGGCGCAAGCCGCGCAGCGGGCCAGCATCTTCAAGCACCCGATCTTCCTGGGTGAGTGTGCCATGTGGAACGGCATTCTGATCAAGAAGATGTCCCGTCCCATCCGCTTCAATGTCGGCACCACGGTGAGCATTGGCAGCAATGTGGCCGCCGCTACCCCGGAAACCGATGTGGCTGCTGTTACGACTGAGCGGGCACTGTTGATCGGTGCGCAAGCGCTGGCCACAGCGTTTGGTCGGTTTGGCAAGGCGGAGAAGGGTGGCTACTACTTCTCAATGCACACCGAGAAGGAAGACCACGAAAACTCTGAAGAGCACTCCATCGGCTGGATGAACGGCAAGGCCAAAATCCGGTTCAAGGGGTCCGACGGTCGGGTCAATGACCACGGTGTAGCCGTGCTCGACACGGCGGTTTCAGCTCCGGCGTAACGGTGGCGGTGTCTGGGGCGGCGTCAGTCGCCCCGGTCACACAAACATTTTCTTTGTAAGAGGACTTTCATTATGGAAGGCAATCGTTTCAGAACCCTGGCCATTGCGGCCGCCTACGGTAACGCAGCGCTGCACCCCAGCACCGTTGAGTTCGCCGGTGCTGGCGCAACCGCAAATATGGCCGAATTGCCGTCCGGCGCTCTGCTGACCGGCTTGAAGCTGGTCCATGACGACCTGACGGCAAACACAACCCTGTCGGTCGGCGTGACGTATCCCGATGGCGGCGGCACTGACTCAGCAACGTCCATTTTGGCTGGTGCTGCGTCAACGTCCGCCGGCGTCCGGGAGTATGCCGGCCACCCAATCAAGTTCGACAGCCGGGCGATTATCACCGTCACGGCTGCTGGCGCGGGTGATCCGACCGGAAAAGTCACGGTGGTGCCGGAGTACATTTTCCTGGGCACCAATTAACCAACCTCGGCAGTCCCATGCTGCGTAGCCCGCTTCGGCGGGCTTTTTTATTTGGAGAACACCATGGAAAACCGTACCCAAAATATCGTGTACATCGGGCGCAAGCGGTTCAAGCCGGACAATGTCGCCGGCACCGATACTGTTTGGCTCGAATACGGCGATGTGCAAGAGGTGCCGTACAAGGCGTCGGTCAAGCTACTCAAACACCCTGATGTGTGGGTGACGGAGAAAGAGTTTGCAAAGATGCCCAAAGCGCTGCCGAAAAAGTCTGCCGGAAGCACTGGCGCCCCAGCCACCCAGAAAACGGGTGTGGTCACACACAAATTCCCTCCCAATGATCTTGATGATTCAGGCGTGGACGACGGCGATGATTCTGGTGGGGATGACGAATCCACCGGCGAGGGAGGTGGCGCCGGAGATGGAGACAACACCGGCGGCAATGATCGTGAATCCATGATCCGCAATGCCATTCTCGGTCTGGACAAGGCCGAAGGGTTTGGCAAAAACGGGAACCCGAAGGTCTCTGCCGTCCGGGCTGTTACCGGGGATGACTCCATCGTCGTGAAGGAAGTCAACGCCGTTTGGTCTGCAATGCAGGAAGCAGGCTAATCCATGTCGGATGAGTGGCCATCGGTCTTTGGGCTCCGGGATACGCTCAGGAGCATTATTCGTGATCCCAGCGGCGATGTGTGGACGAATGAGTCCATATATTTTGCCATCCTGGACGCCCAAAGGGCGGTGGTCAACGTACGGCCTGATACCTGCGTCAGCTATACGACGCAGATCTTGGTTGCGGGTTCGGCTCAGCAGGCTTTGACATTCGGCATGCCGATCAACCGTATTTTGCGGGTGATTGGCCAGATGGCCGATGAGGGCGAAGGTATCGTTCGGGCTGTACGTCGAGTCGAGCGAGAAGCAATGGACGCAGCGAACCCATCCTGGATGAGTGATACGCCATCAACGGTGATCAAGGAGTGGCTGTACGATGACCGGGAGCCGCACCGATATTTTGTGTGGCCGCCGGTACCGCCGAATGACGAGTTGGAGTTCCCGGTCAGACTGAGAATGTCTATCAGCTTTTTCCCGTTTTTTGCTACGAATGAACCAGACACAATTAGCACCCTGCAAGTTCCCGGCAACTATTTGCCCGCAGTCACTGAGTTTTCATTGTATCGCCTGTTCTGCGCTGATACCGAGGGCACGGTAAATCTGGATCGCTCTCAGCGACATTTCAGCAACTTCAACCAAATGATGGGCGTGAAGATCGACACGGATGCCGCGATTTCGCCGAAAGAGCGGAGCCACGACAAATGACCGATCCACACAGAGTCATCGAGGATCTGGATCAGGTCATCAGGGATGTCATCATCGAGATGCCCACGGTCCCGGAGTCAGCCATTGTATTCCACGCCCGTCGGGCGATTGTTGATTTCTGTGATGCCAGCCATTACTGGCTGGAGGACATCGGACCGGTGCGCGTCTCCCAGGGCAGGGACACCTACGATCTGCCCATTTCCAGGTCCTTTGGGGTGGTGTCTGTCCTGTCTGTTACGGCAAGCAATGGTAATGGTGATGAGAACCGGCATCTGCAGCGCTCGAACGATGAAAACGTAAAGTACCGATTCACCCAGCGAACCCCTTTCACAATCTCGGTCAACCCGTCCGACGACCTTGATCAATGGGATCTGTCCATTATTGCCGCTCTCCGGCCGGTTGAGGTGAGCGGCAGGTTCCGGTTTTCCGAAGTGATCCTGGGCGATTACTACGACGCGATTGTCGCCGGCACAAAGTACCGATTGTACAAAATTCCCCAGAAGGATTGGACGGACCTGCAGCAAGCGGCCGTCAACCAGGGGGTGTTCGATGAACTGACAAGGGCTGCTTTGAGGCAGCAGGGTCGCGGCTTTTCGCGGCTTCCGACCAGCGGCGTGATCAAATCGAGGAGATTTTACTGATGCCAGCACCTACCAACCCCATCCAAACCCGCACAGTCAGCGTCACAATCAGCGACGTGGACGGAGAGCGCCTGCCCGGGGCAAGAATCGAAATATCCCTCAAGGGTATGGGTAACGAACCCAATGGCGCGGTTTCGCCCACGACCCGGCACGGCCTTACCGACAGTAATGGCGTCGCACTGTTCCAGTTGTGGGAAAACAATCAGTTGTATTCCGACACGTATTACGAGATCAGTTCCTGGCACCCGACAACGGGGACTTCCATCCATCAGCGCATCCCGTTTCAAGTGAAGGACTTTGATGCCGACGTCAAAGACCTCATTATGCAAGAGATTGCGGCGGGTCCGCTCAGTCCAAACCAGGAGCTGCTGGACCTGGTTATTGGGGAGCGGGTTCAGGCGCAACAGGCTCGGGATCAGGCCCAGGGCTTTGCCGGCGATGCAAGCGATTCTGCAGATGCTGCCGCATCTTCCGCATCTGCTGCTGGCACGTCCGAGACCAATGCTGCCAATAGCGCGTCTGCAGCGGCAACAAGTGCGTCGAATGCCGCCACCAGTGAAACCAACGCTGCGAATTCGGCCGGTGCGTCTGCCGCCTCGGCGACCAATGCGGATAACAGTGCTACGGCAGCCAGCAACAGCGCGACAGCCGCGTCGACCAGCGCCGGGGAGGCAAGTGATTCGGCCGATGCTGCCGCCGCCAGTGCCACTGCGGCGGCCACCAGTGAAACCAACGCTGCGAATTCGGCTACCGCTGCCGCGACATCGGCAACCAGCGCCAGCGATTCGGCATCGGCGGCCAGTACCAGCGAAACCAATGCTGCCAACTCAGCCACAGATGCCAGCACCTCGGCGACAAACGCTGAAAGCAGTGCTACGTCGGCGGCAAACTCAGCCTCGGCCGCCAGCAGTGCCCAGGCTGCCGCTGAAACGGCGGCGGACAATGCCGGTGATTCCGCAACAGCGGCCGCTGCGTCGGCAGGGCAGTCTGAGGATTCGGCCACTGCCGCTGCCACTTCGGCGACAAATGCCGACAATTCCGCTTCGGCGGCCTCTACCTCCGAGACCAATGCCGCAGCCAGTGAGAGCGCTGCTGCCACCAGCGCATCGGATGCGGCTGATTCCGCAACAAGCGCAAGCAATTCAGCCGCCGCCGCTGCCACCAGCGAGACTAATGCCGCGAACTCTGCCACAAGCGCGTCAAATAGCGCGGCAGAAGCAGAGGGATTTCGCGACGAGACGCAGGGCTTTGTAGAAGATTACGAGTTTCTGCGCGGAAAAATCAGCGCCATGGGCGGAGCAGGGCGGGTGTTCGCGGCGTTCGATGGCGGCGATACCCATGCGGTGTTCTCGCGTGATCTGAATCATGCGGGCGGCGGCACACCCGGGTCGCTGTGGACAAACAGCAGCCCGGCCAGTGATGCCGTCAGTATCTGCACTGATCGCCTGGGCTTTGTGTACGTTGGCACGGCGGGCGGGTCCATATTCAAACTGGATCAGGCCGGCGGCGAGGTGTGGGAGTTCGACGACTTTACCGGGTCGGTCCACGCTGTAGATGTGGACCTGGACGGCAACGTCTACGGAGCGGGCAATGATGAAACCGTCCGCAAGATCGGCCCCAACGGCTCGCAGGTCTGGTCGTTTACCGGGTTTTCTGGCCCGGTCACCACGGTTGCTGTTAATCCAACCGGCCAGGTGTTTGCCTGGGGGGCTCACACCCTGAAGCGCATCAGCGCGGCAGGAACTGAAGACTGGACGGTGGCCGCTGGCGGTGGCGGTGGCGGCATTACGCCCAAGCTGGTACTGGATAAAAGCGGTGACATATTGATCGCAACCGCTGCTTTAATAAGGAGAAGCAAGGATGACGGCAGTGTGATTGTGAGCGCTCAGGATGACTTCGATTTCCTGATGTCAGATTTGGCCGTCGGGTCTCGCGGCCTGATCGTCGTGGCTTTCTCCAATAGTGCATCCATACTCTTTTATAACGAAGACACACTGGTTGATCTGCCCGGCGTAAATACCGGGACAGGAACTGGCTCACTGGGGGTGGACGTTGACGCGGACGGCATTGTCTACGTCGCCACCAATAACGGCCATGTCGTTCGGTTTGAGGGTAGACCGGGCGCTCCGATTTTGGCCCGAGAGATCGACAACACCGAGCCATGTAATGCGCTGGCCGTCGAGCCCGGGAAAATCGGCGCCGGCCACTGGAATGTGTAGTTTGTTGTGAAGGTCACAATCGAGCCCTTCCAGGGCATGTGGCCCAGGGTGTCGCCCAGACTGCTGGAGCCTGGGCAGGCGCACGAGGCGGTGGACTGTGATTTCTCTCGCGGTCGCCTTGAGCCCATGCCATCGGTGGGCGACACGGTGCATACCGTTGCACAGAACACAAGCACGGTGTACCTCTGGCGGATCGGTGGGAACGAGTATTGGTTCCAGTGGGACCAGGACATTAATGTTGTGCGCGGTCCTGTTGCGGGTGACACGATTTCCAGGACCTACTTCACCGGCATGGATCGGCCCCGATACACCTATTCACCGCTGGGGCAAGCCGGCGGCGGTCCCTATCCGGGGGCGTCGGTTTGGCTGGGACTGCCGGCGCCGTCGTCATTTTCGGTGTCTGATCCCCCTGGCGATCCGCCGGAGGATGCACAGCCGCTATTTGTTACATATCGGATCACGTTTGTTACCGAAAGTGGCGAGGAAGGTCCGCCATCACCCGTCAGTCAAATGGTCACCCGGTGGGAGGGCGAGAGCGTCGGCGCGCCGATTATCACGCTGCCGAACCCACCGTCCGGCAACTACCCGAACTTCACGCACTACAGGGTGTACCGTCAGGAGTTGAGCGGTACGCACCAGTTCATTGCTGAATTGATGATCAGCTCCAGCCAGTTTACGGACAATGTGCCGTCTGCCGAGATGGGAGAAGCACTGCCCACCGTTGGTTGGCTGGCGCCCGATCAGAACATGATCGGGATGACGGCGCTGCCCAACGGCATTCTGGCGGGGTTTTGGGAAAACACAGTGGCATTTTCCGAGCCCTACCATCCGTATGCCTGGCCGATCGAGTACCGCCTGGCGCTGGATTACGACATTGTGGGGCTGGCGGCGTCCACCCAGGGCCTGGTGGTGGCGACAAAAGGCAAGCCCTATCTGATCGCCGGTGCCGCACCGGCCAGCATGGGCCAGTACAAGATCGAGGCGGTGCATCCGTGCCTGTCCAAGCGCTCGATTGTGGACATGGGCCACTACGTCATCTATGCCAGCGAAGATGGGCTGGTCGCGGTAGGGGGCACAGAGGCCCAGGTGGTGTCCGAGCCTCATATCACCCAGCGACAGTGGCGTGATCGGTATTTCCCTCAGACGATTCAGGCGGTGCGCTGGCGCGACTACTATCTGGGGTTCTACCAGCAGGGCAGCAACCGCAAAGCCTTTCTGTTCCATCCCCAGGAGGGCTTTGCCGATATCTCCACCGGGGTTCGCTTCGCCTGCCGCGACGATCCCACTGGTCGGGTCTTTGTGGTGCCACACAACACCAACAACCTGGTGGAGTGGGAGGGCGCCGGCTTTCGGACGCTGGAGTGGTCGAGCAAAGATATTGACGTCCCCGACGGCCGGCTGTTTACGGCTGCGAAGATCGACGTGGGCGGCTCACCCAGTTTTACCTTTCGATACCTGCAGGACGGCGTGGTTGTGAAGACAATCAGTGGCATCAATTCAACCCGGGCGTTTCGTGTGCCAGCCCTGGGCCGCTACCGGACGGCAAAGATTCAGGTCACCGGCACCGGGGGATGGGTTGACAGAATACAGTTGGCTACCAGCATGAGTGAGTTGATCTGATGGCAGGGCCAGTAAGGGGTGCCCCCGGTATTGGATCCGGTGTTGATCCGGTCACCCAGCGGCTGCTGGAGAACCTGAAGGAAACCTCGGACGTGGGCGCCGGTGTGCGCGGTCGCAGTGCAGATGCATACGTCCGCCGGCGCGATCTGCTGAAGCTGGGCTTTCACCTGCGTGGCGGCCGGCTTGTTGGCGACCTGGAATTGGATGACCTGGACCCGGACAGTGAGCCTCCACCGGGACTGAGGCCGGGAACACCCACTGGACTGGAAGCCATCGGGCTGTTCGATGCGATCATGCTGCGCTGGGATCGGCCTTCGGTGGTTCAGGGCGCCGGTGGTCAGTATCACGCCAACACGATCATCTACCGCTCTACGGTCAACGACTTTACCGAAGCCGTGCAGGTTGCGTCGGTCTATCGCGATATGTTCTATGCCGACTATGACGTGCAACTGGGTACGAAATACTACTACTGGATTCGATTTGAGTGGGTCAATGGCGATACCGGTCCGCTCTCCAATGGTGGCGTTGGTGTTGAAGGTGAGATAGCAGAAAAGGCCGAAGACATTCTCGCCCGCCTGGAAGGGAAGATCACCAGTTTGGAACTGGCCAGCGAGCTGAACACCTACATCGACGGACTGGCCAACCAGCACACGATCAAGATCGGCCAGAACGGCGTGGCGGCCGGCTTTGGCCTGGCGTTTACCCCGCCTACCTACAACCCCAGCAATCCAAACCACTCGATTGCTATATTCAACGTCGACACATTTGCCATCACTCATCCTGGCGAGACCAGCGAAGACCAGCGCCTGGTGTTTGTGGTGGAGGATGGCCATGTGGCCATGGATGGGGCCAGCATAGTCGATGCGTCCATCACGAATGCAAAAATACAGAATGTTGCGGTAGAGAAGATCCAGGGCCTGACCGCCGAATTCATGAAGGCTGAGCTGGGTGAGGCTTGGATCACCAGTGCGATGATCGACAACTTTATCGAGTCGACGAACTATGTGCCTGGTTCTGCTGGATGGAGAATCAACCTTAATGGCAATGCAGAATTCCGCAACATAACTGCCAGGGGCAACATTCAGGCCACCAGCCTGGAAGCCGGGACGGCGATGGTGGATACCCTGCACGTCAATGGAAATGCGATTACTGTTCCCGCCGCAGCTATTGCTCAGAATGTGTCGGTATCATCGTTTTTTACGACCATGGTGTCAGTTACGGACGATTTTGTTCACCCTAACGATGGAACGGGTCCGGTAATTATAAATTTTGGCATTTCATGGGATGACGGGACACTGGAGGTCCGGATTGAGGCTGTGAAGTCAGGCAGTGTGGTAGCGTTTGGTGAATTCACTGTTGGCGGTGATCTTGTATTTAGCTTCCCTGTCACATTCTTTTTGACTTCGGGTGCACATACTATCCGAGTCAGGGCAAGGCGCCCAAGCGGATCCACAACTATGGACTTCGTTACTTTGCAGTGTATTGGTGCGAAGCGATGATCGAGTTTACAGTTTATCGCGAAGATTCTGGAGCGATTGTCAGAACAGGAATGTGTCAGAAGCGCATGCTGGATTTACAGGTTGACCTCCCTGGAGAGGCTGTGATTCAGGGTGGCGCAAACGTTCGAAGTACCACTCACTACGTTGAGCTTTCGACGCTGGAAATACAAGAGCGGCCCGTCATGCCTATCACCGGAGGCGCCCCGGTGGCAGCCGGAGAGCCGTGGCGCATTGACGGCATCCCGGAGGGAACAGCCTGCGTCTATCCGGGCGGCGACCTGGTTGTTGATGATGGCTTCATAGAGGTCGCATTTGCGGAGCCCGGCGAGTACCAATTCACCCTGAAAAAATTCCCCTACCAAGACGTCAAACTCCATGCCGAAGTTAGCATTTTTTGACCTAAAGGATCGCCCGGCGACGGCGGACGACATCAACCGACGCTGGCGGGCGCTCGAATTGTCACCGGTGGCGGTGGACGGGGTGCTGATTGACTGCGACCCGGACTCGGAGCGCCGGATGGCGGACGCGGTGGATCATTGGGGTGAGTTGGGGGTGAGCGCGCTCAATTGGCGGATGGCGGACAACGCTCACAGAGAGCTGTCCCGATCGCAGTTGCAGGCCACGCTCGCCGGCATGCGACGAGCCAGAGCTGTACGCTCGGCAAAGCTGTTCAAGGAAGTGCAGTCATTAAAGGAGCAGGGAGCAACGCTCCGACAGCTTATCAACTGGAAAGGTGACGATGATGAAGATTTTAGCGATATGCGCAGTCCTGGTGTCGGTTCTTCTTCTCCTGGGGTGCGCAACAACTGATGACGGGTCGCGCTACCAGGCATGGGCGGATGCGGTAACCGCCCAAGCGCAGCGTGATGCGACTATGGCCAGCGCTTGCCAGCATGACGACAACCCCGGTCTGTGCGTAGCCTTTGTTTCAATGTCGAGCAAGACCGTTGCCATGCCGCAGCAGTCGATCAACAACTACGACCGAGCCTTGGAGACCCTGCGAATTGTTGGCAGCTTGGCGATTCCCGCATGGCAGATGGACCGGATGGGGCGCTACAACCGCGACACAACCGGGCTGATTGTTGACGGGTTTGTTGATGTTGCCGGTTTTATGTCGAGTATGGAGCGACCCGATAACTCTATCACCATCGGCGGCGACCAAATTGGACGTGACCGTATAGATGATCGCAGTCGGCATGGGTGGACCACCCATGATGGTATCACCGTCCGAGATAGCTGCATTGGCGATAGTTGCCGGAGCCAGTCCGACGGTCCTTGGGACAACTCAGATCGGTCGGACCGATCGGATCGTTCTGACAACCGGTGGTGGGACAACTCCAACACTATACCACCTCCGCCCGAACCCGAGTGAGAGTGCTGCGGCCGGGCAGTAACGATGACCTGGCCAGATTCCGCTCAGAGATAGGCCAACTGGGCAGCAAGACCAAACAGCCACACCTTTTCGATCAACTTTATGACCTGGTTCATAGAGGGCTTGCCCACGTATGGGTGGCGCCGGCCGGACTGGCGGTGGTGTCGTACCAGGGCAAGTCGTTACTGGTCTGGGTGGCCATCAACCATGGTGATAGCAGTGATCGTTCAGCGGCACTGGAAGACCTGCAGCATTTCGCTCGGGACATTGGGGCTGACGGTGTGGTTTTCCACACCCACCGCCCGGGCTGGCTCAGGGTCATGCCCAAGGGCTGGACATCCAGCATGCAAGAAGATGGTTCGATAACCTGGAGGAAGTCTGTATGAGTATGGGCGGATCAAATCAGATCCCGGAGACCGAGGAAGAGCGCGCCCTGGCGGAAGTCGCGGAGCATAAGTTCCAGTATTACAAGGATCACTATGCACCCATGGAAGACAAGTTCATGGAGCGCGTGGACAACATGGACAAGAAGGGCAGCTACGACTTCGTGCGCGGTGCCGCCGGCAGTTCTGCCAGTCGAGCCTTCGGTGACGCCAAGCGAGGGGTGCGCTCGCAAATGGAGCAGCAGGGCCTCAATCCGGCCTCTGGCCGCTACCAGGGCACCATGGATGCAATGACCCGCGAGCAGGGCGGCGCAGCCTCAGAGACCATGACGCGAGCCGGCAATCAGCAGCAGGATGAGTATGTGCAGGGTTTGGCGAATGTAACGGCCATCGGCCGAGGGCAAGCCACCAATGCGCAGCATGGGCTGTCTGATGTGGCCTACTCAGCCTCACAGGATGCGGCGTCGCGGGCAGAGGATTCGTTCAACCGTCGCCATGCGACCGGTCAGTTGGCGGGCATGGCGGCTGGCGCTGGCCTTCAGCATATTAACCGGGAGTAGGGCCTGATGAAAAAGTTCCTCAAAAAGCTGGACCCGATGCCGAGCGGCTCAAGTCTGCCCGTATCTGGCCCCATGGCACTGCTGCGCAACAGCATTGATCCGGACGGCTCCAAATACGGCAAGTATCTGGACCCCCTGGGCCTGTTCCACGACAAGGATGGGCCGCCCAACACCGAGGCCTCGGATCGCATGGCAGCGCTGCACCGGGCCGAGTGGGACGACTATGTGCAGCGGTTCCAGCCCTACGACCAGAAGCTGCTGGATTCGGTGCGCGGTGACACACTGCAGCGCGAGGCTGTTGACCGGGCCGGATTATCAACGAATCAGGCGTTTGATACAGCCCGGGGCTCTGCGGAACGTGATCGCGGCCGCGTGGGTCTGGCAGACGTTGATCCCACAGTGCGCGCCCACCGGGACCAGGAGTTCCAGGCGAGCAAGTCGGCGGCCATGGCCACCAACAAGAATCTCAGTCGTCTTCACGCTGATGACCGCGCTCAAAAGGTCATGGCCGGGAACATGGCTGTCGGTCTTCGAGATTACGGGTAAGAGGGTCAGGCGATGAGTTACGGTTTACTGCAGGCAGGGCGTCAGTTCAAAAGCGAGGGTATGCGCGGGCTTTCGGATGTTTCAGAACTGGAAAAGCAGCGCGAGGCGCGCAACGAGCAACTGAAGCAGGCGAAGGCCCAAAGCACGACCAGCGGGGCGGCGTCGGGCGCCATGATGGGCGCTCAGGTCGGTGGACCTTGGGGTGCGCTGATTGGTGCTGGAGTCGGCTTCCTGGCCGGCAACATTTTGTCTTGAGGGGGTACCTATGAGTCGTCGAGGTGATTTGAGGCTGGCCGCCGGGTCCGGCCTGGTGGACGGGGCCATGCGCGGCTTTGAGTTTATGGAGCGCCAGCAGGACCGCAAGCAGCACCGTGCCGACCAGGAGCAGGCGCGCGGATTGAGGGAAGTGGAGGCCGAGCGTCGCGGGGAGCTTCACGACCAGCGGATGCAAAGCGCCAGGTTGCAGCACTCCTTGCTGGAGGGCGAAGCGGAGCAGATGGCAAACCGGGCCATGGCCATGTCGCTGGCTGGCAATCTGGACGCGGACCCAACGGTTCAGCAGTTGGTTGCCGAAAACCCAGCGCTGGATGCCCGGCGTATGATGACCCCGGAGGCACGGAGGGCCAGAGAGTCACTGCAGAAGGTGATGGACGGCGAGCTGCACTACCGGTCCCCAGAGGCCATAGAGGCGCTGGAGTTC
The DNA here is from genome assembly GCA_050486405.1 of Marinimicrobium sp. GTDB lineage: Bacteria > Pseudomonadota > Gammaproteobacteria > Pseudomonadales > Cellvibrionaceae > JBJHDF01. The sequence continues at coordinate 73,356 of JBJHDF010000008.1, read as the reverse complement.
CTGGAGCCGGATATTCAGCGCGGCGCCACCGACGGTCGCAAAGTCAGGCTCAAGGACGTGGTGCCAGGGAAAACAAAGGGCACTGTAGCGCTTGGACTATCGGTAGAGGGCGACGACAAAATGCGGCCGCTGACCCAAAACCGAAGCGCTGACGACAACGATCCCGTTGCTGAAATCCCTGTCGAAAAGCTGATGGAGCGCGCCATGGCGTTCACACAATACTACGATATGGTGAATTCCCCGGAGGGGCGCCAGCAGTTTGTGCAGACCTACGCGCCGGACATGATTGGCCGGAGCGGCCGGTGGGAGGATCCCTACGTGGAGCATGGCGTGATCATGCAACGGGGGCCAGACGGCAGGGTGCACCGTGTGGGCGATGCTCGTGATGGAACTGGAGCGGCCGGCAAAGACCCCGCCAAAATCAAGGCTGCTGATGCCTATATTGCTCGAATCAAGGCCGAAGGCGGCGAGCCCCCATCGTTTGAGGATGCGTTCCGAATCGCCAATACCGCGATGGGTGACCCTTTGAACTTCATTGGCCAGACCGTTCGGGCCGAGATGGAGCGGCAGTCTGCCTACGGAATTCAGCCCGGAGACGAGGATTACCGCACCCGGGAGCAGATCGTCAATGACGCCATTAAAACGGTCAGCCAAATCAGGAACGCCATGCAGGAACAGCCGGGACGGATGAGTCGGGAAAATCGGACCATTCTGGACAACATGGATGAAGCCATCAAGCAGGCCGGGCAGGATGCGCAAGAGCCCCAGGTTGACTGGAATATGTTCCTGGACCATACCGAGGGTGCGGCCGCTGCGGATCCGGCCTCTGCCGAACAGGGTGCCAGTCCTGAAGAGCCAAGAGGCCCCGCCTTGCGGCCCGGTGAGGAAGGGTTCACAGATCAAGGTTTGGGTCGTCGAATCCGAGGGGCCGCTGGTGCCGCGTTTGCTGATCCGGCCAAGGAGGCGGGCCAGAGAATTGCCGAGGGAGCCCGCAATATACACTCCAAAGCGGCTGCAACCCAAGCCTACGACAAATACTCCAGAGTTCAACGACGCTCAGATGAGAACATTCCGCTGGATGTGCTGAAAGCGTACTTGCCCCATGCCCCAGAAGAAAAACGCCAGGAACTGGCGGACCTGATTGCCCGGAGAGAAGCCCAGGAGAGCGCTCAGTTGGCGTCCCGATAACATCCCCCAGTAACAGCAGATAGGAAGACCCTAATGCAACCCAACGACCTCCTGCGCTCTGACGAGCAGCAGTCGACCGCCCCTGCCCAGAATTCCCCCGCCGAACCGGCACCGCCTCCCAAGTGGACCCAAATCGCCCGCTCTCAGCGATTCCAGTCAATGGATGCAGAGGACCAGGAGCGCCTGCGCACCCAATATTTCAAGGAGTTTGTGGCGCCCAGGGTGCCAGAAGAGCAAATTGAGTCCGCGTGGCAGCAATGGAACGAAAGAACGGCCGCCCCGGTGCAGGACGAGAAAGGGGAAACCCGGTTGATACCCAGGAGTTGGGGTGATATTAAGGCCATTCCGAGACAGTTTGGCGAAGGGCTGGTGGGGACGTTTGGGTCCACTGTCCGAGGCGCTGGTGGGCTGCTGGAGGCCGCCGCCGACAAGCTGCCGGAGAGCATATCTGATCGTACCCACTTGACCCCTTTCGGGCCGATCAATTTGCGCAAGCAAGGAGAGGGGGCAACCAAAGCCGGTGATGCCATGATGCGATTTTCGGAGGCCATTGGCCCCGACGAAGAACATCGGACCATTGCCAGCGAAATCTCCGGTGCTGGCGGCAGCCTGATTGGGTTCTTGCTGCCAAGGATGATTCCCGTCGTCGGCCAGGCTGGCGGCACGGCTTTGACGCTGGGCATGGCAGGTGCCGGCGGTTCCGATGAGGCACGACAAAGAGCGATGGCGGCCGGCGCCAGTGAAGATGATGTGAATCTGGCCACGTTCATGGGTGTTGCACCTGGCACCCTGCAGGCTGCCCCGATTGAGCTACTGTTGCGGCGAATTCCGGCAAAAGATCGAGGCCGTGCACTGATGTATGCCCGCCGGGTGGCTGAGGCCGCCGGCGGTGAGTTTCTGGCGGAAAACAGCGGCGCCCTTGTCCAGAACGCCTTGGCGAAGTGGTTGCACTCGCCGGACGAATCGTTGTTTCAGGAAGTGCCGGAGCGAGGCGCCATATCGGGCACGGCGGCTGGTCTGCTGCAGGTCGCATTGCTGCCCTACAACCGCCGCGGTGGCGGCCGGGCCTATCGCCCCCCGGGAGACGATGCGCCAGTGGATCCAGGCAACAGGTCGGGCATTGACGTTCAGCCGCTGGAGCCTGGCAGCGAGGCCGTTTGGCGGGCGCCGGAAGGTGACCTGAATGTGGTCTACCACGGGATTGTGGACGGCCCCGGCGGCCAGCAGATGGCGGAAGTGGAGATTGACGGGCAGGTGTCTTATGTTCCATCGGATCAGTTGATCTGGGGCCAGGAAAGCAAATGGGACAGCAACCCAGATTCCATTGAGGCCGATATTGCAACTGGCGATACCAGCGTGGACGCGGAGCTGGCGGAATTGATGCAGGATCTGGATTCCACCGAAACGGTGGCCCGGGAGCGAGCCGGCGTTCAGGCTCAGGCAGAGCGTGACGCAGCGGAAATCGTTGACCACATTCAAAGAAATCCAGATAACCCCATTCTGTATGACGGGGGCATTGATTTTGAGGTGCCGGCCAGAAGCCCAGGAGACGGTCTTTCTCTGGTGCCCAAGGGGCAAGAGCAGGCCCAGGACGGCATCGACTTCACTCCAGCCCGGGACGCAGAAAGTTTGGCCCAGCCCGTGGTGGATGCCGCCAATGAACACCTGCAGCAGCAAGAGCAGGAGGCGACGCGCCGGGCACTGGAGGGCGAGACGGCGGAGCCTGTGCGCCCCGGGATTGATCCTGATGCAGTGGCCCAGGTGTACCCGCCAGACCCGTCACCCAGTAGGGCGGGGCCGGCAGAACCGAGGGCCGATGTACCGGTTCCCGAAGGGCTGGACGGCAGAATGCGTCGCCCCGAGTTTCGTCAGGATTTGGAGTCTCTGGCTCAGGACTTGGTGGAAGGCGGCGACATTGCCTATATTCGCGATGAGTATGACCGGATTATCGGCAGAACATCCTCTGCGAATCCCCCTTGGTTCCAGTCCATGAATGAGAGCCCGGACACCAGGATGAGTGTGCGGGACACCCGAAAGGCCATTGAAAAGGCGCTTGCGGGCGAGACCCTTGGCGTTCGGCAGCAGCGCGTGGTCAATCGGGCGCTGGATGAGATCAGTGGTCAGCGTAGCGATTGGGCGGCTCAGATTAACGCCCAGAGAGAAACTGCAAAGCGCGATCGGGAAGCCGCATTCGAGCAGTGGCGTCAGGCCACCGACGCCCCGGTCGATGCCGAGTTCGCGGCACAGATACAGTCAGAGGCCCCCGGGGAGTCATTCACAGAGACTGACTACCTGCCGGATCAGACCATGGATGACAGGGCCGTGGCGGAGCTGGTCGATATAGCGGATAATATGGGTGTCGAGTGGAGCAGTATCGACACCGCATTGAATGCCGGGGACACTGCCGACCAGTCCCGGGCTATCACTGAACTGATTTGGAGCGCTCGAAATGCCCACAGACCAGACACCGAAACCCGAAGTGCGCCGAGCCGACCCGCAGCGCGTGAAGGAGCAGATCGAGCACTGGCGCAAGCACCCGCCGACCCGGCGCGGGGAGACCAAGCCGATTCGGCCGCCGAAGCATTAACCCTCACCACCCAAACCGAGCAAGACCTTCAGGCCCGGGCTGAACAGCAGGCTCAGGCCGAGCAAGCCGAAGCCGAAACCCGCCAGAGAGAGCAGCAGCGCGCCCAGGCCGACCGGGATGCGGATGATTTTGTGCTGGCTGGCTCCGATGCAGCAGCCGATCAAGCGGCCGCCCGGGGGCAGCAGGACTTGCTCAGCAGCAGTCCCATAGACGCCACTGCAGTTCCCCAGCGCACCCTCGACCGCCAGGTCAAAGCCCAGACTGACACCAGCCCCACCGAAGCCCAGAAAGAAGCCGGCAACTACCGAAAGGCCTCTATCAACATCCAGGGCCTGGACATTTCCATTGAGAACCCCCGGGGCTCCACCCGCTCCGGCACTGATGCCCAGGGCAACCGGTGGGAAACCAAGATGCACTCGCATTACGGTTATATCCGCCGGTCCGAGGGCGCTGACGGGGATCATGTGGATGTGTTTGTGGGGCCGAATCCTTCCAGTGAGAAAGTGTTCATCGTTGACCAGGTGAACCCCGACGACACCTTCGACGAGCACAAGGTTCTGCTGGGTTTTGATTCCAAGCTCCGGGCGCGCTCCGGCTACAAAGCCAACTACACCAGGGGCTGGAAGGTCGGCCCGATCACTTCCATGACCATGGACGAGTTTAAGGCGTGGCTGAAGGAGGGAAATACCTCGAAGCCGCTGTCTGACCATTTTCGTGGCGCCAGGAAAAAGGTTGGTGGAGCGCAACATGAGAATCAGGCCACGAAATCCGATTCTGGCAGTGCGGAGGCTTCAAAAACGAAGACGCCTTCCGAAGGCAGGCAGACCGAAATCAAAGCCTTTGGTGAGGAAGGGCTGGACCTGCGCCGCGAGCAGGACAAGATGGTCTCCCTGAGCAAAAACTTGTCGAATGAGGACATCGCCAGCCTGCCGCTATCAAAAATCTGGCCGAAGTCTGAAGTGGACAGTATCGAAGACAAGGCTACCGCTGCGTTTGCTACAGCTGCCCGCGCCGAGATTCCGTCGAAGCCGCGCAAGCAGTATGCTCTGAACCGCTGGGTGGGCGCTGTACAAGCCATTCGCGAACTGACCAATCAATATTTTCAAGACCCTGCCGTAGTTATGGAAAAAATGCGCGACAAGCCGGCGTTGCGAGAGCTTGCGGACAAAGTGGCGCTGCTAAGCCAGATTGACCGGCAGCACTGGGGGCGAGTCGACGGGGTGGCGGTGTACACGGAAGCGTACCGTTTTGACGAAAATGGCAGACAGGTTCCTGCTCCATTTGTGTCCGTTCAGATTGATGGCAAGCGCCACCGATTTGATGGTGAATCGACTGTGGATGCGGTCGTTGACCGAGTGAAGACGCTGCTGGGCGACTCCGCTCCAGAATCCGGTAAGCCCAGGATGAAGTTCACGCTGCGCGGCCGAAAAGGGCATTACTTCTTCCACAAGGAGGGCGACCCGGAATATCGGCATCTGAAGGAGTTTAGCGATCTGGATGCTGCCCGGGCCTATCTGGAAAACAACCATGCTGACCTGGTGGCTGCGTGGGAGCGGATCAAGGAACGTGATAATGTCAAGAAAACCGATACCAGAAGCAAAGACAACCGGCCCCGGTCGGGCGCGGATCATCGCCAGGGTCGCGATGTGTCGGTGGAGGAATTTCACGGTACCTTTGGTCTGCGCCATGTGGATTGGGGGAAGTGGGTGTCGGACAAGGGCGGCGAGCGCCAGGCGCTGCTAAATGAGGCCTATGATGCAATGATGGACCTGGCCAGTATTACCGGCCTGCCGCCCAAGGCTTTGGGGTTGAATGGCGCCCTGATTGTGACTTTTGGTAAGCGCGGTTCCGGGAATGCCAGCGCCCACTTTGAAGCTGGCGGGCAGATTATCAATCTGACCAAGACCAAGGGAGCCGGCTCGTTGGCGCACGAGTGGTTCCATGCCCTGGACAACTACTTCCAGAGGCTGCGCGGTGAACCAAAAGGTGTGCGGCGTGAAGCGCACTTTGTGACTTATGCGCCTGAGCGCATGCTGGTGCACAAGAGTGGCCGGATGGCGCCCCTGACGAAGGCAAAGCTGGAGCATCTGCATAAGGCGCACCCAGAGGCCGGAATATACAAACCGGAGAACTGGTCTCCAGACCCGACTCACCCGGAAGGAGTCCGGCCCCAGGTGGAAGCCCGCTTTGCGGAGTTGGTGGATGTGCTGGACAGCTCACCCATGAAAGGCCGGGCGCTGACTCTGGACAAGGACAAACCGGAAGGCTACTGGTCCAGAATCATCGAGCGGGCGGCCAGATCGTTTGAAAACTACACCATTGCCAAGATGCAGAAGGAGGGTTACCACAACGATTTTCTGGCAAACGTGGTCAGCATTGACCGGTTCCGCCGCAATCCAAACCGCTACCCTTATCTTCTGGAATCAGAAATGTACCCGGTGGTGGCGGCGTTCGATAATCTGTTTGCGGAAATGGATACCAGGCAGACCGAATCAGGTATTGCCCTGTTCAGCATAAAGCCTGAGACCAAACAGGCTTACGAGGCCCGGATAGACGCGCTATTCGATGGGGAGAAGGCCGGGCGCGTAGGCGTCAAGGTGCTGGATTCGTCGGATATCCTGGGGCTACTGGGTCATCCTGACCTGCCTGTCCATGTAAATGAATCCAAGGTGATCGCTGGCCAGCACAATCATGGTCTGACCGCTGAGCACTGGAAGAAAATTCCAGACTGGCTGGAGAACCCGGTGGCGGTGTTCGACTCCGACACCGTGCCTGGTCGGCTGGTGGTCATTGCTCCGGAAACCGTTCGCGGCGCCCCGGTGATGATGATTCTGGAGCCCAATGCGCGGGTTGAGGCCATGGATGTCCATCTGCTGGTGAATGCTTACGACAAGGACGGGAAAAAGCCGCCTATTGCCCGCTGGGCCAATGATGGACTGATGAGGTATGGGGACGAAAAAACAATCCCCGCCTTCAACCGCTCGTCCGGGCTCCAATTGCCCGGGGTCAGCGGTATCCAGCAGGGATATGGTCATAAGATATACAAAAACCGGGATTTGGTCAAGTACAGGGCGGCTAGGCCGCCGGCAGCGTCCGTTGCCAGCGAGGCCTCCACCGGACAGCCAATAGCCGCCAAGGACGCCCAGGCGGTAATTGACCGCATCCAGGCCAAGATCAAGGACAAAGGCCTGACCATCCAGGCAGTTCGGGACTTCTCCGAGTTCCCGGCGGCGGTGAGGCGCCACGCTGAGCAGCAGGGGTTTGATGGTCAGAGTGTCGAGGGGGTATACCACCAGGGTGCCATTTACCTGAATCGATCAGCCCTGAACAGCCGGGCCGATGTTGAGCGAGTGGTGCTGCACGAACTGTACGGCCACTTTGGCATCCGCAAGCTGTTTGATAAAGGCACCCGTCAGGCCATGGGTCGGCTGTATCTGGCGATTGGGGGTGCCAAGGGCGTTCGGCAACTGGCCGAAAAGCACGGCATTGATATGCGCCACTACGCCCAGGGCCTGATTGCGGCAGAGAAGCAGGGCCTGCACAGCCGCGAAGTCACCCAATCGGTTCTGGCCGAGGAACTGCTGGCCCACCTGGCTCAAGATAACCGGCCTTCGGTGCAGCGGTACGCAAGAGAGCTGATCGGCGCCATTCGCACCTGGTTGCGCCAGCATGGCTTTCTGTCTCTGTCCAAGGTCTCGGACAGCGAGTTGTTCCACCTGCTCAAGCAAGCCCGCCAGGCGGTTGAGCAGGGTCGGGTGACCGGTCAGCCGGGCCTGTTCTTCACCCTTGCCGACATGCCCGGTGCGGCGCCGCTGCCGGCTTTTGCTCTGGTGCCACGTGAAACCCGCAAGATCATTGGGGATGACCCGGTGCTGGCCGCGTGGACGATGCTGTCACAAAATGACGGCGCTTTTCAGTTGCCAACCTCCAACAAGAAAATGCTGACCACCATCTTCAAGGAATTGGAGGGTGACAGGGGCATGACCGTGGAGCGGGCCGACGAGCTGGCCCTTCAGAACGACTATGGTGCCAAGGCTGCTTGGCGGATCACGACCCCGCAAGGAGAAAAGGCGGCTGTCTACCAGAAAGGCAAAGCAATTTGGATTGATGTTCACGACCTTAAGCAAGGGGAGTCCGGCCGCCGTATTTACAATGCTGTGGCCAATTACGCCTATAACACTGATCGGGTCTTTGTGGGCGACCCTGACGGCCTGAGTGATGTGGCCCTGACTAGGCGCCTGGAGAACATGATATCCAGCGCCTTGAAGTTCGGCACCACCAAGCACCTGTGGCCCCATGACCGGCAGATTGAGGGCAGCAAAGGCATGGGTGTGCCCGGCATCCAGTGGAAGGACGGCAATGACGCTCACAACCTGCGCCAGATGATTGACGCCAGCTATCAGGCTACGGCCAAGCAGTTTCCGGAAATCCGGGATCTGCGCTATAATCCCGATAAGGATGTGTTCGAGAATGCCAAGACTCGGGAGGTGCTGGATGGAAAATGGTTCGATGAAAAAGCGGCGGAGATACGAGGACTGCAAGACACCGGAAGAGCGGGAGGAGCACCTACAGCAGGTCGCCGAACGCTTGAAAGAGCGGTACTCACACATACCCTTCTACGCGCAGAGGGCGGCGAAGTCACCCGGATACTGGAGAGGTTTGGCCAGCTCGGAAGTGAACGCCTGACAGGGCCAGAAAACGCGATACTCTACAGCAGAAAGCCCACGGAACCCCGGCCAAGCGCCGGGGTTTCTCGTTCTGAGGAGAGCGATTCCCGCTTCAATGTTCTTCGCCGCAAGACGCCGGAATCCGCCCAAGCCAAGGCCGACCGCGAGGCCCTGCAGGACGGCTCCATTCAGCCCCACTGGAAGGAATTCCTCAAGCTGCGTGGATTCTGGGATTCAGCCAGTGATGTGCTGCGCCGGAACCCCAAGCTGCGCCATGTGGCAGAAGCGGTGGACAAGTTCTTTGACCAAACCCGGGACAGGATGGGCCAGGTGAACAAGATCATTGATCCGGCCATGAAGGTCGCCAGGAAGCTGCCCAAAAAGGAACGGAAGATTGTCTTCGACCAGTTTGAAGCGTTTGTTCGGCACAGAGAGAACGGCCGCGCCAAAGAGGCCAAGGCCCTGCTGGCCAAGGCGCACCCGGCAGCCCAGCAGCTGGTGCTGGCCTGGACCAAGGTCGCTGATATATCTGGCCGGATCAATCAGGAGGTGGGTGTTCAGGTCTACGACGGCAAGATCGGTGGCTGGCGCCTCATTGGCAAGCTCAAAGAGTTTTTCCCCCGGACCTACAAGCCGGAGGTCATGGAGGCGATTGCCAACCCGGCCAAGCACCCGGAGGTCTGGCGCGAGATCGCCCGACAGCTTCACCGGGGTGGCCAGATCGAGGCCAACAACATCGAGCAGGCCCTGGAGTTCATGTCCGCCTACGAAGCCAAGTATCAGGACAAGACCCAGCAGGACTACTTTGCCGGCATCGAGAAAGCCCGGGGCGAGCCGCTGCCCGAATGGTTCTACGACTATTCGTGGGATGCGGCCATGGCCTACAAGGACCGCTGGGCGGAGAACGTGAGCCGCATCGAAGCCTTTGGCCAGCGCTCGGTGGGCGGTACCGATGTCTTTGATCAGGCCATATCCAAGACCACGGACAGGAACACCAAGGAGTACCTGGGCCGGGTCCAGGAGCGGGTCTATAACACCGCATCCAAGGATCCCTATATCCGGTTGATGGGCAGTTTCAATATGGTGGTCACCGGCCTGATGCTGGGCAACCCGGGTACCGCGGCGCTGAACCTGTTTGGCGGCACCGGCTTAAATTTCCAGGCTTATGGCTTTAAGCATGCCGGCACAGCGCTCAAGGATTTGACGCTGCTGGGTAAACTGGCCTCGGAGATTAAGGACGCTCGGGAGCGCGGCATTCTCATCGACGATTACCTGAGCGCCATGCACGATGGCCAGCAGCAGGGCGTCAACAAGACAATCAGCACCTTTACCGACAAGATGCTCAAGTGGGGCGGCTATACCCCCATGGAAATATTTATTCGCACCCATGCCATGGTGACCCAGAAGCACATGCTGCGTGACGCCCTGAAGCACTGGAACAAGAAAACTGACAGCCGGAAGTCTCTGAGGTACATGGCGTGGTACCAGCGCTATGGCTTTGACACCAACAAGCTGCTGGCGGAAAACGGGGAAGGCCCGGAAACCAACCGGCTGCTGCGGATGTCGGTGAACCTGACCCAGGGGTCGTACAAGGTCAACCAGGTGCCGGTGTTTGTCGATAGTCCCATAGGCCGCTTCCTGTTCAAGTATCAGAAATTCGGCACCCAGCTTTCGCGCATGTTCTGGCTGAACGCCCTCAAGCCCTTTGTCGACTCCATCCACAAGGGCGGGGAGACTGTTCGTTACACCAAGGATGGCAAGGAATATTCAGCCCGGGTCCGCACCTTTATGCCCTTGTTCAACTACTTCGCCGCGGCCTTTGGCGCGGGCACCGTGTTGACCATTGTGCGTGAAGCATTGTTTGGCTATTCGGACCCGGGCCCGAACCTCGATGAGCTGGAGAAGGCCCTGGAGGATGACGACAAGGCCCGGGCGGTGGCCCTGGCGTTCTCCAGGCTGCATCACAGCATCCTTGCCGTGGGTGCCGCTGGGTTTTTCGGCAACTATGCCCAGATGATCAAGGATATCAACGACCGGCAGCGGGTAAAAAATCCGCTGGACCCGCCGGCGCTGGCGCCAATCAAGGGGGCGGCCGAGATCGTGCTGCGCTCTGCCGAGCAGCGGAAGCTGACCGGACGGGATGTGGACGAAATCGCCAGCCAGCAACTGTCCATATACCGAACCTTGCGCCGCGCCTCCCTGGCCGGCCTTTCCCACACGACTGACTGGGACGCGGCCCGCCTGGAGATGCTGAACCGCGACAGGAACTATACCCGGCAGATGATACGGCGGTACGCGGATGAGATTGGCCTGGAAAACCGGCGCATGGCCTCTGGTCGATTCGGCAAGACCCCCATGTCACCGGTGAATGCGAACCTGGTGGACGCCATCATGCTGGGGCAGCCGGAGCGGGCTCAGGCCATTATGTACAACCACTTGGTGACCCTGAACACCCCGGCGGACGTGGACCGGGCGCTGACCAGCATGCGGGCCGCAGTGCGCGCCCGGCAGCCGGTTCGGGTCAGCCAGTCGCCCAGCGAGCGGGAGCGCCGGGCCTTCCTGCAATGGGTTGAGGGTCGGGTTGGTGATGAGAACTATCAGCGCATTGTGGATCTGGATCAGCAGTACCGCAGTGCAGCGATTGAGGCGGGCTTGATGCGGCCTGAGAATCTGCGGAACATCCGGCGGCAGGAGGTTAGGTTTGAGCAGGGTAACCGGGAGCTCACGCCGGCGGCCCTGGAAGCCTACCTGCGGCGCCAGCGAATCCGCCGGCCGACCGAGGATCAGTAACCCCAGATCAATGCCGGAATGAACAAGGCCAGGAATACTGTGGCCACCAGGGTGCCGGCAATGCCGCCGGCCTTTTCCCGCGGAAGAAGGATGAACGGAAACCAGAACAGGCTGGCCAGTATCAGGCCCACCACCAGCAGGCTGGGCAGGGCGGCTATCAGGGCCACCAGGCCAATCTCGCGGCCCATGTGGCTGTTTGCCACCGGATCCCACCATATGTCCTTCAGCAGCGGCAGAACCGGGTAACAGGCCCAGTTGACGGCGACACAGACACTGATAACCACCAGGTAAGGCAGCACGGAGGGTAGGGAGTTGAGCCAGCGGTGCCAGCGATTCAGTAGGATCACAGTCCTGCCTCTGAGAGTTCAGAGACAAGACTGCCATTTTGTGTGCCGGAAGATCAAGGGCCCCGGGATTATCTATGCACCAGCGGACTAAACGAAAAATAGCTGTGCTGCAGCACGGTTTCGTTGATAAGTTCTCCGGTGTCCAGGTCGTAAACGAGCAGTGTGCCGCCCGACTCGATCATGCGCAGTTCGTTGCTTTCGTTGATGTCGATGTCGTTTAGCCCCCCTGGATTGCCCAGGTGGAGGTTTTCCACCAGTCCTGTCTCCGGGTCCAGAACCCAGGTTCCCATGAGGCTTACCGCAATCAACCTGTCATCCGCATCGTAGGCAAGGCCATTGACCCGTATTTCTTCGACGGGCATTTTCGATAGCACCGCCCCTTCTGGGGTGAAGCGGTACACCGACACCATGCCGAATTCCTCATCCTGAGTAGTGGTGACCAGTGTACCGTCTGGCGCAACAGCTATTGTGGTCATCTTTTCCGGGGCGTCAAATAGCTTGGCGGCAATGCCCTGCAGCAAATCGATCTTTCCAACCCACTCCCCGCTCACCGCGATGACATAGCCATCATGGTCAACGGATGCTGCGCTGAAATTGTGGCCTGGAGGAAAGCTTGGTAAGGCATCCAATATTCCTGTGAATTCGTTAATTTTGTAAGGGGTCCGTCCGACTCCCCTTATGCTGAAAGTTCCCGATCCGGGCGGCAGCGCGCCAGGGGTCTGGCTGTGAATGATTACCTCGACGTGCATTCCGGCACCAAAGATGTTGATTGTTCCTTCGGCATAACCTTGAGCCACTGTCTCCCCGTCCACCTCAATTAACACAGTGACGGCGTAGTCTCCAGTGGCAATATCTGGAAAGACGACAACCTCGTCTACTTCATTCCAAACCTGGGAGTGCTCTTCCCCGTCAGGGGTAACTACATTTACCGTGATTATTCGATGATCTGGAAAAAAGCTGGGCTGCTCCTGTGGGAATTCCAAAAACAGGGTTAGCCGCCCGGTGTTATTGGTGCCACAGTTGCTGCCACAGTCATCATCGGGGTTTTGATCCGCGCCCGGGGGCGGGGGATTAGTAGTGTCGCCATCACTCCCGCCGGAACCTCCACAGCCCACCATGAAAACCGCTACTACCGCCAGAATTAAGAGCCTCATACCCTTTCCCTCCTGAAGTTATTCCCGGGACAACCGTACCACCGACCCGGGATTGTGTCTATTTACCCTTGCCAATCCCTTCGCCTTGCTGCTAATATCCGTTTTCCGAATCCAGAAAAAGCCCTTAAAAATCAATGGGTTAATTTTTCAATATTTGGTATTATAGATAGTCGGATTTTCCCTAAAAATCCTTTTGAATCAAGATGTTGTGTCATTTTTAGGATGACACTGGGGGTGTAGTGGTCGTGGGTTCAAATCCCGCCGCTCCGACCAAATTCCCCTGGAGTTGCGGGGTGACCTGGAGAGGTCTACCGCCTCCACGCTCATTACAACCACGCATATAACAACGAGGTTAGGTCCTGTGTCCAACAAGCAACTGCTCATTTACGACGATGTTCAGCCGCTCTCTTCAGAAGCGCACCGGCAGTGGGCGCTTAGCGTCACCGATCACAACTATGTCTCGGAGCTGAATTCGGTCCCCTTGTTGGCCAGCGAGATTCCCTTCGCTGCGGCGGAGTTCCCAGTGATCTTTTCGGCGACCAAAACTGAAGGCGAATACCTGCCACTGGCGGTAATGGGGCTGCGTGACAAGCAGAACCTGATGCTGGGTGAAGACGGCATGATGTCTACACGCTACATTCCGGCTTTTATCCGCCGCTACCCCTTTGTTTTTGCCAACACGGCGGATGGCAATCTGACGCTTTGCGTAGATGAGAAGAGCCGCTTCTGGGACAAAAAGGGCAAGGAGGGCAAGCGCCTCTTTGACGATAACGGTGAGCAATCAGAATACCTCAAGCAGGTGTTGGAGTTCCTCAAGGATTATCAGCAGCGCACGGAAACGACTCGCCTGTTCTGCAAGCGCTTGCACGAGTTGAAGCTGCTGGAGCCGGTTGAAGCGAACATTAAGTTTAAGGAACACGCCGACAAGAATTTCAACGTAACCGGTTTTTTGATGGTCAAGCGGGAAAAACTCAAGGAAATGAAGGACGCGGATGTACTTGAATTGTTCAGCAAAGATGCGCTGGAGTTGCTTTACGCACACATGCACTCCATGGACAACTTTAACGGCCTGATCAATAGAATGGCAGCGAGGCTGAGCGCAGAGAAGAAAACCGCTAGCGCCTGATTTTCGTGATGTCTGAGCAAAAAAGCCGAAGCAGTAGCTTCGGCTTTTTTGTATGCGGGGCGAACACTGCGCCGCAGCAGTGGCAAAGGGTCAGTGGGTGTGGCGACTCTCCCGCTGTCGCTCCGCGATTTCCTTCACCTTGCGCTCGGCGGTGCTGAAGGCCTCCCGTACCGCGATGTGTATTGATTCGTCGTCCCGGGTGATGGCGAGGGGGTGCCCTTTTACATCCAGTTCAATGGAGGCACGGTATTGCTTGCCTTTGTGCTTGTGATTGTGGGGGGCATCGAGGACGACGCGGCTGTGGAGAATGTCGTCGGAAAAACGGGTCAGTTTGTCAAACTTCCTGTTGATAATCTCGGTCAATGCGGCGGACTGGTCAAGATCGCGGTACACAACATCTACAGCAACTCTCATTGATGACTCTCCTGTTTTGACGGGTTACCGGTTAATGAGTTATTCGGTTATCGGCGCTACACGGCAGTTGGACAACGGCGTAGCGCTCAGAGTTTCCCCTCCGTGATTCGCACTGTCAGCACGTCGCAGGTGGCGCCATGTACGATGCTACTGGCGGTGGAGCCCAGTAACAGCTTCAGGCCGCTTTTGCCGTGGCTGCCAGTAATGACCAGGTCGCAGCCGAGCCGCCGCGCCAGTTCATGCACCTGATCGGCCGGATCGCCAAACTCGATGTGCAGGTGGTCTGTGGGCAGATCGTTAGCGAGGGCCTGTAGGCGGGGGAATATCTCCTGGCGGATGTGGATTTCGCTGACTCGATGATTTCTACCGGTCTGCTCACCGAAGCCGGTGATGGGGTGCTCGGCCACATACACCAGGTGCAATTGGCCGCTATCCAGCTGGCGAGCCCGCGCCACCACCTGATGGGCCTCTTCGCTGAGATCGACAGCGACCAGAACAGACTGGTAAAGTGGCATAAACACTCCCGGGCCGGTTACTGTCAGGGGAACCCCTGAACAACTCATCGTTTCCTCAGTCTAGGCCGGCGCGAGACAGTTGGCCAGTGCCGACCTCACACTGACAGTATTGCCAAGTTCTCGCTTGGCGCCTTGCGCCAGATCAACTGAAGCCAGAAACCCTGATGGAGGTGCCACTTGTGAAATTGTCACCCTCGGGCAAAGAGCCCTGCGATATCCTGATTACCGGCGGCACCGGGTTTATCGGTGTGGCCCTGTGCGATGCCCTGCTGGCCAGGGGGCACCGCCTTACGGTGTTGACCCGGAATGCCCAGCGGGGTGCGGAGTTGTTGGGCAGTCGGATCAGGCTGGTGGAGGATCTGGCGCCGCTGCAAGCCAGCCGGTTCGACGCTCTGATCAACCTGGCCGGCGAACCCTTGGGGGCAGGGCGCTGGAACGAAAAGCGCAAGGCACTGTTCAGGGACAGCCGCCTGGCGACCAGCCGCCGTCTGCTGGCGCATTTTCGCCAAGTGGGTACAGCGCCCGAGGTGGTGATCAATGGTTCCGGGATCAGCTATTACGGCGATTGCGGTGATCGTTCAGTAACCGAGGCGGATGCTCCCGGCACCGGCTATGCCGCGCAGCTTTGCCAGGACTGGGAGGCGGTTGCCCGGGAGTTTGCCGCTGCTGGCAGCCGGGTCTGCCTGTTGCGCACCGGTATCGTGCTGGGGTCCGACGGCGGTGCTCTGGGCCAAATGTTGCTGCCGTTCCGGCTGGGATTGGGCGGCCCCATGGGCGGCGGCAATCAATATATGTCCTGGATCCATCGCGACGATTTGCTGGGCATTATCGAGTTGTGCCTCAACGACAGCGACCTGTCCGGCCCGGTGAACGGCACGGCGCCCCATCCCGTCCGCAACCGCGAGTTTGCACGGGCGCTGGGCCGGGCTCTGCGGCGCCCCGCCGTGCTGCCCATGCCGGCCTTTGCGCTGCGCTTGCTGGTGGGGGAGATGGCGGACGAGCTGCTGCTGGTGGGGCAACAGGTATTGCCCGAGGCAGCTCTCAGCCGGGGCTACCAGTTTGATTACCCAGAACTGGACGGCGCCCTGGAAAACGTTTTGCGGGATTTGTGACGGCAAACGCCAGAAACTTGTGCGCAGGGCTTGAAAAGTTGGCGTGTGACCTTATATGAAGAATGTACCCGCTCGGTAGAGGGGTACTCCAGAACCGGCCTGATCAACTGTGATGGGCCATCTTCGTATATTGCTCAAACGTGAGGATATAGCTATGCGTACTTTCGACTTTTCTCCCCTGTATCGTTCCGCCATCGGTTTTGACCGCCTGGCCAACATGCTCGACACTCTGAGTCGCGCCGAGCAGAATCAACCCAGCTACCCGCCCTACAATATTGAACTCACCGGTGAGGATCAGTACCGTATCACCATGGCGGTAGCCGGCTTTGATCGTTCGGAGCTGGACATCCAGGTCGAGCAAAACACCCTGACGGTGTCTGCCAACAAAGCCGACGAAGGCCGGGAAAACCGGACCTATCTGCACCAGGGCATTGCCGCCCGCAATTTTGAGCGGCGCTTTCAGTTGGCGGACCATGTGGAAGTGAAGGCCGCCCGTTTTGAGAATGGCCTGCTGCACATCGACCTGAAAAAAGAAGTGCCCGAGGCGATGAAGCCGCGGCGTGTGGCGATCAGTGCCGATGGCCCCAGTGTTATCGAACACGAGGGCCGTAAGTCCGAGTCTGCTGCCGATAAGGCGGCGTAAACCGCTCGTATACCGTTGGTGTTTGGCACCGCGTCAATCCGGCAGTCGCAGATTGTCGGATTGGCGCGGTGCGAGCATATCCGCTGTAAATAATTTGGCCCGCACCGTGGCCCGGTAGTCGCTGGGGGTGGTGGCCAGTTGCCGTTTGAACAGGGCAGTGAAGTACCCGGTGTCCTGATAGCCCACCTTCTCGGCCACTTCGTGGATGGTCAGGTTGCTTGTCTGCAATAAATCCCTGGCGTTATTGATCCGAATTTCCTGCAGGTAGTGCACCGGCGTCAGGCCCGTGGCCGTTTTGAAGCGCCGGTTGAAGCTGCGCAGGCTCATGCCGAAACGCTCGGCTACGGCGACCATGGCTATGTCGCGCTGGTAGTTGTCCTGTAGCCAGTGCTGTGCCTGCACAATATCTTCGTCCGGGTGTTGCCGCACCTTTTCCGAGTAGCCAATGCTTTCGTAGGGACGGCGGATTTCGTGAGAAAAATGTCGCTCCACGTGGCTGGCGATGGCCTTGCCAAACAGGCGCTGGATAAAGTGCACGGTCAGGTCGGCCAGGGAATTGACGCTGGCGGCGCAATACAGGTTGCCGGCCTGGGTGATGAAGTACTGGCGCTTGAGTTGGGCTTGCGGGTAGTCGCGCTGAAACTGGTCAAAGTAGTGCCAGTGGGTGGTGGCGGGTTTGCCGTCCAACAGACCCGCCTCGGCCGGAAAGCAGCAGCCGGTGCCCACGGCACTGATCAGCGCGCCGTTCTGATACTGGTGACGCAGCCAATCCAGTACCTCCGGGTGGCGTCGCACCACCGGGCGGGGGTTGCGCCACAGGCCGGGTACATAGACGATATCGAACAGACCGCCGTCATTCAGGGACATATCCGGCTGCCAGCGCAGGCCACAGCGGGTCCTGGTGGCCGCACCGTTCCATGACAGGGTATGTACACTCAAGCCTGTATGAGAGTGCCGTGTCGACGGCGGGCCCAGTGCGGTATCCGCCGCCAGCAGCATCTCCATGGGCAGAGCGGCGCTGGTGGCCAGCATATTGTCGCTGAGCAGGAACCCAATGCGGGCCTTGTCGTCAGTGCCGTTGTTCACCTATATGCTCCCGGGGGTTGTCCGCTGTATCAGGCTCGCTGATTGGCGGCAGATTGGCCAGATTACCACATTTACTGGCTGATTTACCCATAACTCGTTGTGCATAATGTGAATACACTCGTGAAACGCCCTGTTTGAGTGCTGTTGGAGAGCAGTTATGACCCGCTTGCCGGTAATCGTTGGTTTTGGTGGCTTCAGTGCCGCCGGGCGTGCGTCCGGTCATCACGCCTATCGGCGGATGGTGATAGAGAGCCTGTCGACGCAGGCGCGACAGGAGACCCTGGCCGGCTTGGCGGTGCTGATGGGGCTGGCGCGTTGGGAAGAGGGCGGTTACAGCCTGCTGGACGGCACGCGTCTTGACCTGCCCGCACTGGAAGCCCGGCTGGGGGCTCAGGTATTGGACGGTACCCTGATTCGCGCCATTGAAGCGCCATTGTTTGATCCCGACGCCACCCACTGGCAGAAAAATGCCACCCTCTCCGGCGGCGAACAACCCCTTGTCTTTACGTTACACCGCCGGGATCTGCCCGAGCCGGTGCCGGCAGACTGGCAATTGGAGTCGCTGGATGAGGGGCGGGTTCGGGTGCGTGTGAGCGGTTCGCTGCAGGTCAAGCTGGACAGTTACCGGGAGCTGCCGGTCAAGTCCGCCGGCCAGATGCCCCGGGGCTTCGACCCCGCTGCCCTGTATAATTCCCACTTTCATCCACGGGCGCTGCAACTGGCCGTGATCGGTGCCTCGGATGCCGTGCGCTCCATGGGATTGGTGTGGGAGCGCGTCGTCGATACCATCCGGCCGGACCAGGTGGGCGTCTATGCCAGTAACGTCATGAGCCAGGTGGACGAGCCCGGCTTTGGCGGCCTGATGCAGGCTCGGCTGCGCGGCGGGCGCGTGAGCACCAAGCAGTGCCCCCTGGGCCTGAACACCATGCCGGCGGATTTCGTCAACGCCTATATTCTGGGCAGCGTCGGCCACACCAGTGCGCTGGTCGGTGCCTGCGCCTCCTTTCTCTACAATTTGCGGGCGGCCGTCGAGGACATTGCCAACGGTCGGATTCGGGTGGCGGTAGTGGGTAATGCCGAGGCGCCCATAGTGCAGGAAATCATCGACGGCTATGCCACCATGGGTGCTTTGGCCGCCGCCGACAAACTCTGCAAGCTTGACGGCACCGACACACCGGACCTGCGGCGCTCCAGCCGTCCCTTTGGCGAAAACTGCGGCTTCACTATGGCCGAGGCCAGCCAGTATGTGGTGCTGATGGACGACGCTCTGGCCATCGAATTAGGGGCTGATATTTTCGGCGCGGTGAGCGACGTCTTTATCAATGCCGACGGCTACAAAAAATCCATTTCCGCGCCCGGGCCCGGCAACTACATAACCATGGCCAAGGCCGTGGCCGGTGCCAGAGCCATGCTGGGCGACGAGGCCATTCGACATCGCTCGATGATTCAGGCGCACGGCTCCAGCACACCGCAGAACCGGGTCACCGAATCCCGTATCTTCGATCAGGTGGCCAGGGCCTTCGATATAGAACAGTGGCCAGTGGCGGCGATCAAGGCCTATGTTGGCCACTCGTTGGCGTCCGCCAGCGGTGAGCAACTGATCAGCAGCCTCGGTATCTTTCAGCATGGTTGGATACCCGGCATCAAAACTATCGACAGGGTGGCCGACGACGTTTACGCCGATCGCCTGCGGTTTTCCACCGCCGACATCGACCGGCGCGATGATCCTCTCGACGTGGCCTTTATCAACTCCAAGGGCTTTGGCGGCAACAACGCTTCGGCGGCGGTGCTGGCGCCGCGTGTGGTGGAGCGCATGCTGCGGCGCCGCTACGGCGATAGGACCTTTGGCGTCTACGCCGAGCGACGTGAAACGGTGCGTGCAGCGGCGAATGATTACGATAAGGCCGCGTTGCGCGGTGACCTGAATGTTATCTATCGCTTCGGCGAAGGGCTGATTGACGAGGAGCGGGTGACCTTGGATCGGGAGAGCGTCAATCTGCCCGGCTTCGCCCAGGGCGTTGATCTGAATATCCCGAACCGCTACGAGGACATGCTCTGACCTTTAGCCATGGGCGATAATACGGTGCCCATGCGCTCCAGGCTCTGCTGCAGCAGAGCTGGTTCCAGGGCGACCAGTTCCAGCCAGGCCGCCAGCAGATCGGCGGCCGAGTCGTGGTGCGATTGGCCAAATTCCCTTTGCAGGATTTTCATCTGGTAGGCCATGCGCAGGGGGCGCTCCGCCGCGGGTGACTCCTTGCCGTTCAGAATGTCCGCGCGAACCTGCAACTCGGCCAGTTGCTCCACACTGTCGGCCTGTTGCGCCGCAGTTAGTTGCTGCAGTGTGTCCAGACGTCGCTGCAGTATGGCGCGGCTGTTGCCGGGCCAGACCTCGACTGCGGTCAGTGCCGCTCTGGCGGATTCGGTTGCACTGTCGGCCGGCTCGTTGCGCAGTGTGGCGAGCTCAGCCTGGTGCAGGGCTGCGACGGCGCCCAGAAGCCGCTGCCATTGCTGCTGTTTGGTCTCGACTTGCGCTTGTTGAATCTTGCTCTGAACACTGGCTACAGCCTTGTGAAAGCGGCCGGTGAGGGCTTTGACCTTAGCTCTGGGCAATTGCGTCAACGCCTCGAATTCAGCTTTTAGTCGGACCAGCTGTGCTTTTTCAGCGGCGACCGCCGTCGCTGGCTGCGCCGCCAGGACGCTCAGTTGCGCGATAATGGCTTCAGCCGTGTCCTGTTCGGCGAGGCTTGCCTGATTGGCAGCCTGGTGGGCTTGCTCACGACGGACAAAAGCAGCGTCACAGTGGTGACGAAATTGCTTCCAAAGTTTCTTGCTGTCCTTGGGCAGGCACTTGCCAATATCCTTCCAGCGTTGTTGTAACTGTTTGATGCCCGCAATGGCCTGCTCCAGATTGTCCTGTTGCGCCAGTTCGGCGGCGCGGGCAATCAATATCTCCCTGGCGGCCTTGTTGGCATCGTAGTGCTCCTTGAGCCGGGCGTGCAAAAGATCCATCAGGGGTTCAAAGCGGGCGTCCTGATCCTTGCTGGCGTGTCTGGGGACCGGCCAGTAGCGCCGCCATTCATCCCGCGCCTGGCGGAAGGTGCGTTCCACATCGCTCCAGACCGGGTCGTCCCAAGTGTAATTGTCCAGGTAGTAGCGCAGTTGCTCAATCAGTTGCTCGCGCCCCGCCTGATTGTTTTCGCGCTGTTTGGCCAGGTCGTCGAAATGTTGTTTGCAGGGCGTGAAGGCTATGTCAGATGCCGCCTTGAACTCCTGCCAGAGGGATTCGTCGGCATGGGGCACGCCCTTGCTCACTTCCCGCCAGTCGTCCTGAAGCTTGTGAATCTTTGTCGCCAGTTCCTCTGCCGGCAGAGCGCTGTCCTGCAGTGCCTGCATCTGTTTTATCAGCGCCTGTTTCTTCGGTGTGACGGCAAACTCGTGCCAGTCGCTGAGCTGCTCGATCGCCTGATCCAATTTTTCCAGTTGCTTGACCAGTGCCGCGGGCAGCTCCTGCAGTTTTTCCCGCTCCTCGGCGGCAGCGCGATGGATGCCCCTGGCTTTGCGTACCTGACCGCTGCGGGCGGCGCCCAGCCCCCTGCGCACCAGTTGTTCCAGTTGCTGAATGCGCTTGCGTTGCCGGCGCTTGGCCGAAGCGGCAAGCTGCTCCTGCTCGGTGATGCGTTGCCAGAGGGTGGTAACGGGCGCCGGCGCAGTCTCCATGGTCCAGCCACAAGTGTCCAAAACCTGTTCGACGGCTCGCTTGAGCGCACGCGATGGGCTGGCCTCAGGGGTGCCGTCGGACCGTTTCAGTGTGTCCAGCAGCGACTCCGCAGCAGCCATCCGTTCGCACAAGGCGCGCACTTCGCCGTCTCCGGCCTGGTCGGCCTTCAGGCGTTCAAGGTTGGCGCGCAGTTGGGAAAACTGGCGGGCAAAGTCGTCGCCTGCCTGCGCACCCTCATCGGCGGCACACAAGCCGAGGATCAGTTCTGCACTGGTCGCTAGGCACTGCTGCAATTCCTGCTGGGTAGCTTCCGTTTGTCTGCGCTTCTGTTCAAGCACCGCCAGTTGCCGGGTTTTCGCCGCTAACTGATCCTGACACAGTTGCAGTGACGCATGGTAAGTGTGCTGCAACTCCTCCACAATCGAAGCATCCAGCGCCTGCCAGTCGTCCTGCAACTTGGTCAGCTTGGCCTCGTACAGCGGGTCCGCATCGACTCGTGCCAGTTGCTCCAGCTTCTCGCAGATGACCCTGGCCTGAGCCTGTTGCTCGGCTTGTCGGGCATCTTCGGCTTTGAAGACATCCAGGCGCGTTTTGGCAATCCGGTAGACAGCCTTGTCCCGCCCCTGGGCTGCTTTGAGCAGTTGTTCCAGTTCTGGTCTGTTTGACAATTTTTGGGCCGCAGCCTGGCGCACCTGCACGCTGGCACCGTGGATGGCCAGTTGCAGCAGCGCCTGGGGCTCGGTGACGTTTTCCAGGATTTGCTGTCCGACCCTTGGCGAGTAGCTGCCGATCACCAACGCCTCCCAGGGATCGGGCAGATCCCGCTGCAGTCTGTCCAGTGCGATCGCCTGTTGCTCCAGCATCTCGCCCAAACGTTTGCGCGCGGCCAGCCGCAGCCTACTGCCAGCGTCGTCCTGGGCACAGCGCAGTAGGTCGGGGCAGTATTCCAGGCGGGCCACCGCCGCTTCACGCGTCGCCTCAGCGGCATCGCTGTACACAATCGCCTGTAGCTCGGCCTGGGATTTGTCCGCCAGCGCCGCGACTTTGTCCCGAGGACCCGGGGGCAGTTTTTTGGCTTTGGTGAGGCGGTTGAGTAGCGTCATGATGGCGGTTCAGGGGATTATTGGATTGGTGGTTCTGGCAGCCACGGGTGGTCAGCATACCACCTGTGGTCCGTTTCCGTCCAAAACTGTATAAAAAAGGCCGGTTTTAAGCAAGATTCGGTGTCGTTGGTACAGCCGTCCTACCGTGGCGCAATTTTGATCTATACTGAGGGCGCCGAGTTTTCGGTCGTTGGTATTTAGGGAGTTAGTGTGATGGGGCTTATGCCTGATCTGAGGTGGGTGCCTTGGTGCCTGCTGTTTCTTTGTCCTTGGTTGGCAGCAACTGCGGGAGAGTTGCAATTTCAGCGCTTGCTGATGACCGATGACGGCGGGGATACCAGCAGCAATCTCAGTGCCGTCAGGGGAACAATCGAGGATCAGCGCGGGTTTATCTGGTTTGCGGGTGAGAATGGTCTCGCCAGGTACCACGGCCACGAGCTGGTAGTGTATCGCACCGACCCGGACGACCCTCGCTCGATCAGTGGCAATTTCGTGTGGGCCATGGCGCTGGATCACGATGGAGTGTTGTGGGTAGGAACCGGCAGGGGGTTGAACAGGTACAACCCGAAAACGGACGATTTTGACCGTTTTACATCCGCAACCGGCGCAAGCGGCACTCTCAGCAACGACAATATCAATGCCCTGGCCGTCGACAGACACAACAATCTGCTGGTAGGCACAGCCAATGGACTGAACGTGTTGAATGCGGACAGAAGCGCCTTCTCGACATACTACTTTTCTGAGGCGAGAAGCGGCTTGCAGGGTGAAAATCTTGTCAGGGAGATATTGATCGACAGCAAAGGGCGTATCTGGGTTGGCGGCAGCCGCGCTGGTTTGAATCTGTTTGACCTTGAGCGGGGCACGTTTTTTCGCTATGTACACGATCCCGAAGACCCGACATCAATTATCGATAACGACGTTTCCGCGATCGCGGAAGATCACCTGGGCCGTTTATGGGTGGGGACCTACAATCGCGGGTTGAGTCGTATGAGTTCTGACGGCAGCAGATTTGAAAGTTATCGTCATGATCCAGCAGACCCGACGTCGCTTGCCAGCAACAATGTAGCCGATATTCTGGTTGATAAAAGCCATGGCGTATGGGTGGCGCTGGATCACGGTGGTCTGTCTCTGTATGTCGAGGAAACCGATACTTTTCGCAACTTCAGGCACAACGCGTACGACAGCAATAGCCTGAGTTCCAATCATCCCCGGCACTTGTATGAGGACAGTCAGGGGAACCTGTGGGTGGGCATGTTTCCGACCGGTGTAAACTTTTTGGACCACTCGGCATCGGTTTTTACCAATTACATTCATAAACCCGATGTTGCCAACAGTTTGTCGGACAGCGGCGTTCTCTTTTTTTTTGAGGACAGCAGTGGAATGCTCTGGATTGGAACGGAGAACGGTCTGAATTCGTTTGATCGGTCGGCTGGGGTGTTTCGGCGCTACTACCCCAACCCGCAGGACCCGCATGCGCTGCAGCACGGCGCGGTGTTGACCATTGAGGAGGATGCTTCGGGGGATCTCTGGGTGGGAACCTGGTCCGGCGGCCTGCATCGTTTCGACAGAAGTACAGAAAAGTTCCGGCACTATGTGCCCGATCCAACGGACCCCAACAGCATCAGTGGTGATCTGATCTGGAGGGTGCTGCGCGACAGCGACGACACCATCTGGGTTGCCACCGAGACGAATGGCTTGAACCGGTATGTGCCCGAGACGGACAGCTTTGTTCGCTATCTGGCCAGCGAGGATGACCCCAGCTCCCTGATCAGCAATCAGTTGTGGACGATGCTGGAGGACAGTTACGGCGACCTTTGGGTTGGCACCCTGGAGGGGTTGACACGATACGACAGGCGGGCCGGCGAGTTTCGTCACTATCTGCACGACCCGGCCGACGCGACGACAATCAGTAGTGATCATATCATTTCCCTGTTCCAGGACAGTAGGGGCATACTGTGGGTGGGCACCCGGGATGCCGGGCTGAACATGTATCAGTATCATGAAGGCAGGTTCAGCGCGCTTCGCGTGTCGGACGGACTTCCTTCCGATACCATTTCGAGTATTATCGAAGACCGCAATGGCGCCATCTGGGTAACGACTGTCAGCGGCATTGCGCGCATTGATGTGGATACGTTCGAAATCTCCACCTACCGTCGATCTCACGGCTTGTCGTCGAATAACTTTAATCGCGATGCCACCTTCAGGGATGCCGACGGCATGCTGTATGTTGGTGGCATCAACGGTTTCAGCGTTTTTGACCCCGACCGACTTGTGCATGATTCGTCTCCCCCGCCAGTAGTGATTACTGGCCTTCGTGTAATGAACAAACCCGTGGCGATCGGCGCCGACGACGGCATCCTGCCGATCGCCATTTCCGAGTTGGACCGTATTCGGCTCGGACACAGACATACGATGTTCTCGTTCGACTTTGCCGCGCTGAGTTATCGCTCGCCGACGAGCAATCGGTACGCCTACATGCTTGAGGGGTTTGACCGGGATTGGAACGAGATTGGCAACCAGACATCCGCTACCTATACCAATATAAACCCCGGGCGCTATGTCTTTCGGGTGATTGCGGCCAATCGGGATGGTGTGTGGAACGAGGAAGGGACGGCTATAGTCGTTGAGATAGAACCGCCACCCTGGCGTTCGCTATGGGCCTACATTGTCTACGCCCTGGTACTGGCGGCGGCTATCGTGTTGGGGGTTCGCATCCAGGCGCTGCGTATTAGAAGTGACATTTACCGCAAGCTCGCCGCAACCGACCCCCTGACGGGCATTGGCAACCGCACATCCATTGAGCGCGCTCGGCAGGAGCTGTTCGCCGGGCAAAGCTTCCAGCAGGGTATTGGCCTGCTGATCATGGACGTCGATCATTTCAAACGGATCAATGACGAACTGGGGCACGATGCCGGTGATCAGATTCTCAAGGAGTTCTCGGACCTGATTTCTGGCAGCGTGCGCTCAGCGGACAAGTTTGCCCGCTGGGGCGGGGAGGAGTTCCTGCTTCTGTGCCCCAGCATCCAGCACGGCGACCTGCTGATACTGGCGGAAAAGCTCCGCGCCCTGATAGAGGGCCACGTGTTTGAGGTTCACGGTGTTGCCCAGCGCATGACCGTCAGTGTTGGCGTGGCCAGCGCTACCCATAATGAGGAATTTGACGCCATTTTCAAGCGTGCGGACCTGGCGCTCTATCGCGCCAAACAGGGCGGTCGCAACCGGGTCGAAGTGGCGCCCCCGGCGGAGCCGGCAGCGGAATAATACCCTATACAAACCCCCCCGTTTCCCGTAAAATGCGGCGCCTTTCGCGCACTTGGCGCGTAAAAACCGTTCAATCTGGCCTTGATCCCCCGGGACCGGCCAACTATGGCAACTACAGGAAGCATTCAATGGTTACTATTCGTCTGTCACGTGGCGGCTCCAAAAAGCGTCCGTTTTACCACCTGACTGTTACCAACAGCCGCAGCTCGCGCAACGGCCGTTTTATCGAGCGCGTGGGCTTCTTTAATCCCGTGGCCCGGGGTCAGGAAGAGCGTCTGCGCGTGGACCTGGAGCGGGTCGAGCACTGGGTGGGTCAGGGTGCCCAGCTCAGCGAGCGCGTCAGCAAGCTGGTCAAAGACGCCAAGGCGCAACCGGCCCAGGCCGCCTGATAGTCGGCATTTGACTGTGGTGCCCTCAGACGCTGATCTGGTCAATGTCGGGCGGGTGGCTGCGGTCTACGGGGTCAAGGGGTGGCTGAAAATCCACTCCGACACTCAGCCGCCGGAGCAGATTTTTCGTTATCAGCCCTGGTGGCTCAGAACGGCGGAAGGACTGCGGAAAGTGGAGGTCGACGCCAGTCGTCGCCACGGCAAGGGTCTGGTGGCACACTTCAGGGAACTTGACGACCGCGATCTCGCCGCCCGCTTGACCGGCGCGGACATTGCGGTGGAGCGTCGCAGCATGCCGGCGCTGGAGCAGGGAGACTATTATTGGCATCAGTTGGTGGGCCTGGCGGTGGTCAGCGTTCATCAGGGGCAGCGGCAGCGTCTGGGCCGGGTGGCCCGGCTGCTGGAAACCGGCGCCAACGATGTGCTGGTGGTGGACCCGGACGCGGACAGCATCGATGACCGGCAGCGGCTGGTCCCCTGGGTGCCGGAGCAGTTTGTGGTCGCCGTGGATATTGAAGCCGGCACAGTTGACGTGGACTGGGACCCGGATTTTTGAACCATCGCGAGGTGGGGCCCTTGAAAATCGCTCTGGTCACCCTGTTTCCCGACATGCTGGGTGCTGTGGCGGAGTACGGCGTCACCGGTCGCGCGGTGCGCGAGGGTCTGGTGGCCCTGCGCTGCTGGAACCCCCGGGACTATACCCGTGACAGGCACCGCACCGTGGACGACCGCCCTTATGGCGGCGGCCCCGGCATGGTGATGATGGTGGAGCCGCTGCGCGACGCCATCGTCGCCGCCAGGGAGTGGGCCGGAGAATCGGCCCGGGTGGTCTACCTGTCGCCCCAGGGGCGGCCTCTGACCCAGGCGGGCGTGGAACAATTGGCGGGCTATCCCAACCTGGTGTTGGTGGCCGGCCGCTACGAAGGCGTCGATCAGCGTCTGCTGGATACCGTGATCGACGAAGAGTGGTCCATCGGCGACTATGTGCTCAGCGGCGGCGAGCTGCCGGCCATGGTGCTGATCGACGCGGTCACCCGGCTGCTGCCGGGCGCGCTGGGCCACGCCGAATCGGCGCAACAGGATTCATTCAGTGGTGGGCTGCTGGACTGCCCCCACTACACCCGCCCCGAGGTGTTCGAGGGGCGACGGGTGCCGGAGGAACTGCTGTCCGGCAACCACGAGAGCATTCGGCGCTGGCGCCTGAAACAGGCGCTGGGGCGAACCTGGCTGAAAAGGCCGGATCTATTGCAGGCAATAGACTTAACCGAGGAGCAGCAGGCGCTGCTGACGGACTTTCGTCGTGACCTTGAAAGTAATCACTCTAGCTGTGAAGCTACAGACTCCCAGGAGCAACAGCCATGACCAACAAGATCATTCAGGAACTGGAACAGGAACAACTGAAAACCGACGTGCCGGATTTCTCCCCCGGTGACACCGTCGTCGTCCAGGTAAAAGTTACCGAGGGCAACCGCGAGCGCCTGCAGGCCTACGAAGGCGTGGTGATCGCCAAGCGCAACCGCGGCATCAACTCCGCCTTTACCGTGCGCAAGATCTCTCACGGTGTCGGCGTGGAGCGTACCTTTCAGACCCACAGCCGCCAGGTGGACAGCATTCAGGTCAAGCGTCGCGGTGACGTGCGTCAGGCCAAGCTGTACTATCTGCGCGACCTGACCGGACGTGCCGCGCGCATCAAGGAAAAGCTGGGCTGATCCTACTGCCTGGATCGCCAGTGATCCTGAAAAGCCAGAGCCCATCGCTCTGGCTTTTTTGTTTGCGCAACGGTATGTTCAGCGCCTATGAGTGAAGCCGCCCCCAAACCGCCTACCACCGTCGACCAGCAGGTACTGGAAGCCTACTTGGACGCGATCTGGATGGAAAAGGGGCTCAGTGACAACACCCTGCAGTCCTACCGCCGGGATCTGGCTGCCCTGGCCGGCTGGCTGGCGGGGCAGGGCGGATCACTGCTGGGGGCCTCGGCAGCGCAGTTGCAGTCTTATCTGGCCTGGCGCCACGGCCAGGGCTTTTCCAGTCGCTCCAGTGCCCGCTTTCTCTCCTGTGCCCGGGGGTTTTATCGCCACCAACTGCGGGAGGGACGCCTGACGGAGAGTCCCCTGGCGCGGGTGGACAACCCCAAATTGCCCCGGGGCCTGCCGAAACTGCTTACCGAGGCTGAGGTCGAAGCCTTGCTGATGGCGCCGAATCCCGACGATCCGCTGGGTTTGCGTGACCGCGCCATGCTGGAGCTGCTCTATGCCTGCGGTCTGCGGGTGAGTGAACTGGTGGAGTTGACCATGCCCCAGGTCAACCTGCGCCAGGGGGTGGTGCGGGTGATGGGCAAGGGCAGCAAGGAACGCCTGGTCCCCATGGGTGAGGAGGCGAATGCCTGGCTGGTGCGTTATCTGCGTGAAGCCAGGCCGGTATTGTTGCATAATTGCCCCGGTGAGACGGTGTTTCCCAGTCAGCGGGCCAGGGCCATGACCCGCCAGACCTTCTGGCATCGGATCAAACACTGGGCGCAGGTGGCGGGGATCGACAAGCCGCTGTCGCCGCACACGCTGCGCCACGCCTTTGCCACGCACCTGCTGAATCACGGCGCGGACCTGCGTGTGGTACAGTTGCTGCTTGGCCACAGCGATCTGTCCACCACGCAGATATACACCCATGTGGCGCGGGCGCGAATGAAGGCCCAGCACGCGCAGCACCACCCCCGGGGGTGATGGGTTGCCGAGGCAGTAACAGTAAACAAAAGACACAACACATATTTTGGGACACCGTTATGAGTAAATCCGTATTTCGCCATTCCGCCCTTGTTGTCGCCCTTTGCGGGCTGCTGACAGGCGTCTCCCTGGCTGAGACCCAATCGCCAGAGGAAATCATTGCCGAGCGGCTGCAGCAGGCGCGACCGGATATGTCCTTTGGCGCGGTGCGTCCTTCTGCTTTTGAGGGCTTGTATCAGGTACAGATCAGCGGTGGACCAACCCTTTATGTCAGCGCCGACGGCAGCAAGTTTATCGCCGGTGATGTGTTTGAAATTACCGATACGGGGTTTGTGCAAATGCAGGACCCTTATCTCCTGCAGGAGCGCAAGGAATTGGTGGCCAGTATCGACCCGGAAAAAACCATCAATTTTCCCGCCAAAGGCGAGACCAAGGCGGTGGTATACGTGTTCACCGACGTCGATTGTGGCTTCTGCCGTCGCCTGCATCAGCAGATCGAAAGCTATCGTGACGGCGTCAGAAGCAAGCCCGGCTACAGCGATCTGGGCATTGAAATCCGCTATCTGGCGTATCCGCGCGCGGGTGTCGACAGCCCATCTGGCGAGAAGTTGATTACCGCCTGGTGTTCGGAGGACCAGCACAAGGCCATGGATGATCTCAAAAACCTGCGCCGTGTGAGTTCGGTACAGTGTGACGACCACCCAGTGGCCGAGCAGATGGAGCTGGGTGGAAAATTTGGTGTCAGCGGTACACCCGCACTGCTGTTTACGGACGGTCGCATGATGGCTGGTTATATGCCACCAGAAGACCTGGCGAAACAATTGGGTCTGTAAGCCGACGTCAGTCCGTTATTTGAATTTCCTCCGGGTGTCTGGATTCCTGCGTCTGTTGCCGCCGGCTTCGCGACACTGGCTGAGTTAATCCTGTTGATCATTGCTGTTTGGGAGACAAATTTTGAAGCCGGTAAGAATAGGCATATGTGGTTTGGGTACTGTGGCAAGCGGAACAGTGGAAGTGTTGCGTCGCAACCGGAAAATCATCAATGATAGGGCTGGGTGCAATATCGAAATTTGCCAGATTGGTGCCCGCCGCGATAGCCTGCGCTGTAATACTTCCGAGTATAACGTCACGCGCAATGTGTTTGATGTGGCGGAAAACCCCGAGGTGGATATTCTGGTGGAGTTGATCGGTGGTGTCACCGACGCCCGGGAACTGATTCTGAAAGCCATTGACAATGGCAAGCACGTGGTTACCGCCAATAAGGCGCTGATTGCCGAACACGGTAACGAGCTGTTTGCCGCCGCCGCTGAGCGGGGTGTGACTGTCGCCTTCGAGGCAGCGGTGGCCGGCGGCATTCCCATCATCAAGGCCATCCGCGAAGGTTTGGCCGCCAATGAGATCGAATGGCTGGCGGGCATTATCAATGGCACCGGCAACTATATTCTCACCGAGATGCGGGACAAGGGAAAATCCTTTGCCGAGGCACTGGCGGAGGCCCAGGCTCTGGGCTACGCCGAGGCGGACCCCACCTTTGATGTGGAAGGCATAGATGCCGCCCACAAGCTGGTGATTCTGGCGTCGCTTAGCTTCGGTATACCGCTGCAGTTTGACAAGATGTTCACCGAGGGTATCAGCCGGGTGGAACCTCAGGATGTGGCCTATGCCCAGGAACTTGGCTATCGCATCAAACACCTGGGGATTGCCCGTCGTACCACCAAGGGTATCGAGTTGCGCGTGCACCCGACGCTGATTCCTCAACGGCGTCTGATCGCCAATGTGGACGGCGTGATGAACGCCGTACTGGTGAAGGGCGATGCTGTTGGTCCCACACTCTACTACGGCGCCGGCGCCGGCGCCGAACCGACAGCGTCCGGTGTTATTGCCGATATCATCGATGTGGCGCGCACTTTGACCGCCAGTCCGGAACACCGGGTACCGTACCTCGGCTTCCAGCAGACGGCACTGTCCGAGCAGGAAATTCTGCCCATTGAAGAGGTGGAGACCGCTTACTACCTGCGCATGTCGGCGCTGGACAAACCGGGTGTGCTCTCCCAGGTGGCACAGATACTCAGTGACTTGGGTATCAGCATCGAGGCTCTGATTCAGAAGGAGCCGCCGGAGGACGAAGAAATAGTGCCGCTGATTCTGCTCACCAACCGCTCACAGGAAAAGCAGTTGGTTGAAGCCATTACCAAGATAGAAGCGCTCAGTTCCATCACCGGGCCGGTAACACGCATTCGTGTAGAACTGTTGAAATAAAATCTGTTGAAGTTGAAAAGACAAGCGAACAGGTAAAACCGTGAAATATATCAGTACCCGTGGTCAGGCACCGGCTCTGACGTTTGAAGAAGTGGTTCTCACCGGCTTGGCGCCGGACGGTGGGCTCTATGTACCGCAAGAGCTGCCTCGGTTTGATCAGGAGGAAATAGCCTCTTGGGCTGGCCTCAACTACCTGGAGCTGGCCGAGCGTATCATGTCTCCCTTTGTAGCCGGAGCTGTGTCCGATGCAGAGTTGCGCCAGATTATCGCCGAAGCGTACAGTGGTTTTCGTCATGACGCTATCGCACCCTTGGTGCAGACAGGCCATAATGAGTGGGTGCTGGAGCTGTTTCAGGGGCCAACGCTGGCGTTCAAGGATTTCGCCCTGCAGTTTCTCGGCCACCTGCTGGATCACCTGCTGACCAGACGCAAGCAACGAGTGGTGGTGATGGGTGCAACCTCCGGCGACACCGGCTCCGCCGCCATCGAAGGTTGCCGCCGCTGCGACAATATCGATATCTACATTCTGCATCCGCACCAGCGGGTATCCGATGTGCAGCGCCGGCAGATGACGACTGTGCTGGAGGACAATGTTCACAACATTGCCATCGAAGGCAACTTTGACGATTGCCAGAACTTGGTCAAGGCCAGTTTTGGCGACCAGTCCTTTTTGCCGAAGGACAGGCAATTGGTGGCGGTTAACTCCATCAACTGGGCGCGGATCATGGCTCAGATAGTTTATTATTTCTACGCATCTCTGGCGCTGGGTGGACCCTCGCGCCCCGTATCCTTTTCTGTACCCACAGGAAATTTCGGCGATATCTTTGCGGGTTATCTCGCGCGGCAGATGGGCCTTCCCATCGATCAGTTGGTTATAGCCACCAACAGCAACGATATACTGCATCGCTGTATCAGCGACAATGACCATAGCAAAAGTCAGTTGCAGCATACCCTCTCTCCCAGTATGGATATCATGGTGTCAAGCAACTTTGAGCGTATGTTGTTCGACCTCTATGATCGCGACGGTGCTGCTATCCGGCGGCTTATGGAAGATTTTAAAGCCGGCGCCATGCATTTGCATGAAGGTGCCTTGGCCCGTGCCCGCGCCCTGTTCAGTAGTTGGCGGGTGGATGATGCAACCACCGTGGACATGATCCGCGATATGTATGATCGCTGCGAGTATCTGCTGGACCCGCATACTGCTATTGGTGTGGTTGCGGCAAGAAAGACCCGCAGGCGGCAGGATATTCCCATGGTGTGTCTGGCTACGGCACATCCGGCCAAATTCCCGGAAGCGGTACGCAAAGCCGGTCAAGAAGCCGATCCGCGTTTGCCGCATCATATGGCTGACCTGTTTCAGCGAGAGGAACGCTACGCCGTGCTATCTGCACAAATTGGGCAGGTGCAGAAGTATATTGCCGAAACCTTGCGGAGTTGATTGCGCGGTCTGTGTCTCATTGTTGATCCAGTTGGATCAACGGTATGTATCGATGCCTGAGCAGGAGAAAGATAATGAAACCACTAACGATAAATTCATCATGCCGACTGGCACTGGTTGTCAGCGTGCTCATAGTTGCGGTGTTAACCATGAACTTGACTTATGCTGAAGAACGTCGTCCCGGCCGTGACTACAGGGACGGCAGCATACTGGTGTTTGCCAAGACAGCCGGGTGGCGCCATGATTCTATCCCCGACGCCAAGTTGGCGCTGTTGAAGCTCGGTGAAAAAGCAGAAATCAATGTGGACATTACCGAAAACGCCTCGGTATTTCGTCCGGAAATTCTGGCGTCTTATGATGCGGTGGTTTTTTTAAGCACATCTGGTGAGTTGTTCAACGATGAACAACGCAAGGCATTCCAGGGCTACATTCAAAATGGTGGGGGCTTCGTGGGTATCCACGCGGCTACCGACAGCGAATACGACTGGCCCTGGTATACCAAGTTGGTAGGCGCTCAGTTTGCCAGTCACCCGGAGAACCAGTACGCGGAGAAGGAAGTGATCACCTATGATCATCCGTCAACGTCGATACTGAAAGGGCATATTGAGGGCAACCGCTGGCGTCGATACGACGAGTGGTATAACTTCCAGGCCATGAACGAGGAAGTCACGGTACTGCTGAACCTGGACGAGAAAACCTATGAAGGTGGCACCCACGGTGAAAGCCACCCCATCGCCTGGTATCATGAGTACGATGGTGGCAGGGCTTTTTATACGGCGGGTGGCCACACCCGGGAGAGCTACTCCGAACCGCTCTTTCTGAAGCACATACTCGGCGGCATTCTCTATGCCATGGGACGTAACTGGCCCGACAACGACTGATGCAAAAAGCTATTCGCCGCCGTGAGATCACTACCGCTACAGATCTCGGCGGCGCTCTGCCGCCGCTGTTGCAGCGGGTATACCTGGCTCGCGGCGTCGCCAGCGCGGAAGATCTGCAGTACCAGCTCTCACAACTGCTGCGTCCGGACTTCAAGGGGCTGGACGCGGCGGTGTCCCTGCTGGCCGACGCGGTACTCGGTGACGCTAGGATTCTGGTAGTCGGTGACTTCGACGCCGACGGCGCCACCAGCTGCGCCCTGTCGGTATTGGCACTGCGTGCCATGGGTCACCAGTCGGTGGATTTTCTGGTCCCCAACCGATTTGAGTACGGCTATGGCCTGACGCCGGAAATCGTTCGGGTGGCCGCCGGGCTTTCTCCCGATCTGATCATTACCGTGGACAACGGCATCTCCAGTGTCGAAGGCGTTGCCGCCGCCCGGGAACTGGGAATTTCCGTGGTCGTCACTGACCACCATCTGCCCGGCGAGACGCTGCCCGAGGCTGACGCCATCGTCAACCCCAATCAGCCCGGCTGCCCTTTTCCGAGCAAGAATCTCGCCGGGGTCGGCGTGATTTTCTATGTCATGAACGCGCTACGCGGCGAACTGCGCCAGCGCAACTGGTTTGCCGAACGGGGCATTCCCGAGCCGAACATGGCCGACTTTCTCGATCTGGTGGCTCTGGGTACAGTCGCGGACGTAGTACCCCTGGATCGGAATAATCGCATACTGGTGGAGCAGGGCCTCCGCCGCATTCGCGCCGGCATCGCCCGCCCCGGCATCATGGAATTGCTGCAGGTGGCCGGTCGTCACGCCAGTCGCCTGGTGGCGACGGATCTGGGTTTCGCCGTAGGCCCGCGGCTCAACGCCGCCGGACGTCTCGATGACATGTCCCTGGGTATCCAGTGCCTGCTCTGCGACAGTCCCGATCTGGCCCGGGAAATGGCGCTGTCTCTGGACGACTTCAACCGCGATCGCAAAACCATCGAATCCGGTATGCAGCGCGAGGCCATGGAGTTGCTCAACGAACTGCTGCG
Organism: Marinimicrobium sp.; assembly: GCA_050486405.1. Classification (GTDB taxonomy): domain Bacteria; phylum Pseudomonadota; class Gammaproteobacteria; order Pseudomonadales; family Cellvibrionaceae; genus JBJHDF01. The sequence continues at coordinate 38,925 of JBJHDF010000008.1, read as the reverse complement.
TGAACCGGATCAGTCCTTGCCCTGGGGCCTGTGTCTCTACGACGCTCGCTGGCATCAGGGTGTGGTTGGTATTCTTGCCTCGCGCATCAAGGATCACTTTCACCGGCCCGTTATTGTGTTTGCCGATGGCGACGAAGGCGAAATCAAGGGTTCGGCGCGCTCGATTCCCGGCTTGCATATCCGCGATGCGCTGGACGCGGTGGCTGCTTCCCATCCGGGGCTGCTCACGCGCTTCGGCGGTCACGCCATGGCAGCGGGCCTGACACTGGAGCACGAACGTTTTGACGAGTTTTCACGGGCCTTTGATGCGGAGGTTCGGCGGCAGTTACGCGAGGAAGATCTGGACGCGATACTGGTGACAGACGGCCCTCTGCAGGAGGAGGAGTTCGATCTGAATCTTGCAGTGCAGGTACGTGAGGCGGGCCCCTGGGGGCAGCACTTTCCGGAGCCGCTGTTCGATGGCGAGTTTCGGTTGGTGCAGCAGCGACTGGTGGGAGAAAAACACCTGAAAATGACCCTGGCCCGGGACAGCGAAGGTCAGCAACTGGTGGATGCCATCGCTTTCAATATCGATACCGAACAATGGCCCAACCCCTCGATCAATCGCGTACGCCTCGCCTATCGCCTGGATGTCAACGAATACCGTGGCCGACGCAGTTTGCAGTTGATAGTGCAGTATCTTGAGGCTGTTGAAGCGTGATTTGCAGAGCTCAGCGTTAAAGAATGTATTTTTAGCTTGGGTGCCAACGGCGGAGGTTGGGGTAGTGCTTCCGGGTCTCGCCGTAAACCCATCCCTGGGGGCTCGAACACCGCATCCATGCGGTGTACGGTCCCGGAAGCACTACCCCAACCTCCTTGAACATCGTCACCTCGAACCTACAATAACAGAGCACCAGTGTTTCAATCAGCACTGAGGGCAGGGAAGTCGGTAGCGTCTTTGGCAACCCTCGCGTCAGGGCGACTGCATGGATGCAGGAGGTAGAGCAACGCAGGAGCAGTTGCCGCAATGACGCGCGGGAGCTACAGGGATGTATTCACTGCGTTTGCCAAAGGCGCTACCGACTTCACTGGCCGCCCCTCTTAGAGGCACCCAAACCTGATTGCCTTTGCCCCGCAAGACCTGAATTTTCGCGTTTCTCTAACGTAACAACATTGATTGCCGATCTAATAAACAACGGCAAGTGAAGAAATCAGCGCAGTCGAGCTGCAGATGGTCAGTACGATAAACCCATAGGCAGCTAGGTAGTATTTCATCAGTCGGGGTTTCGTGGTCGCCGGGCCAAATGAGAAAAAATCCCCGCTACATAGCTTGGGCCACTTCGACATGACGAGGAGCGTAACGCCAAGTATTGCCGCTGTGCCTGCCACAAGCGCTAATATGGGGTAGGGGATGCCAAGCAATGCGGATACGCAGAGTCCAAAAAGCATCGGGCCGATGATTACAGCAAGAATTGCGATACTACTGGATTTGCCCATTCTGATCTCCTCGCGACAAATTGCAAAAGACAAACTCCACCCCTTAAACAAGAAAGTACTTCGCTCTTTTTCCGAGTTCGAAGCGACACGGTTTAAGGAGGTTGGCACCTCACGAGAAAAATACGACCCTTAATCTACAGCAACGGCTGCAAATACGGCCAGATATTGTCCAGTATTTGCGGTTGAGCGCTGGCTACCGGGTGGATGCCGTCGGCTTGCATCAGTTCCGGGTCGGTGGCTAAGTGCAGCAGCATAAATGGCACCAGTGCCACATCGTATTCCGTCGCCAACTCGGGAAAGGTGGTGGCGAAGATCTGGCTGTAGCGCTGGCCGTAGTTGGGGGGAATCTGCATGCCCACCAGCAGCACCTCGGCGCCGATGTCCCGGCTCATCTCGATCATGGCGGCCAGATTGCGGCGCATGGCCGGAATGGGAAAACCGCGCAGGCCGTCGTTGCCGCCCAGTTCCAGGATCACCACCGCCGGTTCGTATTCGTCCAGCAGTGCCGGCAGGCGCGCCAGGCCGCCGCCGCTGGTGTCGCCGCTGATGCTGCCGTTGACCACCCGGTGGGGATAGTTCTCGGTGGCCAGCCGCTGTTCCAGCAGCCGCACCCAGCCGTCGTCAAGATCGATGCCGTAGGCGGCGCTCAGGCTGTCGCCCACCACCAGTACCACCGGCTCCTCCGCCAGGGCGGCGGGTGTAAGAACGAGCCACAGCAGCGCAATGGCACTGCTTTTCCGAAAGCGTTTGAACCAACCGGTGATCATCGGGTCTCCCATGAACGTAAAACAGAAGCGTAAAACGTGAAAAGATGCGTAAAGGGGTTGCCATCAACCTATCATGCAACCCTTCCTCTGAGTATCTTAACAGGGTAAAGTTCGCTGTGCCCCGGTTTTGATTGCCGAGGTGGTGTTGAGTATTGAGGAGCGAGAATGACTGAAACAGTGATGGTGGAGGCCCGCGACCTGGGCAAGTCGGTAGTTACCGCCGAGGGGCAGTTGGAGATTTTGCGGGGGGTATCACTGTCGGTCAATGCCGGTGACAGTCTGGCCATTACCGGTCCTTCCGGTTCCGGCAAGTCGACCCTGTTGGGGATTCTCGCCGGTCTGGATCTGCCCAGCAGTGGCGAAGTCTGGCTCAACGGTGAATCCCTCACCGCCCTGGACGAAGAGGGAAGGGCGCGGGTACGGGCCGAGAGCGTCGGTTTTATCTTCCAGTCTTTCCAGTTGCTGCCGGGGCTGACCGCCCTGGAGAACGTTATGCTGCCCCTGGAGCTGCACGGCGCCAGTGACGCCCGTGGCCGCGCCCGGGAGTTTCTCGACCGGGTGGAGTTGAGTCACCGCTTGGGGCACTATCCGCAGCAGCTTTCCGGTGGCGAGCAGCAACGGGTGGCCATTGCCCGCGCCTTTGCCGCCGAGCCCCGGGTGCTGTTTGCCGATGAGCCCACGGGCAATCTGGACAATGTCACCGGCGCCCACATCATTGACCTGTTGTTTGAACTCAATCGCGCCCAAAACACCACCCTGGTACTGATTACCCACGAGGATCGTCTGGCCCAGCGCTGTCAGCGTCGTCTGGCGCTGGAAGCCGGTGCCATTGTTGATACAACTGTTGATGCCACTGCCGCTGTCGGGGAGGCCTAGTTATGCTTGCCTGGCGCATGCTTTGGCGCAACTGGCGCAGCGGTGAGTTGAAGCTGCTCAGTGTGGCCCTGCTGCTGGCGGTGGCGGTGGTGTCTTCCATTGCCATTTTTACCGATCGCCTGCAGAGCACGCTGGTGCAGGAGAGCAATACCCTGCTGGGTGCGGATCGCATTGTGCGCAGCTCCCGGCCCTTTGACGAGACCTGGTTCGCCCAGGCCGAACAGTTGGGCGTGGACCAGAGTCAGGTGGTGACCTTTTCCACTATGGTGTTTGCCGAAGACGAGATGCACCTGGCATCGGTCAAGGCGGTGGGCGAGGGCTATCCCTTGCGCGGCCAGGTGGAAACTGCCGAACGGCCCTTTGAGACACGCCCGGATCGCACCCGGGTTGAAACGGGCATTCCCGCGCCCGGAGAGGCCTGGGTGGACTCGCGTCTGTTGCCTCTGCTGGGCATAGAACTGGGCGATTCCCTCAGTGTTGGCGAGTACAGTCTGACGGCCACCCGGGTGCTGGTGGCTGAGCCGGACGGCGGCAGTCCGTTTAGCTTTTTCGGCGTGCGGCTGATGATGAATCTGGACGACCTGCCGCGTACCGAGGTGGTTCAACCGGGCAGCCGGGTGACCTACCAGTGGCTGCTGGCAGCGGATCGCGAGGCGAGTCTGCAGCAGATGCTGGCCTGGCTGGAGCCGCGCCTGAGTCTGCACGAGCGCCTGGTGGATATTCAGGAGGCCCAGCAGGGCCTGGCCAACGCCCTGTACACGGGCGAGCGCTTTCTGTTGCTGGCGGCGGTGATCGGTGTGCTGCTGGCCGGTGTCGCCATTGCCCTGGCGGCGCGCCATTTTGCCGAGCGCCATGTGGACCAGGTGGCGTTGATGAAAAGCCTGGGGGCTTCGGCCCTGCGGGTGCGACTGTTGTATCTGGGGCAGTTGCTCTTGCTGGGAGTGACGGCGTCGCTGCTGGGTCTGCTGGCGGGCGAGTTGATTCAGCGGCTGGTGGCTTCGAGCCTGGCGTCGCTGTACGGCGTCACCCTGGGCGCTGCCGGCTTCTCGCCTTATGCCCTGAGCTTTCTGGCCGGGCTACTGTGTCTGGCCTGTTTTGCCCTGCCATCCCTGTGGTTTCTGCCCGGTATTCCACCGCTGCGGATTCTGCGCCGGGAGCTGCCGGTGAGCGGTCCCCGGGCAGCGGTGCAGATCGGCCTGGCGCTCTTTGCCATAGCCGCGCTGGTGTGGCTGTTCAGCCAGCAGGTGGCGCTGGCCCTGAGTGTAGTGCTGGCTCTGCTGGTGGTGTTGCTGGTGTCGGTGGTTCTGGCGCTGCTGTTGCTGCACCTGAGTCGCCGTATCAGCGCCGGTGCCGGCAGCTACTGGCGGTTGGCGGTGGCCGGCCTGCAGCGGCGCAAGGTGCACAGCGTTACCCAGATAGTGGTCTTTGCCACCGCCATCATGTTGCTGTTGACTCTCACCATTGTGCGTACCTCCCTGATCGACGACTGGCGCATGCAGTTGCCCGAGAATGCGCCCAACCACTTTCTGGTGAACATTGCACCCCACGAGGTGGAGCCGGTGCAGCAGTTGCTGGACGAGCGCGGCGTGGCGCGAGAGCCGCTCTATCCCATGGTGCGCGGTCGCCTGACCCATATCAACGACGCCGAGCCCAGCGAGGAACTGCGCCGCGGTCACAACGTCTTTCAGCGCGAGGTAAACCTCACCTGGACCGATACCCTGGCCGAGGACAACCGGGTGGTGGCGGGGCAGTGGTGGGACCGCTGGCAGCCGGGTGACTTGCCCGGGGTATCCATTGAAGACGAGATGGCTGAGGAAATGGGGTTGGCCCTGGGGGATGTACTGCGTTTCTCCATCGGCGGCCTGATTCTGGAGGCCCGGGTGGCCAGTATGCGCAGTCTGGACTGGCGCTCCATGCGGCCCAACTTTTACTTTATCTTCGAACCGGGCACGCTGGATGATTTTGCGCCCACCTATATCACCAGTGCCTATCTTCCGGTGGACGAAAAGCCGGTGATCAATGAGCTGTTGCGGCGCCATCCCACGGTGTCGGTGATGGAGCTGGACCGTATCATTGCCCAGATTCAGACCATCATCCAACAGGTGAGCAATGGCGTATTGCTGGTGCTCTGGCTGACGCTGCTGGGCGGCTGCCTGGTACTGCTGGCGGCGGTGACCAGCAGTATGGAGAGCCGGCGCCAGGAGGCCGGTCTGCTGCGTGCCCTGGGCAGCGGCCGCCGCTTGATTGTCGGCAGTGTCTGGAGCGAATTTTCGGTGCTGGGGCTGGTGGCAGGTATCATTGCCGTGCTGGGTTCAGAGCTGTTGCTGCTCAGCCTGCAGCGCTTTGTTTTCGATACACCCATTCAGCCCCACTATCTGTTCTGGTTCCTGGGGCCGGCGCTGGGGGCGCTATTGGTAGGTGGGCTCGGCGCCTTGAGTTGCCGCTCCGTGGTGCGCACGCCGCCGGCGGTGGTATTGCGCCAGGCGTAAGCGCCGGGGGCGTTGCTTTGTCTGTGTTACACTGAAGGAAAGCAGGTTGTTAAGAGCTCAAGTTTCGGAGTTCAACTGCTCCGGTATGGCACAAGCCCGGGGCGGGGATGCCCGTCCGGGACCGTACTCAGCAGGGATGCTGTGTCCGAGCCTAAAAGGACGTATTTACGGCGTGTCCCGGATGGGCATACGCGGGCCGGGCTCTCAAACTCGAAGTCCGAGACTTGATTTAAGAAGAGGTGAGTAATGCCCAGGCAACGTATAAAAAATCTGATTTCCGAGCTTCACGATCTCTATGGCGACGACAGCGCCAGCCCGCAGCAGATCAAATTGCTGCAGGATCTGGAGCGGGGCATTCACCCGGAGGGCGCCATGGGCGCTGAGGACCCCTCGCCGTTGGAGACTGTGGAGTTGCTGCTGGAGGAATTCGGTGAGGAGCACCCGAGAACCTCGGCGGTGCTGCGGGAGATCATGGATATTCTGAAAAATATAGGCGTATGACCGGTGGGCTGGTGCTTAGTGCCAGCCGGCCGCCATTCTGACTCTTTCGATGTAGGCAAACTCAACGCGGTCGGTGCGCGGGTGCCGGGCGTGGCGGAAGTGGTGGTGGTCGTTGGTGGACCCCAGATACTCCCAGCAGCGGCCCTGGTGCAGGCAAATGGGATCACCCCCGTTGAGCTTTTCGTTGCCCAGGGCTTCCCACATAAAGGACCATTCGGGGTTGCTCGCTTCCAGGTATTCCATCGACACTGTCTCCAGCGCTGCCAGCGCAGCTCATCGCCACTGCTTTCGGTTGATGGTATAAGTGTTATTCTTTTAAAGCAGCTTGTCAATAAGTTGGCGCAAGAATTTGATTTTAAAGAGAATTTTGTGCGCCATTTCAAGCTTGTGGAGTGTCGTGGTACCCGTCGGATCCGGCAGAGGATATAGCCTTTTTGCCTACACAGCTCGGGTGGTTCTGGGGTAGAATGCGCCGCTTCGCCTACCCATCAGCTAGCAGGTTTCAAACCGGTCATGGAAATCAATCCTCTGTTGAATACTTTAAAAGATCTCGAGCAGCGCACCAAGGTGCTTAGGGGGTATCTTTGACTACGATCACAAAAAGGAGCGTTTAACCGAGGTTGAACGGGAACTGAGTGAGCCGGATGTCTGGGAGTCCCCCGAGCGGGCCCAGGCGCTGGGCCGGGAGCGGTCCTCGCTGGAGTTGGTGGTAAAGACCATCGAGACCATGGATTCCGGCATCAGTGATTGCCGTGAACTGTTGGCGATGGCGGCGGAAGAAGGTGATCAGGCCGGTGTCGACGAAGTGGCGGCCGAGATAGACAAGCTGGAAGAACAGCTCGAAGAGTTGGAATTCCGTCGCATGTTTTCCGGCGAAATGGATCCCAACAACGCCTTTCTGGATATTCAATCCGGCTCCGGCGGCACCGAAGCCCAGGACTGGGCCGAGATGGTGCTGCGCATGTACCTGCGCTGGGGCGAGCAGAAGGGCTTCAAGACCACTCTGGAAGAAGCCTCCCCCGGTGAAGTGGCGGGCATCAAGAGTGCCACCATTCGTTTCGAGGGCGAATACGCCTTTGGCTGGCTGCGTACGGAAACCGGCGTGCATCGCCTGGTGCGCAAGTCGCCTTTCGACTCCGGCAACCGTCGCCATACCTCTTTCTGTTCCGTTTTTGTCTCGCCGGAAATCGACGACAATATCGAGATCGATATCAATCCGGCGGATCTGCGCACCGACACCTATCGTGCCAGCGGCGCCGGCGGTCAGCACGTCAACAAAACCGATTCAGCGGTGCGCATCACCCACGTCCCCAGCGGGATCGTGGTACAGTGCCAGAGCGAGCGCTCCCAGCACCAGAACCGCGACCGCGCCATGACGATGCTGCGCGCGAAAATGTACGAGCAGGAAATGCTCAAACGCAACGCGGAAAAGCAGGCCATGGAAGACAACAAGGCCGACATCGGCTGGGGCAGTCAGATTCGCTCCTATGTGCTGGATGATCAGCGCATCAAGGATCTGCGCACCAGTGTGCAGACCAGCAATTGCCAGGCGGTGCTCGATGGCGCCCTGGATCAATTTATCGTCGCCAGCCTCAAGGCCGGCCTGTAATCGTTCAGTTAACCAAACAGTGTAATGCCATGAGTCAGGAATCCAGCCAGGACGAAAACAAACTGATCGCCGAGCGACGCGCCAAGCTGGACGCCATTCGCGCCAAAGGCAACGCCTTCCCTAATCGCGTGCAGCGTCAGCACACCAGTGCCGCGCTGCAAAGCGCCTACGCCGAACACAGCAAGGAAACCCTGGAGGCCGAAGCGCACAGCGCCAGCGTCGCCGGCCGCATCATGGCCAAACGCGGCCCCTTTATGGTGCTGCAGGACGGGCAGGGCAGTATCCAGCTCTACGCCGACAAGGAGGCGCAGAACACCATCAGGGAAACCTGGGGCACCTGGGACATCGGCGATATAGTGGCGGTCAGCGGCAAGCTGCACCGCTCCGGTCGCGGCGATCTCTATGTCAATCTGGAAGACTACCAGTTGCTCACCAAGGCCCTGCGCCCGCTGCCGGAAAAGTATCACGGCCTGAGCGATCAGGAGCTGCGCTATCGCCAGCGCTACGTTGATCTGATCGTCAACCCGGAAGTGCGCGACACCTTTCGTCTGCGCTCGCGCTGCATTCATTTTATCCGCAACTACCTGGACGGTCTGGGCTATATGGAAGTGGAAACGCCCATGCTGCAGGTGATTCCCGGCGGCGCCACGGCGCGCCCCTTTATCACACACCACAACGCGCTGGATATCGACATGTATCTGCGCGTGGCGCCGGAGCTCTACCTCAAGCGTCTGGTGGTGGGCGGTTTTGAAAAGGTTTATGAAATCAACCGCAACTTCCGCAACGAGGGGCTGTCCACCCGGCACAACCCGGAATTCACCATGCTGGAGTTCTATCAGGCCTACGCCGACTACCGGGACATGATGGACCTCACCGAAGACATGCTGCGCAAGCTGTGCGAGGCGGTGCTGGGCACCACCTTGATTCAGTATCAGGGCAGCGAATACGATTTCGGCAAACCCTTTGCGCGGCTGTCCATTGTCGACGCCATTTTGCAATACAACCCGGACATTGCGCGCGAGCAGATCACCGACCTGGCCGCGGTACGGGATCTGGCCAGGGGTATGGGTATCGAAGTCAAAGACAGTCACGGTCTGGGCAAACTGCAGATGGAAATTTTTGAGGAAAAGGTGGAGCATCGGCTGGACCAGCCGACCTTTATCACCGAGTACCCTACCGAGGTGTCGCCCCTGGCCCGTCGCAACGACGAGAACCCGGAGGTGACGGACCGCTTTGAATTTTTTGTCGGCGGCCGGGAGTTGGCCAACGGCTTTTCGGAGTTGAACGACGCCGAGGATCAGGCGGAGCGCTTTATGGCCCAGGTGCGCGAAAAGGACGCCGGCGATCACGAAGCCATGCACTACGATGCGGATTACATTCGCGCCCTGGAATACGGCATGCCGCCCACGGCCGGCGAGGGCATCGGCATAGACCGGCTGGTCATGCTGCTGGCCGACGCGCCGTCCATTCGCGACGTGCTGCTCTTTCCCCATATGCGGCCGGAGTAATGGCCGCCAACGCCAGTATTCACAAGGCCCGCGTCACCCTGTCCGATATGGACCGGGAGCACTTCGATGAACTGCAACTGACCATTGCCCGGCATCCCTCCGAAACTCTGGAGCGCATGATGCTGCGTCTGCTGGTGTATTGTTTTCACGCGCATCGCCAACTGACGTTCACCAAGGGCCTGTCCACTGCTGACGAACCGGACCTGTGGCGCACGGCGGACGATGGGCGTATTCTGGAATGGATTGAACTGGGGCAACCCACACCCGAGCGTTTGAAAAAGGCCAGCGGTCAGGCAGAGAGCGTGTGGCTGTACGCTTACGGTCGCGGCCTGAACATCTGGTGGCGGCAACAGCGCGAGGCCCTGCTGGCATTGCCCAAACTGACGCTCTGGCGGCTGGATGATGACGAACTCAAGGCATTGACCACGCTGGCGGACAAAAGCATGACCCTGACGGTTACCATTACGGAATCGGTGGCTTATGTCGCAGACGATGACAACCGTAGCGTAACGGTGAATTTGTACGGGATGGAGAAGAATTAGGGAAAAAGGCGATAGAAGCGGAAAGCCCCCTTATAGGGGGTGTCGGGCAATACCGGGCTCTTTGAACCCGGATATTTACGCGGGAGTTACGATGACTAATGTAGTGGATATTACGCTGGATAATGCCCAGGAACAGATTATTGACGAGTCGTTCAAGCGGCTGGTGATGGTGGATTTCTGGGCCGACTGGTGCGGGCCCTGCAAAAGTCTGGTGCCGGTTCTGGAGAAGCTGGCGCAGGAGTATCAGGGCGCGTTTCTGCTGGCCAAGGTCAATGCCGATCAGCAGCAGATGCTTGCGTCGCAGTTCGGAGTGCGCAGCCTGCCCACGGTGATGCTGATTAAGGACGGCCAGCCGCTGGATGGCTTTGCCGGCGCCAAGTCAGAGATGGAAGTGCGGGCATTACTGGATCAGTATCTGCCCAAAGCCTGGGAAGCGCTGGTGCAACAGGCGCAGGACTTGCTTGCTGCCGAAGACGCCGCCGGCGCGCTGCCGCTGTTGCGTCAGGCCTACACAGAATCGAATCAGTTGCCGCAGATTGCAATCCTGATGGCGCAGGTACTGGTGGAACTCAAACGCTGGGACGAAGCTGACGAGTTACTCGGCATCGTCAAGCTGGCCGATCAGGACGCCCTGTACGAGCAGGTCAAGGCGCAATTGACGCTGGCCCGTGAAGCGGCAAAGTCACCGGAGGTTGCCGCGCTGGAGGAAGCGCTGGCGGCGGACCCGAACAATCTGGAGCTTACGCACCAGTTGGCAATCAAGCTCAACGAGGCCGGTCAGCATCGCCCGGCGCTGGAGCTGCTCCTGAAAATCGTTCAAACGGAAAGGGAGTATGCCGATGGTCAGGCCAAAAAACTGTTGTTGGATATTATCGCCAGTCTCGGTAAGGGTGATCCGCTGGCGGTGGAATTTCAGCGCAAGCTGTTCACCCTGCTGTATTGATCGGCTGCATCGCAGCGTGCGGCGTTGGGTTTGTGTGTCGGCGCTGCTGTTGTCGTCGGCCTGCGCCACTACGGCCTGTACCCCTACGGACTATACCTCAGCGGCCTATACCTCAACGGAAAGGGAGACTGCCACTTTGCCCGAATCCTTCAGCCTGGTCGGTGACCGCTATCTGCTGACCCATGGCCAGGTGCAATTGCTGATTGCACCGGCCGAAGGTGGCCGCATAGCGTCCGCCCGTCACGCTGGGCAGGAAATGCTGGTCACCGAAGATCAACACAGCACTTGGGGCAATGTCTTCTGGACCAGTCCACAGAGCGACTGGGGCTGGCCACCACTGCCGGAACTGGACAGCGACGCCTACGCGGTGGCATGGGATGGCGACGCCCTGGTGCTGACCAGCGCCGTGGCGGCGCAGTTGCCCTACCAGGTGCGCAAGCGCTACAGCGCCAGCCGGCGCGACAACGAGATTGTCGTGGAGTACCGCTTGTACAATCGCGGCGCCGATACACGCCGGGTAGCCCCCTGGGAAATCACCCGGGTGGCGGCCAGTGGCCTGGCGTTTTTCCCCAAGGGCGACAGCGACTTTATCAGTGGCCCCTTTCAGGATTTGCCGGTGGAAGTGATCGAGGGTGTGGTCTGGTTCGACTATCGTCCGGAGCGGATACTGCCCGGCCATCACAAACTGATGACCGACGGTGCCGAGGGCTGGCTGGCCTGGGTGAACGATGGTTATCTGCTGTTGAAACTGTTTGACGACGTGCCTGTCGCATACAATGCGCCGGGTGAGGGCGAAGTGGAAATTTTCGCCAACGAAGACCGCCGCTATATAGAGCTGGAGCAGCAGGGGCCCTATACTGAATTGGCGCCGGATGAGTATGTGGACTGGCGAGTACGCTGGCTGATCGTGCCGCTCCCTGCGGGTTTCGATGCAGTGCCCGGCGATTCAAGGCTGCTGCAGTGGGTGCGCACCCTGATTGACTGAGTAATTACCTATGGCCAAAGCTACGATCGACGACGTTGCCGAATTGTCTGGTTTTTCCATCAAAACGGTGTCGCGGGTGGTAAACAATGAGCCCAATGTTCGTCAGAGCACACGGGACAAGGTGATGGCCGCGGTGGATAAACTCGGTTACCGTCCCAACCTCTCGGCCCGCAGTCTTGCCGCCAGTCGCTCCTATGTGTTTGGACTCCTGTACGACAACCCCAGCGCCAATTATGTGATCGACGTGCAGGATGGCGTACTGTCAGTCTGCCGCCCTCAGGGTTACGATTTACTGATTCATCCCTGCAGCCATCGCGACGTCAGACTAAAGGACGAAATTCTGGATCTGGTGCGGCAGACCCGGGTGGATGGTCTGATTCTGACACCCCCCATAACGGACCTGCCAGAGCTGGTTCAGGCGCTTTGCGCAGCCGACTTCCCGTTCGTGCGGATCGCTCCGGCGAACCACAAGGAGCTGGCGCCCTACGTTGAAACCAACGACTGGCAGGCGGCCTACGATATGACGTGCAAGCTGATTGGCCTGGGGCACAAACGCATCGGCTTTGTCCGCGGTCATCCAGATCATCACGCCGTGGCGTTTCGCTATGAAGGTTATCGGGCGGCCCTGGCCGACAAGGGGTTGCCGTTCGACGAATCCCTGGTGGAGCAGGGGTTCAACTCCTTCGAGTCCGGGGAGAAGGCCGGCCGACGGTTTTTGCAGCGGCCGAACAGGCCCACCGCCGTTTTTGCCGGCAACGACGATATGGCGGCGGGAGTAATGATGGTGGCCCATCAGTTGGATTTGCGGATTCCAATGGATTTGTCGGTAGCGGGGTTTGACGATACCCCAGTAGCACATCAGATCTGGCCGGCTTTGACCACGGTGCGCCAGCCCATTCGGGCGATGGCACAACAGGCCACGCAACTGTTGCTGGACAGGGCGCGGGGCGGGGATACGGGAGCTGCGTCGAAGGCACTCAGTTCCAGCCTGATCCTGCGCGAGTCCACCGGACCCGCGCCCAGGTCTATCTAGCTGCTCAGGTTTGCCGTGGCTTCGGCCTTCAATGCCGGGACCTTGTCCACCAACCAGGCGGCAGTACCCACCAGAGCGGCATTGGTATTGACGATCATATCCACCGGAATTCCCTGCACGTATCCGCTCATGGGGCCTTTGTCCAGATAGCGCGCGAGAAACTGAGTGTTGGGCAGGTATTCCGCCAGACGGGGGATTATGCCGCCACCCAGGCAGACTCCGCCGCGGGCGCCGAGATCCAGCGCTTTGTCGCCGGCGACACCGCCCAGAACGGCGCAGAAAATGTTCAGCGTTTCCCGGCACAGCGGGTCGGAGTCGGTCAGCCCCCGGGCACTGACATCGGCCGGTGCGAGATTTTCGGCCGGCCGCTGTTCTATATCACACAGCGCCCGATAGATAGTTACCAGGCCCCGCCCCGACAGCAAGTGCTCCACGGAGACCCGGGGCTCGCTTTTGAGTATGTGCTGCAGTATGGCGATTTCCCGAGGGGTTGCTGGCGCGAAACCGGTGTGGCCCCCCTCGGTGGGCACAATGCGCCAGCGGTCGCCGCTGGGAATCAGCGCGGCCATGCCGAAACCCGTCCCCGGGCCGCAGACCACAATGGGGGCGTCGGGGTCCGCCTCGGCCTGGTAGAGGCGCGTTTTTTGACTGGCCGGCAGATGGGGTGTGGCGTAGGCCAGGGCGGCGAAATCATTGATAACGTCCAGTGCCGTCATGCCCAACTCTGTTTGCAGGTCGGTGATAGTAAATTCCCAGGGCAGGTTGGTAACTTTGACCCGGCCGTCACGAATCGGACCGGCAATGGCCAGACAGGCGTAGGCGGGAAGGTCCCGGTTGGCCTGCTGGCAGTAGGTGCGAATCATGCTGCCGATATCGCTGTGTTCCGCGCACTTCAGGCTGATCTGGCTGTCGACCTCATAACCAGTGCTGGAAGGGGAAATTTCCACCAAACCAAAGCGGGCGTTGGTGCCGCCGATGTCTGCTACCAGTATTTGACTCATGTGTTACCCATGCCCACTGCTGTGTGATGATAAAGACGGCCGCGAGTCTACCCGCCGTTGACAGCGCTGTCAACGGCGACTACCTTCACTACTGGCGACCGAGTCGCGTTTTCAACCCCGGGTATATAGAATGACCGTTTGGGGTGGCGCGCCGAGGCGCCGAAGAAAGACGATTTCACGATTTCACAATAGATGCCGGGGTCGGCAACAGGTGCATATGACAATGACAAAATCACTTTTCTCTTTGGTCAGCTTTGTGGGGGCTGCGTGGCTGGTCGCTGCCTGCTCTCCTTCACCGGAAACCGGGACTGCCGATGGCTTGCCCAGTGTACCTGCGGGAGACGTTGCGCTTTGGCCTGCGCTGGTCAGTTCAGTTCCCTTGGACCAGGATATCGAAGCAAAGATCGATGCATTGCTGGAGCGCATGACCATCGAAGAAAAAGTCGGCCAGATTCTGCAACCGGAAATCGGCCATGTGACGCCGGACGATGTACGCAACTACCATCTGGGCTCGGTTCTCAATGGGGGCGGCAGCACCCCGCACAACAACAAGTATGCCAGCATCCAGGACTGGGTGGCTATGGCTGATGGCTTTTACAACGCCTCGGTGGACACCAGCGACGGTCGTGTCGCTATTCCCATCATGTGGGGGACCGATGCAGTGCACGGCCTGGGTAACGTGATTGGCGCCACTTTGTTCCCGCACAATATCGGCCTGGGGGCCACCGGCAACCCGGATCTACTGGAGGCCATAGGTTGGGCCACTGCCCGTGAGATCGCCGTGACCGGTCTGGACTGGAATTTCTCGCCGACCGTGGCGGTTGCGCGCGATCAGCGCTGGGGCCGCACCTACGAAGCCTATTCCGAAGACCCGGAGATGGTCAGGGCCTTCGCCGGTCGTATGGTGGAAGGGCTGCAAGGCAAGGGCGGCAGTGAAGGATTTCTCGACGAATACCGAGTGGTTGCCACCGCCAAGCATTTCATCGGTGACGGCGGCACCGAGTTGGGGATTGACCGGGGCGATACCAATGTCAGCGAGGAAGAGTTGCGGGATATTCACGGCCCCGGCTATTTCAGTAGTATAGAGGCCGGCGTGCAGGTGATCATGGCTTCCTTTACCACCTGGAATGGCGAGCGGCTGCACGGTCACGAGTACCTGTTGACCAACGTGCTCAAGGAGCAAATGGGTTTTGATGGCCCGGTGCTGGGTGACTGGAGCGGCCATGGGTTTATTCCCGGTTGCACGGCGCTGGATTGCCCCCAGGCCATCAATGCCGGGCTGGATATCTATATGGTGCCCGAACCCAATTGGAAAGAGCTGTTTTACAACCTGGTTGCCCAGGTCGAGGATGGCAGTGTGCCCAAGGCTCGCCTGGACGACGCCGTGCGCCGTTTCCTGCGGGTGAAATTCCGCGCGGGACTGTTTGAGCGGGGCGCACCTTCGACCCGCGCCCTGGCGGGCCGGGAAGATGTGCTGGGCGCCGAGGAGCACAGAGAGATAGCCCGGCAGGCCGTGCGTGAATCCCTGGTGATGCTGAAAAACCGCGACAACCTGCTGCCCCTGAAGCGGGACATCACCGTGCTCGTCGCCGGCGATGGCGCCCACGACATCGGCAAGCAGAGCGGCGGCTGGACCATTTCCTGGCAGGGTACCGGCAATGCCAACGAGGACTTCCCCGGCGCCACATCCATATACGAGGGCATTAGTGCCGTGGTCGATGCCGCCGGTGGCACCGCCATTCTCAGTGAAGACGGCAGTTTCAGCGATAAGCCCGATGTGGCCATAGTGGTCTTCGGCGAAGACCCTTATGCGGAGATGCAGGGCGACATCACCCATCTGTCCTACAGCGATGTGGACGACAGCGATCTGCAGTTGTTGCGAGGCCTGAGAGAGCAGGGTGTTCCAGTGGTCTCCCTGTTCATCACGGGCCGGCCCCTGTGGGTCAATCCGGAGATCAACGCCTCCGATGCCTTTGTCGTGGCCTGGTTGCCTGGTACCGAAGGCCAGGGGATTGCCGATGTGCTGTTCCGGGATGCCGAAGGGGAAGTCAACCACGATATGGTGGGCCGTCTGACTTTTACCTGGCCGAGGATTCCGGAGCAGGTACCGTTGAATCGTGGCGATCAACCCTACGAGCCGCTGTTTCCCTATGGTTACGGCCTCAGCTATGCGGATGAGGACACCCTGGACGACAACCTCTTCGAAGAGGGGCTCACCGTGGCGGCGGTAGAGGAGCGGTTGGTGGTGTTTCAGCGCCGCCCTCTGTCGCCTTTCGCGCTGGAAGTGTTGGGCCGGATCAACGACCGGGAAGTGGTGACCAGCAACGTGGTCAGCGTTTCCACCGTGACCATCAGCGCCGTGGACCGCAGGGAGCAGCACGATGCCCGGCAGGTAGTCTGGAGCGGTGAGGGCCAGGGCCTGGTGGCGCTGTTCAGCAGCCAGCGCCTCAACCTGTTGGAGTATCTGAGCAGCGACTCCGTGCTGACCTTTGACGTCAAAGTCGACGCTGCTCCCAGCGACACTACCTGGTTGCGCTTGGGTTGTGGCTCATACTGCGCGGCGGATATCGATTTTACTGAGCACCTGGCCAAGTTGGCCGGTGAAGGCTGGCAGACAGTCAGCGTCGCCCTGGACTGCTTCCCCGATTCCGGTGAGAACTTGGGTGTGATATCGTCGCCAGAAGCCTATTTCGCCCATGTGGTGCAGCCGTTTGCCCTGGTGACAGAGGGCTCTCTGGATCTCACTTTTTCGGATGTGGTTATCCAAAAGGGGGCCAGTGACGATAGTCTGGCCTGCCCGGGTGGCGAGGCCGGTAGCTAGTCCGGCCGACTCCGGCGGCGCCTTGACAGCGTTGTCAAATGTATCTAGAGTGACGGTGATACTATTGACGCCATAAAAACGTTAAGGTGCACCCTTCACGAAGGTCTCTCACCGTCGATGTCTGGTTGATGCATCGACGTCTCCCTCTTGCCCTTTACTTTGTAGAGGGCTTTTTTTTGTCTTTACTTTAACCAATATTTCGCATCCCACTTTGAAAAAAGTGCAAGTTGGGACGACGGGAGCGTCGTCGACGTTGCACTCTCTATCTTGGTGCATTGTTTGGTGAATTGCACCGCAGTGGCGCGGCAATGACGATTGTTGATGGCATGTTAACAATGGTAACGCTGCGTTACGCATGGAAACATAACGTAATGGGCGGCAATTGAAGAGCTAATAATAATAGCCCAGCTCTAAGATAGGCGACCAGTGTGCTGAGTCTTAGTTGTTTCAGTCAGTTCAGTGAAAGTGCCTGGTTGCTAGAACTATAATTATCGGAGGCAAACCATGCGAAGTATTGCATTAACTAAAGTGTTTAGTCTGAGTGCGATGTGCGCGCTGCTGACGTTGTTCAGTGTCGCCACTCACGCGCAAACCTTTACCACGCGTATCCAGGCACAGGATTACACCGCCTATTACGATACGACTCCCAACAATCAGGGGGGTGCTTGCCGCAACGACGGAGTGGACCTTGAACATACCAGCGACACCAATGGTGTGTGCAACGTTGGCTGGATCGAGCCCAACGAATGGTTGGCGTACAGCGGCGTCAACATTCCCAGTTCAGGAACCTACACCGTTCGCATGCGCGTTGCGAGCCCCAGCGGTGGTGCCGCTGCGTCCGTGGATCTGAACGGCGGTGACATAGTGCTTGGAGAGGTGAATATTCCCGCCACGGGAGGCTGGCAGAACTGGACCACCGTATCCTTTACCACCCATATCAATGCTGGCACCTATAGCCTGGGTGTTTTCGCTCTGAGCGGTGGCTGGAACTTCAACTGGATTGAGATTCGTTCGGAGGGTGGCTCGACACCGCCGCCATCGCAACCGCCGTCGGGTTTCCAGACGCGCATCCAAGCCCAGGATTACACCGATTATTTCGACACCACGCCCAACAATCAGGGTGGCGCCTGCCGCAATGACGGAGTGGACCTTGAGCCCACCAACGACACCAACGGTGTGTGCAACGTTGGCTGGATCCAGCCCACCGAATGGCTGGCGTACAGCGGGGTTAACATTCCCAGTTCAGGAACCTACACCGTGCGCATGCGCGTTGCGAGCCCCAGCGGTGGCGCATCCGCCTCCGTGGATCTGAACGGCGGTGACATAGTACTCGGGCAGGTGGATATACCCGCCACGGGCGGCTGGCAGAATTGGACCACGGTGTCCTTTAGCACCCATATCAATGCCGGTACCTACAGCCTGGGTGTTTTCGCTCTGACCGGTGGCTGGAACTTTAACTGGATTGAGATTGTTTCCGGCGGCGATGGTGGTCCGTCACAGCCTCCGACACCGCCTGGTTTTGGCCAACTGGTGTGGAGCGACGAGTTCAATACCATCAACCACAACAACTGGACTTTTGAAACCGGCGGTTGGGGCTGGGGTAACTATGAACTCCAGTACTATACCAACGGTGACAACGCCTTTATTCAGCACGACCCGGAAGCGGGTGGCAATGTGCTGGTGCTGGAAGCCCGTCAGGGAAATCCCCAGGGTTATCAGTGCTGGTACGGCTCCTGTCAGTACACCTCTACCCGCATGATCTCTCTCGGCAAACAGGAATTCCAGTATGGCCGCATAGAGGCGCGCATGAGACTGCCCACAACCCAGGGCATCTGGCCCGCTTTCTGGATGATGGGCAACAATTTCCATCAGGTGGGCTGGCCTCACAACGGTGAGCTGGACATTATGGAGCACGTGGGCTTCGAACCGCATATGACCCACGGCGCCCTGCATGGTCCGGGCTATTCTGGCAATACCCCGCTCAACGGCAGCCACAACCTGGGTGAGCCGGCCAATGCCAGGTATCGCGTCTACGCTGTTGAGTGGGACGAGAATGGTATCCGCTGGTTTGTGGACAACCACAACTTCTACAGCGTTACCCGCGCCCAGGTGGAGCAGCACGGTGCCTGGGTATACAACCGTCCCTTCTTCCTGCTGTTCAATGTGGCGGTGGGTGGCACCTGGCCGGGTTCTCCGGATGGCAGCAGCGTATTCCCGCAGCGTCTGTACATCGACTACGTCAGGGTATACCAATAAAAATCGATTTATCCCGGTCTTCAACAGTATGATCGGGTCTTCAACATCAGGCCCCGACGCTTTGCGTCGGGGCTTTTTTTCTGCCGCGTGGCCCACTCCCAGGGCTGGCTGCCCACCGCCCAAACTGGCATAATCACGTCCCATTTTTACCCCGTCGCCGGAAACGAGGACTTTCATGCAACCACAGGTCAAACCCCGCAACCCCAATTTCTCCTCCGGGCCCTGCAGCAAGCGCCCCGGTTACGATGTGAGCAAACTGGATATCAGCACCCTGGGCCGCTCCCACCGCTCCGCGCTGGGCAAGGAGGCGCTGGGCCGCGCCTGTCGCGACACCGCCGAGCTGCTGGGTCTGCCCGAGGGCTACCGGGTGGGCGTGGTGCCGGGCTCCGATACCGGCGCCGTGGAGATGGCCATGTGGAGCCTGCTGGGTGCCCGGCCGGTGGATATTCTGCAGTGGGAGTCCTTCGGCAAGGGTTGGCTTACCGATGCCACCAAGCAGCTCAAGCTGGAGAATCTGACCGCCCACGAGGCCGACTACGGCCAGTTGCCGGACTTGAGCCAGGTCAACTTTGACCACGACGTGGTGTTTACCTGGAACGGCACCACCTCCGGTGTCAGGGTGCCCGACGGCAACTGGATTCCCGACGACCGCCAGGGTCTGACCATCTGCGACGCCACTTCGGCGGTGTTCGCCATGGAACTGCCCTGGGAAAAGCTCGACGTGGTGACCTTCAGCTGGCAGAAGGTGCTGGGCGGCGAGGGCGCCCATGGCATGCTGATCCTCGGCCCCCGGGCCGTGGCGCGGCTGGAGTCCTACACGCCGCCCTGGCCCCTGCCCAAGCTGTTCCGCATGACCTCGGGCGGCAAGCTGATCGAGGGTATCTTTCGCGGCGAGACCATCAACACCCCGTCCATGCTCTGCGTGGCGGACTACCTGGACGCGCTGGACTGGATTCGCAGTATTGGCGGCACCGGCGAAGCCATCAGGCGCTCCCGGGAAAACCTGGCGGTGCTGGAGCGTTTTGTGGCTGACAACGACTGGATCGACTTCCTCGCGGCCACCCCGGAAACCCGCTCCAACACCAGTGTCTGCTTCAGCCTGAAAGCCACCCCAGATCAGGTAAAAGCCCTGGTAAAACTGCTGGACAGCGAAGGCGTGGCCTACGATATCGGCGCCTACCGCGACGCGCCGCCCGGCCTGCGCATCTGGTGTGGTGCCACCGTGGAGACGTCCGATCTGGAAGCGCTGCTGCCCTGGCTGAGCTGGGCCTACCAGCAGGTGACCGGATAAGGCAGGCGCACGCGCAACCAAGCGGCACAACGAACCGGCGCAATACGCTATCGAATTTGAGGAGCAACAATGTTCAAGGTAAAAACCTACAACAAGATTTCCGTCAAGGGGCTGGATCGTTTCCCTCGTGACACTTACGAAGTGGGCAGCGATATCGCCCACCCGGACGCGGTGTTGTTGCGCAGTCACAAGCTGCACGACGAAGTGCTGCCGGCCACCGTCAAGGCCGTGGCCCGGGCCGGCGCCGGCGTCAACAACGTGCCGGTGGCGGATTACAGCAAGCGCGGCGTGGTGGTGTTCAACACCCCCGGCGCCAATGCCAACGCGGTGAAGGAGCTGGTACTGGCCGGCATACTGCTGTCCTCCCGGGGCATTCTCGACGGCATGGCCTATGTGCAGACCCTGACGCACATGACCGACGCCGAGGAAATGTCCAAACTGCTGGAAAAGGAAAAATCCCGCTTCGCCGGCGGCGAACTGATGGGCAAAACCCTCGGCGTTATCGGCCTGGGTGCCATCGGCTCACTTGTGGCGGAAACCGCTCTGGCTCTGGGCATGAAGGTAGTGGGCTACGACCCGGCGCTGTCGGTGGAGGCCGCCTGGCGTCTGCCCAGCCAGGTGAACCGGGCCGAGAACCTGCAGTCGCTGCTCTCGCGTTGTGACTTTGTCAGCCTGCACGTGCCGGCCATCGACGCCACCCGTCACCTGATAAACGAAGAGTCCCTGAAGTCTGTCAAGCCCGGCGCCGTGCTGCTCAACTTCGCCCGGGAGGCTATCGTCGATGCTGGCGCCGTAGTGGCCAGTCTCGACGCCGGTGGCGGTCTGAGCCGCTACGTCTGCGACTTCCCGGAGCCGCAATTGCTGCAGCGCCAGGATGTGTATGCCATGCCGCACATCGGCGCCAGCACACTGGAAGCCGAAGAGAACTGCGCGGTCATGGCCGCCGACCAGTTGATGGATTACCTGGAGCACGGCAATATCAAGAACTCCGTGAATTTTCCGGCGGTGCAGATGGAGCGCAACGGCGAGCGCGGCAAGCGTATTACCTTCTGCAACGACAACGTCTCTGGTGTGTTGGGGCAGGTGCTTTCGGTATTGGCGAACAGCAATGTCAACGTCATCGACATGGTGAACAAGAGTCGCGGTGACCTGGCCTACAATATCATCGACGTGGAGCAGGTGCCCGGCGAGCAGGTGATAGCAGCCATCGCCGAGGTGGAGCACGTCATCTCCGTGCGGGTGGTGTAGCCCGTGTACAAGCTGGTGTTCTTCGTGCCGGAAAGCCATGTGGAGGCGGTCAAGCAGGCCGTCTTCGCCACCGGTGCGGGGCGCATTGGCGACTACGATAGCTGCGCCTGGCAGACCCTGGGTCAGGGGCAGTTTCGTCCCCTGGCCGGCAGCCAGCCGTTTCTGGGTCAGCAGGGTGAAATCGAAACCGTCAGTGAATACCGGGTGGAACTGGTCTGCCGGGACGATCTGCTCCTCGACGCCCTGGCGGCACTGCGCCGGGCCCACCCCTACGAAGAACCCGCGTTTGATGTAATCCGCCTGGCCGAGCTGTAAAGCCTCTGATTTGACATACCTAGCGCATCTGCCAATATAGCAGTAACAGGTGGCGCTTCTCCGGCGCTGTGCAAAAAATAATCACTGCGGAGTCGGATCATGAACCCGGATGCCAACAAGACCATTCCCGAAGTGTTTGCGGCGGCCTGTGCCGAGTACGCCGAGCGGCCGGCTTTCACCTGCATGGGGCACACACTCAGCTACGCTGAACTCGATCGCCTGTCCGCCAACTTCGCCACCTGGCTCACGCGCAATACTTCGCTGGAACCGGGGGATCGCATCGCGGTGCAACTGCCCAATATTCTGCAGTATCCAGTTGTTGTTTTTGGCGCCATGCGCGCCGGTCTGGTGGTGGTCAATACCAACCCGCTGTACACCCCCAAGGAAATCCAGCACCAGTTGACAGACTCCGGCGCCAAGGCGCTGGTGGTGCTGGCCAATATCGCCCACACGGCGGCATCGGTGGTGGAAAACACCGCAGTGGAAAAAGTGATTGTCACGCAACTGGGCGATCTGCATCCGCCGGTGAAGCGGGTGCTGGTCAACTTTGTGGTCAGGTACATCAAGAAAATGGTACCGCCGTTTTCGTTCAGCAATGCCGTCAACCTGAACGACACCCTGAGCACCGACGGCAGCAGTTGGCGCGACGTGGATCGCTCCGCCGACGATGTCGCCGTGTTGCAATACACCGGCGGCACCACTGGCGTGGCCAAGGGCGCCATGCTGACCCACAAGAATCTGGTCGCCAATATGTGGCAGATCAGCACTCATCTCGACAAGTGGTTCCGTTCCAGCCAGGAGTATTTTGTGGCACCACTGCCCCTGTATCATATCTACGCCTTTACCACCCACTGCCTGGTGTCGCTGGGGCGGGGCAACCGCAGTTTGTTGATTCCCAATCCGCGGGATATACCGGCGTTTGTCAAAGCCCTGCAGGGCGTACCCTTCACCGTGTTTGTGGGGCTCAATACATTGTTCAATGCACTGTGCCGCAATGAGAATTTTGCCAAGCTGGATTTTAGTCAGCTGCAGTTGACCATTGCCGGTGGTATGGCGTTAACCGAAGCCGCAGCCAAACGCTGGGAAAGCGTGACCGGTGTGCCGATCTGCGAGGGTTACGGCTTGACGGAAACGTCGCCCGTGGTGGCGGTGAACCAGCCGGATTCCATCCAGTTGGGTACCATCGGCCGTCCCTTGCCCGATACCGAATGCAAGGTAATCGACGATGACGGCAGGGATCTGCCCAATGGCGAAGAGGGCGAGCTGTGTATTCGCGGCCCCCAGGTGATGAAGGGCTATTGGGAGCGACCCGACGCTACTGCCGAGGTACTGAATGCCGAAGGCTGGTTCAAGAGCGGTGATATCGCCATAATTCAGGACGATGGATTTATCAAAATCGTCGACCGCAAAAAGGACATGATCAATGTGTCCGGTTTCAAGGTCTTTCCCAACGAAGTGGAAGACGTGCTGGCCGCGCACCCGGACGTGGTCGAAGCCGCCGTGGTGGGCGTACCGGATGGCGAGGGCAGTGAAATCGTCAAAGCCTTTGTGGTGGCCGGCAATTCGTCGCTCACCGAAACGGATATTCGTGAACACGCCAAAACCCAGCTTACGGCCTACAAGGTGCCACACCAGGTGGAGTTCCGGGACGAATTGCCAAAGACCAATGTCGGCAAGATGCTGCGGCGCAAACTGCGTGAAGAAGAGGAGAAAAAATCCTGACGCAGGCGCCACGCAAGAATGCTCTGGTGCTGTCTGGTGGCGGTGCCAGGGCTGCCTACCAGGTGGGTGTGCTGCGAGCCCTGGCAGACATTCTTCCCCGGGACATGGACAACCCTTTTCCCATTATTTGCGGCACTTCCGCCGGTGCTGTCAACGCTGTGGCGCTGGCGGCCCACCCGGGCAGCTTTCGCGACTCCGTGGCCACCCTGCACCGCATCTGGCAGCACTTGAGTATCGACCAGGTATACAAATCCGGCTGGCGCGATCTGGCGCGTGGCATTGGCCTGATCGGATTTTCTCTGTTCAACGAGGGCATAGGCCGTAAACGGCCACTTTCACTATTGGACAACGCTCCCCTGTGGCATCTGTTGGGGTCGATGGTTAAGTTCGAACACATCGATCAAAAAATACAGGAGGGGCGGTTGCATGCGGTTTCCGTCACCGCCATGGGGTATACCTCCGGCGAGTCGGTAAGTTTCTTTCAGGGGCACCCCGAACTCGAAAGCTGGAAGCGCTACCGGCGCGCGGGTGTAGCGACCCCCCTAAAACTTGAGCACCTGGTAGCCTCGTCCGCTATTCCCACCATTTTCCCAGCGGTGCGCATTCACCGCGAATATTTCGGCGACGGCGCCCTGCGTCAGTTGGCCCCCATCAGTCCGGCACTGCACCTGGGCGCGGAGGCGCTGTTTATTATCGGCGTCAGCAGTAACCGCCACCCGAAAGAGATGCACAAGCGCAGTCCGGTGCGGCATTCGCCTTCCATGGCGCAGATCGTCGGCCACCTGCTGAACAGCGCTTTTATCGACGCTCTGGAAGGGGATCTGGAACACCTGGATCGGATCAACGATCTGCTGTTAAAAATTCCCGACAAAAAGCGCGAAGAGTGGGGCGTGGAACTGCAGCCGGTTAATAATCTGGTGATTTCACCTTCCAAGCGTGTGGACAGCATCGCCGGACGCAAAATCCGCAACCTGCCGCGCAGCCTGCGCTTTTTCCTGCGCGCCATCGGCGCCACCACCAAGGGCGGCGGCGCCACCGCCGCCAGCTTCCTGCTGTTCAACAACGACTTTGTCGGCGAGCTGATTGAACTGGGTTACCAGGACACTATGTGGGAAGCAGAAAGCATTCGGCGGTTTTTCGAGTTGCAGGAGTAACGGATTGGGGTACGTATTGCTTTTTTGTTGCACATCGAGTCTGGCTTTGGTCGCCGCGATTGCGCCTCCGCCACAAGACGTAGGGCGGAACTCCCCCCTCTGTCAGGATAGTTATCGCGCCTACAAGATGCGACAACTATGTTGACAATTACCGCCCCTTGATCTCCACAAATTTAGCTCCCTTTGATTCCGTCGGGCGTGGGTTCGATATCAAAGTGATCTTCGCTCATCGTCGGAAACCACAACATACGAAATTAAGCCGTCTGACGTAACCTCCACAATTCGTAAGCGAATTCCACGAATTACAAATTCCCTTCCATTTCTGAGGTCGTGTGCATACTCGATCTGGCCAACGCGTTCTCTGTTGGGGCGTAAATCATCAATCGTAAAAAGCAATACTTGCGGATTTTCTTTGTCTGTGCCTATGTACTGCAGTCGCCAAGTTTCGCGACTGAAAGAGTAGCCAGCGAGACGTATTGCATTCGCTTGGTTAGGGTTGGATAGGCTCCAAGATCGACCTTGCTTACTTCCGTAAACTTGCGTCACTGCGTGATTAACGTTTAGTGTGGGTGTTACGGCGGGCGTTAATACAAGGGCTAGAGCTGGGTGAAACGATTTATTGACGAGGTACTTCTCGTTAGAAATAGGGTTAATATATTGAGCGGTCCACTCGGAGTTTTTGTCGATGGATTTGCCATATCCGTTGATATCAATTTCACTGGTCGCCTCATAGTGCTCGTAGCAAGGACAAGCATATTTCGTAAGAAGCGTTTCGCCCATGCTTCTGGTCTCAGTAACTCCAATTGGCAACTTGACTTCGTGAAGAACAGCATCCTTTAGCGAGAGGCGAGTGCAACCTGACAGGTGTGACAGTAGGGTGTACACAAGCACAATATAAAATAGTTTTTTATTGTGCATCTCAACTCCTTCGTATGTAGACCATTTATGCTTTGGGGTCAGAGTTCTTGAGAACGTCGGCTTCGTTTCGTAGCCATCAAGCACTCTGACCCCTTGATCCACGCCGCTGCAAAGGCTCACGAATCTTGTCGCGCATACTGCGCACGGCCTTCTCCGTGGTTTCCCAATCGATACAGGCGTCGGTGATGGAGACGCCGTACTTCAGATCCGCCAGGTTTTCCGGGATCTTCTGATTGCCGGCGCCGATATGGCTTTCCACCATCAGGCCGATAATGGACTGGTTGCCCTCCAGGATCTGGTTGGCGACATTGTCCATCACCAGCGCCTGCAACTCGTGGTTCTTGTTGGAGTTGGCGTGGCTGCAGTCCACCATGATGTTGCCCGACACGCCGGCCTTGGCCAGTTCCGCTTCGCACATGGCCACGCTCACCGAATCGTAGTTCGGTTTGCCGTTGCCGCCGCGCAGCACCACGTGACCGTAGGCGTTGCCCTTGGTGTGGATGATGGACACCCGGCCCTCGGTGTTGATGCCGAGAAAACGGTGCGGGCTGGAGACCGACTGCAGCGCGTTGATGGCCACGGTCATGCCGCCGTCGGTGCCGTTCTTGAAACCCACGGCGGAGGACAGGCCGCTGGCCATTTCCCGGTGGGTCTGGGACTCGGTGGTGCGGGCGCCGATGGCGGACCAACTGATCAGATCCTGCAGGTACTGGGGCGAGATGGGGTCCAGCGCCTCGGTGGCGGTGGGCAGGCCCAGTTCGGCCAGATCCAGCAGCAGTTTGCGGCCGATGTGCAGCCCTTCCTGGATCTTGAAAGAGTCGTCGATATAGGGGTCGTTGATCAGCCCCTTCCAGCCCACGGTGGTGCGGGGCTTTTCAAAGTAGACGCGCATGACCAGATAGAGGGTGTCGCTGACTTCCGCCGCCAGTTTTTGCAGGCGGCTGGCGTAATCCATGGCCGCATCCACGTCGTGGATGGAGCAGGGGCCGATCACCAGAAAAATGCGGTGATCCTTGCGGTCCAGGATATTGCGCACGGTTTCGCGGCCGCGGGTCACGGTGTCCCGGGCCTTGTCGCTCAGGGGCAGTTCAGCCTTGAGTTCGGCCGGGGAAATCAGTAGCTCCTGGGAAACCACGTTGAGGTCGTCTACTTGGTTGTCGCTCATTACTCTCTATATCCAGTGTATGACAGAAACCGCCCATTCTACTGAATTTTGCCAGGGTTTTGGGGTTAATTTCCCCAATTGAACTTATGGTTATCGTCAATGGCAATCAGACCATGACCAAACGGGAATCTGTCTCCAGCAGCGGAAAGTAAAGCGCGGTCGCCACCGGCTCTTCGCCCACGGCGGCAAAGGCTGCCGCGTAGCGGGCAAGTTGCGGGCGATACTGTTCGATTGAGCGGGCGACAAACGCCTCGGGTGTTTCACCGGGCGCCGGGGTGGCGCTCTTGTAGTCCACCACCCAGCGTTTGCCCTCGGCGACAAAGGTGCGGTCCACCACCAATTGCAGCAGTTCGCCCCCCTGCCAGTGCCAGAGCGCGAGTTCACAGGCGCTGTGTGGGTGCCCGGCGTCCAGCAACCAGCGGCCTTTGGGGTCATCCAGGGTCAGGCGCACCGCCCGCAGCAGTTGTGCCTGGGCACCGTCCAGATCGCCGGGCGCAACACCCAGTTGCCGTAGATGGGCGCGCCAGAGGGAAGCCTGGGCGGCGACGCGTTGGGTGTCCCAGTGCTGGGCGCCGCTGCGGCCTATCTGTTCCAGCGCCCGGTGGATGGCGGTGCCGGTATAACGCTCCAGGCGGTTGAGCAGAGCGTCGGCGCCGGGCAGGTTATCGGCGTCGCCGAATTCCCGGCCGCGAAAGTGTTGCAGCAGATCGCCGTGGGGGGCCGGTGGCGCCTGCCAATTGGGGGGCAGGCGCAGCAGGTGTTGCAGCCCCTGGGGCGCGGCGCTGGCGGTGGCGTCGCTGCGCGCCGGTAGTATGTCGAGCTGGCCCTTGGCGCTGCTCCAGATACGGCTGAACAGGGAGCGGCGATCCGGGGCTTTGACGTCGTTGCTGTGGCTTTTGCCAGCGGGCTGTAGGCTGCCCAACAGGTACAGGCGCCGGCTGGCCCGGGTGCAGGCCACATAGAGCAGGCGCGTGGCCTCGTAGTCGTCCTGCAGCTTTTCCTCGTCCTGCATGTAGTTGTAGATGGGATCTGTGTCTTCGCCCGTGGCGGACAGGGTGCCCAGCAAAAGCTGTTTTTCGCCCCTGGCGTCGAGGCGCTCGCGCCAGAGCAGCAGACGTTTGTCGCCGCTTCTGGGCAGGCGGCTCAGGCCGGGCACTATGACGGTGTCGAATTCCAGGCCCTTGGATTTGTGAATGGTCATGATCTGCAACCGCCCATCGCCGTTGGGGTTGGGGCGGGCGTAGAGTTTGTCCATGGCTTTGTGGAAGCTGTCCCAGTCGTCGACCTGGCCGCCGCTTTGGTGCTGTTCCAGCAAGGCCAGAAAACTGTCGACGTTCTCCAGGTCGGTGCTGTCGAGCAGCGCGGCGGGACCGCCCAGTGCCAGCCAGGTGCCTTCCAGCCACTGGCGCAGGGGTTTGCGCCGGTTCTGGGCCAGGGCAGCGGTCAGTACGGGGACCACCCGCGCCAGTATCTGCCGGGCCGCGGCACTCAGTTCGTTCAGCGCTTGCCACTGCTGCAGGCGCTGCCAGATGGGTGGCCAGCGGCCCTCGGCATCGGACCGCGCCAGGGCGTGGAGGTCGTGCAGATCCAGACCGCACCAGGGCGCACGTAGAATGGACAGCCAGGCAATGCGGTCGCCGGGGTCCAGCAGCGCCCGGGTCAGTGACAGCAGATCCTGCACCGCCATGCGGCTGCGCAGCGGGTCGATTTCGGTGGCCTGCCAGCTCAGGCCGGCGGCGCTCAGCGCCGGCAGTATCGCCTGCAGATGCGAGCGGGTGCGCACCAGTATGGCCAGGTTGCCGTCTGGGTGCTCGGCCAGTGTGCGGCGGGCCAGTTCGGCCACCTGGGGGCCTTCGGCGCTCTGCCAATCGGTATTTTCGTCGTCGTCCGGGTTCTTGCTCAGGCAGCCGAACAGTTCCACCGCCGGGCCGGGCAGTTCCGGGTTGAAGGCTTGCGAGGGCGAATAGCGCACGGCGCCCCGGCCTATGTCGTCGGCGGCGGGGAAGGCGCGGACAAAGGTGCTGTTGACCCAGTCCACCAGTCCCTGTTGGGAGCGAAAGTTCACGCTGAGATCCAGGGGCCGCAGGCGCACCTGGCCGATGCCGTGGCGGCGGGCTTCGAGAAAAATGCCGACGTTGGCATTGCGGAAACCGTAACAGGACTGCATGCCGTCGCCGACGATAAACAGGGTGCGGCCATCGTCCGGCTGCCAGCCGGCGGTGAGTTTTTCCAGCAGGCGCAGTTGCACGTTGGAGGTGTCCTGGAATTCGTCCACCAGAATGTGGCGGATGCGGTAATCCAGTTTCAGGGCGATTTCACTGGGGCTGTCTTCCTCGCCCAGGGCTTCCAGGGCCGCCAGGGTGACCTCGGTGTAGTCGGTGGCGCCCAGGTTGGCGAATACCAGTTTCAACTGTGCCACCAGTAGCGGCAGTATCTGGGTCAGATCCGTAAGCAACTGCCACTGGCGCTCGTCGTAGGTTGCGCTGGGCAACTTGCGGCTCAGCGCCAGGATTTCGTTGGTGCGGTTCAGTTCCAGTTGTTCCCGCAGCTCGCCAAAGTCTGCCTTGAGTGCCTTGTCTTGCGCTGGAAAGCCCTCCTTGACGGTGATCCGGCTGCGCAGTGTGTCTTTGTCCGTTAGCAGCAGGCTGGCCAGACTTTCCCACAGGGGGACCGCCTCCGGGGCTGGTTCCGGCAGGGTGGTGCGATCCAGCCAGGCCACCAGCGCATGGTCGGGATCGCTTTGGCGCAGGTGGCCGGCCGCGCGGCGCAGTAGGCTGCAGAGCCTGTCTTCCAGTGGTGCCAGATGCTCGCCTAGGGTCTGCAACTGCTCGGTGATGACGGCCTGCAGCGCCTGCTCCAGCCAGCGCCTTGCGCCCTCGACGCGCGAGCCCAGCAGGTGCGGCAGCCACTGCTCCCGATTGCCTAGCAGGCTCAGCAGCAGTTGCTCGGCGGCGCTGAGGTTGTTGTCCAGGTGGGTCAGCAGCCGGGACAGTGGTTCCTGGAGCAGAGTGTCGCTTTCGAGTTGCGCGAACAGCTCCCGCACCGCCAGGCGGTAGGCCAACTCCGGCTGTTCCAGGTTGTCCGGCGGCGCGCCCAGGCCGCTTTCCAGGGGCAACTGGCTGACGATACTGCGGCAGAGGCCGTCGATGGTCTGAATGCGCAGGCGGTTGGGGTTGCGCAGCAATTGCCAGCCTTGACGGCGGTCCTGTTCCAGCACCTGTTGCGCCAGATCCCAGGTGATCTGCCGGTGTTCTTCGTTGTTGGGGCGCGGTGAACGGGCGGCCTCGCTCAGCGATTCCACAATGCGCTGCTGCATCTCGCCGGCGGCCTTGCGGGTGAAGGTGATGCAGAGCACTTCCTCCGGGTGTTCGCTGCGGGCCAGCAGGGTCAGAGCGCGCTGGGTGAGCAGGGCGGTTTTGCCGGATCCGGCCGGCGCCGCCACGGCGAAGGAGGCGTCCGGGCGCAGCGCTTCGCGGCGTATGGCAGCGTCGGCGGGGGCGCGACTCATGGCGACTGTTCCCCGGACAACAAGCCCTGAGACAGGGCGTGGGTGTAGAGCGAGTCCCGCTCGGCAAAGCGATTCAGCGGCTCCAGATCGGCGCTGTAGCGGGCGGATTCGTTGTCGCGGAACAGCACCCTGGCTTCGCCGCGCAACACCTCGGCCGCGAGCTGTTCCAGAACCTGCTGCCAGTGCTGACGCAACCCGTCCCAGTTGTCGGCCTCGCAGCTCCTGTTTTCGGCCGGGCTTTTGATGTCGCCAAAGGCTTCGCCCAACTCACCCAGGCCCAGCCATTTGAGCCCGTGGATGTTCAATTGGGCGTAGGCGATGCCGGATACCGGCGCGGGGTAGACCAGGGCGTAGAGGGGCAGTTGCGGCTCTTCCGGTCTGGCGCCCAGCCATTGGGTCACCTTTGGTTTACCGGTTTTGTAGTCGATGAGCAGCAGATCGCCGTTTTCCAGGCGGTCTATCCGGTCCAATCGCAGGCTCAGGGTCAGGCCGGCGAAGTCCGCTGTCTGCTGTTCTTCCATGGCCTGTACCGCAAAGGGTGGGCGCTGTCGCTCCAGCGCCAACCAGTCCTGAAGCAGCCGCGCACAGCGCCGGATTTCCAGTTCGACATAGCGGTGACCCAGTTCCCGGGGGCGGCGCTGGCGAACCGGGTCCAGTGCCTCGCTCAGCGCCCCCTGAATCAGGGATGCCTCGGTATCCGGGGTCAGCGCCAGCAGTTGTTCCGAGTTGCCCAGTCGGCGCCAGATGTGCTCAAGGGCTTTGTGCAGCAACTGGCCGCGCTCAGCGGCAGACAGTCCCGGGGCCGGTGCGTCTTCCCGGGCGGCGCCGAGCCGGAAACGGGCAAAAGCGTTGAAGGGGCAGGCGGCCTGCTCCTTGAGCAGACCGGCGCCGCCCGGGGTTTGCCCGGCGGTCAGAACAGGTCCCTGCCGGCAAGTCACCAGCTCCAGGGTGCTGTGCTGGCGCTGGGTGTGGCGCAGGGTTTCCAAATCGGTCGCGGCGTTGTCGCCCAATAGTTCGGCCGGCGTTGTCAGCGGCAGTGTTTCGATCAGGGGGCTGGGACCCAGGGCCTCCTCGCCGTCGGCCGCCGCGTAACTGAAGATCACCGTAGCGGCGCACTGACGGTATTGCCGGGTGAGGTCTTCGGCAAATTGCAGTTCGCGTTCGACACTGGCCCGGGGCATCTGCAGCCGGCGCTGGAGGGTGAGCGGTAGCAAGGGGTTGGGGCTGGCCTGGGGCGGCCACTGGCGGCGGTCAAGACCCAGCACCCAGCAGTGGCTGAACCGCAGGCCGGCCCCCTCCAGCGTGCCGAGAATCTGAATGGGGGAGTCCGGTGTCTGAGCCTGGAAGGGTGTGCGCCCGGCCAGTTGGCGAAGCTGGTTCAAGGCGGTGCTCAAGGGCAGGCTGCCCAGCACTTCTTCCAGGCCGGTAAAGGTTTCCAGCAAACGGTAGAAATGCTCCAGTTGCTGGTATTCCTGGCTGTCCGGGCGGCGGCTGCCGGGCCAGCCCAGGATTTCCAGCGCCTGTAAAAAGAGCCCTGCCCAGGTGCCGGGGGTGTGTCGTTTTCGCCCCCAGTCGCGGGCCTGGTTGCCGAGTTGCTGCAGCCGGCCGGCCAGGGTTTGCCGGTCGTCATCGGCGGGGCATAAGCGGCGCCAGTCCGCCCCCCGGGGTTCGCTCAGGCGCTGGCGGCGCAGCCGCTCCGCCCAGCGCACGCGCTGTTGCCAGTCGTTGTCCCGATCCCCGAAAAAGGGCGAGTGCAGCAGGGCGCAAAGGGGCTCCAACTCCATGCGCTCCCGCAGCAGTGCCAACAGGTTCAGCGTGTCCCGCACCAGTGGCGTGTCGCCCAGGGGGGTGCCGGCGGAAATATTGAAGGGCAGGGTGTAGCGATTCGTGTGCGGCAGATGCCACTGGGGTTCGAAGACTTCGCTGAACACGCGCTCCAGCGGCTCCCGGCACTGGCCCAGATTGGGCACGATAATGCCCAGCCGGGCGTCGGGGTGGGAGGCCAGTACACGGCGGCTCCAGAGGG
Source organism: Marinimicrobium sp. (assembly GCA_050486405.1). Lineage (GTDB taxonomy): Bacteria > Pseudomonadota > Gammaproteobacteria > Pseudomonadales > Cellvibrionaceae > JBJHDF01. The sequence goes on along the minus strand of JBJHDF010000008.1, from coordinate 6,771 downwards.
CGGCGGCCCGCCATTCGGCGGCGCGGTCCGGCAGCTCCACCCGGCGCACATCGCTGTCGGCAGCGGTGGCTGGTGGCGAGTGTTGTACCTGACCGGCGCTTGCCAGCAGTTGTTGGTGCAGCGGCGGCAGTTGCTCAAAGCCCACCAGATGGAGAGTGTCGCCGGCTTGCAACCGGCCTTCGGTGTAGGCCTGGATCAGGGTCTGGGCGCACTGCTCGGCGGTAATAAGGTGCCGCTCCCCCAGGGCGGTGTAAAAGGTGTCCAGCCACTGCGCAAAGGGCGCCATGGACTCACCCTGGCTAGCTACTTCGGCGGCCTTCAGGCACCATTGTTCCAGGGTTTTCCGGGCGCTGTCCGCTGTTTGCGCCAGGCTGTGGGCGGGTAGCAGCAGGGGCGTATCGGCGGCGGCGATAACCTGGGTCCAGAGCGCCAGGCGCTGGTTGTTGTCGGCCCGGCACAGGGCACCGGCGGTGTGGCCTGTGTCCTGCAAGCGCTGCCACTGGTCGTCGAGCCACTGGTTGAGCGAAAAGATGGGGGCCATGGTGCCACCGCTCTCCCCTTGCGCCCGTCGGGCGGCGGCGCAGGCCACCCGGGCGTGTCGGGCCAGGCGGTCGGTGGCGGTGATTACCGTCTCCCCGCGCATCAGGGCCGGGAGCAGGGGAACTATGTCAAACAAAGGCTCGGGCATCGTGGGTTTCGGGGCAATCGGTGTACAGATTGGGGCCAATGATGACATACGGGGCTGGGCAGGGACAGCGGGTGATCCTCAGATGTCCACACAGTCCAGGGTGGCGAGGCCCAGGGCGCGCAGCGCGGGTTGCAGGTTCATCAGGTCTTGATCGCGGCGGGTAAACAGGCTGCGGTGCTGCTCCGGTTGCGCGCCGGTTTTCATGTGCAGGTGATCGAGCCAGTAGGCCACCCGGCGGGCGATGGCGTCGGCGGAGTCGATCATGGCCACTTGGGCGGGCAAGGCCGCTGCCAGTTCTTCGCGCAACAGGGGGAAATGGGTGCAGGCCAGCACCAGGGTGTCCATGTTGGCGCCCTCGGGGTGGCCGGTGAACTGCTTTGCCACTGCGTCGATCACCGCCGCATCCACGGGTTGATGCCGCAGCTTGGCTTCCGCCAGTTCCACAAGCTCGCGGCTGCCCACGGCAATCACACGGCAGTCGGAGGCAAACTGGGCGATCAGATCGCTGGTATAGGGGCGGTTCACCGTGGCGGGTGTCGCCAGCAGACCGATGACCTTGCTGCGCGACTGGGCCGCCGCCGGTTTGATGGCGGGCACCACGCCTACCACCGGCTGACTGAAATGACTGCGGATGTGGGGCAGGGTAAGGGTGCTCGCGGTGTTGCAGGCGATCACAATGAGGTCCGCCGGCGCCAGTTCGAGAAAGCGGTGCAGTACCCGGTCCACCCGGTCGATCAGTTCGGCTTCGGCACGAATGCCGTAGGGAAAGGCGGCGTTGTCGCAGGCGTAGATGAGGTTACAGCCGGGTATTGCCTGCTGTATGGCTTGCAGTATGCTCAAACCGCCGACGCCGGAGTCGAATACCATGATGCGCGGGTTGCTCATCGATCGGTTTCCATGGCCCCGGTTGGACTGGTGAGGGCGGCCAGGCGATAGTGTTCTGCTTCTTTTTCGAACAGCTTGTCACCACCGAGCCGGTGTGCGTGATTCAGCCTGTGGCGGGCGCGGTCCGTCTCGCCAAGCTCCCACAGGCACTGGCCCAGACGCAGGTGAATAAAAGGCGCATCCGCCGCCTGGGGGCAGCACAGAGCCGACTCCAGTGACTCGCGCCCCGGCTGGAAGCGGCCGAGACGAAAATAACAGTCGCCGATGGCGGTGAGTACCCAGCCAGCTTCCATCCAGTCGGTTTGCGGCTTGGGTATCGTCAGCCAGGCTTGGTAGAATAGCCGCAGTGCGTTCTCGTAGGCGCCGGCGTCGTACAGTGCATAGCCCTCGGCGCACTGCTGGCGGACACTGTGGGTCAGTTGTGTATTCTGCTGGTTGGACATGGTTCTGCTCTGGTTATGGACGGATTATACATTCGATTTGTCTGTGGGCGCAGTTAAGTTTTGGGTTGTATGGACGGGAGAAGCGTGGCTTGAGCGAAACCATTATTGCCATTGTACTCGGGACACTGCTGGGTTTGGTGCTGGGAGCGGTTCTGGCATTGCTGTGGAGTCGTCGGTACAGTGAGCAGCGTCTGCAGCAGTTGCGGGAGCAGTTGGCGGAAACGCAGCAGGCGCTGGCCGGCTGCCGCGCTCAGGTGCAGTATCTGGAGCCGCTGCCGGAGCAACTGGCGGCCCGGGAGCGGACGCTCAGCGAACTGCGCGCCGCCCATGCCGAACTCGGCTCCCGGCGCGAGCAGGAACAGAAACACTTTCAGGAGCAACTGGCGCTGCTGCAAAGTGCGCGGGCGGAGCTGAGCCGGGAGTTCGAAAACATTGCCAACCGTATATTCGAGAGCAAGCAACAGCAGTTTTCCACCTCCAGCAAGAACCTGCTGCAAACCACCCTCGACCCACTGAAAACCCAACTGGCGGAATTTCGCAAAAAGGTCGAGGACGTTTACGAAAAGGAAAACAGCGCCCGCAGTCAGTTGGCCGGTCAGGTGGAGGTGCTGCAGAAGCAGGCGCAAAAAATCAGCCAGGAAGCGGTCAACCTCGCTCAGGCGCTGAAGGGCAGCAGCAAGGCTCAGGGCAACTGGGGGGAAATCATTCTCGAACGCCTGCTGGAACAGTCCGGCCTGCAAAAGGGCAGGGAATACGAAACCCAGGTGAGCTTTCGCGATGCCGGGGGCTCCCGACGTATGCCCGATGTGATCGTGCGCCTGCCCGACAACAAAGATATTATCATCGACTCCAAGGTCTCACTGGTCGACTATGAAAGGTATTGCAGCGCCGAGAGCGAAGACGAGCGGCAACAATACCTCGCCCAGCACGTCAATTCCTTGCGCAACCACATCAAGGGGCTCAGCATCAAGGACTACGAAAATCTGGAGGGCGTGCGCGCGCTGGATTTCGTTTTTATCTTCATCCCGGTGGAAGCGGCGTTCATGCTGGCTCTGCAGCAGGAGCCGGGATTGTACAAGGAGGCCTACGACCGGCATATCATTCTCGCCAGCCCGACAACCCTGCTCGCCATTCTGCGCACCGTGGAAAATATCTGGCGCCATGAAAAACAGAACCGCAACGCCGAACGCATCGCCAAGGAAGCAGGCGGTCTGCACGACCAGTTTGTGCTGCTGGTGGAAGCACTGGATCAGGTGGGGGCGGCGCTGGAGCGCACGCACACCGCCTACGATATCGCGCGCAAGCGCCTGAGCACCGGCCGTGGCAACCTGCTCAAGCGGGTCAGCGACATCCGCAAACTCGGTGCCAAAACCAAAAAGCGATTGCCGGACTCCCTTGAAGTGCTGTCTGACGAGTCCGAAGCTCCGGAGCTGGAAGACGATCAGGAAGAGGGTATTGAATCGTGACGGCATGGGTACTTGCAGCGGTGGTGATCGTACTGGTGCTGGCCGCAGTAGCGGCCTATATGCAGTACCTGGTGTATCAGCAGAACCGCCGCAACGACGCGGCCCGCCAAGTCCGGGAGCAGCAGGCCCAGGCACAACGTCAGCGCATCAACGAAAGCATCCAGATCATCGCCCGGGCCGTGGAAACCGACCAGGACCTGACCCTCACCGAAGCCAGCATCCGCATATCGGTTCTGCTCGACAGCCTGGGCGTGGATGACGAGGTACGCGAAGAGTTCTCGCCCTTCTACCAGTTGCATCAGGCCACCGGCCATATCCCCATCCTCGACGGCTGGAAAAACCTCTCTGCCAAGGAGCGGAACAGCTTTGACCGAGAGCGGGCCGAGCACGAAGGCCGTTATCGGGAATTTGTGCTGGATGCCGCCAGGCGGATTCAGGGGAGGGAGTTTTAGTTCGCTCGGCAATATACCGTGAAAACCGGGCGAGCTGAGCGAACACCGGGAGATTACTTTGAAAAGAAATGTGTCATACCTTGAGGGACGACTGAAATCCCTCCCGTGTGCTTAATCGTTCGGAAGGAGGGAAAGGATGTATCAAGAGAAACGACCAACTTGCGTAACCGTCATCGGCTGGGCGTGGATAATCATCGGGGGCCTCATGTGCCTATCGGCAGGCATGGCCCTGTTCAGTACCATTATGATTACTACAATGATGCAGGAAGAGCAGGATGCCCCCCTGATTTTCTATATCTTTCCATTGCTCGCCATAGTTCAAATCGGGATAGGCTCGCTAGGGGTCGTGGCAGGGATTCAATTTCTTAAGCTCAAGGCGTGGGCGCGTAGTGCGCTGGAAGTATTAACCTGGCTATTTCTCCTATTTGTTCTCGGGTTCATGGTTTTCTGGCTTATCATTTGGGTTTCTATTACCTCGGCCCATGGGGCCGATAGTCTCGGGATTATGGGCGCAGTTATGGGTGTAGTCATGACAGGAATCTACGGGATTCCTCTGGGAATCATGTTGAAATACCTGAGGGGCTCTAAAGTCAGAAACGCAGTCAATGGGGTTCAAGAGAATCCGCTCTGAGTGTGGATTTCGAGGCGTCGTGAACTCTTGGGCTAAGAAAACGAATTGTCAGCGCGGCTGGAGGAGGCGTCAGTAAAGTTTGCTGATCAACCTGTTCCCAGGCCGAACAACTGGGGAGGTTATTGTATCGAACCTGTTTCAATTGAGTTTCTTGAATTCCGTGAAAGCCGATTACATCTGCGAGAGCTATTTGAGAGAAAGTGTGCTGGTTGGATTCGACAACTACTTCAGCCGTAAGTGAGTATGGCGAGCCGCGTTAGGTGAGCGATAGATACAATGGTCGATTTCCTTCACGTTCCTGGCTTCCTCGACACCGACACACTCTCCGAGATTGTCGGAGAGTTAGCTCGTGCTGCTGGTGTGCCAGCAACGGTTCTCAGTGTGGAAACGTCTGGAACCGTTGCTCCGTCAGTGCGGCGAACGACGCGCGTACCTGCCCCAATCCGCGTTCGTGAGCGATTGACGCGTCTGTTTCTCGACGTCAAGCCGGAGTTGGAAAATCATTTTGCCTTGCCACTCGGCGACTTCGAGGAACCGCAGTTCTTGCGTTACGAAGAGGGTGACTACTTCGTAGCACACCAGGATGGCAACACTCCGCTCGTCTTCGATCAGTCGCGCTTCCGCCGAATCTCAATTGTGCTCTTCCTAAGCACGCCCGCGCCCGACCGTTCCCCGTACACCTATGGTGGCGGTTCGCTCGTCTTCCACGGGTCGCGAGCCGAGCCCGATCTTCGTGTGCCGGTTACCCCAGTCGCAGGAAGCTTGATCGCCTTCCGGTCCGAGACGACACACGAAGTCATTCCCGTAACTCACGGGGAACGCTACACAATCGTTACGTGGTTCGGTGCCGCCAGTGAGTCTGATATCTGACGACGGACACGTCTGCGTACGCAGGTTCGTTGCCCCATCCCACTACTAGAAGCGTAAGGCAGCGCCGACAGACCAGGATGAAAAATTATCAAAGTCTACATAGCTCGCTTGAACACTGAACCGATCCGTAAAGAACTTCTCGGTACGGACACCATAACCTTCAAGCTCAGGCGTGCCCAAATCCTCCATCCAGACGCCGACACTAAAGTTTGGGTTGAAATAGTAATCTGCCCTTACGGATACCAAGCTTCCCCACTCTTTGTCAGCATAGGTGGCGGTAATGGAAATTGCGGTGTCGCCGGGAAGCTGGGCTACATACTTAGCGCTTAAGTTAAAATCGTAACTGCTGTTATCGTCGGAAATCGTGGCAAAGTATTGAATGAGCTGCGTAAGATGAGGTGCATGGGTCTTCGGGGCAGCGCCATAACTGGTGGTTACCAGGAGCCTATCGATAGGTGCAATGCCAAATGTTAGCCCCCAATCCGTATCACTTCCGTCGCTTTCAAAGCCATCTTTCAGCTCGGTAATGTGAACCACGTTAGCCCCAATATAGATTATTGAGTTAGGAATGTAATACTCAAAGCCGAGATTGACTCTATTTCGTGGTTCGAAATCGCTATCTAACCTGTCGTAGCCCAGATAGACACCACTCGCTTGATCCAGAAAGGCCGCCTCCGCCAATGGGTAACCGTCGGTATCAACAGGCGAAAAGTAGTATGCCGCATGAAGATTGAAATCATCGCTGTCGTCATAATTGATATGCGCTGCATTGATTTCGGTTTGATACGGCGCTGCCACAGCAAGAGTTGAGCAGAGCGAAAGGCCGGTAAGTAGAGTGGGTGACTTGATGTTCACTGTATATTCCTCTGTGATTGATTAGCTAGCTATTGTAAAAGATCGTACACGAACACACCAACTCTTTGATGGGGATCGCAAAAACGCCTTTGTCAAAGAGAGGTAGGCAGATCGCACAATGCGCTTTTTGGTCAGTACGCCCTGATTGAAAGGCATAGCGAGAAGGCTATTGTTATCCGAAGAAGTCCTTCAAAGAGTACTTGTATACTTGCTTGGAATGGAAGGAAAAACGTCTTTGAAATCTCCCAGTGGCTTAAAGGCCGAATCTATGAAAGGAGATCTGATATTTCCCCGTCTGGAAAGCATTGGATATACTTCGCCATGAATGAGAAGTGGGATTCTGAGGCCAAAGGAGCATGGACCGCCATTGCTCGGACTCCTTAGCTTAAAGCGATTTGATTTTCGCCTCTAATGAGATATTAAAAGCTGATGGATATAATCCTCCAGGGCAGTATGGTGAAGAGTGTCCAACTGAATACTA